>CACWXP010000015.1 GCA_902764875.1 uncultured Eubacteriales bacterium
GATCGGACGGACATACGACACGGGACGGCAAAGCACCAATCCGCAGCGGGTAAACATCGGGCTGCAGATTCGGAACGCTCCTACGCTGATGCTTCCGAACGAAAACTATGAGAAGTACTTTGGAAAGGACGGGGAGGAGAAAATGACGGCAAAAGAGAGAACGGCGGCGGAAAACTATGAGGCGACGAGCAACGATTTCTGGATGCTGAGCTGTATGTTTGATCAGCTGTACTTTGAATTTCAGATTCAGGCGCATCGGAATCCACACTTTGTTGTGAATGCATACAAGATTCAGCGGATCAACAAGGTGCTGGACCCTTTGAAGCGGCTGATGGAGGGGAAACCCTACGGGGCTTTTCTGGAAATTCCGGAGGAGCCGCAGGAGGTTGTGGAAGAGGAATTACTGGTGACGACGGGGGTTGATCATGCGGACGGAGACTTCGAAGATCAGCCGGTTCGGGCCCGAAAGACGAAACTGGTCGGGCTGGATTACAGCGATGTCGCATTGCTTTTGACGCAGTACAAGGGGGCAATGACCCGGTTCGCCGGGGAGTGCCTTTAAGGGCTAGCGGGGCCTGCGTCCTTTACGGCTGCAAAGTGGTCCTAAAAGAACCGTCCCTTTCGGTTCACTACTGTATGTTGGGGATGGGGGAGCGGGGGGGACACAAGAGTTCAAAACATTTCATTTTTCCTGCATTTTCGCGAAGATTTTTTCTTGACAAGGGGAGGGCGCTTCGATATACTGTTAGGGCTGTTCTGTAAATCTTCGGGGCAGCAGGCCCCGTAAGTTTGAGACCACATGGATGAGGAGTGTTGACCGATGTTACGTACGTATCAGCCCAAAAAACGTCAGCGCAGCAAGGTGCACGGCTTCCGTGCCCGCATGGCGACCAAGAACGGCCGCCGGGTTCTGGCTGCCCGCCGTCGCCGCGGCCGTAAAGAGCTGACGGTGTAATCCGCGCAAGCTGACTGAACTTTGAGTTGTGGATGAAGCCCGCCCGTTTTCCGAATGGGCGGGCTTTTCCGCTATAAACGGAGAATCCGCAAAAGCGGACGAAAGGAAAATGGAAAGAAGCTACCGGCTGCAAAAGAACAGAGCGTTCCAGTATGTCTACCGGAAAGGACATTCTGCCGCCTGCCGTAACCTGGTTCTGCTCGCCGCCCCCGGGCGGGAGCTGAAGGTCGGCTTTTCCGTCAGCAAGAAAGTCGGCAACGCCGTGACCCGGAACAAGGTCAAGCGCCGCCTTCGGGAATGCTTTCGGCCCCATCTGGGGGACGTGAAAACCGGTCTGTACGTGGTCGTCGCCAGGCCTGCCGCCGCGGAGGCCGCCTTCCAGACGCTGCAGAAGGATTTAGCGTACCTGCTGAAAAAGCAGGGGGCGCTGAAGCATTCCGAAGTGCAGGAGGGGAACCGCGCCAGATGAAACGTATTCTTCTTTCCATGATCCGCTTTTACCGCCGGGAGCTGAGCCACCGCAAAAAGCATCCCACATGCCGGTACATTCCCAGCTGCTCGGAATATGCCGTGGAAGCGATTGAGCGATACGGCGCTTTCAAGGGCGGGCGGCTGGCGGCGTGGCGTCTGCTGAGATGCAACCCATTCAGCAAGGGCGGGTATGACCCGGTGCCGGAGGATCCGAACACTACATTAAGGAGGGAATAAAACCGGAATGTTTCAATGGATTAACGACGGATTGTTTGCGGTTCTGAGCTGGATTCAGAGCTGGGCAGGATCATGGGCGATTGCCATCATCATCTTCACGATCATGGTCCGCACGGCGCTGACCCCCCTCGACATCAAGAGCCGCGCCAGCATGCGGAAGACCCAGAAGCTGCAGCCCCAGCTGGCGGCGCTGCAGAAAAAGTATGCCAACGACAAGGAAAAACTGAACGCGAAGACGGCCGAACTATACAAGAAGGCCCAGGTGAACCCGCTGAGCAGCTGCCTGCCGCTGCTGCTGACATGGCCGATCCTGATCGCCGTTTTCGGCGCGATGCGCACGGTGGCCAACAAGGAACTGCTGCAGCAGGTGGGCCAGATTCTGAGCGGACAGGAACCGGCGCTGGAAAACTTCCTTTGGATCAAGAACCTTTGGATGCCGGACAATCCCTTCTACGCGGCACTGCCGGACGCCAACATGCTGCGGATGGTTTCCGCCAACGAATGGACGGACTGGCTGAACAAATTCGGAGGAACGCTGCCGGCGCCGCTGCAGAGCTTCTCCGCGGAGTGGTTTAACGGCCTGAGCGCGGACGTTCTGAAGAACATTCCCGAAGCGTTGCGCGAATCGCTGATCAGCGGCGGACTGACGGCCTCCTGCTTCGAGGGCAGCAACCTTCAGGGGACGGTTTTGGTGATCGTTGAAAAGCTGAAGGAAATTGAATACTATGCCCGGGGCATCGCAAACATTCCCGGATACACGATTCCCCTGGTGAACTGGACCGTGAAGAGCATGTACAACGGCCTGCTGCTGCTGCCGATCCTTTCCGGCGTGAGCCAGATCGCGATGACGAAGCTGATGGGCACGGGCACGCCCCAGCCGGCGGAAGGGCAGCCGAACACAGGCAAATTCATGCAGTGGTTCTTCCCGCTGTTCTCCGTGTGGATCTGTATCGGATACAGCTCGGCTTTCGCCCTTTACTGGGTGGCGGGCAACCTTGTGAGCATGGGACAGACCTATGCGATCAACAAATACCTTGACAGGAAAGAACAAATGGCCGCCCCGGTGGCCGGAGAGGGCAGTGTGAAATAAAATGAGACAGTACGAAGCTACCGCCAAGACGAAGGAAGAGGCCATCGAGATCGGCCTGCAGGAACTTGGCGTTTCAATCGGCGACGTTGACGTGCTGGTTGTGGAAGAGGGCAGCAAGGGCCTGTTCGGCCTGTTTGGCTCCCGGCCGGTGAAGGTGCGCCTGACGGTGAAGGAAACGGAAGAGGATCCGCTGGGCAACCTGCTGGATGATAAGCCCGCGAAGAAGGCGGAGAAGAAGACCGAAAAACCCGCCGAGAAGAAGACGGAAAAGAAGCCGGCCGTGAAGGCGGAAGAGAAGAAGCCCGCCGAGAAACCGGCCGAGAAGCCCGCTGAAAAGAAGCCTGTCGAGAAGAAGGCGGAGAAAGCGGAAGCGGCTTCCGAGGAAAAGGAAGAGCGGACGGAAATCCGGACGCTGGAGAAGCCGGAAGTGACCATGATTCCCGCGGATCAGCTGGATCCGGAAAGCCCCGCCGGCGAGGCGAAGGCATTCCTCGGCGAACTGACGAGGCTGATGGGCGTGGACGTGACGATCGACATGGGCACGGACGCGGAAGGCAACGTTTACGGATTCATCGAGGGCGACACGCTGGGCATCCTGATCGGACGCCGGGGCGAGACGCTGGACGCGGTTCAGTACCTGACGAGCCTGAAGGTGAACCGGGGCCGGGAGAACTACACCCGGGTTACGCTGGACACCGAAAACTATCGGGCGAAGCGGGAAGACACCCTGATCCGCCTGGCCAATCGGATGGCCAACCGGGCAGTGCGCACGGGCCGGAAGGTGAGCCTGGAGCCGATGAACCCCTACGAGCGCCGGATTATCCATTTCGCGCTGCAGCAGAATGAGAACGTGACCACCCATTCCGAGGGCGACGAACCCAACCGGCATGTGGTGATTACACCGAAGAAGTGATGAGTGGATAGTGGGTAGTGGATAGTGGATAGGGTTTGAGGTTTTTGGACCCAGATTATTACGAGAGAAGGTAACTGAGATATGCTGGATATCAACCTGCTCCGGAACGACCCGGAGAAAGTCCGGGAGAATATCCGGAAAAAGTTTCAGGAAGAAAAGCTGCCCATGGTGGACGAAGTGATCGCCATGGACCGGGCCTACCGGGACGCCCAGCAGCAGGCGGACGGACTGCGGAACAAGCGGAAGACCCTGTCGAAACAGATCGGCGGGCTGCTGGCCCAGGGCAAGAAGAAAGAGGCCGAAGCGGTGAAAGCCGAGGTGGCCGCGGCCGCGGAAGCGCTTTCCGAACTGGAAGTAAAGGAAGAGGAACTGAAAGCCGAGATCCGCAAGCGGATGCTGGTGATTCCGAACATCATTGACGACTCCGTTCCGATCGGAAAGGACGACAGCGAGAACGTCGAAATCGAACGGTTCGGCGAGCCCGCGGTGCCGGAATGGGAGATTCCCTACCACGTGGACATCATGGAGAAGCTGCACGGCATCGAGCTGGATCCCGCCCGGGAAACCAGCGGCAACGGCTTCTACTATCTGACGGGCGACATTGCCCGGCTGCACAGCGCCATATTGAGCTATGCGCGGGACTTCATGATCGACCGGGGATTCACGTATGTGATTCCGCCGTTCATGATCCACGGAAACGTGGTGAGCGGCGTGATGAGCTTCGCCGAGATGGAAAACATGATGTACAAAATCGAAGGCGAGGATCTTTACCTGATCGGTACGTCGGAGCATTCGATGATCGGCAAGTTCATCAACACGATCCTGAACGAGGACGAGCTGCCGAAGACGCTGACGAGCTACAGCCCGTGCTTCCGCAAGGAAGTCGGCGCTCACGGCATCGAGGAGCGCGGCGTTTACCGCATTCACCAGTTTGAGAAGCAGGAAATGATCGTGATCTGCAAGCCGGAGGATTCTCCGATGTGGTTTGACAAACTTTGGCAGAACACGGTGGACTTCTTCCGGACGCTGGACATCCCGGTGCGGACGCTGGAATGCTGCAGCGGAGACCTGGCGGACCTGAAGGTGAAGAGCCTTGACGTGGAAGCCTGGTCGCCCCGGCAGAAGAAGTACTTCGAAGTGGGCAGCTGCTCGAACCTGGGCGACGCTCAGGCCCGGCGGCTGCAGATCCGCGTGAAGGACAGCAAGGGCAACAAATATCTGGCCCACACGCTGAACAACACCTGCGTGGCGCCACCCCGGATGCTGATTGCGTTCCTGGAGAACAACCTGCGGGAAGACGGCAGCGTTGCGATTCCGGAACCGCTGCGCATGTACATGGGCGGGAAGAGCGAGATTCGCGCCTGACGGGCGAATCCCGGGGTTTTGGACTTTCTGTGTTCTTTCCGGGTTGGCCGCATTGACTTTGCTCAATGTCGGGTGATAATAGAATAAGAACAACTGAGAACGGTCACCGGATGCGTGACCGTCCTTTTTACCGGAGGGATGCAGCATGAACCTGACACAGAAAATTCTGGCCGACCATCTGATCAGCGGGGAACTGACGCCCGGAGAGGAAATTTCCATCCGGATTGACCAGACCCTGACCCAGGACAGCACCGGCACGATGGCGTATCTTCAGTTTGAAGCCATGGGGATCGGCCGGGTGAAGACCCGCAGGAGCGTGGCCTACATCGACCACAACACGCTGCAGACCGGTTTTGAAAACGCGGACGACCACCAGTACATCCAGAGCGTTGCGAAGAAGCACGGGATCTGGTGCTCGAAGCCCGGGAACGGGATCTGCCACCAGGTGCAGCTGGAGCGCTTCGGCGTTCCGGGGATGACCCTGCTCGGCAGCGACAGCCACACGCCCACTGGCGGCGGCATCGGCATGCTGGCCATCGGCGCCGGCGGCCTGGACGTGGCGGTGGCCATGGGCGGAGGGGCTTACTACCTGACCTGCCCGAAGGTCGTGGGCGTGAAGCTGACGGGGAAACTGCCCTACGCCGTGGCGGCGAAGGACATTATTCTCGAAGTGCTGCGGCGGCTGAGCGTCAAGGGCGGCACGGGCAAGGTGATGGAATACATCGGCGAGGGCGTAAAGAGCCTGACGGTGCCGGAGCGGGCGACCATTGCGAACATGGGCGCGGAGCTTGGCGCGACGACTTCTGTTTTCCCCAGCGACGAAGTGACCCGGGCTTTCCTGAAGGCCCAGGGCCGGGAGCAGGACTTCCGGGAACTGAGCGCCGACGCGGACGCGGCATACGACGAAATGATCGAAATTCAGCTGGACGAGCTGGTGCCGCTGGTGGCGCGGCCACACCTGCCGGACAACGTGGAAACGGTTGAAAAGGTCGGGCCGATCAAGGTAGACCAGGTTTTCATCGGCAGCTGCACCAACAGCAGCTATCAGGACATGATGCGGGTGGCGCGGATTCTGAAGGGCAAGACCGTGCATCCGGACGTGAGCCTGGTGATCGGGCCGGGAAGCAAGCAGGTGCTGACCATGCTGGCGAAAAACGGCGCGCTGGCGGACATGCTGAACGCAGGCGCGCGGATTCTCGAATGCGCATGCGGCCCGTGCATCGGCATGGGGCAGAGCCCGAAGACGAACGCGGTTTCCGTTCGCACGAACAACCGGAATTTCTATGCCCGCAGCGGGACCGCATCCGCGGGGATTTATCTGACGAGCTGTGAAACGGCGGCAGTGACGGCGATCGCCGGCGTGCTGACGGATCCGCGGGGACTGGACATCGACCTGACGGTGGAGATGCCGGCGAGCTTCGACGTGAACGACAACCTTGTGATTCCGCCGGCGGCGGAAGGCGCGGAGGACACGGTCGAAGTGGTTCGGGGACCGAACATCAAGCCCTTCCCGCTGGGACACGACCTGGAAGACACGGTTTGCGGCAAAGTGCTGCTGAAGATGGAGGACAACATCACCACGGACCACATCATGCCCAGCAACGCGAAGCTGCTGCCCTACCGCAGCAACATTCCGCACCTGAGCGATTTCTGCCTGACGCCGGTGGACGAGACCTTCCCGGCACGGGCCAAGGCGGAAAAAGGCGGGATGCTGGTGGCCGGGAGCAACTACGGCCAGGGCTCCAGCCGGGAGCACGCGGCGCTGGTGCCGCTGTATCTTGGGATCCGCGCGGTGGCGGCGAAGAGCTTTGCACGGATTCATCAGGCGAACCTGATCAACAACGGGATTCTGCCGCTGACGTTTGCGGACGAAAGCGACTACGACCGGATTGACCAGATGGACGAACTGAGCCTGCCGGGCGTGCGGGAGGCCGTTGCCGCGGGGAAGGACGAACTGGAACTGCGCAACGAAACAAAGAAGGAAAGCTACAGGGTGCTGCTGCCTTTGACGGAACGCCAGCGGGGAATGATCCTTTCCGGCGGACTGATCAATTATATCCGCACCCGGGGATAACAGGGATTTTGGAGGACGAATGAAGATTTCTCAGGCATTCCGGACGGCATACCGGACGGTTTCGGAGCAGAAGACGGAAGCGCTGAAGTTTCTGACGGTTGAGATTGCTTTGACGGGGATCTGCCTCTCTCCGCTGCTGTTTCTGACGGAAAAGGGATGGCTGCAATACCTGGCGGCGCTTTGCGCGCCGCTGTGGCTGCTGGTGAAGATTCCGGCACGGCTGAACGCCGCGGCCGCCATGCAGGACAGCCTGGGAGAGGGAAAGCTTTTCTCGCTGCGGCTGGCGGATCCCGGGAACTACGGAAGGAAAATCGGGTATGCTTTTTCGCGGCTGGGGCTGCTGATCCTTTGGTCGCTGCCGCTGATCGGGGCGCTGATTTTCGCCTGGGACAAATATTCCGGGGACACGGACGGCCTGACCGTGATGAACATGATTTATGAATTCGGCGGGCAGGACATGAAAACCGGCGTGATCAGACTGCTGCTGATTCTGGCCGGGCTGCTGATCCTGGCGGCGCTGGGCGCGGGGTTCCACAGCGGAGACCGGCACGCCTTTGTGCTGGAGGATAAGGAACTCCTGAAAGGGAAACGGCTGAAGGTGCTGCTTTGCCGGATCTGCAGCGTGGGTTTCCTGCTGCCGCTGATCATTGCGGGCGTTGCCGCGGCGATGCGCTATGTGCCGCTGCTGGACAACGTGAGCGGGGTTGTTTCGGGGGACGTGGCGAAGCCGGATACCAAGGTAACGCTGATCATCCTCGGAATCGGCGGGGTGCTGACGCTGCCCCTGCTGCCGATCCGGTCGATGGTGACGGCGGCTTATGTGCGGGGACTGCGATCCTGAGGATTTAGGGTTTTATGAAGATGCGGCTGGACCGGTGGCTGGCCACTTTGGGGGCCTGCAGCCGGAGCGACGGGAAAGCATGGATCCGCGGCGGGAAGGTCGCGGTGAACGGGCGGATCATCCGGGATTCCGCTCTTTCTTTTGATACGGAAAAAGACGCGCTGACTCTGGACGGGAAAGCAGTGGACGGGCGCGTGATGCGGCACGTGATGATGTACAAACCCGGGGGCGTGCTGACGGCGGCCCGGGACCCGAAACAGCCGACGGTGATGGATTTGCTGCCGGAAGTTTACCGGAGGATCGGATGCATGCCGGTGGGGCGGCTGGACAAGGACACCACGGGGATCCTGATTTTTACCTGCGACGGGGAGATGAATCACCGGCTGCTGAGCCCGGGACGGCACGTGGACAAGACCTATCGGGCGCTGGTGGAGGGGAAACTCGGGAGCGAAACGGTGGAGGCCTTTGCGGCGGGAATGGACCTTGGGGACTTTACGGCGCAGGGCGCGAAGCTGGTGATCCTTCGGGCGGGGGAGGAATCCTCGCTGGCGGAGGTTACGATTTCGGAGGGGAAATTTCACCAGGTGAAGCGGATGTTCGCCGCGACAGGGCACGAGGTGACGGAACTACACCGGCGGTCCTTCGGGCCGCTGGAGCTGGACCCGGCGCTGCAGGAAGGCGACTGGCGCGAGCTGACGGCGGACGAGGTGCGGCTGCTGCGGGATGCGGCGGGGTTTTCAGAGTGAATAGTGGACAGGGACGAGGATTCAGGATTTAGGGTCAGGTTTGGGGGCTTGGGAACTTTATGAACGATCATTATTATACGCGGACGCCTTCGAGCGCTTCGCGGCCGGCGGAATGCACCTTCAGCTATCGCGGGGAGGAGCTTGTTTTTCAGACGGACGCGGGGGTTTTTTCCCGGGGCGAGGTGGACACCGGGACGCGGCTGCTTTTGGAAGCCTTGCCGGAGACCCTGCAGGGGGAGATTCTGGACCTTGGATGCGGATGGGGCGTGATCGGGATCTCCATCGCGAAAAAATGGCCGGGGACCCGGGTGACGATGGCGGACGTGAACACCCGGGCGCTGGATCTGAGCCGGGAGAACGCCAAAAGAAACCGCGCAGAAGTGGTCTGCGTGGAAAGCGACGGCATGGCTGCCTTTGCGGGGCGGCACTTTGATGCCATTGTGACGAATCCGCCGATCCGGGCGGGGAAACAGGTGATTTACAAGATGTTTTCCGACGCGGCGGCGGCGCTGACGGAGGGCGGGGCTTTGTACCTTGTGATCCGGAAGCAGCAGGGCGCCGAGAGCTGCATTCGGTTTCTGGAGACGATTTATTCCGAGGTGGAGAAGCTGGATCGGTCCGGCGGGTTCTGGGTGCTGCGGGCCTGCGCCCCCAGGCCCGCAAAAAAGTGACCAAAGTTCCTTGCGGAGCTTTGGTCACTGCGGTTTATGGGGTGATTACGGGTTTATCTGATGACCATTTTACCGGATGATGATTTCTCCGTTTTCGTCTGTGTCCACGATGAGGACCGAATCGGGAGCCACATCCGCGGCGATGACCTTGCGGGCGATGAGGGTTTCCACATGGGCCTGGAGGTAACGCCTGAGGGGACGGGCGCCGAAATTCGGATCGAAGCCACGGTCGATGACGGTATCCAGGGCGGCGTCGGTGAGCTCCACCTTCAGCTGGCGGGTCTCGAGACGGCGGTTCAGGTTATCGATCATCAGGCCGACGATGGCGCGGACATCCTCGCGGGTGAGGGGCTTGTAATACACGATTTCATCAATCCGGTTGAGGAATTCGGGACGGAAGTGGGTCTTCAGCAGACGGTCCACGGTTTCCCGGGTTTCCGGCCGGATTTCCCCGTTTTCGATGCCGTCGAGGATATACTCGCTGCCCAGGTTGCTGGTCATGATGAGGATGGTGTTCTTGAAATCCACGGTGCGGCCCTGGCTGTCGGTGATGCGGCCGTCGTCGAGGACCTGGAGCAGGACGTTGAACACATCCGGATGGGCCTTTTCCACTTCATCAAAGAGGATGACACAATAGGGATGGCGACGGACGGCTTCGGTCAGCTGGCCTCCTTCGTCGTAGCCGACGTATCCGGGAGGCGCCCCGATGAGGCGGGAGACGCTGAATTTCTCCATGTATTCGGACATATCGATCCGGACCATGTTCTTTTCATCGTCGAATAGCGCCTGGGCCAGGGCCTTGGCCAACTCGGTTTTGCCGACGCCGGTGGGGCCGAGGAAGAGGAAGGAACCGAGGGGCCGGTTGGGGTCCTGGATCCCCGCACGGGAGCGGAGGATGGCTTCGGACACCTTGCGGACGGCCTCGTCCTGGCCGATGACCCGGCGGTGCAGCTCGTCCTCGAGATGGAGGAGCTTTTCGCGCTCGCCTTCCATAAGCTTGGCCACGGGGATACCGGTCCAGCGGCAGATGATCCGGGCGATTTCCTCTTCGGTGACCTTATCCCGCAGGAGGCTGTTTTCGCCGCGGCTTTCCTCGGCAATGGCTTCTTCCTTTTCCAGCTCCTGCTTCAGCTTCGGCAGCTCGCCGTACTTCAGCTCGGCGGCGCGGTTCAGATCGTAGGTGCGCTCCGCCTGCTCGATTTCGGCGTTGACGCGCTCGATTTCCTCCCGGAGGCCGGTGACCTTGCCGATGGCTTCCTTTTCGGCTTCCCAACGGGCTTTCATGGTGTTGAAGGTATCCCGCTGCTCGGCCAGCTCCTTCTGGACTTCATCGAGATGGACCTTGGAGAGGGAGTCTTCTTCCTTCTTCAGGGCGGCCTCCTCGATTTCCAGCTGCATGATGTGGCGGCGGATATCGTCCAGCTCGGTGGGGAGGGAATCGATCTCCGTGCGGATGAGGGCGCAGGCTTCGTCCACCAGGTCGATGGCCTTATCGGGCAGGAAACGGTCGGTGATATACCGGTTGGAAAGGGTTGCGGCGGCGATGAGGGCGGCATCCTGGATCTTGACGCCGTGGAAGACTTCATAGCGCTCCTTCAGGCCGCGGAGGATGGCGATCGTATCCTCGACGGTGGGCTCGGAAACCATGACCGGCTGGAACCGGCGCTCGAGGGCGGCATCCTTTTCGATATACTTCCGGTACTCATTCAGGGTGGTGGCGCCGATGCAGTGCAGCTCGCCGCGGGCCAGCATGGGCTTGAGCAGATTGCCCGCGTCCATGGCGCCGTCGGCCTTGCCGGCACCGACGATGGTATGCAGTTCATCGATGAAGAGGAGGATCCTGCCCTCGCTCTTGCGGATTTCCTCGAGGACGGCCTTGAGGCGCTCCTCGAATTCGCCGCGGAACTTGGCGCCGGCGATGAGGCTGCCCATATCGAGGGAGAAGATGGTTTTATCCTTCAGGCTTTCCGGCACGTCGCCGCGGACGATCCGCAGGGCCAGGCCCTCGGCGATGGCGGTTTTGCCGACGCCGGGCTCACCGATGAGAACCGGGTTGTTCTTGGTTTTGCGGGAAAGAATGCGGATGACATTACGGATTTCGGCATCGCGGCCGATGACCGGATCCAGCTTCTGCTTCCTGGCCAGTTCGACCAGATCGGTACCGTATTTCTTCAGGGCATCATAGGTATCTTCGGGGCTGTCGGAGGTGACACGGGCGGAACCGCGCACTTCCTGCAGGGCCTTGAGGAAGGCTTCCGGCGAGTAGCCGAAGGTTTTCAGAAGCTTTGCCACCGCGGGGGACGCCTTGGTGCACAGGCCCATCCACAGATGCTCCACGGACAGGTATTCATCCTTCATCTGCTTCGCGATTTTTTCCGCCTCGAGGAGGGCCTTTTCAATATCGGCGGCGTAGCCGGGCTGGGAAGCGCCGGAGCCGGAGACCCGGGGCATCCGGTTCAGCCCGTCCTCCAGGGCGCGGCGGAACGCATCCACCGAAATGCCGCAGCGGGACAGGAGCTGGGGGACCAGATCCTGCGGGTTTTCAGTGAGAGCCGAGAGAAGATGCTCCTGCTGCACATCCACGTGGCCGTATTCCACAGCAAGAGACTGTGCCCGCTGAAGGGCGGCCAGGGTCTTTTGCGTAAGCTGATTCATATTCATCATTCCATATCCTCCGTGAAGGTCATATTTGACTTTCTTTGACCTTCGATAACATTTTACACCTTTTTGCGGGAATGTCAAGGGTTTTTTGGAGAGATTTACGGAGAAATTTCAGGGTTTGGGGTTATGGAGTTACGGGGTCGGGAGGGAACGGGGGATTTGGGGCGTTTTATGGGCGGAGGCTGCCCTGCTTGTTTCCTTTTGACGGGGTGTGCTATAATACAATCTCCTGTTGTATCCTTTTCGACGGAACGGGACGGGACAGCGTAAAGCTTTGGAGGAAAGACATGTTTGGCAAAAAGAAACGGGACCGCTGGCAGGAGGACGGATTTCCGGAAGAGGAATATCCGGACGACGTGCTGCCGGAAGACGAGCGCCTGACGGACGGGCCCGGGACCTATGCCGCGGACGGGAAATGGATCGGGAAGCCCTATACGGACAAAGCCGCAGACGGGGAATGGGACAACGAATCCTATCCGGAGAACGATGAGAATCCGGAGGACGACTGGGACCCGGAAGACGAGGAAACCAAACCCGAAAAACGGAGCATTTTCCGGCCGGACGTGCGCAAGCCGAACTTTGTGCTGAGCGTGCTGGTGAACACGATCCGGGTACTGGTGCTGGTGGGCGTGCTGGCCGGGATCGCGGTGCTGGGGACTTTGGTCGGCGTGGCGAAGGGATATGTGGACACGGCGCCGGAACTGGACCTGGTGGCGCTGGACACGCCGGATCAGAATACGGAATTCATGGACCGGAACCGGGAACTGCTGACGGTTTACCGCGGGACGGAAAACCGGATCGTTGTGCCGCTGGCGTCGATTCCACAGCGGCTGCGGAACGCCTTTATCGCGGTGGAGGACGCCCGGTTTTACAGCCACGGCGGCGTGGACCTGAAGCGGATTGTGGGCGCTTTTGTGGCCAACATGACGACGAGCGGAACCCAGGGCGGATCGACCATTACGCAGCAGCTGATCAAGAACACGCTGCTTTCTTCGGAACAAAGCTATAAACGGAAGATTCAGGAGGCTTACCTGGCGCTGCAGCTGGAAACCCGGTATACGAAGGATCAGATTCTGGAGAACTATCTGAACACGATTTACCTGGGAGAAAACTACTACGGGGTGAAGGTGGCGGCGAAGGGCTACTTCGGCAAGGAACTGGGCGAACTGACCATCCGGGAATGCGCGATGATGGCCGGCGTGACGAACAATCCCTACTACTATAATCCGCGGCGGAATTTCTATACCCGGAAGGACGGAGAACGGGACTACGCGGCAACGACGAACAACCGGACGGACTACGTGCTGCGGTGCATGTATGAAAACCAGTTCATCAGCCGGGAGGAATACGAGGCGGCGCTGGACCCGGCTACGGCCAACGTGCTGGTGGAGGAGGAAAACGCCGGGGACGGCATGTACAGCTATCCGCACTACATTGAATATGCCGTGAAGGAATGCGTTCAGATCCTGCTGGAAGTGAACGGCCTGCCGGACACGGCGGCGAACCGGGCCGCCATGGAGGGTAAGCTGCGCACGGGAGGATACAAGGTGCAGCTGGCGATTGACCCGAACGTTCAGCAGACGGTGGAGGACACGCTGAAAAACTGGACCAAGTATCCATCACTGCGGGATCCGAGCGACAAGGTTTACCGCAGCAAGAATTCCGACGGAACCTATACGGAGATTCCCCAGCCGCAGGCCGCCTGCGCCGTGCTGGACTACCGGACGGGCGAACTGCTGGCCGTGGTCGGATCGCGGACGGAAGTGACCGCCCGGAAAACCCTGAACCGGGCGATGGACATGAAAATGCCGGTGGGGTCCTCCATCAAGCCGATTTCCGTTTACGGGCCCGCGCTGGAGCTTGGCGCCAGCCCGGCCACGGTGGTTTACAACATGCCGCTGCCGATTTCCGGATGGAAGGACTCCAAGGGGAAGGACAGCTGGCCGAAGAACTACGGCGGGGCCGGCTATACCGGGCCGGAAACATTGCGGACGGCGATGGCCAAATCCCACAACACGGCGGCGGCCCAGACGCTGCTGACCCGGGTCGGGGTGGACCGCAGCGTCAGCTATCTCCACAGCATGGGGGTTGACGACGACCATATCGACAAGACGCCCTTCGGCCTGAGCCTCGGGTCCTCGGGCATTACACCGCTGCAGATGACGGTAGCCTTCGGGGTGCTGGCCAACGGCGGGGTTTATCAGGAACCGATCTCGGTGCTGGGGATTTCCGACTCCCACGGCGACGTGGTTTGGGACGGACACCAGCACCAGGAGCGGCACAGAGTGTTTACCGAAAGCACGAGCTGGCTGATTGTGGACATGCTGAAATCGGTGGTGTCTTCGGGCACGGGAACGAGCGCGAAGATCAAGGGGCAGACGGTCGGCGGCAAAACCGGCACGAACTCGGACCAGAAGGGCGTGTTCTTCAGCGGCATCACGGGATACTATTCCTCGGCGCTGTGGATCGGGCACGACAACTATAAGGCGCTGTCTTCGAAATCCACGGGCAGCGGCGCCGCCGCACCGCTCTGGCAGGCCTACATGAGCAAGATTCACGAGGGACTGCCGCAGAAGGACATTCTGGACGGCAATCCGGCGGAATACGGCCTGGTGAAGGTGACCACCTGCGCCGTAAGCGGGCAGCTGGCCACGGACGCCTGCCAGAACGACGCGATGGGCTACGGGGTGGTAACGGACTGGTGGGCGGACGGAACGCAGCCGACCCAGTACTGCCAGATGCACCAGGTGCAGAACGTATGCGCGGAAAGCGGCATGCCGGCTTCGCCCTACTGTCCCAACGTGATCCAGAAGGGCGTGGTGACGCTGCAGGCGGGGATGCCGCTGAGCAGCTTCCTGGGCACGGAATATCAGAGCGTGTTGGAGGAATACCTGGGACTGTCCGCGCAGAACGGCGGGACCACCTGCCTGCTTCACGGCGGCGGATCCGAGGGCGAAGGAACGGCACTGCCGAACCGCCAGGCGGAGGACGCGGCGCGGCTGATCGCCGCGGCGCAGGAGCAGCTTTCAACGCTGGATCCCTCCGGCGCCCAGTACGGCGCGATCGTGAACGCGGCGACGGCACTGCAGCAGCTGATCGACAGCGGCGCCTCGCAGAACGAGGTGACGGCGGCCATGACGGCGTTGACCCAGGCGATGATCGGGATTTTCTAGGAGGTTTTTTATGCTAAAGATCGGATGCCATCTTTCCGCATCGGCGGGATTTATGCACATGGGAAAGGAAATTGTTTCCATCGGCGGGAATACGTTTCAGTTTTTCACCCGGAATCCCCGGGGCGGGAGCGCGAAGCCCCTGGACGAGGCGGACGCGGCGGCTTTCCGCCGGTTTGCGGAGGAAAACGGGATTCCGGTGATTCTGGCGCACGCACCCTACACGCTGAACGGATGCAGCGCGGATCCGGGGATCCGGGACTTTGCAACCCGGACCATGGCGGATGACCTGGCGCGGATGGAAGCCGTGCCCGGAAATCTTTATAATTTCCATCCCGGCAGTCACGTGGGTCAGGGGATTGAGGCCGGGATCGAAATGATTGCCGGGATGCTGAACACGATTCTGAAAGCGGAGCAGCGGACGACGGTGCTGCTGGAAACCATGGCCGGAAAGGGCAGCGAAGTGGGCAGCCGCTTCGAGGAACTGCGGGAGATTCTGGACCGGGTTGTGCTTTCGGAAAAGATGGGCGTATGCATGGACACCTGCCACGTGAACGACGCGGGATACGACATCGTGAACGACCTGGACGGCGTGCTGACGGCCTTTGACAAGGTGATCGGGCTGGAGCGGCTGAAGGCGGTTCACATCAACGACAGCAAAAACCCGCTGGGCGCCCGGAAGGACCGGCACGAGAAGATCGGAGAGGGAACGATCGGAACGGAAGGGATTCTGCGGGTGATGCGCCACGAGGCGCTGCGGGAACTGCCCTTCTACCTGGAAACGCCGAACGAGCTGGACGGATATGAACGGGAAATCCGGATGCTGAAGGAGCTTTACTGACGGGGACGCTGTGCGGCCTTTAGGGTCGGACGACGCACGGGATGAACAGGGAGACGAAACGATGACAAGATGGCGGGCGCTGCTGCTGACGGCTTTGCTGTTGGCGGCTTTGATGCCGGTGGCGGCGCCGGGAAGACCGGCGCGGGCGGAGGAAGTGGAAACCTGGATTGCGGTTTCCGCCGATCCGGTGCTGCCCGGACAGTCTGTGATCGTTTCCTTTTCCGTGCCCGGGGACGGAACCTGCGACATCGATCTGCTGGACGAGAACGGCGCGGTGGTGGCAAAGGTGGCGGAAAACCGGGCGGTTACGGCGGGATACAACGCCTTTTACTGGAACGGAACCTGGCAGGGACGGGCGGTTTCCGAAGGGAAACGGACGCTGCGCCTTGTGATGAACGGGAAAACGGCGGAAACGGCCGTGACCATCGGGGCGATGGCCCCCTGCCTGCTTTCGGTGACGGCGGACCGGGAAACGGTGACCGTCGGAAAACGGGTTTCGGTTTCCTTCTGGGCCACGGAGGGCGGGATGCTGACCGTGCGGGCCGGGGAAGGCGACGTGCTGCTTGAAACGCCGGTGGCGGCGGGGGAAGGGACGGCTGCTTTCGACTGCCCGCTGGCGCCGGGAGCATGGCCGGTGGAACTGGTTCTGACCCGGGAGGACGGGACTTCTTCCGAGCCGGTGAGCTTCACGCTGACGGTCGAAAAGGCGGCCAGCGGCTTTACGCCGGTTTCCGCGGGCGACGGACTGGAAGGCGGATACACGCTGGACGCCTGGACCGTGCCGATGGACATTACGGACGAGGAGGCGGTCTGGCAGGCGCTGACCGCGACGGTGACGGTGCTGGACGACGGCAGGGAACGGGCGCAGGTCCGGCAGGTTGTGCTTCGGAAGGAACCGCGGGCGGACAGCGACGGCATCGGCACGGTGACGATGGGATCCCAGGGGGTTCGGGTGCTGGAAAGAGGAGAGGAATGGTCGAAGATTCAATGCTATTCCTCGTCGTTCCACGATTCTCCGATCCTGAACTGGAACGCGCTGGTGACGGGCTGGGTGGAGACGGGCCTGCTGAAGGAGATTACGCCAAACCAGGAGATGGGGTTTGTGGTCGACAAGCTGACCCAGCGGCTTTATGTTTTCCGGGAAGGGAAGCTTTACTCCACGCTGCTGATTTCCACCGGGCTGACGAACAAAAAGCAGCCCTACAACGAAACGCGGAGCGGGGAATTCCTGCTGGTGAGCCGGGTCGGCGGATTTTATTCGGACAACATGTTCTGTCCGCGGGCGCTGCGGTTCAACGACGGGGATCTGCTGCATGAGGTTCCCTATGTAGAGCGGGACGGAAAGAAGATTTACGGCGGAACGGAATCGAAGCTGGGCACCAAGGCCAGCCACGGATGCATCCGGGTTCAGCGGAAGAAGAACCCGGAAGGGCTGAACATGGAGTGGATTTTCAACTGTTACCGGGAGAACACGAAGATTCTGATCTGGGAGGACTGGCAGGGACGGCAGATTCCCGTTCCGGAAGACGACGCGGTGTTCTGGTGCCATCCGACGAAGAAGGAATACTACCACTGCTCGGATCACTGCCCGATGATGAACAGCAAAAAGCCGCAGCAGATCACCTATGGCGAGCTTTCGGCGGAGGGGTCCAAACTGAAGGCATGCCCGGCCTGCGGGCCGGTTCCGAAGAAGAGCGCGCTGCAGGAAATCAACGTGGCGTATGCGGCGGGCGGCGACCATGATCCCGTGCTGACGGAGGCGCGGAAAGACTGCCCGAAGAAACTGAAAGAGAGGTGAGACAATCATGAATCCTGTGGATTGGGTGATTATCGGCATTCTGGCCGTGAGCGTGCTGTTCGGGCTTTACAGGGGATTTATTGCCTCGGTGGCTTCCATGGGCGGAAGCCTGATTTCCCTGGGCCTCAGCTTCTGGCTGAGCCCGATGGTGTCGGAGTTCCTTCGGAACAACACATCGCTGAGCAACACGCTGATGAGCTATGCGGACGCGGCGACGCGGCTGAAGGATTCGGCGCTGTCCGCGCTGAACGTGCAGGGGCTGACAGGGGAAAACATTTCCGCCATTCTGAGCCGGGCCTCGCTGCCGGCGCCGCTGGACAAGCTTTTACAGAACAACCTGGAGCAGCAGGTTTATAAGACCGCGAACATTCCCCAGGACGTGGGTCACTATGTGACGCAGACGATCGTATCCGCGCTGATGAACGTGATCTGCTTTGTGATTACGTTTGTGCTGCTGCTGATTCTTTTCCACGTGATCATCAATTTCCTGAAGGCGGTTTTCCGCTTCCCGGTGCTGAAGCAGCTGAACTCCCTTTTCGGCGGCCTCTTCGGGCTGCTGCGGGGGGCTTTGCTGTGCTTCGTGCTTTTCGCGCTGGTGCCCCTGTTTGAAACGGTGATCCCTGTTGAAAACTTCGGGGAGATGCTGAGGACCAGCACACTGGCGCCGATGTTCAACAGCGGGAACCTGATCCTTTCGATCATGAACGGGCATTTGTGACCGGACACTCATCAACGGGCAATCATAAACGAGCAATCATAAACGAGCGTTCACAAACGGACGCTCATAAACGGGCAGAAAAAAGGATCCGGACAGCTGAGCCGGATCCTTTTGCGCGGGACGGTCAGCGCAGGACGGCGCTGGTCTGCGGCCCGAGGGTCAGGATGCTGCCTTCCAGATAGGCTTCATCCATGCCGACAAAGGAGACGCTGGTGAAATTCACATCCGGAATGAGGGAAAGATCGAGCTTCTTGACGCTTTCCGTCGTGTTGTGGAAGACCCCGACGGTGGCGCCGTTCCATTCGCAGAGGAAGCCGCCGGCCTTTGTGTCCGGGAAGGACAGGGCCGTATAGTTTCCGCGGGCGATTTCCGGATTGGCTTTGCGCAGGGCAATCAGTTTGCGGTAGTGCTGCAGAAGGGTGCTTCCCATTTCTTCCAGATCCTTCACGGAATAAGGCGTTTGCTTTGCATAGGTGCTTCCAACCGGATCCTTCACGGTGTCCCCGTCGCCCCAAAGCATGGCCAGGCGGCGGTTGGCGTCGGTGTTTTCGCCGCCCCGGGAACCGCGCAGGCCGATTTCCTCGCCGTAATAGATGAAGGGGGAACCGGGAGAAAGAAGATACAGGCTGGCCGCGACCTGCATGCGGCCGTTGGCCATGGACAGATAGCCGGCGGCCCGGTCCGTGTCATGGTTGGCGATGAAGGGAATATCCATGGCCTCCGAATTGACGCCATGGATATCGGACAGATATTTTTCGACGGAGCGGGTATACTTATTGACATCCCCGCCCTTGGCGGTGGCGGCGATGATGCCTTCCGCCTGGGAAACGGAGAAATGGAAGCAATTGAAGGCGGGGAGATACTGCGCAATGACGCCGTCGCCGTCCCAGACTTCGGCCACGGCATAGAGATCCGGATGATTGGTTCTGAGTTCAGCCATATACCAGACCCAGAAATCGACGTTTTTATCATGCTCGCCGAAATAGATATACTTGGCGGCATCGAAACGGAAACCGTCGACGCCGACATTCAGCCAGTATTCCGCCACGTCCAGCACGGCCCGGCGGACGGCTTCGTTGTCAAAATTCAGCTCCGGCATATGATCGGAGAAATTGCTTTCGTACAGCGCCGTGCCGGAGGGCAGCTTTGTGAAATGCTGGCCGGCGGGAACCGGATCCTCCGGCGAGATCCAGGTATAGAAATCATAATAGGCATTTTCCGGATTATGCATGAGATGGGCGTTGGAAAAGTTTTTAAACCAGCGGGAGTTACTGCCGGTGTGGTTCAGGGGCAGATCCAGGATCAGCTTCACATCCCGCTGATGACACAGGGCGATGAGCTCCCGCAGGTCTTCGAGGGTGCCGAAAGACGGGTCGATCTGATAATAATCCGTGACGTCATACTTGTGATAGGAAGGGGAAAGGAAGATCGGCGTAAGCCAGATGCCCTCGATGCCCAGGCTTTTTCCGGAAGCCGGATCGCCGTCGTTCAGGTAATCCATCCGGTTGATGATGCCCCGGAGGTCGCCGACGCCGTCTCCGTTTGAATCGGAAAAGGAACCGACAAAAATCTCGTAAAAAACGCGGCTGTTGTTTTCCGGATCCAGACCCTGCGCTTCGCCGGCGGCGGAGCCGAGCAGCAGCGCCAGCGCGAGGACAATCACAACAAATTGCTTCATCCTTATTCCCTTCTTTCCGCAACCTTCCCCTGTATCATGAACCAACGACGATTGCTTGTCAAGAGGCGGGAAAGATGCTATATTGCAAAAAAGAGAGACTCTGACGAAATCTGTGGGGAGCGAGGGGAACGATGGAACGGTTTATGTCCGCTGAGACTGTTCAGGAAAGCAGGAACAGAGCCAATTTAATGACCCGGATCCTGATCGTCGCGGCGGCCGCGATGTTGATCCTGTTTATTGCTTTATGCCTGCTGACGCGGACGGGAAACGCAAGGACTATGCTGATCATCGCGATGGTTTGCTCGGTTGTGGGCGGATGGAGCGTTATGGCATTCTGGATTTTTTCCGTTGAACCGGCCCGGGCGGAGGCAAACCACCTGGAAGGCCTGGCAGCGGAAACGGCGCAGACAAGGGAAGGATGGATGACGCTGGATCCGGAAGGCTTTCGGATTCCCAAAAGCGTTTGGGTGCTGAAGGCTAAACTGAACACGGGAGAGGAAACACTGAGTCTGAACCTCAATGAAAAATACGGCGACCGGGTGCCGCCGGATGGATCACTTGTTCGGGTGGAGACGGCGAAGAAATTCATCATCGGTATGGAGACGCTGGAAAAAGCGGAGGAACAGACACCGCGGAAGCAGCCCTCCGCATGGAAAAAGTTCCGGAGGAGATTCGGGAAGTTTTTCCCCGGCGCCGTGATCTGGACGATGGTGGCGGTGATGCTGACGGGCTTTGTTTTCACGCGTATTACGGACACGGATCCGGCCCACAAGATTACGATCTACGCGGACTGCAAAATACACAACGCGGCGGAACTGGCCGAAAAGCTGGAAAAAGGAATGGACGGCGCGGTGAAAATGGTCAAAGTGCATCCGTTCTCTTTTGCGCTGTTCGGATCGGAGCAGCTGAAAAGCGCGGATCTTTATATCGTGCCCGACAGCCGGAAGAATGACTATTCGGAATGGCTCGGGGAGGACACGGGAAAGGTGATGGCCGATCCGGACAGCGGGATTTCGGTGGCGGGCGAATACTTCCGATACAATGAAGGGGAGAAGGAGCCTTCTATTTTCCGACTGTATAACGGGTTAAAATCCGTTCATGCCGAAGATGGACTGGCGGAGAAAGCAGCGGAGCTGCTAACAACATTTGGGACGGGAGAGTGAAAAGAAGATGCGCAGGATGATGACAGTGCTGATGTGTCTTGGACTGTTCATGGGTTGTTTTGGCACGGTGAAGGCGGAAATCGCTTCGGAATCCCTGTATGTGAAAAAGGTGGAAAACCTGCCCGAGGATTTCATTTTCGGCATGGATATTTCCAGCGTGCTCTCGGAAGAAGCGAGTGGGGTAAAGTATTATGATTTTGACGGAAAGGAAACGGATCTTTTCAGACTTCTGGCGGATAATGGGATTAACACAATCCGGGTTCGGATCTGGAACAATCCCTATGACGACGAGGGACACGGCTTCGGCGGCGGGAACTGCGACATTGTCAACGCCGTGGAGATCGGAAAACGGGTGGCAAGCTGCGGATTGAAACTGATTGCGGATTTCCACTACTCCGACTTCTGGGCGGATCCCGGGAAACAAATGGTTCCCCGGGCGTGGAAAGACATGGACATCAAGGAAAAGAAGGCAGCGGCGTTTGCATTTACAAAGGACTGTCTGCAGCAGTTGAAGGAAGCCGGTGTCGACGTCTGCATGGTGCAGGTGGGTAACGAGACCAACGGCGCGATGTGCGGGGAAAAGACGTGGATGAACATCGCCTACCTGATGGACGCGGGAGCCCGGGCCACCCGAGAGGTTTATCCAGAGGCGCTGGTGGCGGTGCATTTTGCCAATCCGGAGAACACGGACAGCTATAGGACCTACGCAAAGAAGCTGGACTATTACGAACAGAACGGCCTGATCCATTACGACGTTTTCGCAACGTCTTACTATCCCTACTGGCACGGCACGCTGGAGAATCTTTCCGCCATCCTGACGGAGATTGCCGAGACCTACGGCAAAAAGGTGATGGTGATGGAGACGTCCTATGCTTTCACGGGGGAGGACAGCGACTATTCGGCGAACACCATCGGGGATGGCGGCAACGTTGTGAAGGACTATCCCTTCACGCCCCAGGGACAGGCCAACAGCATCCGGAACATTACGGACATCATCGTGAACGGAACGCCGGCGGGGATCGGCATCTGCTACTGGGAAGGGGCGTGGATCACCGTCGGCGGGGACAGCCGGGAAGAAAATCAGGAAAAATGGGAAAAATACGGCTCCGGGTGGGCTTCCAGCCATGCTGCGGCGTATGATCCGAAGGACGCCGGGAAATACTATGGGGGCAGCGCGGTGGATAACCAGGCGCTCTTTGACGCGGCGGGGAAACCGCTTGAATCCCTGAAGGTTTTTTGGCTGATGCGGAAGGGGAACGAAACAGACCCGGTGCCGGATGCCATGGAGGACGCGGCGGTGATCTGCGACCTGAATATGCCCCTGGAGCTTCCGGAGACGGTGAACGCCGTGATGACCGACAACAGCCGCCGGGCAGTGCCGGTGACCTGGGAGATCACGGAGGAGCAGGAACGGCAGATGCACGAAGGCGGGCCGGCACAGTATGTGATTGCCGGAGAAGCCTGGGGAAAGGAAGCAAGATGCTTTGTTTCCATGGTGGAATACAACTATCTGACGGACTACAGTTTTGAGGACGGCGGAGAAGGCTGGGTGGTTACCGATCTGAAAAACGCCGATGAGCTGTATGTTGAGGACAAGAAGACCGACTCCCTGACAGGCAGCAAACACCTGCATTTCTGGAGCGCAGCGAAGGACAGCGTCGAATTCACGGCGGAACAGACGATCCGGGACCTGCCGGAAGGGAAATTCCGATTTGCTCTGTCCATCATGGGCGGGGACTGCGGAGACACAGACATTTATGCCTACGTCAGAATCAACGGAGAGGAAGTCGCCCGGTCGGAACAGATTCCGATCACCGGGTACAATGACTGGCACGAAGGGATTGTTCCCGAATTTGCGCATCCCGCCGGCAGCGAAGTGACGGTCGGGATCTATGTCAGATGTCAGGGAGCGGGGAACGGCGCTTGGGGGAAAATCGACGATGCAATGGTGAATTCCGTGCAGTAAAAGGGTATCGGGCCACAAGATGCTGAAAACGATACCAATTACGGAAGATCAAGGGTTTCCGGAAAATCACATATTGACAAAAACACGAAACCGAACTACAATACTAACGAATTTGAACGGGATGAACAGACAGGCGCGTTTCCGCGCTGTTTGTTTTGATTCCGGCAAAAAATTACTACAAAAGGAGAAATGACCCATGAAGAAGTTCCTCGCAATTGTTCTGGCGGCTGTCATGGCCCTGTCCATGGTGTCCTTCGCGACCGCCGACGGCGAAACCTACGACATCAAGATCTGGGTTGCGGAAGCAGCCAAGGATCTGACTGAAAAGCAGATCGCCGATTTCAACGCCAACAATGAATTCGGATTCAAGTTCAACGCTACCATCGAGGCTGTTTCCGAAGCGGATGCCGCCACCCAGATGATCACCGACGTCGAAGCCGGCGGCGACATCTACTGCTTCGCGCAGGATCAGTTCGCCCGCCTTGTACAGGCCGGCGCTCTGGATGCCCTGGGCAAGAAGGCCAGCGAGACCGTCATTGCCAACAATGATGCGGGCACGGTTGCGGCCGCCACTTCTGGCGAACAGCTGTACGCCTATCCGCTGACTGCGGACAACGGCTACTTCATGTACTATGATAAGAGTGTCATCCCGGACGAAGACGTTGACTCCCTGGAGAAGTTGATTGCCGACTGCGAAGCTGCCCAGAAGTACTTCGCTTTCGAAATGCAGACTTCTGCCTGGTACCTGGCTTCCTTCTTCTTCGCCACCGGCTGCCGTAGCGTGTGGATGACCGACGATAACGGCGAATTCATCTCCGTGAGCGACACTTTCGACAGCGACAACGGCCTGATTGCCGTCAAGGGCATGAAGAAACTGGTGGATTCCCCCTATCACCTGAGCGCCGGCGGCGCCGACCAGTTCAACCAGAACGCGGCGGTCCTGGTCAGCGGCACTTGGGACTTCGCGAAGGTTCAGGAATACTTGGGCGACAATATGGGCGTCACGGACCTGCCCTCCTTCGAAGTGGACGGAAAAGAATATCATCTGGGCTCCTTCAACGGCTGCAAGCTGCTGGGTGTGAAGCCGCAGGTTGACGAAATGAAGGGCGCGGCCATCCATAAGCTGGCACAGTACCTGACCGGTGCGCAGTGTCAGATGGAACGGTTTGAAGCGCTGGCCTGGGGTCCCTCCAACCTGGAAGACCAGGCTTCCGAAGCGGTTCAGGCCAACCCCGGCCTGGCGGCGCTGATCAAGCAGGCTCCCTATTCCGTGCCGCAGGGCCAGATCCACGGCTCCTGGTGGGACATCGCCAAGGTGATCGGCGAAGACGTGAAGAACGCGACGGACGACGCCGGACTGCAGGCTGCCCTGGACAACTATCAGGACAAGATTGCCAGCCTGTTCACCATGAGCGACGAAGTCAAGAACGCCTGGACTGCCATCGGCACGATCAACGGCACCAACTGGGACGCCGATGTGACCATGACGAAGGGCGACGACGGCGTTTGGAAGACGGACGCGCTCGAACTCCACGCGGGCGAAGAATTCAAAGTCCGTCAGGGTCTGAGCTGGGACAACAACTTCCCGACCGAGAACTTCAAGGTTGAAGCGGACGGCACCTATGTCATCACCTTCGACGAAGCCGCCACGACCGTTGATATCGTTGCACAGTAATTCCGGACACTGACCGGGAATCCGGTCACCGGCTGCAAAGAAACAGCCGGAGCTGAAAGATATTCGGCTCCGGCTGTTTTTGAAGTTTTTAGCGGGAGAGGAGAGGATCACGGATATGGCACAACTCAGTGATCTGGAGTATCTGAGACTTTCCAAAGGGGCAAAGTTCGGATACAAACTCGGTCGCTTCTTTACCGGAATTCCGAAGGGAATCGGTCACTTCTTCCTGAAAATCGGGCAGGGCCTGAAAAAGGGAGCGATGGCTGTCGGCAGAGAAGTGTCGGATATTGTGAGCACTTTTGTTCACGGGGACTGGAAAACCAAGCTTTCCTTTTTCATCATGGGTTTCGGCAGCATTGCCCGGGGGCAGATCTTGCGCGGGTTGCTGTTCCTGTTGTTTGAAATCGTCTTTATCGGCTATATGATTATGTCCGGCGGATACTGGCTGAGTATGCTGCCCTCCCTCGGCAAGGTCGGGCCCAGCAAAACTTACAATGAAGATCTGGATGTTTTTGTCACGACCTATAACGATAACTCCTTCCAGATTCTGCTGTACGGCGTGCTGACGATTTTCTTCATCCTGGCTTTCATCTACACATGGCGGGTGAACGTCCGGCAGAACAAGATGTCTGAGATGATCCTCGCCTCAGGCAAGAAACTGAAGAGCGGCAGGGAAGACCTGCACAGCATCGTGGATGATCAGTTCCACAAGACGCTGCTGGCGCTGCCGATGACGGGAATTATCATCTTCACCATGCTGCCGATTCTGTTTATGATTCTGGTGGCGTTCACCAACTATGACGGCACGCACAACGGCTATACCAACAGCCTGTTCACCTGGGTCGGACTGGACAACTTCAATACGATGTTTTCCTGGACCGGCGGAGCGGGCGGCACCCAAAGCTATGCGGCCACGTTCTTTGAAGTGCTACTGTGGACGCTGATCTGGGCTTTCTTCGCCACCTTTACCAACTACTTCCTGGGCATGTTTGTGGCGATGGCCATCAACAAGAAAGGCATTAAGTTCAAGAAGGGATGGCGGACGATCCTGGTGCTGACCATTGCCATACCCCAGTTTATTTCCCTGCTGTATGTTTCCAAAATGTTCGCCAAGAACGGCATTATCAACGGCTTCCTGCTGGACATGGGGTGGATTTCGGAGGCCATTGACTTCTTCGGGGACGCCAGCCGGCCTTGGCTGGCCAGGGTGACGGTGATTCTGATCAACATCTGGATCGGCATTCCTTACCTGATGCTGATCACCACCGGCATTCTGATGAACATTCCCGCGGATCTCTATGAATCCGCCAAAATCGACGGCGCCAGCGGATGGAAACAGTACACAAAGATTACGCTGCCGTACATGCTGTTCGTGACCGGACCGTATCTGCTGACGAGTTTTACCGGCAACATGAACAACTTCAACGTGATCTACCTGCTGACGGCCGGCGCACCGACCAATGCCGCGGCGTCGTCCGCCTCGGGATCTGTCGGCTACACGGATCTGCTGATCACCTGGCTGTTCAAGATCACAACCGGCGCGGAATCCAAGTATTACATGGCTTCGGTGATCGGTATCCTGGTGTTTGTCGTCGTGGCGCTGATTTCCCTGATCGTGTACAACCTGATGCCGAGTATTAAGAATGAGGAGGATTTCCGGTGATGAGTGAAGCAACAGCAAAGCGTCACATGGGACTGAAAGCCTCCCGTGCGGTGACCAATACGGCGATTCATGTGCTGCTGATCGTGATCAGCATTATCTGGCTGATTCCATTTGTCTGCATTGTGCTGCAGTCCTTCCGGGTGGAAAACAGCGGACAGGTCGGATATGTGCTTCCGAAAGTCTGGGGAACGGACAACTATGTCAACCTGTTCCAGACGGATTTTCCGCGATGGTATACCAATACCTTTATCGCAGCTATCATCACGGCCATCCTGCAAACGGTGATTGTGCTGTGCATGAGCTATACCCTGAGCCGTTTCCGCTTTAAAATGCGCCAGCCGCTGATGAAGTTCATGCTGATTCTGGGTATGTTCCCTGGTATGCTTTCCATGATCATTCTTTACCGCGTGCTGAAGGATCTGGGGCTGACGCAGGAAAACGCCACACCGGGCCTAATCCTTGTGTATGTTGCATCTTCCGGCATGGGCTACTACGTGTCCAAAGGATTCTTTGACACGATTCCGATGTCGCTGGACGAGGCGGCGCGGATCGACGGGGCAACGCGGGCGCAGATCCTCTACAAGATTATTCTTCCCCTTTCCAAGCCGATCGTCATCTATACCGTCCTGACTGCCTTTATGGGACCGTGGGGTGACTACGTCTTTGCACGCTATATCGCCTTTGGTGCATCAGCCGGCAAGAACGTGGCCGTCGGTCTGTATGACTGGCTGAGCAAGGACCAGATATCCAACAACTATACGATGTTCTGCGCGGGCGGCGTGCTGGTGGCGCTTCCCGTAACGATTCTGTTCATGTTCCTGCAGAAGTATTACGTGGAAGGCGTTACCGGCGGCGCGGTGAAAGGATAAGGAGGGAGAGACGCATATGGCAAGCGTTAAACTGACAGACGTCAAAAAGATTTACGATAATAAAGTGACGGCGGTTCACGACTTCAATCTGGAAATCAAGGACAAGGAATTTGTGGTCTTTGTCGGGCCTTCCGGCTGCGGAAAATCCACGACGCTGCGGATGATCGCCGGCCTGGAGGATATTTCCGGCGGGACGCTGGAGATCGACGGCGAAGTGGTCAACGACCTGCAGCCCAAGGACCGGGATATCGCGATGGTGTTCCAGAACTATGCGCTGTATCCGCATATGACGGTGTACGACAACATCGCGTTCAGCCTGCGGCTGAAAAAGGTGCCGGAGGACGAGGTTTATGAACGGGTGACCAACGCGGCGCAGATTCTGGGGATCACCGAATACCTGACCCGGAAGCCCCGGGCGCTTTCCGGCGGCCAGCGGCAGCGCGTGGCCATCGGCCGCGCCATGGTGCGGAACGCCAAGGTGTTCCTGATGGACGAGCCGCTGAGCAACCTGGACGCCAAGCTGCGGAACCAGATGCGAGCGGAAATCATTCTGCTCCGGCAGAAACTGGACACCACCTTTATTTACGTCACCCACGACCAGACCGAGGCCATGACCCTCGGCGACCGGATTGTGATCATGAAGGACGGCTACATTGAACAGGTCGGAACGCCGCAGGAAGTGTTCGACACACCGGTGAACCTGTTTGTGGCCGGTTTTATCGGCAGCCCTCAGATGAATTTCCTGAAGGCGAAACTGGTGCAGGAAGGCACCGGCTACAGCGTGGAAATTCTCGGCGCGAAGATTCCGCTGAACGAGGATCAGGTTTCCGTGCTTTCCCGGAAGAATATCCGGAGCCAAGAGATCATCCTCGGCGTGCGGCCGGAGCATACGACGGTGCTCTTCGAGAAGGCGGAAGGCGCCATTGAATGCACCATCGACGTGAACGAAATGATGGGCAGCGAGCTGCATCTGCACCTGTCCAGCGCCAACGACGACAAGATTATTGTCCGTCTGCCTACGGTGGACCTGACGAAGGAACAGCGGAACTCCCTGGCCTACGGCAACAAGATGTATATTACCTTCCCGGCGAAGGTGATGCACCTGTTTGATCCGGAAACGGAACGGAGTTTGATCGACGGATAACAGCGGAAGCGTCGAAATTACGCTTTCCAAAAACAGTGAATCTGTGCTAGGATAATCTGTCTGAAGAGAACGAAAAAAAGTTCCGGGAACTGACAATTCAAATTCTTCCAGCATCGGGGAAAAGAGGTGTTCAGGAGTGCCGGCTGCGATGCAGATTGAAAAGTATTACTTCGCCAGCGAGATTACCGTGCTGGGGGTTTGCTTTGTCATGCTGGTGCTCCTGTTCGTCTCCTTCAAGGTGCGGATGAAGAGCTTCCGGATTTTTGTCACGATGCTGAGCATGCTGATCGTGGCCACCTGCGCGGATCTGACGCTGCACTATGTGATTGCCGGCCATCCGGACGCTCCGCGGCCGCTGGTTTACGGCCTGCGAAGCGTATACCACGTACTGCTGTTCTGCCTGCTGCATCATTACTGCGCATATACCTGCGAAGTGACGAACCTGCCGGCAAAACAGCGGAAGCCATGGATCATCCTGGCGACGGCCATGCTGATCCTCTTCTCGGTGGCGGACGTCGTCGGGATTTATTCCGGGCGCACGATGCATATTATCGACGGAGAGATTGCCTTTGAGGGATCCGCCATTTTTTCGGCGGGATACATCGCCTTTGTAACGATGCTGCTGGCGCTGCTGATCCGGGTGCGTCACCGGCTGTACAAGCGGGTGATGAACGGTTTCTTCGGCGTGATAGCCATTTCAGAAGTGGTGCTGATCGTTGCCCGGCTTCGCGGACAGTCCACCTATACGGCGGCTACTTTCCTGTTCCCGCTGATTGCGGTGATGTATCTGATGCACTCCAACTCCTATGACATCCATCTGGGGGCGAACGACCTGCGCGGACTGAACAACCTGATCCGCTACAGCGACGAGCACGACAAGCATTATCTGTTCCTGAGCCTGTACATGCGGGAACTGGATGAAACGGGGAAAACCTTTTCCGAAGAGATGCGCGCCCTGATCCGGCATGTGGCGGAATCCTATTACCGGGGATCCGCGCTTTTCCAGGTAAGCAACGGGCATATGATTCTGATGGTGCCCATCAGCCGGAATCCCGACTATGAGGAGCGCACGAGAAGAACTCTGGAACAGTTCGACGTTGAATATGAGAATTTCCGCTATGACTTCAAAATGGTGATCGGACAGAGCACGAAGGAACTGAGCCGGAAAAACGAATACATCAGTTTTATTCGCAGCATTCATGCCCGGATTCCGGAGAACACGATTTACCGGGTTCAGCCGGACGATCTGAACAAATACCGCAAGTATGAAATTATCCTGAAGGAACTGGCGGACATTGCCGCGAAGCAGGATCCGGAGGATCGGCGGGTGCTGGTGTACTGCCAGCCGGTGTACAACATCCGGACGGGAAAATATGACACGGCGGAAGCGCTGATGCGTCTGAAGAACGATGAACTGGGGATTGTATATCCGGATCAGTTCATTCCCCTGGCGGAAGAAAACGGCTATATTCACGCGCTGACGGAGATTATCCTGGCGAAGACCTGCCGGGTGCTGCGCAACCTGGTTGCCGAAGGGTATGAAATTACGCGGATCAGCGTGAACGTTTCCGCGCTTGAACTGCGGGATTCGGACTTCTGCGGGGATATCAGCCGGATCATCGACGGGAACGGCATCGACAGCAGCCGCATTGCCATCGAACTGACCGAATCCCGCAACGACAACGACTTCATGCTGATGAAGGAAAGAATTGAAGAACTGAAGGGGAAAGGCATCACCTTCTATCTGGACGATTTCGGGACGGGATACAGCAACATGGAACGGATTCTGGAACTGCCGTTCGACATCATCAAGTTTGACCGGAGCATGGTGATTGCCGGGAGCCAGAGCAAGCGATCCGAGCAGGTGCTGGGCAGCCTGGCCGAACTTTTCAGCAAACTGAACTATTCCGTGCTGTATGAAGGCGTTGAGAACGAGAAGGACGAGCAGATGTGCTGCGACCTGAACGCATCCTATCTGCAGGGATACAAATATTCAAAACCGATCCCCATCAGCGAGCTGCGCGGCTTCCTGGCGAGAGGATAGCAAAACACAGAAGGGTGTTCCCTGACGTGGAGTATCCCTCTTTATAGCTTGCATTGAGGAAAAGCAGGAGAAAGATGGACGAGAAACAAAGAGAACGGGAGGAAAGAGGAAATGTCCTGCACAACAATACTGGTCGGCGCGAAGGCCAGCCACGACGGTTCCACCATGGTCGCCCGGACGGAGGACGGCCACTTTGACGTGAAGAACATGGTGGTGGTCAACCCGAAGGATCAGCCGAAGAAATACAAAAGCGTGATTTCCCATTTGACCGTTGAGCTGCCGGACAACCCGATGCGCTATACCGCCTGCCCCAATGTGGACCGGAAGGCGGGGATCTGGGCAGCCACGGGCATCAACGAGGCCAACGTCGGGATCACGGCGACGGAGACCATCACCACCAATCCACGGGTGCTGGCGGCGGATCCGCTGGTTGTTTACAAAAAGCCGAAGGGCCGGAAGGAAAAGGAAGTGCCCGGCGGCATCGGCGAGGAAGACATCGTCGTATTGGTGCTTCCGTATATCCGCAGCGCCCGGGAAGGCGTGCTGCGGCTGGCGGAGCTGCTTGAAAAATACGGGACATATGAGTCCAACGGCATCGCCTTCAACGACGAGCGCGAAGCCTGGTGGATGGAGACCATCGGCGGGCACCACTGGATCGCCCGGAAGGTGCCGGACGATCAGGTCGTCATTGCGCCGAACCAGTTCGCCATGGACGGGTTTGACCTGAAAGACGCCTTCGGAAAGAAGGAGAACAGCCTGTGCAGCGCGGATCTGCGGGAATTCGTGGCGGAAAACCACCTGGACCTGAACCAGGACGGCGTGTTCAATCCCCGGTCCGTCTTCGGGAGCCGGCGGGACATGGACCACGTTTACAATACACCCAGGGCCTGGTTCATGGGGCGGTATCTGGCGCCGAAAACCTATCGCTGGGACGGGGAAAACGCGGACTTCACGCCGGAGAGCGACAATATTCCATGGAGCCTGAAGCCGGAAAAGAAGATTACGGCGGAGGACGTGAAATATCTGCTGAGCGGAAACTATCAGGGGACGCCCTACAACCCCTATGCCAGACAGGACACCGGCATGGGGGGAAAATACCGCTCCATCGGCATCAACCGGACAGGTGTCACCACGATCTGCCAGATCCGTCCCTATGCGCCGGAAGCGGTGAAGGGGCTGGAATGGGTCTGCTTCGGATCCACGACTTTTGACGCGATCTTCCCGGTGTATACCAATGTATCGAAGCTGCCGGATTATCTGACCAAGGTGACCACGGACGTTTCCACAGAAAACTTCTTCTGGGCAAGCCGCCTGATCGGCGCGCTGGCGGACCCGCATTTTGCTGCGACCATTCCGCTGGTGAACCGGTATCAGGACGAAGTGTTCATCCGCGGGCGGCAGCTGGTGCTGGAGTATGACCGGAAGATTGCGGAAAGCGGGGATCTTCGCCTGGCGGAGGAAGCAAACCGGAAACTGTGCGCCATGGCGAAAGAGGAAACCGTTAAGGCGCTGAACGACGTGCTGCTGGCCGCCAGCGAGAAGATGAAAAACGCGTACCATCTGGAAGATTACTGATCCTCAGACAAATTGTTTTTTTCCTGTTTTTTGGATTTTTATAAATCGCAGATCATGTACATACCGGAGAGCAGCATACAAGATTTATGATTTCGTTGGTGGAAAATGTTAAAACATGGAATTGTTTCCGGCCCTGAGACAGGGGGCCGGAAACGTAAATTGTTTGCAACCGACGAACAATATGGTAAAATGGCAAAGTATCTTTGTATATAAGGTATGTTTTTTGCCAGCTGATTGCTTCGGCATTCAGCATTTTTCTTCCTCTCGCCGATGAAAACGGCGGGCAGGGGAGCCGGAGGAGAAGCCAGAGATGGACATGGACATGACGGAGAGAAAACGAAAAGAGCGGCAGCTGATTATTGTCGCGGTCATCGCCGCGGCGATCTTTGCCGCAGGATGGATTTTTCTGCCGATTCTGGCGGAAAAGATCCTGCTGGGCGTGATCCTGGTGCTGATTGTGGGCGCCATGTATCTCGACAACAGCACCGGGCGGTATATCTGCAAGCGCATCCTGCTGGCACTGATGACAGTGTTTATCATTGCGGCGATCACATTCTTCACGATGAATGCGATTCCCGGCGGGCCCTTCTCCAAGGAAAAGGCGCCTTCCGCCGCCGTTCAGGCCGTTCTGGAGGAACGCTTCCACCTGAACGAGCCGGTCGGAAAGCAGTTTCTGCTGTATCTGGAAGGCCTGATGCAGGGCAATTTCGGCGTATCGACAAAAACGGGACGCGAGATCTCCACGACCATCTTTGACTCCTTTGCCATTTCCGCCAAGCTCGGCGGCATGGCGGCACTGTTTGCGATCTGCCTGGGCGTGCTTCTCGGCAGCATCGCGGCGCTGAACCGGGCAAAGCTGGCGGACCGGCTGATTATTTTCTTCACAACGCTGTTTGTGGCTGTGCCGAGCTTTATCATGGCGACGCTGCTGCTGCTGGTTTTCTGCCTGCAGCTGAACTGGTTCCCGATCTTCAGCACGGAGAATCCATCCTATGTTCTGCCGGTCGTCGCACTGATGCTTTCGCCGATGAGCTATATTACCCGCCTGACAAAAACTTCCATGCTGGATGTACTGGGGCAGGATTATATCCGGACGGCCCGGGCCAAAGGTGTGAATCGATGGCTTGTGATATTCAAACACGCTCTGCGCAACGCGCTGATTCCCGTGATTACTTATGTGGGACCGATGACGGCCTATATTCTGACCGGATCCATGGTGGTTGAAGCCGTGTTTACGACGGGCGGCCTGGGAACCAAGTTTGTGCAGGGAATCACGAACCGGGACTACCCCATGATCATGGGGACAACCATCTTCCTGGCCACGCTGATGGTGACGGCCACGCTGCTGAGCGACCTGGTGTATAAACTGGTTGACCCACGGATTGATTTTGACTGAGGAGGCTGAGAGGAAATGAGCGAGTACAATCCCAACATTCCCCCGAAAAAAAGGCCCTTCAGTATGCAGATCGACGTTGCAAAATTTGAAGCGGCCACCGACGCGGAAAAAGCCCAGCACGAAGTGATGCGGGAAAGCACGACCTTCTTCCGGGACGGAATGCGGAAGCTGTTCCGCAATCCGCTGGCTGTCGGCTCCATGATCGTGCTGCTGGTGATTCTGGTGACGATTATCATCGCACCGCTGATCGTTCCCTATTCCTACAGCGGGATGATCACGGTGGACGGAAAGCGCGACAAAAGCGCCAAGAATCTTCCGCCGTTTACCTATTCGCAGCTGGAACAGCAGGCGATTGAAAAAGGCGAGAAGATTTTCCCCCATATTTTCGGAACAGACGAATTGTGCCGTGATTACTTTATCCGGGTGATCTACGGCGCACGGGTATCCCTGGCGGTCGGCTTCTTTGCTTCGCTGATCGTGCTGGCGATCGGTCTTTTGTACGGCTCGATCGCCGGATACGCGGGCGGAAAGACAGACCTGATCATGATGCGGATCGTGGATGTGATCTACTCCCTGCCGGATACCCTGATGGTGATTCTGCTTTCCGTGGTGCTGGACCAGCTGCTGGGACAGAGCCTGCAGAACACGGTGCTGGCCAGCATCGGCCCGAATATGCTGTCCATGTTCGCCGTCTTCGGTCTGCTGTACTGGGTCGGCATGGCCCGCCTGGTTCGCGGACAGATCCTGAGCATCAAAAACAACGAATATGTGCTGGCGGCACAGGCCATGGGCGCCAAGCGCGGGCGGATTATCCGGAAACATATTCTGCCGAACTGCATGGGCGTGATCATTATTTCCACGGCGCTGCAGATTCCTTCCGCCATTTTTACCGAGAGCTTCCTGAGCTTTATCGGCCTGGGCGTCCAGGCGCCGATGCCTTCCCTGGGTTCTCTGGCCAATTCCGCCCGGCAGGCATTGCAGGCTTATCCTTACAAGATGATATTCCCGGCGGCGGGCATCTGCCTGATCGTCCTGTCTTTCAACTTGCTGGGCGACGGACTTCGCGACGCCTTCGATCCCAAACTGAGGAAGTGATTTCATGAGTGAAATGCCAATGCTCCAGGTGAAGAACCTGCATACCTCTTTTTTCACGGATGCCGGCGAAGTGAGAGCCGTAAACGGCATCTCCTATAATCTGGACGCCGGAAAGGTGCTGGGCATCGTCGGGGAAAGCGGCAGCGGCAAGAGCGTATCTGCCTATTCCATCCTGCGGATCCTGACAGACACCGGACGCGTGACGGAAGGCGAGGTTCTTTTCAAAGGCGAGAATATTCTGGAATATACAGAGCAACAAATGCAGAAATTCCGCGGCAGCCGGATCTCTATTATTTTCCAGGATCCCATGACATGCCTGAACCCGACGTTCACCATCGGGAACCAGCTGATGGAAGCCATTCTGCTTCATACCGACCGGAACAAAAAAGAGGCGGAAGAACGGGCCATTGAAATGCTGCGGCTGGTCGGCATCTCCGAACCGGAAAAGCGCATGAAACAATACCCCTTTGAACATTCCGGCGGCATGCGGCAACGGGTTATGATCGCCATGGCGCTGGCCTGTGAACCCGATATTCTGATCGCCGACGAACCGACGACGGCGCTGGACGTTACGATCCAGGCCCAGATTCTGGATCTGATTCAGGATCTGCAGAAACAGATGGGCATGGCCGTAATCATGATCACGCACGATCTGGGCGTTATTGCGGATATGTGCGACGAGATTATCGTGATGTACGGCGGAAAGGTCTGCGAGCGCGGAACGACGGACGAAATCTTCTATAACCCGCGCCATGAATATACAAAGGGACTGATCCGGTCCATTCCCCGGATTTCGGAAAAGCATGAGAGACTGATTCCGATTTCCGGCTCCCCGGTGGATCTGCTGAATCTGCCGAAGGGCTGCGCTTTTGCTTCCCGCTGTGACCGTGCGATGAAAATCTGCCTGGAACAGCCGCCGGAAGAGGTCAGAGTGAATGATTCCCACATCGCCGCCTGCTGGAACAACGTAAAGAGGATGATGGAAGAAGCGAAGGACGGTGAAGAAGCATGAGCGAACAGAAGCATCTGGTGGATGTACGCGGCCTGAAGGAATATTTCCCCGTTAAATCCGGCATGATGAACAGAATCATGCTGAAGGCCGTGGATGATGTTTCCTTCACCATCGACGAGGGGGAGACGCTGGGACTGGTCGGAGAATCCGGCTGCGGAAAAACAACGGTCGGAAGAACGCTGCTGCATCTGTACAAACCCACGGCCGGCGAGGTATACTTTGACGGACGGCAGGTTACGGGTAAGAATATCGGCGAATTCCGCAAGGATATGCAGATTGTTTTCCAGGATCCGTATTCTTCGCTGAACCCCCGGATGACGGTTTCGGACATCATCGGTGAACCGCTGGATATTCACAAGCTGTACAGCACTAAAAAGGAACGGGCGGACCGGATCAGCGAACTGCTGACGCTGGTGGGACTGAACAGCGAACATGCCACCCGCTATGCCCATGAATTTTCCGGCGGTCAGCGCCAGCGCATCGGCATCGCCCGGGCCCTGGCGGTGAATCCCCGTTTTATCGTCTGCGATGAACCGGTTTCCGCGCTGGACGTTTCCATCCAGGCCCAGATTATCAATACCTTTGAGGACCTGCAGCAGAAACTCGGGATTGCATACCTGTTTATTGCCCATGATCTGCTGGTGGTTCAGCACATGAGCAAGCGGATTGCCGTGATGTATCTGGGGCGCATCGTTGAGATCGGACCCGCGAAAGACATCATCGGTTCACCGATTCATCCCTACACGGAATCGCTGATTTCCGCCATTCCCATGCCGGATCCGGAAACCGCGCGGAATAAACACCGCATCATTCTGGAAGGTGACGTGCCTTCTCCGCTGCATATGCCGAAAGGCTGTCCGTTCCGCACCCGGTGCCGCTACGCTACAAAGGAATGCGAGGAGAAACGTCCCGAACTGAAAGAAGTTGCCCCGGAACGGTTTGTGGCCTGCCACCACCGGTAAAGGAAAGAATATCCGCCGGCTTTGTGAAAGACCGGTTGATATAAATTTTTGAAGGAGGAACCTACCCTATGAAGAAACTGTTAGCTCTTCTGTTGGCTGCCATGATGGTTCTCGGCTGCGTTTCCGCGTTTGCCGATGCCGGCAGCGAACCCGACTGGACCGGCTACGACGCCCGCATTGCGGAGATCAAATCGACCACCGACTTTGCCGCCCGCGAAAAGCTGATGCATGAAGCGGAAGACGAACTGATGGCCACCGGCGCGATCGTTCCGATCTACTACTACAACGACGTGTACATGGCGCGGGAAGGCCTGACCGGCTACTATTCCAACGCTTATGCCACCAAGTTCTTCATGTATGCCGACTTTGGCGAGAACACCACCCTGCGCCTGCAGCTGGCTTCCGAGCCGGACAAACTGGATCCCGCTCTGAACAGCTCCGTGGACGGCGCCTGCCTGGCTGCCAACAGCTTCGGCGGACTCTACACCTATGACGCCAACGGCGAACTGGCCCCCAACTTCGCGACCGGATATGAAGTGAGCGAAGACGGCCTGACTTACACCTTCACCATCCGTGACGGCCTGAAGTGGTCCGACGGCACGCCCCTGACCGCCAAGGACTTCGAATATTCCTGGAAGCGCGCTGCCGCTCCTGAAACCGCTGCTGACTACAGCTACATGTTCGACGGCATCAAGGGCTATCCGGACGATCTGCAGGCGATTGCCTCCGAAGACGGAAAGACCTTCACCGTGACCCTGAACGCTCCCTGCGCCTACATGCTGGACCTGGCTGCTTTCCCGACCTTCTTCCCGGTGCAGCAGGCCTGTGTTGAAGCTGCCGCCACCGCGGACAACCCCGGCGCCTGGGCTCTGGAAGCCGGCTTCGTTTCCAGCGGCGCTTTCGTGCTGGAGAGCTGGGAACACAACAAGTCCATGGTGTATGTGAAGAACCCCAACTACTGGGATGCCGCGAACGTGAAGCTGGAGCGTCTGGAGTTCATGCTGAGCGATGACGATACGGCTATTTTCGCTGCTTACCAGAACGGTGACCTGGACTTCACGGATTCCGTGCCGACCGACCAGATCGCTTCCCTGCTGGACAACCCCGAGTTCCACATCGTGGACGAACTGGGCACCTATTACGTGATCTTCAACGTGAAGTCCGACATGTTTGCCGGCAAGACCGTTGAACAGGCTGCCGCGATGCGGAAGGCGATGGGCCTGCTGATCGACCGTCAGTACATCATTGACACTGTCGGCCAGACCGGACAGAAGATCGCCACCTCCTTCATCCCCGCCGGCATGCTGGACGGCAACGGCGGCATCTTCAAGGATGCTTCCGCCTGGAACTATCCGAACGGTGCGGACGGATACTTCCCCGAAGAGCCCAATGTGGAAGAAGCGATTGAACTGCTGAAGAGCGCCGGCTTCGAGTTTGACGCCAACAACATGCTGTCCGCTTCCACCCCGATCGCCTTCGAGTATCTGACCAACAACACCTCCGGTCACGTCGCGATCGCTGAGTGCCTGCAGCAGGACTTTGCCCAGATCGGCATCAACATGACGATCAAGTCCATCGACTGGGCCGTGTTCCTGAATGAACGCAAGGAAGGCAACTTCGGTATCGCCCGTAACGGCTGGATCGCTGACTTCAACGATCCGATCAACATGCTGGAAATGTGGACCACCGTCTCCGGCAACAACGATGCTCAGTTTGGCCGTTAATCACTGACATCCATCGGTTTTTCAGGGGCTGTTGCGAAAGCAACAGCCCCTTTCCGGTGGCGCGCTTAGCGAGGAAACCGAATCCTGAATTGGAAATATGGAAACCGGAGAAAATGCCTATGTCCAAGAACATTGAGCTGAAAGCAATCACAGAGGAAAACTTCATTGACGCATTTAACCTCAGGCTTGCGCCGGGGCAGGAGGACTTCGTTTCTCACCCGATACGAAGTCTTGCACAGGCATATGTTTACAGGATGCGATGAGTCACAGGTCGTTTCCGGCATTATAACGATGTGTAAGGTGGGATGATTCAGAAAACCGTAAAATATGTGACAAATACAGCTTGAAAAACCACAATAAATGTGATTAAATAGAGATTGAAAGGAGGCGGGGTTCATGGTTGAGTATATCACACGGGAGTTCATTACGGGAGCGGATCTGCGGGAGATGCGGGCTTTGCTTGGCCTGACGCAAAAGGAGCTGGCTTCTTTTCTGCGCTGTTCCAAGCGGACGGTGGAGAACTGGGAAACCAAGGCGGAGAAAATCACCGGCCCTCTGGTACCGCTGCTTGAAATATTGATCCGCCATCCGGAACAGGTGAAAGCGCTTGAACTGCCACAGGAACGGCTGAAGCTCCGTCTTTGGTATTATTATGAACGTCAGGTATGCACCATTATTGATGTCGATGAATTAAGGCAGATGGTTTCCATCCGGAATTACACAAATAATCCGCTGATGCGTGCCTTTGGGATTAATACAGAACCGACGTTTGAGGATTATAAGGAATTTCTCGCATCCAGATGCTTTCCGGAGTCCAGAGATAAAATGAAGCTCCAGTTGAAAGAACTCGGGATTCCGTTTTACGATCCGCTCCTGATCATTGAAAAAACAGAAGGCCGCATGGCTGACGATCATTTTTGGATTCGGATAGACAGGGGGTGACGTAAATGACAGAATTTTTCAGCGAGGAAATTCAGATGCAGAATCGCCGTTCTTCCAAGGGAAATCAGTTGAAATTCGAACGGAATCATGTTTGGTATAAAGCAGACTACCTAGGTTATGAAGGACTTGTGGAGTATGTTGTTTCAAAGCTGCTTCGATATTCTTCGCTGCAGGGCTTGGAATATGTTGATTATGAACTGGAACAGATCACCTATAATGGTCAGGTGTTCAATGCGTGCAAAAGCCAGGACTTTACAGGTGGATGGCAGCTGATTACATTGGAACGTCTTCTGACACAGGTATTTGGAAGGGGACTGAACCAGGTTGTATATGCGATTGAAGACCATACGGAACGACTGAAAAAGCTGACAGAACTGGTCGAACAAGTGACCGGGATTAGGGACTTCGGAATGTATATGGTCAAGCTGATCACCATCGATACTTTTTTCCTGAATGAAGACCGGCATGCGCACAATCTGGCAGTTTTGACGAAAGATTTGAAAGAATTCAGACTTTGTCCTGTCTTTGATAACGGCGCGGCGCTCCTGTCAGATACGATGCTGGACTATCCGGAAGGAAGGGATCCCTTACAGATGAAGCATCAGGCGAAACCAAAGACATTCTGCGACTCTTTTGATGAACAGCTGGATATTGCGGAAGCGCTGTACGGAATGCAGATGCGTTTTCAATTTGGATATAATGAGGTAAAGGCGATTCTGGATCAGGCGGATATTTACACTGCTGAAATCCGCAAACGGGTATTGGATCTGGTGATGTCCCAGAAGTCCCAATATCAGTATCTGTTCACCTGAAACATTTTTCCGCCCGCTGCAGAGGCAACTGGAAAAACCGATTCGCTATAATATATTGCAACCGGAAAAGGTCTGTGACGCACGGGAACAGCCGGAATATCAACGATAGATCCCGCAATCGTCCGAGCTTCGGTATCATTCGGAGAAAGCATCATAAAGGGTATTGTTCAGCAACTGATTAACGAAAAGTGGGACAAAACCCCTCAAAATTTACATATATATATGGGGGAACTTTTTCCCGGGACAAAACGCAGGAGGAAACGGAACATGAACGACGGGATCAGCGCAGGCGAACGGATGATGAAACAGCCGGTTTTGAAGAGGGTAAAAAAATTTTTTTGAAAACGCACGGAATCAATCCAGTCCAGGGTTACAGTCCAAAATGTTCAATTGAAATTTCGGAAAAGAAGCTGCGGTGAAAGTATCGGAAGAAAAACACACCGGATTGTTTTTTTGGTGTATTTTGGGTACAGGGAAAGGCGAGGCAGGAAAAAACCACACCATTTTGCGCTCTTCCCCGGTTTTTTATACCATATGAGGGTTGCGGCTCCGAAAACGTTACCATGAACGCAGAGAAAAGGATTTGCAAAAAAAACGGCGGTATGATATCATTTTTCAGTGCTCTTTCTGTGGGTGAATCAGAAATGTGTACCCGTTGAAGAGATCATTCAACGGTGTTTGTTTATTTGTATTATCCGGGCGGAAAGTCCGTGTAATAAAATCAAAATGGAGGTATCTACCATGAAAAAGATCCTTTCCCTGGTTCTGGCGATCGCTCTCGTGCTGGGATGCATGAGCTTCGCCGCGGCTGAAGAAGCTGGCACTGACACCTATAAGATGATCGACAGCTTCGACATCACCACGCTGGACTATGTTTTCAACAACAAGTCCTCCAACGGTGACTATCTGTGCAACTTTATTGAAGGCCTGCTCACGCAGGACTCTCACGGGAAACTGATCCCCGGCATGGCTTCTGAGTGGACCCACAATGAAGACGCCAGCGAGTGGACCTTCACGATCCGCGACGACGCCGTCTGGTCCACCAGCGAAGGCGAAGTATACGACAACGTGAAGGCGGAAGACTTTGTGACCGGTATGCAGCATGCTGTGGCCACTGATTCCGAAACCCTCGGTCTGGTTGAAGGCCTGATCGTCGGTCTGAAGGAATACAGAGCCGGCACCGGCACCTGGGACGACGTCGGCATCAAAGCTGACGGCAACAAACTGACCTACACCCTGACCCAGAGCTGCGCCTATTTCGACGGCATGACCACTTATTCCATCCTGTGGCCCATCAATGCCGAGTTCCTTGAATCCCAGGGTGACAAGTTCGGCGCTGTGGAAGCTTCCAGCATTCTGTACAACGGTGCCTACATCCTGTCCTCTCTGGTTTCCGCCCAGGAAGTTCGTTTCGACGCGAACCCCAACTACTATGACAAGGACAATGTCTTTGTTCAGCACGTTGTGGTTTCCTACTATGACGGTAACGACCCCGCCCAGAACTTCAACATGTTCGTTCAGGGTGAAGTAACTTCGACCGCCATCAACTCTTCCCTGCCGGATGTTGTGAAGAAGGCTGACGAACTGTATGCCGACAATCAGTACAGGAGCCTGACGACGGCCACCTCCTACTGGGGCGCCTTCAACTTCGACCGTCAGTCCTATGCCCTGTACAACGATCCTTCCGTTTCAACCACCACCAAGGATGACGCGCAGAAGGCCGATGCCAAGGCTGCGATCCTGAACAAGTATTTCCGCCTGGCTATCTATGCGGCATACTCCACCAAGGCCACCCAGGCTGTGACCAAGGGCGAGGAAAGAGCGCTGGATGCTGCCCGCAACACGCTGGTACCCTACACCTTCGCTATCACCAGCGACGGCCGCAGCTACGGTTCCATCCTGACCAAGTATGTTGAAGAACTCGAGCCCGAATTTGCCGGCATCGACCTGAACGACGGTCAGGACGCCTGGTACAATCCCGAAAGAGCTCAGAAGTTCGCTGCAAAGGCCAAGGAAGAACTGGGCGACACGATCAGCAGCTGGCCGATCATCCTGGACTACCCGGTATACGCTGCCAGCGAAAACCAGAAGAATGCCGCCCTGGCGATGAAGGATTCCATCGAAAAGGCAATCGGCGACTATGTACAGGTGAACCTGGTCTATCTGGAAGGCAACTCTTCCGTTTACTATTCCGCGTTCTACACTGTGCCCACCGGTGAAGACAACTCCATTGACTTCTCCTTCGGCGCCGGCTGGGGTCCTGACTACGGCGACCCGCTGACCTACATCCACTGCTTCGACGCCCTGGAAGGCGACATGCTGAACTACTCCGGCCTGAACATGGCCAGCGAGACCGAAAGCGAATCCGGCAAAGCCGCCAAGGAAGCAATCGGCCTGTATGCGATCCAGGAAGTGATGGATCAGGCGATTAAGGCTGTCGGCGACGAGCGTATTGAGCTGTTTGCGAAGTGCGAAGCGATGCTGCTGACCGGCGGCATCCTGCGTCCCTACAGCACCAGCGGCGCGAACCTGATGGTGAGCAAGGTTGTTCCTTTCACTGCCGGCTACGGTCTGTACGGTCAGGCTTCCTACAATATGGTTCCTTACTTCAAGTATATGAAACTGCAGAGCGAGCCTGTAACCACCGAACAGTACGAGGCAGCCAAGGAAGCCTGGTTCGCCGGTGAATAATCAGATATCCGAAGGATAACTTGATTTTGGTCAGATAAAAATGGCGGAAGCCGGAAGAGCAATCTCCCGGCTTCCGTCGTTCCCTACAGGAAGGTTGACTGTATGAAAAAGGGCTACATTCTGAAGCGATTGCTTCGTTCGCTGATCTCCATTCTGGTGATTATGCTGGTTGTTTTCATTCTCGTGTATACGCTGATTCCACGGGATAATATTTTCTTTGAGGATGCAACATACCGTAAACTGGGTGGCAAGCCGGACGAAAAAACGGACTATGTCTATAACACCTGGGCCAGATTGGGCTATCTTGACTATGTCAAGATTAATGATTACTGTCTTGAAAAATATGAAGCAGGCAGCGAGGAAATGAAAAAAGCCGTGCTGCCGGATTCTCAGGAGACAGCGAATTTTGTTGCCCTGTATGAATCCAAAGGATATACGGTCGAATACATGAAAGTCAGCGGACAGGCATACGCTTATAAAGATATACCTGTGATTCAGCGGCTGGCGACATGGTTCGGCAATCTGATCCAGATTGACCATGTGAACCGGGTACAGGACCCGAATAATCCGGATCTGGAGCGGAAGATTTATTTCGGCACGACGCCGACCGGCGGGTGGGCCATTATCGGAAGCGGAACCTATCACAAGTATCTGTTATATACAGATTCGCATTTCCCGTTTATTCATCAGAATTTTATCACCCTTAACATGGGTAATTCCTATCCGACTTATCAGGGACTGGAAGCATTATCAGTCATGTTCTCTCCCCAGGGAACAGAAGTCAAACGTGATGTCACGTTCGAGACAGGGGAAACAGCCTCATCAGCCATTAACTTCGGAACCCTTACCTACAAAGAGAATCTTGACCGAATGGACAAGAAAAAGTTCGTGGACCATTACGCAAACTATACCACCTTCAAAGATCAGGCGTCCATGGTGGGCACTTCTTTTACGATGGGTATTTTTGCGATGCTGCTGGCATACGGTATCGGCCTTCCGGTCGGCATGGCAATGGCCAGAAACAAGGACGGCGTGATTGATAAGCTGGGTATGCTCTTCATCATCTTTATCACCTCCGTGCCGTCTCTGGCATATATTTACATTTTCCGTTATCTCGGCACGACGATTTTCGGCCTGCCTTCCATTTTCACAACGTTCGGCCCCTCGGATATCCGCAGCTGGATCCTTCCGATTATCTCCCTTGCCCTTCCGTCCATTTCATCCCTGATGCTGTGGATCAGAAGGTACGTGGTGGATCAGTCCAATTCCGACTATGTCAAATTTGCCAAAGCCAAGGGACTGAGCCGGAAGGAGATCTTCAGGAGACATATCTTCAAAAACGCCAGCATTCCGATTGTGCACGGGATTCCAAGCTCGCTGGCGGCCTGCATCACAGGCGCCATCATTACTGAGGCCATCTATTCCGTGGGCGGCATGGGAAAAATGCTGCCGAATGCCATCAACCAGTACAATAACGTCATGATTGTCGCGCTGACTTTCCTGTTTTCGACGATCTCCGTTGTTTCCGTGCTCCTCGGAGATATCATCCTGACAAAGGTAGATCCGCGCATCTCATTAACCGAGAAGGCAGGTAGATCATAATGGAAAGAATTTCAGAAGACAATCTGTTTGAATTTGCGACCTTTGACGAAAAGGAATCGGAGCATATTGCCGCTCCCCGGTATTCCTACTGGAAATCCGTGTGGCGCACATTCTTTAAAAGCAAGGTGACGGTTTTTCTGTCCGTCTTTGTGATTGTTCTGGTTGCTTTCGCCCTGATCCAGCCTCTGCAATCCGGTTATTCTCCGACCGTGGCGCCGAACATTAACAATGCGGATATGAAATATCTTCCGCCCAGCGCGGAACATATTTTCGGAACCGACAATATCGGAAACGAAGTCTGGGACGTGGTATGGGCAGGCGCAAGGAACTCCATTATTGTCAGCTTTGTCAGTACCGCCATCATTATGGTAGTTGGCATTCTTGTCGGAGCCATATGGGGTTTCAGCAAAAAGATGGATAAATGGATGATTGAGGTTTACAACGTGGTTGCAAACGTTCCTTATCTCCTGCTGGCCATGGTGCTGTCCTATGTGCTGGGCGCCGGACTTGGAACGCTGATTTTTGTCATGACCTGTATTGACTGGATCTATGTTGCATATTTTATCCGTACCCAGGTGATGATCATCCGTGACCGAGAATACAATATGGCCAGTAAATGTCTGGGAACCAAGACATTTACCATGATCGTCAAGAACATTCTTCCGTATCTTGTTTCCGTCATTGTGACATACATCTCCCGTGAAATTCCCGGGCTGATTTCCTACGAAGTATTCCTTTCCTATCTGGGTCTGGGTCTTGGTACCAACTATGCCTCTCTGGGCCGGACGATTTCACAGTATAAATCATTCATGACCGGGTATCCTCATCTGTTCTGGATTCCTGTACTGGTTCTGGCGGCCATTGCGATTTCCCTGTATGTGGTCGGACAGAAACTGGCGGATGCGACGGATCCGCGGACACATCGGTAGGAGGCAGGCATGAAAGATAAAATTATTATTTCCGCGAAGGATATTGAAGTTCAGTTTCGCGTGCGGGACAGATTCCTGACGGCGATCCGGAACGTTTCGCTGGACCTGTATGAAGGGGAGACATTTGCCATCGTCGGTGAATCCGGAAGCGGAAAATCCGTATTTACAAAAACATTTACCGGTATGCTGGAATCCAACGGAAAAATCACCAACGGTTCCATTATGTACCATGGACAGGATCTGACCAAACTGAAGAAGGAAAAAGACTGGGCAGGAATTCGCGGCGTCAAGATTGCGACGGTTTTCCAAGATCCCATGACGTCCCTGAATCCTATCCGAACCATCGGTTTCCAGATCACTGAGGTGATCGAAAAGCATCAGAAGCTTTCCAAATCAGAAGCCAAAGCCCAGGCAATCAGCATCATGGAGCGGGTTGGCATTCCCAATGCGGCAGATCGGTTTGACAATTATCCTTTCCAGTATTCGGGCGGAATGCGTCAACGGATTGTTATTGCCATTGCACTGGCATGCCATCCGGAAATCCTGATCTGTGACGAGCCGACAACTGCCCTGGATGTGACGATTCAGGCACAGATTATCAAACTGATCAAAGATCTGCAAAAGGAACTTGGATTTACGACCATCTATATTACGCATGACCTGGGTGTTGTTGCCAATGTTGCGGACCGGGTCGGCGTGATGTACGGCGGGCAGATTATTGAATACGGAACGGTGAACGAGATTTTCTACGATCCGCAACATCCGTATACCTGGGCGTTGCTATCGGCATTGCCGCAGCTGGGCGTTAAGGGTGAAGATCTTTACTATATCACCGGAACCCCGCCCTCTCTGTATAATAAAATTGAGGGGGACGCTTTTGCGCCGCGGAACCCTCAGGCACTGAAGATCGATTTTGCGAAAGAGCCGCCATTCTTCAAGGTAAGCGATACGCATTATGCCAAAACATGGCTTTTGGATCCGAGGGCCCCGAAGGTGGAAAAACCGGCAGCGATTCAGAATTTGCATGAGAAGATTCTCAAAATGACCGCTAAAGGAGGTGCTTTCCATGTCGGCAATGACTAACCGGGATGTGCTGCTCTCGCTGAAAGATGTGGAAATCTCTTTCGATAACGGCGGAAGAAAAAAATTCAAAGCGGTTCAGGGAGCAACCTTTGATATTTACAAAGGCGAAACCTTTGCGCTGGTGGGAGAATCCGGGAGCGGAAAGACCACGATCGGACGGGCCATTATGCGGATCAATGAGCTGAGCAACGGGGAAATCCTGTTCGAAGGCAAAAGAATTTCCGGAAAACTCAGCAAGCAGGAAGACATGGAAGTCATCCGCAACATTCAGATGATTTTCCAGGATCCTGCCGCCTCGCTGAACGAACGCGCGACGATCGAATACTGTATTTCCGAAGGCCTGTATAATTTCCATCTCTATCAGAACGAGCAGGATCGTCTGGTAAAGGTTGACCGTGCACTGGAGGAAGTCGGACTGCTGCCGGAACACAAATCAAGATATCCTCATGAGTTTTCCGGAGGCCAGCGTCAGCGCGTCGGCATCGCCCGGGCGCTGATTATGGAACCGAAACTGGTTGTGGCGGATGAACCGATTTCCGCACTGGATGTTTCCATCCGTGCACAGGTGCTGAACCTGATGAACAAGCTGAAAAATGAAAAAGGCCTGACTTATCTGTTCATTGCCCACGACCTTTCCGTTGTTCGCTTTATTGCCGACCGGATTGCCGTGATTCATCTCGGCCGTATTGTTGAAATCGCAGAGACAGAAGAGCTTTTTGCGTATCCTCTGCATCCATACACGATTTCTCTGCTCAGCGCAGTTCCCATGCCGGATCCTGTTATTGAAAAGCAACGGGAGCCCATTGTATACAGTGAAACAACAGAGGAAAAAACAGGCCCGGATTATGAAATGCGTGAAATACGGCCCGGGCACTTCGTCTATTGCAATCCGGAACAGGCCATGGAATATCAGAAAGCCGCGGAATCAATAAAAGAAGGCTGAGAGAATCCCGGCCAGCAATAACAGCAGGATACTGACGAGGAAAGGATAGTTCAGGCTATTCTTTCTTTCTTCGTTTTTGTCGGACTTAAAAGCTTCGTAGGATTTCATTTCGGATTTCCGGAAGCTGCGTTTGGAAACATACTCCATGATATCAAAATCACCGTGCCGGATCAGCGAATAAACCACGCCGAGGATCAGAAGGATCAGGCCGGTGATCGTTAAGGCATCAATGAATTTCAGCAGTTTCTTTTCGGAAGTGATCAGGACGATCAGCGGATAGACCAGCGCGGCGCACAGACAGGTCAGAAAAGGTCTGACCTGAAACGATTTAAGACGCGAGATCACAGACATTTTGCTTCTTTCTCCTTTGCGCCCGGCCGGCGTATGCTTATGATTCCGGATCCTCCGCAGAGGCCGTCCCTGCCGGGGTGCCATCCGTGTTCAGGGGATACCGGTTCTTCGGGAGATTGTAATAGGGGATCACAACATGCTGAGGCAGCGAGACGGCCAGGGCGGTGATGGATTCCTTCATCGCGCTGCAGATCCGCGCCGTTTCCTCCCGGTTCGGGGCATCCGGATGATAGAGCACGGACGGACCGAAATGGATTTCGGAAAGTCTGGGGGCGATATACATCGGAACAAAACGGAGAGCTTTTCCGGTTTTCCGGTAGTAAACGGCCGCCAGGTCGGCAAAATGCTCCTGGAACTGCCAGAGGATACCGTTATAAGGTTCATTCTTTTCCGGAAAGATGACAATATCGCTTCCGGCGTTCAGCAGTTCGACCGATTTCCGGAAGGTGGTCAGGACCCGGGTATCGTGCCAGACCGGGACGGTGTGCGCATTGTTCAGAATATACGGCGCCAGCGGCGCGATCAGGTGGCTGGCCAGGCGGAAAAACCAGCGGAACGCTTTGGGCTTCATGGACCAGAAATCCCGAAAAGCATAGGCGGGAACTTCTTTCCGGTCCATCATTTCGCCGACGCACCAGATCGCCTGCTTTCGGGGCATGTACAATTCAGCCGCGACCGGCCCGTACATCTGGGCATGATTGCCGACGATGACGCAGGGCTCCGCCGGCAGATTCTCGGTGCCGATCAGCCTGTATTTGGGGAAAACCTGTTTGACAATCCGATAGATCAGCCGGAACAGCGGGGGTTTTTTTTCTTTTGCGGAGGTCTGCATTTATGATTTTCCTTTCGACTGTGCGCGGCGGTTGGTGTCGATCGATTCCCCGAAGACGACATACCGGTCAAACAGATATTCTGTCACAAAATTGAGCGCCATGTTCAGCCCGGTGACCAGATATTCGTTCCAGCCGCAGGATTTGGTAAGCCAGTCGCCGAGAAGGGTTGTCAAAGGCGTGAACACTGCGTAATAGGCCGCAACTTTGAGCATGGCCACGGGAACGTTATTGGCCGAGCGGAAGGTGAACTCCCGGTTCAGCGTGAAATTCCAGATCACGGAGAGGACAAGGGCCGGAAGATAACAGGCCCAGTAGTCCCAGTTTGTCAGTTCCTGCAGCAGGGTGAAGACGACGATTTCCACCACGCCCGCGGAAATGGAAAACAGCACGAATTTAACCGACCGGGACAGTTCACCGCGATCCGCCGTTTTTTCCTCTTCGGGTGCCTTTCGCCCTTCGGATTCGTTTTTCTCCTCTTTGGGTACTTTTCTCATTTCGGATTCATTTCCCATTCTGATTCACCCGCTTATCATGATTTTTTCATTTGGCTATACCGGTCCATCACTGCCTGATATTCTTCGAGCACCATCGGCATCAGCTTTTCCCAGGAGAGCGGGATGGTTTCCCGGGCAGCCTCCCCGATTTTCCGGGGGTCTTCCGCGGTGAAGATCCGGATGATTTCATCCCGCATGGCCCGGGGGTTATCCGCGGCGGTGAAGCCGTTGACGTTTTTCCGGATGGCCGCGGCTGTGTTGGAGCCTTCTGCTGCCAGCGTCGGGACGCCGAGCACCGCGGCTTCCCGGAGAACCAGCGGACTGTTGTCGAACACGGAAGGGAAGAACAGAAGATCCGCGTTCAGATAAACCCCCTGCAGCAGTTCCCGGTCACTGATCAGGCCGGTAAAGAGAACCTGCTGATCCGTCAGGCCGAGGGAGGCGGCGTACCGGGCAATGTCCTGCTCATCCTTTCCGCTTCCGGCCATGATCAGGAACCAGTCATTGCCCTGATCGCACAGAAGCCGGAAGGTATCCAGAATCAGCCGCTGATTCTTGTACCAGATCTGCTGGCCGACAAAAAGCAGGATATGCTTTCCCGGGGGGATCCGGAAGGCGGATGCCGCCCTTGCTTTCAGATCCGCCGGATGGGCGGGATAGGCGGTGTCTGTTCCGTTGGGCATCACATGATACGGCTTGCGGAATCCATAGGAGCGCAGCGTCTCCCCGGTCTCCTCCGAACAGGCCCATACCTCATCGCAGCTTTCATACAGCTTTACGATCTGCCGGGTGACCGCTCCGGCGATCGCCCGGCTTTTTGTGAATTCCAGGATGGCGTCGTATACCTTGGAATGGAATGTCGCCACCACCGGAATGTTCATCTTCCGCCCCAGGGAGACCGCGTATTCCCCAAGCAGGGAGGGACTGTGAAAATGAAAAATGTCCGGCTGCGTTTCGGCAATCTGCGCCGGAAGTTTCGGATCCAGCTTCGGAATGGCACTGGCATACCGGGAGAAGGGGGCACGGATGGTTCCGGATGTCAGGACAGGATACGGAAAACGGTGCTTTTCCAGATAGCGGCTCTCCATGGCCGGACAGACCACCACCGCGTCCATATGACGCGCGTATTCGTGTACGGTTTCGGTTACCCCGTCGATGACCGGGAAATAATTGTCGATAAACTGCACCGAGCGGATCGGAGAACTCGGACTCATTCTTTCGTCCTTTCCCGGCGGCGCTTCGCGCTGAGCGCGTTGATGCCGTAAATGGCGCCGCCGATGATGATGAAGGAGTAATGGCTGAAAAGCCGCCAGATCAGCATGGCCCAGAACACGCCATCGGATTTCATGGCGGAGAAAACCAGGTAGAAAGCGCCCTCGGCGGCGCCGGCATTCCCCGGCGTCGGAACCAGGCAGATCGATGCGTAGATATAAATCGTCATCGCGAAAATGCGCCAGTAGCTGACGGACGCGCCGAACATCTTCAGCACGAAGAACGGCATGCTGCACAGGGCAAACCGGTAAATCAGCGAAAGAACGATCAGACAGAACAGCAGGAACTTATCCCTGGAGATCACGGAGAAGCTGCTGTGATAGCTGTCCAGCATTCCCAGAATACGGTTTATGGTTTCCTCCGGATTTTTGACGATTTTCAGCCGGCCGCCCAGCCGGATCACGGCGCTGATGAGCTTCTTCACCGTGTTCGGCATAAAGGAAAACATCACCAGCAGGCCGGGAATAAGCGCGAAGAGGAACAGGCCGAAATAGGCGGTGTAGCGGATGGCTTCCAGTTCCACGGAACTCCAGGTAATAAACACCACCAGCGCCAGCAGGATAAACCCGAGCTGCATGGTCACATATCCGGCAATGGTCATGGCGGAGGAGCCGCCGTCGGAATATCCTTTCTTATGCAGCCAATGGATCTGGAATGGCTGTCCTCCGGCGCCGGAGGGGGTGATGCAGTCGTAATATTTTCCCAGGGCGGCTGTTTCAAAGGCGACGCGGAAGGAGGGTTTCTCGCCGAGGGACCGCATCATAAGGAAATATTTCAGCGATTCGGCGAAAAGCAGGACAACCAGGCAGAGGGCCGTGCAGCCCAGGTACAGCCAGGCATGCCCCGTAAACTTCGGCAGGGCGGAATCGGCCGGTTTCCCTGAGAACTCGTTGATTGCGGTGGCTGCGACGACTACGATGTTGATCAGGACAAACAGCGCCATCCAAATCCTTTTCTTTTTCCCGGTCGGCTGATAATTGCTCACATGATCCTCCGATTCAATCGCTTGGGGTGGTGCGTACGGCATATTATATCATACTTTTCAGATTTTATCCGAAAATAATCAGTTTCAGAACGAGAATGATCACCAGATGGGCCGGATACAGAGAATAGCTGATCCACTTCGGCATATGGAGATCATGCGGAAACCGAATCAGGATCAGCGGGAGGGAGAGAAGGCCGTAGGTTTCCAGCCGCATGAAAGCCTTCAGCGGGGCGGAAAGCCAGGCCGGCACGGCGGTGAGATCGATGGGAATCCCGAAAAGGGATCTGGTCAGCTCATACCCGGCGCCCCAGAACAGGAAAAAGGAAACCATCACCGCGGCGATGCCGGGGCGGGTGTTCCGGACCGCGTAGAGCAGGATCAGCAGGGTGACGCCTTTCCAGCCGTAATCCGCGTTCAGAACGGTGGCCAGGGCGATGGCAACCGCGGGACACCAGATCTGGCTGAGGGCTTTTTTCTCCCGGATGCCCCACAGGGCGAACAGGCCCAGAAACAGCGTCAGGAAGATGTTCGGTTTCTTCAGGAAGACGGTATACAGCACCTCCCAGAGCGCGGGAAAAGAAAAACCGACGGACAGGGGCGATACGGTTTCCCGAATCAGAAGGCCGAGATGTCCCTGGGTGTTCAGCGCCAGATAGTACAGGGGCTGGGAGACCAGGCCGGCCTGCAGGATCCGCCCCAGGTATTTCGGGACGCTGCGGGTCCGGCAGAACCCGACGACCATGCACCAGGCATAGAGCGGAAAGGCGATACGGCCCAGAAGACGCATATCGGGAGCATTGCCGAAGATGACTTTCCCGGCATGATCGATGAACATGGAAACCAGGGCAATCAGTTTCAGCAGGCCGGTGGACAGGTTGCCGGCCAGCTCCGGATGCGGACTGGGCGCAAATCGGCTGGAACGTTCGGACACGGTCTCCTTCCTTTCTGTTTCGGCATTCCAGCTTATTTTGCTTTCCGTTTCCGGATTTGTCAAGGAAAGGCCGACAATTTCACCCCGCCGGACAGGAACGGCCGGCGGTTTTCCGGGCCGGACAGGAACGGCTTACAGTTTTACTGTTGTCAAGATGATCCAAAACCGGTATAATAGGCGCAGAATATCATGCTTTGGCTGAAGATAAGGAGGGAACTCGAAATGGTGGAAGATGTCATGAAAACGGCGGAAGAAAAGATGCAGAAATCCTGCGCGGTGTACGAGCGGGATATGATGGGCCTGCGGGCCGGCCGCGCCAATCCGAAGCTGCTGGACCGGATTATGGTGGACTATTACGGAACACCCACGCCCATCCCGCAGATCGGCAACATTTCCTCGCCGGAACCGCGGCTACTGGTGATTGCTCCCTGGGAAGCGAAGATGATCCCCCAGGTTGAAAAAGCCATCCAGAAGAGCGATCTGGGCCTGAATCCTTCCAACGACGGAAAGATCATCCGCCTGGTGTTCCCGGAACTTAACGAGGAGCGCCGCAAGGAGCTGACCAAGGTCGCCTCCAAAGGCGCGGAAGAAACCAAGGTGGCGATCCGCTCCATCCGCCGCGACGCCATTGAACAGATCAAAAAGCTGAAAAAGAACAGCGAGATCACCGAAGACGACCAGAAGGACGCCGAGGAAGAGATCCAGAAACTGACGGACAAGGCCATCAAGGAAGTGGACGCGATCTACGCCAAGAAGGAAAAGGAAATCATGGAGGTCTGACGGAGACTTTCATGCGCTGAGGCAAAAAACCCGCCTGTGGGCGGGTTTTGCCAGTATAAACAGGGAAGGACAGCAATCCATGAAAGTGAAAGCATGGAAGACGGCGATGTCACTGGCGCTGAAGAAAACCCCGAGAACCGTTTCGGAGTTTGAGAAGCTGCCGGAGCATGTGGCCATCATCATGGACGGAAACGGGAGATGGGCGAAGAAGCATCATCTGAATGTTTCCAAGGGGCATCGGCAGGGAACGGAAACACTCCGGGAGATCATCCGGCACACGGACGATCTGGGTATTAAGGTGCTGAGCCTGTATGCCTTTTCCACGGAGAACTGGAACCGTTCTGAGGAAGAGGTCAGCGCGCTGATGCAGCTGATGCTGGACTTCTTCGCGTCCGAGATTGACGAACTGGACGCAAAAAACGTGCGGATTCTGATCCTGGGCGACAAGGGAAGGCTGCCGGAAAAACAGCGGGAAACGCTGAAGGAAGCCGAAAAGCGCACGGAGAGCAACACGGGCCTGCGGCTGAACATCGCCATCAACTACGGGAGCCGGGCCGAAATGGTGAAGGCCGTCCGGGAAATCTCGGTTCTGGTGAAAAACGGCGCGGTGCGGGCGGAGGACATTGACGAACAGATGATTTCGGATCATCTCTACACAGCCGGACAGCCGGACGTGGACCTGCTGATCCGGACCAGCGGGGAACAGCGGCTGAGCAATTTCCTGCTGTACCAGAACGCTTACGCGGAATTTGTTTTCCCGGAAATACTGTGGCCCGATTTTTCGGTGCATGACTACGATCTTGCCCTGGACGCCTACGGACACAGGGACAGAAGGTATGGAGGGCGGAAAGGATGAAACAGAGAACAATCACGGGTCTGGCTTTGACAGCCTTTCTGGCTGTGATGCTGTGGCTGCCCGGATGGTGCATGGCGATCGCGGTGATGGTGTGCGTCTCCCTTGCCATGTATGAGGAAATGCGGGCGCTGAAGAAGGCGGGACACAGGATCGTGGTGTGGCCGACCTGGGCCGCGATGGCGCTCTCCATCCCGCTGACCTATTTCCTGAGCCAGAAGATCATGATCCCCCTGGTCGCGGCGGCGTTCCTGGCGATGTGCGTGCAGGTGCTGTTCCGGGAGGAACCTGAACTGACGGATCTGGAAATGAGTTCGCTGCCGCTGGTGACGGTGGCGCTGCCGGGGCTGAGCCTGGTAACGCTGAGCCTGATCGATCCCTATGCGTGGCACACGCCGGACAATCCCCTGCCGCTGCACGCGGTGGAGGTGGTGACTCTGACGCTGACCTTCGCGATTCCGCTGATGGGCGACATGATGGCGCTGTATGTGGGCAAAGCCTGCGGAAAGCGGAAGTTCTGCCCGGCGGTGAGCCCGAAGAAAACGGTTGAAGGCAGCATCGGCGGCCTGGCCGGCAGCGTGCTGGGCGCGGTAATCATTTATCTGATGACTCTGTGGCTTTGCAACGCGGAAACGCGGAGCTATCTGCCGGAATGGTGGATGTATCCGCTGCTGGGCCTGCTGGGCGGTTTCGTCGGCCAGATGGGGGACCTGTTCGCCTCCCTAGTGAAGCGGCACTGCGGACTGAAGGACTTTTCAAACATCTTTCCGGGCCACGGCGGGATGCTGGACCGGCTGGACAGCGTGCTGTTCATGGCGGTGCTGATGTACTGCTACCGGCTGTTCTTTATGACAGTATGATTTTTTTAGGTGCGGGAGAGGAGACCAGGAATGACAAAAGTTGTGAAAGTCGGACCGCTGCAGCTGGGCGGGGGGAATCCCGTGCTGGTGCAGAGCATGACGAACACGGATACACGGGACGCGGAGGCGACGCTGGCCCAGATCCGGGCCCTGGCGGACGCAGGATGCGACATCGTGCGGGTGAGTGTTTACGACGAGGCCTGCGCGGAGGCGGTGAAGAAGCTGGCGGCGGAAAGTCCCGTGCCGCTGGTGGCGGATATCCATTTCGACTATAAGCTGGCGATCCGCGCCGCGGAGAACGGGATCGCGAAGCTGCGGATCAATCCCGGCAACATCGGCGGGGAAGCACGGGTGCGGGAACTGGCGGACTGCGCGAAGGCGCATCATATTCCGATCCGGATCGGCGTGAACAGCGGCTCCGCGGAAAAGGAACTGCTGGAGAAATACGGCGGACCCACGGCGGAATGCCTGGTGGAGAGCGCGCTGAACCACGCGCGGATGCTGGAAAAGGCCGGGTTTGACGACATCGTGCTGAGCATGAAGAGCAGCGACGTGAAGCTGACGATCGAGGCCTACCGGCTGGCCAGCCGGAAGTGCGACTATCCGCTGCACCTGGGCGTGACGGAAGCCGGACTGCCGGGACAGGGGACCGTCAAGAGCGCGATCGGCATCGGCGCGCTGCTGGCGGACGGCATCGGCGACACGATCCGGGTGAGCCTCAGCGGAGACCCGGTGCCGGAGGCCGCGGCGGCCTGGGACATCCTGCGGGCGCTGAACCTGCGGATTCGCGGGGTTCAGCTGATTGCCTGCCCCACCTGCGGAAGGACCTGCATCCCGGTGGAAGCCATTGCCCGCCGGGTGGAAAAGGAACTGGCGGACGTACGTGTGCCGCTGAAGGTGGCCGTGATGGGCTGCGTTGTGAACGGCCTGGGCGAAGGCCGGGAAGCGGACGTCGGCATCGCCGGCGGAAAAACGGGCGGGGTGCTCTTCGTGCGCGGGCAGGAGCCGAGACGCGTGGAAGGAGACCTGGCGGAGGAACTGATCCGGGAAGTCCGGCAGATGGTTCAGGAGAGAGCGTAAACAGCGATTGCATCGGAGCGTGGAGAACTTGAAGAAGATTGCCATACTGGGATCCACGGGATCCATCGGAACACAGGCGCTGGATATCTGCAGAAGGCATCCGGACCGGTACCGGGTGACGGCGCTGACGGCCCGGGGAAGCCGGGAAAAGCTTTTTGAGCAGGTGCGGGAATTCCGGCCGGAAATGGCCGGGCTGACGGAAGGGATCGATCCTGCGGAAATTCCGGAGGATCTGAAATTCTGCCGGTGGATGACCGGACAGGAGGCGCTGCACGCCGCCGCGGCGGAGGTGGAAGCGGACAAGGTGCTGGTGAGCATCGTCGGGATCGCGGGACTTCGGAGCGTGATGGACGCGCTGGGCGCCGGGCGGCAGGTGCTGCTGGCCAACAAGGAAGCGCTGGTGACCGGCGGCCACCTGGTGACGGATCTGGCGAAGAAGATCGGGAAGCCGCTGCTGCCCGTGGACAGCGAACACAGCGCGATTTTCCAGTGCCTGCAGAGCGCCGGGGGCAACCGGGCGGAAAAAATCCTGCTGACGGCCTCGGGCGGGCCCTTCCGGAAATGGGAGAAGGAACGCATTGAAAAGGCGACGCCGGCGGAAGCGCTGAAACATCCGAACTGGAACATGGGCGCGAAAATTACGGTGGATTCCGCCAGCATGTTCAACAAGGGCCTGGAGATCATGGAAGCCCGGTGGCTGTTCGACATGCCGGAGGACCGGATTGAAGTGGTGGTGCATCCGGAGAGCATTGTGCATTCCGCGGTGGTGTTCCGGGACGGCGCGGTGCTGGCCCAGCTGGGGCTGCCGGATATGCGCGTGCCCATCGGATACGCGATGTCTTATCCGGAGCGGTTGGAAACGGGCGTTGCGGAGCCGGACCTGTTCGCGCTGGGCAGCCTGACGTTTGAAAAACCGGACGAGAAGAAGTTCCCGGCGCTGCGGCTGGCGCGGGAAGCGCTTCGGGCAGGCGGCGCGGCCTGCACTGTTTTCAACGGCGCCAACGAAGAAGCGGTGGCGGCCTTCCTGCGGGAAGAGATTGCCTTCGGGGAGATTGCCCGGCGGGTGGAAAACGCCATGGAGAAACTGAGCGGCCTTCCGGCGGACAATCTGGAAGAGATTCTGGACGCGGACCGGCGGGCCCGGGAACTTGTGCGCTGCTGAGCATTTCCGTTCAGCGGCGGATGATGCTGCCGGCTGCGGGAAGTGCAGTATTTTGGGATAAGGTTTATTAAGGAGCAAGGTAACGACAGTGTATATTATTCTGGCGATTCTGCTTTTGGCCATTCTGATTGTCGTACATGAATTCGGACATTTTATGGCGGCGCGGGCGATGAAAATCGATGTGTGCGAGTTTGCCGTCGGATTCGGTCCGAAGCTGGTCGGATGGAAGAGCAAAAAATATGAGACCACCTTTGCGATCCGGGCGATCCCCATGGGGGGATACTGCTCCTTTTACGGGGAGGACGACGCCACCGGAAAGTCGAAGGACGATCCGCGGAATTTCGGGAACCACAGCGTTTGGAAACGGATGTTTGTGATCCTGATGGGGCCGATGATGAACTTTGTGCTGGCCTTCGTTGCGGCGGTGGTGCTGATCTGGTGCACCGGGATCACGGTGGCGGTGGAACCGGAACAGGTGGATCCCTTTATCCAGGAAGTCATGGCTTCCGGGCCGGCCCACGACGCGGGAATGAAGGCCGGGGACGAAGTGCTGGAGATCAACGGAAAGAACATGATGGACGGCACCATGGATACGCTGCTGAACACCATTTCTTCCTGGAAGGAAGGAGACGGCCCGCTGCGGATGACCATCCGGCGGAACGGAGAAACGGTACAGACGGAAGTGACACCCGTATGGAATGAAGAAGCCGGGAAAATGCAGATCGGGGTATACATTGGCGGCTATTTGCGGACGGAAACGAAGCCCGCCGGCTTTTTCGGCGGCATCGGCGAAGCCTGGAGAATGTGCACCAACGCCGGCGGAGCGATCCTTCGGGCGCTGAAGAACCTGGTGACCAAGGGCGAGGGTCTGGAGGACACGGCGGGGCCGGTGGGCATTGTATCCATGATTTCCACCCAGGTGGAGGGCCAGGTGAAACAGGGCGGCGCCGGCGCCGGGATCGACATGTTCACGCAGCTGCTGATCCTGATTTCCATCAATCTGGGCCTGATGAACCTGCTGCCGATTCCGGGACTGGACGGAAGCCGGCTGGTTTTCGGCATCATTGAAGCGATCCGCGGAAAGCCCGTGCCGCCGCAGAAGGAAGCGGTGGTGCACCTGATCGGGATGGGGCTGCTGCTGGCGCTGATGGTGTTCTTTACTTTTAAGGATATTATGAGGCTGTTTCAATGAGCTATGAAGATCTGATGGCGCGGATTGCGCGGGAGATACCGGAGCTGGCGGGAAGGCTTTCGGCGCCCCGCGTGACGTACGTCAAATCTCTTCAAAAAACCTATATTACCTTCGAATCCGGCGTGCTGGCGGGGGAAAAGCAGTTTTTGCGGCTGGAAAAGATCCTGCGGGAGCTGTTTCCGGGGCGGCCGCTGTCCGTCCGCGTGGTTTCGCGGTGCCTGAAAGACAGCTTTCTGGAGGATCCGACGCCTTACCGGCAGGTGCTGGACGATTTTCTGCGGCGGAACTATCCTTCCGCGGCGGGGTGGGTCGGGCAGATTGACTGGCAGATCGAAAAGAACCAGCTGAGCGGCAGCAATCTGCCGGCGGGGGAAGAGGAAGCATTGCTGACGCTGGTTTTCCCCAGCGAAATCAGCCTGCATGTGATGGCGGAGCGGAATATCGGCGCCCGGCTGGCCCAGGCGGTTTCGGATATTTTCGGCGCCCGGATCCGGGTGGAGATGACCGTGGCCGGCGACCGGGAGGAGCGGCTGCGGAAGCTGCAGGCGGAGCGCCGGGACGCGGTGCTGGTCGTGACCCGGGAAGAAATGGAAAAACGCGCCGCGGAGGAAGCGCAAAAGGCGGCGGCTGCAGGAGGCGCCGGGGAAAAGAAAGCAGGCCCGCGGAAAAAGACGGAAGCGGAGGGGTCTGCGGCCGCTGCGGCAGCGAAGCCCATCATCGGCAGAAGCATCGGAGACAAGCCGGTGGAGATCCGGGAGCTGACGGGGGAAAGCGGGCTGACCGTGATCCAGGGCGAGATCTTCAAACTGGAAACGAAGGAACTCAAGGGCGGCGAAATGCTGCTGGTTTCCTTTGCGGTGACGGACTATACCAGTTCCATTCTCTGCAAGGCTTTTTTCCGCTACCGTCCGCGCTTTGCGCGCAAGGGGGAGGCGGAGGAAACCCCGATTACTGATGAAGAGCGCCAGGCCGTGAACGACAAGGTTGCCCGGATCAAGGTGGGCATGAACGTCAAGGTCCGGGGCGAATGCCTGTACGACAGCTATGCCCGGGAAATTTCCGTTAACGTTCGGGATATGGTGGAAGCGGAGAAGGAAGAACGGGAGGATACGGCGCCGGAAAAACGGGTGGAGCTTCATATGCATACCAATATGTCCACGATGGACGCCCTGACGCCGGCGGAAGACCTGATTGCCCGGGCTGCGAAATGGGGACATTCGGCCGTGGCCGTAACGGATCACGGCGTGCTGCAGTCCTTCCCGGCGGCGTTTAAAGCGGCTAAGGGAAAAATCAAGCTGATCCCCGGCTGCGAAGGATACCTGGTGGACGATAAGGCCATTGTGGCCGGCGCGGACGAACGCCTCTACGACGGGCCCATCGTGGTGCTGGACTTTGAAAGCACGGGACTCAACACCGCCAAGGCGAAGATCATCGAAGTCGGCGCCGTGAAACTGGTGGAAGGCACGGTGGTGGAAACCTTTGAACAGCTGGTGGATCCGGGGGAAATGCTGCCGCCGAAAATCACGGAAATCACCGGGATTACCGACGCCAATCTCCAGGGACAGCCCACGGCGGCAGAGGTGCTTCCGAAACTGCTGGCATTTATCGGGGACGCTCCGATTGCCGCCCATAACGCGTCCTTTGACGCGAACCTGATGCGAAGCGAACTGAAACGGCTGGATCTGAACTGGAACGGACCGGTGCTGGACACGCTGGTGTATGCCCGGAAACTGTATCCGAAGCTGAAATCCTACCGGCTGGCGGCGCTGTGCAAGCACCTGGGGGTCAGCCTGAAGAATGCGCACCGGGCGGTGCACGACGCTGCGGCAACGGCCCAGTGCCTGGCCAGGATGTTTGACGAGACACGGGAAAGATATCCCGAGATGACAACCCAGCGGCAGCTGAACGCAACGCTGCAGGGCGGGGCGATCGGGGAAAGCTGGCATATCATCCTGCTGGCGAAGAACCGGACGGGACTGGTGAATCTGAACCGGCTGGTGTCCATCAGCCATCTGGAATACTTCCGCCGCACGCCGCATATGCCCCGGGACATTATTCAACAGTACCGGGACGGCCTGATCCTCGGCAGTGCCTGCGAAGCGGGGGAACTGTTCCGGGCCTGCTGCCGGGGCGAGGATATGGAGAAACTGAAGGAGATTGCTTCCTTCTACGATTATCTGGAGATTCAGCCCATCGGCAACAACGCTTTTATGCTGCGAAACGGTGAAGCCGACTCGGAAGAGGAACTCCGGAACCTGAACCGCCTGATCGTCCGGCTTGGCGATGAGCTTGGCAAACCGGTGGTCGCCACGGGTGACGTGCATTTTATGGACCCGAAGGACGCCATCGGCCGGGCGATTATTCAGGCCGGTATGAAGTTTGACGACGCGGACCTGCAGCCGCCGCTGTACTTCCGGACCACGAACGAGATGCTGCAGGAGTTTGCCTATCTCGGGCCTGAAAAAGCGAGGGAGGTCGTGATCGAAAACCCCCGGAAAATCGCGGACATGGTGGAGGAGATCCGGCTGTTCCCGAAGCATCCGAAGGGTGAGGACACGTTCCAGCCTTACTGGGATTTCGCCGAGGACATGATTCAGGAAATGACATGGTCCACAGCCCGGGAACTGTACGGCGATCCGCTGCCGGAAATCGTGGAGAAACGCCTGACCAAGGAACTGAAGTCCATTGTCGGCTACGGATACTGCACGCTGTACGCCATCGCACAGAAACTGGTTTCCCGCTCGCTGGAGGACGGATACCTGGTGGGCAGCCGCGGCAGCGTGGGCTCCAGCCTGGTGGCGCGGATGTGCGGCATCACGGAGGTGAACGCCCTTCCGCCCCATTACCGCTGCACCCGGTGCCGTCAGGGTTTCTTTGACGTGGACAAAAGCCGGTATCACGTCGGCGTGGACCTGCCGGACAAGGACTGTCCGGTGTGCGGGCAGAAGCTGGTGAAGGACGGTTTCGACATTCCTTTCGAGGTTTTCCTGGGTTTCGAGGGCGACAAGGTGCCGGATATCGACCTGAACTTCTCCGGCGAATACCAGAACCGGGCACATCACTATGTGGAGGAGCTCTTCGGGCACGACCATGTGTTCCGGGCGGGCACGATCAGCGGCCTTGCGGACAAGACGGCCTACGGCTATGTGCTGAAATATCTGGAGGAGCGGGGCATTCAGGCCGGGAATGCGGAAAAGGAACGCCTGGCCCTGGAATGCACCGGCGTGAAGCGGACGACGGGCCAGCACCCGGGCGGCATGGTCGTCGTTCCGCTGGAGTATGAGATCTACGACTTTACCGCGGTGCAGCATCCGGCGGACGACCTGGAAAGCGACTTTACCACGACGCACTTTGATTTCAACTCCATGCACGACATTCTGGTGAAGCTGGACTGCCTTGGGCACGACGATCCGACCATGCTCCACGAGCTGGAGATCCTCACGGGCATCAACTTCAAGGATGTGCCGCTGGACGATCCGGACGTGCGCAGCCTGTTTTCTTCGCCGGAAGTGCTGGGGGTGAAATCCGAGGACATCCTGTGCAACACGGGGACCTACGGCGTGCCGGAATTCGGCACAGGATTTGTGCGCGGGATGCTGGAGGAAACCAAACCCCACACCATGGAGGAGCTGCTGCGGATTTCCGGCCTGAGCCACGGAACGGACGTTTGGCTTGGGAACGCGGCGGATCTGATCGCCTCGGGTACGGCAACGCTGAGCGAGTGCGTGTGCTGCCGTGACGATATCATGAATTACCTGATTGACAAAGGCGTGCAGCCGAAGCTGGCTTTCACGACCATGGAAAGCGTCCGGAAGGGGAAGGGCCTGAAGCCTGAGATGGAGCAGGCCATGATTGACCAGCAGGTGCCGGACTGGTTCATGGACAGCTGCAAAAAGATCAAATACATGTTCCCGAAGGGGCATGCGGTGGCATACGTGACGATGGCGCTGCGGGTGGCGTGGTTCAAGGTACATCAGCCGCTGGCGTATTACTGCGCTTACTTTACGGTGCGGGGAGACGGATTTGACGCCACCACCATGATCCTGAGTCCGGACGCGGCCCGGAAAAAGATCAACGAAATACGCACCATGGACAAACCCACGGCACGGGACAAGGATACGGCGACGTGTCTGGAACTGGTGCTGGAAATGAATCTGCGGGGCATCAAGTTCCTGCCGGTGGATCTGTACAAAAGCGATGTGCGCAGGTTCCTGATCGAAGACGGGAATATTCGCTGCCCCTTTATCAGCCTGCCGGGACTCGGGGAAAGCGTTGCCGTGACAATTGCGGAAGCCCGGGAAGAAGGACAGTTCCTGAGCGTGGAGGACCTGAAAAAACGCGGAAAGGCCGGCAGCGCGGTGGTGGATATGCTGCGGGCCCACGGCGCGCTGGACGGCCTGACGGAGACAAATCAGATCAGTATGTTCTGACAAACGGAAGGAATCGGAAAATAAACGGAGAAATGTATAAGGAAACAGGGAGGTGAAAAAGGATGCACCGGACCATGACGTTGAAAGGATTCATCCTGATTCTTTTCCTGATTCTGGCGGTGTTTCTGTTTTTTCACCTTTTGATGAAGGGTGATCTCACCCGCAAGGCGGAGCAGGAAGAATCGCTGCGGGAGGCCCTGGCCCAGCTGCAGGAAGAGGAAAAGGACCTGAAGGCGCAGCTGAGCATTGTCGGAACGGAGGACTACATTGTTTCCAGCGCCATGGAAAACTACGCCTACGTGAAAAAGGACGATATACGGTTTGAGTTTTCCAATCCCGAAGCGCTCTACACTTATTCAGAGGAAGAACTGCGGATTCTCGTGGACGAAATGGCGGACTGATGGAGGAGAGCATATGCCGGCTGCTGTGATCGGAATCGGATCCAACTCTGTTCGCGCTCTGATCGCGCGGAACAATGACGGAGTTTTTGAGCGTCTGTACAGGGACCGGGAAGGCACCCGGCTTTTCGCCGGGCTTGACAGCCGGAATATGCTGAACCAGGAGAGCATCCGGAAAACCGCCGACGCGGTGCGCCGCATGGCGTCGGAAGCCAGGAAAAGAGGCGCGGAGGATCTGAGTGTATTTGCCACCAGCGCCGCCCGGGACGCCGCCAACGGGCAGGATTTTCTGGACGCCGTTGAGCAGGCGGCGGGTGTTCCGCCGATGATTCTTTCCGGGGAGGAGGAAGCCAGGCTGAGCTTCTTCGGAGCGTCCCGGGCCGTAAAGGATGAATGCTTCTGCGGCGTGATCGATATCGGCGGAGGCAGTACGGAGATCGTCACCGGATGCGGAGAAGAGATTGAATGCGCGTTTTCCTGCCAGATGGGCGCCGTGCGGCTGTTCCGGGAGATTCCCCTTTCCCGGAAGGAAGACATGGAGGCCGTGGAGAAGGCCGCCGGGGAGATCCTGGAAGCAAAACTGAAGGAAACCCCGGCAGTCCGTCTGCCGGAAACCTGGATCGGCACGGGCGGCACCTTTACGACACTGGCGGCCATGGTGAAAGAAATTCCATGGACCGCCCGAACCCATATGCACGGCACCCGGGTCACGGAAAAAGAAATCCGGGAGGTCGGCGAAAAACTGGCCGATATGCCGCTGGAAGAGCGGTTCCGCCTGCCCGGCCTGCAGCCCGGACGCGCGGACATTGTCGTGCACGGGATCTGCATTCTCCTGGCGGTGATGAAACGCTTCGGGATCGAATCGATCACTGTCAGCGAATGGGGCAACATGGACGGCTATCTATGGAAGAAGCTCATGTGAGACTTTTCCTCACGTTTCAATGACGATCAGCGGAATTTTTGCAACATAATCGCCGATCATGCTTTCCAGACATTCATGATTCTTTCCGATTCCGAATAATTTTCCCGAAAGAACTTCATCCCTTGTCAGCAGAATAAACGAATCTCCGAAATGCTTCCTGAAGATTTCCGGGAAGCTTTGGGATGCGGGCTTTATCACGACTTCGTGTCGGTCCGGTTTTTTCTTTTCAATCCGCTCCGCTCATGATAGAATAGCGGCATCAATCTGCAGAAATGAGGTTTTCCTATGATCCGGAAATACACATTCGGTACGCCGATCCCCACCGACGCGGTCGTCCTTTCCCTGCCGGCGGAAACAGACCCCGTACCTTTTTTCACCCTTTCCCAAAGCGGAAAACAGATGACACTCACCCGGAAGCTTTCTCCGGAGGACTGTCTCTTCGGTCTGGGGGAATCCGTCCGCGGCATCAATAAGCGCGGATTCCTGTACCGTTCCTGGAACAGCGACGTCTTCAACCACACGGAAAGCACGGAAAGCCTCTATTCGTCCCATAACTTCCTGGTTTTCTTCGGACCGGAAAGCTGCTTCGGTATTTATCTGGACGATCCCGGCCGGATCACATGGGATCTGGGCTACACCCAAACGGATACGGCCGTCATCACTTCGGAAAACGGGGATCTGGACCTGTATGTGCTGGAAGAAGATTCCCTGACGGAGCTGGCCCGTGCCTTCCGGCGCCTGACCGGGCGCAGCTATCTGCCGCCCCGCTGGGCCTTCGGCTATATCCAGAGCCGCTGGGGCTATGCCAGCGAGCAGGAAGTTCGCACCGTCGCCGGGGAGCACCGGAAGCATGGGATCCCGCTGGACGGCGTCTGCCTGGATATCGACTACATGGACAATTTCAAAAACTTTACCTGGCGGAAGGACGCCTTCCCGGACCTGAACCGCTTCAGCGCCGACATGAAAAAGGAGCATATCCGGCTGATTCCGATCATCGACGCAGGGATTAAGGAAGAGCCGGGCTACGCGCCCTACGACTCCGGAAAAGCCGGGGGCTTCTTCTGCAAAAAAGAGGACGGCACCGATTTCACCGCCGCGGTCTGGCCCGGCGTCTGCTGCTTTCCGGACTTTATGCGCGAGGACGCCCGCCGCTGGTTCGGCAGTCTCTATACGCCCCTGCTGGAAGCGGGCGTGGAGGGTTTCTGGAACGACATGAACGAGCCCGCCCTGTTCTATACGGAGGAGCGGGTGCAGGAAGCCTTCCGCCGGGCGGAGGAACTCTGCGGCGGAAATGTGGACTATGAAGCCATGTGGGGACTGAAAAACGCCTTCAACGGCATTGAAAACAATCCGGAAGATTACCGTTCCTTCTTCCATTCAGCGGACGGACAGCCCGTCCGCCATGACAAAGTGCACAATCTCTACGGGGCGTCCATGACCCGGGCCACGGCGGAAGCTTTCCGGCGGTTCGATCCGGACAAACGTTTCCTGCTCTTCTCCCGCTCTTCCTTCATCGGCGCCCACCGCAACGGCGGTATCTGGCAGGGCGACAATTTCTCCTGGTGGAGCCATCTGAAAATGGCCCTGCAAATGCTTCCGAATCTGAATCTGTGCGGTTTCCTCTTCTCCGGCTGCGATCTGGGCGGTTTCGGCTGCAACGTTACGGAAGACCTGCTGGCCCGCTTCCTGCAGCTGGGCGTTTTCATGCCGCTGATGCGCAATCACTCTGCCCTCCACACCCGGGAGCAGGAGATCTACCGCTTCTCCTCCCTGGACATCATGCGCGACACCGTCCGGGTGCGCTATGCGCTGCTTCCCTTCCTGTACAGCGAATTCATGAAAGCCGCCCTGACAAACGGCATGTACTTCCGCCCACTGGCCTTCGACTATCCCGAAGACCGCCGGGCGGTGCACACAGAGGATCAGATTATGCTGGGCGAAGGCTGTATGATCGCCCCCGTACTGGAGCAGAACGCCGTCGGCCGCCACGTCTATCTGCCGGAGGATATGCTGATGATCCGCTTCCGCTCCCCGGAAGACTACGACCTGATTCCGCTGGACCGGGGCGATCACTGGATCGATCTTTCTCTCCGGGAATTCCCGCTGTTTGTGAAGAAGGATCACCCGGTGCTGCTGTGCCCCGGCGGGGAAAGCACCGAGCTGCTGGATGATCATATCTTCACCGCCGTATGCAGAACCGACCGGGAAGTCACCTACGATCTTTACAGGGACGACGGATCCGATCCGGATCCCGTGCTGTCGCAGCATCTGACAAAAGCCGTTCTGCCTGCTGACGCCGCCTGTTCTTCGGCCGTTCCCGGGGTTGCAATTTCATCGCTCGTATTATAAAATAAAGGTTGATGGATGTTTACCCGCAGACTGAAGGAGGCCGAACGAACCATGGAAATGAACTACGTCTACATGACGGACAGCGACAGCGACCTGCCCTATCACCTGAAAGCGGAATACGATATTCCCGTCGTCTATATGCCCTATGCCCTGAACGGCAAGGAGTATTTCGACGATCTGGGCCAGACGCTGGATCATAAAAGCTATTTCGACGCGATGCGCAGCGGGGCCAACCCCGTTACTTCCGCGCTGAACGAGGAATCCTACCTCGAATATTTCGAACCTGTGCTCCAAAGCGGAAAGGACCTGCTTTTCGTTGCCTTCTCCAGCAAGCTGTCCTGCACGCTCCAGGCCGCCCAGGCCGCGCGAAAAAAGCTTCTGGAAAAGTATCCGGACAGGAAGATCACCATCGTGGACACCCTGAGCATTTCCGGCCCCATGACGCTGTTGGTCCTCAAATCCCATGAAATGTACCGGGCCGGCAAATCCATGGAAGAGGTCGCCGACTGGCTGGAGAATAACAAGCTCCGCTCCCAGGCCTACTTTACCGTGGACGACCTGAAATATCTCAAGCGCGGCGGCCGCATTTCCGGCGCCGCTGCCGCCGTGGGTACCATGCTGGATCTCAAGCCCATCATCATCGAGGCCAGCGACGGCACCCTGCAGGCAGGCGAGAAGATCCGCGGCCGTAAAAAGGCCCTGGCATATATTGTGGACGCCATGATGAAGGCGGAGCCGGATCCGGCGGAAAGCCCCATCCTGATCCTGAATGCCGACGCCCCGGAAGACGCGGAGCGCGTCAAGGCCAGCATCGAGCAGAAGCTCCCCGGCGCCAACATCATGATCGAGCATGTGGGTCCCGTCATCGGCGCCCATGCCGGCCCCGGAACCGTGGCCCTCTGCTTCATCGGCAAAGAGATCCGCAAACCCTGAGGATTCAGTCGGAAGACTTTAATCCAAAATAATAAAAGAAAAGGAGTTTTCACAGCATGAAGAAATTTCTGGCTCTGACGCTGGTGCTTTGCATGGCACTGGCCGCAATCCCCGCCCTGGCGGAAACCGATTTCACCGGTACCTGGTATCTCGTCACCATGGGACAGACCGCCGGCACCTTTGAACTGAACGCCGACGGCACCTGCGCCGCCACGCTCTACGCCAACACCGAAGAACAAAAGATGGAAGGCACCTGGTCCGCGGACGGAGACGTCGTTACCATTACCGTGCAGGAGCAGGCTCTGCCCATGACCTTTGACGGAACAGACCTGATCCTCGGCGAAGCGGCCCTCACAGCCTTCGGCAGTTCTTCCATTCCCGAGGGGATGGATATCTCCATGTTCTCCTCGCTGATCAAGTTCTCCCGTGAACCAGGAAAGATCACCATGGCTGAACTCAACGCCTACAATAACGACGGCACCATCCCGGAAGGCAAAACCAAGGAAGATATGGACGCTGTCGTGGCCGAAATGCAGGGCATGGTCATGAGCCTGCTGGGCGGCATGGGCGTCGATCTCGGCGGTGCCGACGTCGGACAGGGCACGCAGGAAGCCGCTCCGCCGCTGTCTGTTCTGGAAGATAACTTCTATGTCCGGAAGAGCTGGGGCGACCAGCTGGAAGGCTGCTACATTGCCAAAGTCGCGAACGAAAACGACGCTCCCCTGTCCATTTCCGATGCCATCCTCGTGCTGAAGGATGCGGACGGCAACGAAGTCGGCAGAACAGAATACCTGGGAAGATCCGGATCCCGTTATCTGGAGCCCGGCGAAGCATCCTTTGTTTCCATCCGGGCGGATGTGGCTGAAGGAAGCACCGTAGCAAACTATGAGATTTCCTTCGAGACTTCTTCCAGAAGCTACAGCACGGACACGCAGATCGAGGCTGCCAATCCGGAACTGCGGGTGAAGGAAGGCTACTGGACAACCTATTACGTCGCCGCCACCGTCACCAACGCCTCTGACGCACCTCTTTCCCAGGCAAGCGTCGTCATCGCGCTGAAGGACAGCGAAGGCAAACTGCTGGATCTGGCCACCTCCAGCCTGTATCAGAACGAGCTCGCCGCCGGCAGCACCATCACCCTGATCGACAGCATCGACAGCACTACCATCGATTACTGCACCGAAAACAACATTCAGCTGGGCACCGTGGAAGCCTTCGGCTGGGTGGAAAGCAACGAATAATGCCTGCGCCGCCTGGGCCGAAAGCCGCATTGCACGGCCGGCTCCGGCAGCAGCGGTCGTATGATCCCATGTAAAAGGCCTCATCGCAGTCGCGATGAGGCCTTTGCTGGTGTGCCGGGTTTCGTCTTATCTCAGGAACCCGTTGATGATCTGTTCCTCGGCTTCCGCCTCGGTCAGTCCCAGGGTCATCAGCTTGGTCAGCTGTTCGCCGGCGATCTTACCGATGGCCGCCTCGTGGAACAGCGACGCGTCCACATGGTCCGCTTCCAGCCCGGGAACCGCCAGGATCCGTCCTTCGTCCATGATGATGGAATCGCATTCCGTGTGCCCGCTGCAGGGCGCCTTGCCGACGATCTTGGCGTCGAATTTCTGGAAGGATTTATCCCTGGCCACAGACCGGCTGACCACATCCGCGCTGGAATCCTTTCCGTTCAGTTTCACGTCGTAAGTGCTGATCGCCTGCTGAACCCCGTGGGTCATCAGCCGCTCCCGCACCACCAGCTTTGCCCCGGCTTCCAGTTCCGCCACGGTGGTCCTCTCCGTGTCGTCGACGCCCTTGATCTGCACCATTTCCATTTCCATGGTGCTGTTTTCCTTCATATACACTTCGGTCACCGGGTTCAGGATGCGCTTGCCTTTCCCGTCGCCGGAGCCGTAGTGCTTCTCCACATAACGGACCTTTGCGCCGGGGTCCAGGAAGAACCGGTGAATCCCGTCGTGCTGGGAATCCTGGTTTCCGCAGTTGTCGATGCCGCAGCCGGCCACGATCACCACATCGGCGTCCTCGCCGATGAAGAAATCGTTGTAGACCACTTCCTTCAGGCCGCTCTCCGTCATCACGACGGGGATGTGAACGCTTTCGTTCTTCGTGCCGGGTTTGATCCGGATTTCCAGACCGCTGACGTCCTGCTTGGAGGTGATCTCAATGTTCGCGGTGGAGCGGCGTCCGGCGGACTGGCTGTTCGCCCGGATATTGTAGGCGCCTTCCGGCACTCCGTGCAGATCCGCCACTTCCAGCAGCAGCCGTTTCTGAATCTCGTCCATCAGGCATCCTCCTCTCCGCGCATCTTTTCCATCAGCCGGTCACAGGCCGGCGCTTCCGCGCTGTCGGCGCCCAGGGAAGGATAAATCTCCTCCCGGGTCCCGTGTTTTTCCACCCGGCCGTCCTTGATGACCACGATCTCGTCGGCAATATTCAGGATCCGCTCCTGGTGGGAAATCACCAGGATGGAACTGTCCGCGATTTCTACCCGCATGTTCCGGAACACGTCGATCAGGTTCCGGAAGCTCCACAGATCGATGCCCGCCTCCGGCTCGTCAAACACGGAAAGCTTCGCGTGCCGGGCCAGCACGGTGGCGATCTCGATCCGTTTCAGTTCGCCGCCGGACAGGCTGGCATTCACTTCCCGGTCCACATAATCCCGGGCGCACAGGCCCACCGCCGACAGATAGTCGCAGGCTTCCGCGGCCGTCACCGCTTTTCCGGCGGCAATGCGGATCAGGTCCACCACCCGGATGCCCTTGAAACGGACCGGTTGCTGGAAGGCATAGGCAATGCCCATGCGCGCCCGCTCCGTCACGTTTTTGGCTGTAATATCCTCCCCGCCGAAGAAGATGCTTCCTCCCGTGGGTTTTTCAATACCGGCAATCAGCCGGGCCAGCGTGGATTTCCCGCCGCCGTTCGGCCCCGTCACGACGATCAGCTTGCGCTCCGGCACCGTCAGGCTGACATCCCGTACAATTTCCTTTTCCGCTCCTTCCGCATCCACCTGGAAGGAAACGTTTCTGAGCTCCAACATGAATCCATAAACTCCTTGCGTGATTATAGGATCAACAAATCCGTACCGGCACGGGGCCGGTCCAGAAGGGGGGTGTGATACTCCTGATCCGTTTACCGTTTCCTGTTCAGGATTTCACTCATCACGACGCCGCGGACCATGTCGCTGCCGGTCCATCCCAGCGGGAGGCCGGAGCGCGCCTGCGGCGCGGGAGGCTGATGTTCCTGTGCCCTGCCCGGCTTACAGACCGGCTCCATATTGCGCATCTGTTCGTCGTGGCAGGGGTCGTAGCCTTCCGTTGAGAAGGCGCCGAGGCTGCCGGTGAAGACGGAATCATCGTGATCCGGCTCGGAGAGGGTCGGCGTCAGGGGGCGCAGCCGCTCCGGCGCGGCCGGCGCCGGCTTTGCGGAGGTTTCGTCCTCCGCAGGGGCGGCCGGCCGGACCTGTTTTTTCTGGTTTGCCGCTTTCTTTGCGATGGAAATCGGCAGCCCGACAAAGATCCAGGCGAACAGGAGCAGAAGAATCGGTGCAAATTCTGCCATCTCTACTTCCTCCGATTTCCTTGCGAATTACTTCTTGGCGCGGGGTTCAGGCTCCTGCTGCTGGGGCGTGGCGGCTTTGGCGATGGAATCGCGCATTTCGGTATCGGCGATGGTGTTCTTCATCTGGTAGTAATCCAGGACGCCCATCTTGCCTTCACGCAGCGCGGTTGCCATGGCGCGCGGCACTTCGGCTTCGGCCTCGACCACCTTGGCGCGCATTTCCTGAACGGAAGCTTTCATTTCCTGCTCGCGGGCGACAGCCATGGCGCGGCGCTCTTCCGCCTTTGCCTGGGCGATGCGGCGGTCCGCTTCGGCCTGGTCCATCTGGAGCTGGGCGCCGACGTTGCGGCCCACGTCCACGTCCGCGATGTCGATGGAAAGAATTTCATAGGCGGTTCCGGCATCCAGACCCTTGTCCAGCACGGTGCGGCTGATCAGGTCGGGATTTTCCAGCACCTGCTTGTGGGTTTCGGCGCTGCCGACGGTGGTGACGATGCCTTCGCCGACACGGGCGATGACGGTCTCCTCACCGGCGCCGCCGACGAGGCGTTCGATATTGGTGCGCACGGTGACCCGGGCTTTGGCCCGCAGCTCGATACCGTCCTTCGCGATGGCGGCGACCACCGGGGTTTCAATGACCTTGGGGGTGACGCTCATCTGCACGGCCTGGAACACGTCGCGGCCGGCCAGGTCGATGGCGCAGGCTTTTTCAAAAGCCATTTCGATATTCGCCCGCTGGGCGGCGATCAGGGCGTTGATGACACGGTCCACATTACCGCCGGCCAGGTAGTGGGTTTCCAGCTGGGAAATGGTCAGGTTCAGACCGGCCTTGTTGGCCTTAATCAGCGGGTAGACCAGGCGCTGGGGCTGGATGCGGCGGATCCGCATACCGACCAGGGAGCCGATGGACACGTGCACGCCGCTGGCCAGGGAAGAAATCCACAGGCCCATGGGCACAAAGTGCAGGAAGATGGCCAGAACGATCAGCGCGACGACGATGATCGCGATCAGGAGGACGGTCCGGTCGGTGTCCGGGTTGCCGAAAACGCCCGCGGCCGACGCGGCGCCGGCACTGGCGGTCATGAGCAACAGGGCGGTGAGAAAGACAAGCAGACGTTTGAGGTTGTTCTTCATTTTCAGATTCTCCTTTCACATGGAACAAAGAACATCAGCGGGGTTACAGTTTACGGACGACGAGATGGTCGCCCTCGGCGCCGGAGACCCGGACGGCCGCTCCCTTTTCCAGGAACTCTCCGGACGTGGAAGCGTTCAGCCGCGTTCCGTCGATCTCGATGAAGCCGGCGGGGCGCAGCGCGGTGACGGCGGCGCCTTCCTTATTCAGCCAGCTTTTCAGATCCGGGGCGGAGGAAACGCTTTTTTCCGCCCCCTTCAGGACAAGGGGACTTTTGCTCAGTCGGCCTTTCATCGCGCTGCGGTAGGAAATGAAAACCGCAACGCCCGCAAACAGGAGCACGCCAAAGGTGCCGATCAGGCCCCAGAGCAGGCCGTACCGGGTGCCCGTGAGAACGATCGCGATGATCTCAAGGATGATGCCTGAGATTCCGGCGACGCCGAAACCGGGCATAAAGGCCTCGGCGATCATCAGGCCGGTGCCGAATACATAACAGAGAATCATAATCACTGTGCCGGTTGTAGCATCCATCAAATAACCTCCTTTCCGGAACTTCATTTTTCTTTCGGCGGAATCATCATAGCAAAAAAACAGCCTGGAATACATGACAAACCGGGAAAGATAGCAAAACCTATTTTTCTGCCCGGGAGTGAAACGACCTTCCTGGGCGAAAAACACTTTATCGTATTATAGCAGAAAAGTAACGGGAATTGCAATGCTCACGCGCGTTTTATGCGGCTTTGCGCAGGCGCAGGATCTTGCGGCCCGTACGGACCTCCTGCGCATCGGGCATCAGCCGCTGGCGCAGGGAACGCATGATCTGGAAATAGCAGGGGAACAGGAAGACGTCTGCCGCGACCCAGGCGGCGGGATTGGCGAAGCAGGCGCCGGTGAAGCCGGCGGCGGGCACCACAAAGAGCGCAACCACCGTGCGGGCGACCATCTCGAACAGACCGGCCAGCATGGCGACACGGGTGAAGCCCATGCCCTGGATGCTCAGGCGGACGATGTTGACGAACAGCAGCGGAATATAAAACGAGGCGTTGATGAACAGATAACGGACGCCCATGGACGTGACTTCGGGCGCCGCGTCGGCATCGATGAACAGCCCCAGCATGGGCCGGGCAAACAGTGCGACCACGCCGAAGGCGCAGACGCAGTAGACGATGCCGAGGACGGAGGTGCAGCGCAGCCCCTGATGAATCCGGTCCAGCTTGCGGGCGCCCATGTTCTGGCCGGCATAGGTGGCCATGGTGGAGGCCAGGGCGTCAAAGATGCAGGCGAAGAACATGCTGAGCTTTCCGCCGCCGCTGACCGCGGCCACGGCGTTGACGCCCAGGCCGTTCACAGACCACTGCACCATGACGGAGCCGATGGCCGTGATGGAAAACTGCAGGCCCATGGGGAGGCCCGTTCCCAGCATTTTCTTCGCCAGGGCGGCATCCGGGCGGCGGTCTTCCCGGTTCATATGCAGCACCGGGAAGCGGCGGATCATGACGACGACACAGCCGATGCCCGCCAGCAGCTGGCTGACGGCGGTGGCCACTGCGGCGCCGGCCACATCCATTTTGCAGACGATGATCAGGAACAGGTCCAGCAGGATGTTGACCAGGGAGGCCAGCACGAGGAAAATCACGGGGGTGCGGCTGTCGCCCAGGGAGCGGAGGATGCCGCCGGCCATGTTGTACAGCACGCAGCAGGGAATGGTGGCAAAGATAATGCCGATATAGGAAGCGGAATGATCCAGGATTTCCTCCGGGGTGTTCATCAGGCGGAGCAGCGGCTTGCACAGGGTGGCCGACAGCACGGCAAACACAACGCTCAGCACGCCGCTGAGCACCACCGCGTGCCAGACGCAGCGGCGGACTTCCGTTTCATCCTTCGCGCCGAAGGCCTGGGCGATCGGAATGGAAAAACCGGAGCACAGGCCGAGACACAGGCCGATGACAAGGAAGTTCACGGAACCCGTCGCGCCGACGGCAGCCAGCCGCTCCGCCCCGAGGAAGCGGCCGACAATCGCCGTGTCCACAAAGCTGTAGAGCTGCTGGAACAGCACGCCGAAGAGCATCGGCAGCGCGAAGGAGACAATCAGTTTCAGGGGGCGGCCCTCTGTCAGGTCGCGGGTCATGGTCCTGGACATACCGGATAAAACCTCTTTCCGCGGTGATTTTTCAACCGCTCGGAAGGTTATAGCACTTTTCCCGGAACAAAACAAGCGGGAAAAAACAGGCAGATTTCCGGACAGAAAAGCCATGCTTTCAGCAAAAAAGAGCGGGGAGCGTCCTGGCCGGACGCTCCCCGCAGGGAAAGGGGAGGGGGGCATGGGGTTACTCGATGCAGATGGTCTTCTTTTCGGGAACCTTCGGGGCTTCCTTCTTCGGGACGCTCAGGCACAAAACGCCGTTTTCGTACTTGGCCTTCACGTCTTCCTCGGTCACGTGTTCGCCGACATAGAAGCTGCGGGTCATGGTGCCGCTGTAGCGCTCCTGGCGGAGCACCTTGCCGTTCTGCTCATCCTTGTTTTCCACGGCTTTCGCGGCGGAAATGGTCAGGTAGCCGTTCTCCAGCTCCAGCTTGATTTCTTCCTTCTTAAAGCCGGGCAGATCCACCGCCAGCTCATAGCCGGTTTCGGTCTCCTTCACGTCCGTCTTCATCATGCGGGACGCGTTTTTGCCGTAGAGCACATGCTCCGGATTGTCCCATCCGCGCAGAAGGCTCTGGCTGAAATCATTGAAAACATCCATCAGGTTCTCTCCGAATACTGCAGGCAGGAAACTATTCATCATAAATACCTCCGTTCATCGTCCGCCGCTTTCTGCGGCGCCGGCGTTGTTTTTGTTTCTGCGGTCTCTTGCACCGCCGCGTTCCCCGAACGCTGATTACAGTATACTCGAAGATCAAAGAAAGTCAAAGCACAGAAAGGTCAAAGAAAGTCAAAAAGAGCGGAAATCTGCGGTATTTCTCATGAAAACTGGAAAATTCAATCAAAATCAAAAAAATTCGCGAAAACGCAGGAATCCGGAGCATCGGGGAAGAAATCTGTATACAGACAGAAAAGAGAATCAAGCTGATCAGAAAGTTACGTTTGAAAAGTAATGGGATTGCATACAAAAACGGACGTTCCGCGAAGGAGCGTCCGTTTTTTCACCGCCGGAAGCCGGATTACCGGGCTTCGGCGATTTTGGCGTTGATGGCCTCGATCACGCGGTCCACGGGCATGCCGTGCACGGCGCAGGCGTCCGCCAGGGATTCCGCGCGGGAAGCGGGGCAGCCCAGGCAGTGCATCCCGATGGAGAGCAGCACTTCGACCGCTTCGGGATACTGGGTAACGATTTCACCGATCAGCGTTTCGCCGGTTACATATGATTCAGCCATAGATCAAATCCTCCTTCTGAATTCGGGGTTCATCTTATCATCTTTACGGAAAAAACACAAGCGCTGCGAATTGCAGGGCGCCGCATTCCGCGGATTACAGGGCACCGCGGATGAGGGAGAGCAGCTCCTCATAGGTCTCGCAGGCGGGAAGCTCCGGATGATCCTTCTGAATCTGCTCGGTGGAGCGGAACAGGAATCCGGCTTTGCTGGCCTGGATCATGCCGAGATCGTTGTAGCTGTCGCCGGAGGCGATGGTGTCAAAGCCGATGCTCTGGAGGGCCTTCACGGTGGTCAGCTTGCTCTGGGGCACGCGGATCCGGTATCCGGTGATCATCCCGTCGGCGCCGACCTCCAGCTCGTTGCAGAAGATGGCGGGCCAACCGAGCTTCTCCATGAGGGGAGAAGCAAACTGGGTGAAAGTGTCGGAGAGGATCAGCACCTGGGTTTCACTGCGGAGCGTGTCCAGGAACTCCTTTGCGCCGGGCATGGGATCGATGGTGGCGATGGTGCGCTGGATATCCTTCAGGCCCAGGTTGTGCTCCCGGAGAATGTTCAGACGGAAGCGCATCAGCTTGTCGTAATCCGGCTCGTCGCGGGTGGTGCGGCGCAGCTCCGGAATGCCGCTGGCTTCGGAAAAGGCAATCCAGATTTCGGGAACGAGAACTCCTTCCAGGTCCAGGCAAACGATATTCATGGTCAAAATCCTTTCTTCGCCGCAAACCGGGATCGTGCGGCGGATATTGTATCCAAATTCTGCCGCAAAACGGGAACGCGCGGCGGACACTGTATCCAAGGGAGAATGGTACCACATGCCCCCATGAGCGTCAAGAAAAAAACGCCCCCGCGAAGCGGGAGCGGATCTCACCGGGATCAGGCCGGGGTGAACGCGTCTTTACCCAGACCGCAGACGGGGCATACCCAGTCGTCCGGGATGTCTTCGAACGCGGTGCCGGGGGCGATGCCGCTGTCCGGATCGCCGGCTTCGGGATCATAGATATAACCGCAGGGGCATTCGTACTTCATGACAGTTTCCTCCATTTTATTTCTTTTCGGCCTGACGGCCTGTTTCTGATTCCATCATACAGGGCGGAAGGGTCCCCGTCAAGAACAATTTTATCAGAGCCCCGGCTGTGCGGTAACGCGGAATAAAGGCTATACATGAAGAGAACCTTTTTTGTCGGGCAAGGTGTGTTATCCTTACAAAAGAATTTTGCAGCTATCGGGTTCCTTTGTTGGACAAGGTGTGATATCCTTACAGAAAGAGTTTTGCGTCCATCGGGTTCTGCCGGAAGGGACAGGGGAGGATAATTCATTATGAAGAAACTGCTGAACGACAAGTGGGAATTTCTGAAGCTCGCAGAGGGCAGCACGAAGGAAGAGGCCCTGAGCGCTTCAGACTGGAAGAAGGTGGATCTTCCCCACGACTGGCTGATTTGGCAGCATTGGGATCTTTATGAAACCGCGGACGCCTGGTATCGGCGGGAACTTTGTTTTGAGAAAATCCCGGAAGTCTGCCTGCTTTATTTTGACGGCGTGTATATGGACTGCGACGTGCTGCTGAACGGGGATGTGATCTGCAGCCACGCCTACGGATATACGGCTTTTACGGCGGAGCTGACCGGAAAACTGCGACCCGAAGGGAATGAAATTCTGGTGCACATCCGCCACCGGAGCCCCAACAGCAGATGGTATTCGGGCAGCGGCATCTTCCGGGACGTGTTCCTGCTGGAACTGCCGGAGAACCATCTGGTGCCGGACAGTTTCTATCTGGCGGAAAAGCAGACCGGGGACGGCTGGGCGCTGACCGTGCGCGCCGAGACCTCCAAAGCGGATGGGGAACTGTTCCGGTGCGCGGTGACGGACGCTTCCGGCCGGGAGATCGCCCGCGGGGAAACGGAAAGCAAAGACGAAAAAATCGAACTGACCCTGGGCCTGAAGGACGCGGAAACGTGGGATACAGATCATCCGGTGCTGTATACGCTGCGGTACGCGTTCGGCGAAGAGACGGGCGAAAAACGGTTCGGGCTGCGCACCACAGCGTTTTCGCCTGAGAAGGGATTCCTGCTGAACGGACGGGTTGTGAAGCTGAAAGGCGTGTGCCTGCACCACGATCTGGGGGCCCTTGGCGCGGCGTTCCATGAAAAAGCCGCCCGGCGGCAGCTGACCCTGATGAAGGAGATGGGCGTGAACGCGCTGCGGACCTCCCACAATCCGCCGGCGTCCAGGCTGCTGGACCTTTGCGACGAAATGGGCATCCTGGTGGACGACGAAGCCTTCGACATGTGGGAGCGGCCGAAGACGGAATACGACTATGCCCGGTTCTTCCCGGCGCACGAGGCGGAGGACGTGGCGAGCTGGGTTCGCCGGGACCGGTGCCATCCGAGCGTCGTGATGTGGTCCATCGGAAACGAGATTTACGACATGCACGCGGACCTGCGGGGAACGGAAGTGTGCGTGATGCTGATGAACCAGGTTCGGTCCCACGATCCGGAGGGGCACGCGGCGGTGACCTTCGGATGCAACTATATGCCCTGGGAGGGCGGACAGCGGTGCGCCGAGGCGGTGAAGATCGCCGGATATAATTACGGGGAAAAGCTGTATGAGGAGCACCACCGGAAGCATCCGGACTGGGTGATTTACGGAAGTGAAACCGCCAGCGTGCTGAGCAGCCGCGGGATCTATCATTTTCCGATTGAAAAGAGCATCATGAGCGAGGCGGATCTGCAGTGCAGCGCCCTTGGCAACAGCAACACCAGCTGGGGGGCCACGGATCTGCGGAAAATGATCGTGGACGACCTGCAGTGCTCCTTCAGTATGGGGCAGTTCATCTGGAGCGGGATCGACTATATCGGCGAGCCGACGCCTTACCAGACCCGGAGCTGCTATTTCGGTCAGGCGGACACCGCCTGCTTCCCGAAGGATCCTTACTGGCTGTTCCAAAGCCTGTGGAGTGAAAAGAAGGTGCTGCACATCGGCGTTACGTGGGACTGGAACCCGGGGCAGATGATCGACGTTCCGGTGATGACGAACTACGGCCGGGTGGAACTGCTGGTGAACGGCAGGTCCATGGGCGTGCGGGAAGTGCGGCAGGACGACGCGGAGCAATGCCTGCCGGTGTGGAAGATTCCCTTTGAAGCCGGGGAACTGCGGGCCCGGGCACTGGACGGGGACGGGAACATCCTGCAGGAGGACGCCCGGCTGACGCCCGGTGAAACGGCCCGGCTTCTGCTGACCGCGGAGGACGAAACGCTGCGGGGCGACGGGCACGACCTGGCTTTCATTACGGTGCAGGCGGAGGATGGGGACGGCAACCCGGTCGATAACGCCCGGGACCGGGTTCGGATCACGGTGCGCGGCGGCGCCTACCTGATCGGCACGGACAACGGGGATTCCACGGACGAGGACGGATACAAACAGAACTGCCGGAAACTGTTCGGCGGAAAACTGCTGGTGATGATCGCTTCCGACGGCACGGCGGAGGACGCGGTGATCACGGCGGAGAGCACGGCGGGAATCCGGGCGGAGCTGCGTCTGCCGGTGATCCCGGCGGAGAAGATCCCCGGGACCTCCTGCCTCGAGCGGATTCCGGAAGAGGCATTGGACAGAAAGATTCCGGTGCGGAAGATTGAGATCTGCGCCGAAGAAAACACGGCGCTGACGAAAACGCATCCGGCATGCTGTTTCCGCTGGAAGCAGCTGCCTGAAAACGCGGAGGGAGCGCCGGTGCGCTGGCAGGTGACGAACGACCTGGGCATTGAGACGCCTTTCGCCGCGGCGCAGGCCGAAGACGACCGGGTGACGGTGACGGCGAGCGGGGACGGGCATTACTGCCTGCGGGCGCTGGGCGGAAACACGAAAGATCATCCGGAAATCATCAGCCAGATCGAATTCACGGCGGAAGGGCTGGGCAATCCAGCGCTGGATCCTTATCAGTTCGTCAGCGCGGGTCTGTACGACCTGCACGACGGCGATATCGGCACCGGCAATGAAAAGGGCATCGCCTTTGCCAGGGACGGCGAAAGCATGGCCGGATTCAGCCGGGTGGACTTCGGAAAAGCCGGATCGGATACGCTGATCCTGCCGATCTTCGCGCTGGACGGCGCGCCCTATGAGATTGAACTGTTTGACGGGGATCCGCGGACAGACGGACGGCGGATCACGGTGCTTCATTATGAAAAACCGAGCCAATGGAATGTCTATCAGGAAGAAACCTACCGCCTGCCGGAACGGCTGACCGGGCTGCACTGCCTGTGTTTCCGGATGCGGGAAAAGGTGCATATGAAAGGCTTCCGGTTTGAACGGCAGAGCAGAGCTTTTGCTGAGCTGAAAGCGGGAGAGGCGGATACGGTTTATGGCGATTCCTTCCGCAGGGACGGGACGGCCGTCCGGGACATCGGAAACAACGTGTCGCTGGATTTCGGGGAGATGGATTTCGGCGATGTGACTGCATGCCGCCTGGTGATCCGCGGAAGGACGGATCTGGAGACCAACGCGATTACCCTGCGGATCCGGAACGAGCAGGGCGAAGAAACGACGGAAGTTGCGGATTTCCGCGGAAACGGCGGGGCGGAGCAGGTGTTCCCGGTGCGCACCCCCGGCGGGCTGTGCAGCGTGACCTTTGTGTTCCTGCCCGGCAGCGCGTTTGACTTCGAGGCCTTCCGGTTTGAAGAGTGAGAAAGCCGATCAACGCCGGATGAAAAAACGCTGCCGCAGCAGCGTTTCCAACGCGGAACCGGATTACTTTTTCCGGCCGAACAGACGATGAATGATCCCTTTGGAACCGGAGCGCATGCCGCTGTTCAGGGGATTGCGGAGTTCCGCGGCGCCGGCGTCTTCGGCCATCATGGTTGCCATATTCATTGAAGTCATCATCATGTTCATCATTTTCATTGCCTCCTTCAGTTTCATTGTCTGCAGGTTTCCTGCTCCTGTGCGGGTTGACGTCTTTCGCAACTCGCACTATAATAATATTCACAAACAAGGAAGGAAACAACCAGAATGGCGACTGATACTATCAAAATATCGTCAACTTCGAAAGACATCCGCATCTCGGACGTCATTATCAGCGGAACCACACAGGAGGAGCGGGACACGCGAAAAAATCCGCTGCTGCCTTACCGCGGTTTCGTTTACGACCGGCAGGGCGTTCCCGGCGGCGTTTTCCCATGGCACTGGCATGACGAGGTGGAATGCTTCAGCATTCGCAACGGTTCCATGTATTACGGCATTCCCGGAGAAGAGATCATTTTTCACGAAGGGGACGTAGGGTTCCTGAACTCGGGCGTTCTCCATATGACCCAGGGAGCGAACGAATTTTCCTTCAAACAGCAGAATCACATTTTTTCTCCGGACCTGATCTGCGGCGACCGGAACAGCCCGCTGGGCATGAAATACGTCATGCCGCTGATTTCAAACAAAAGCGCCCGGCTGCTTCGCGTCGAAGCAGCGGATCCGCTCTCGGAAAAGCTGAGGGGCTGGATGGAGGAAGCCAACCGGGCCCGGGAAGCCGGTGACCCGGGTTATGAACTGACGATCCGTGCGTGTATGACCCAAATCTGGCTTACTTTTCTGAAAATTATGCCGCCTGTCGGTGAAAGGATCGCTTCGGCGGACGGCGAACGCCTGATGGCCATGCTGAACTGGATCCACGCGAATTATGACCGGAAAGTCTCTCTTGATGAAATCGCCGCCGCTGCGCATATCAGCGCGAAGGAATGCGAAAGATGCTTCCAGCGCCAGATCCGCACGCTTCCTTTTGATTATCTCATGGATTACCGGCTGGAAAAAGCCCGCCAGTTTCTGGAAGGCGATCATCTGTCCGTCACGGAAATCACCATGCGATGCGGGTTTGGAAGCACCAGCTATTTCGGCGCCTGTTTCCGACGGAAATACGGGATGTCGCCCCGCGAGTACCGGCAGCGTATCTTTGACGGAGAGAAGCAAAAGCGACAGGAGTTTTCATCATGAAAATATATATTGCTGCTCCGCTGTTTTCGGAAGGCGAACGGGCGTTTAATGAAAAGGTGGATGCTTGCGGATTTGCCCGCCGAGATTGAAGGAATGCCGGTGCGGAAGTATCTGGAGACCGATTCTGAAACAAGGATATTTCCCTGAAACGAGTTTGTTCCCCTTTACAGGGCAATAAATTTGCGCCGGAGGGACGGGATACTGCAGAAGGAGGCGACTGCCATGACGGACGAAATGAATTGGACGAAATCAGGTCGATCGCCAATCCGATTGCGCGAAGGTATAATATTGCCGCACTATATCTCTTTGGCTCCTATGCACGAGGAGAAGCTACTGCTCAGAGTGATCTTGATTTCAGGGTGGATCGCGGAAAAATGACCGATTTTCTGGAGCAGATCAAACCGGAGGAGGTACTGATCTATGCCAGCTGATAATCGGGATCGGGATATTGTTGAACACATCCTGCGGTATTGCGAACAGATCGAGACTGCGCATATCTATGAGCCTGATTTGCCTATCTTTCTGCCGTGAACAGTAACGTTACCGGCAAAAATCAGCGTTTTATCGAGAATGAAATCTTTGCTTTTTGCCGATGATTTGCTATAATGTTCCTGGGAGATGATTTTGCCGTGAAGTATTTATCTGTTTCAGAAACAGCAAAGCGCTGGAATCTTTCAGAACGCAGTATCCGCAACTATTGTGCGGAGGGACGCATAGAAGGAGCCTTTCTGACCGGTAAGACATGGAATATCCCTGAAGATGCCCTTAAACCGCAACGGGCGAATCAGAAGGATGATATGCCCAAGGATCTGCTGTCCCGTTTAAGAGTTGAGAAAAAGGCGGCAATCAAGGGCGGGATTTATCACAAGGTTCAAATTGACCTGACATACAATTCGAACCATATAGAAGGAAGCCGGCTGACGCATGACCAAACCAGGTATATCTTTGAAACAAATACAATCGGATCCGGTGAGAATATTCGTGTTGACGATGTTATCGAAACAGCCAATCATTTCAGGTGTATTGATCTGATTATTGACAGTGCGTCATATGCACCAAGCGAAAGTTTTATTAAGCAGTTGCACGCGGTTTTAAAAAACGGAACATCTGACTCCAGACTGAACTGGTTTGCCGTCGGTGATTACAAAAAGATGCCAAATGAGGCTGGAGGGAAGGAAACGGCAGAACCAAAAGAAGTACCGGCGAAAATGAAGGCTCTTCTTGCGGATTTTCATTCAAAGAAGACTCTGAATTTTGACGATCTCCTGGATTTCCACTGGAGGTTTGAATCCATTCATCCGTTCCAGGATGGTAACGGACGCATTGGAAGACTGATTCTGTTCAAAGAATGTCTGAGAAATGGGATTGTGCCATTTATTATTTCGGATGATCTGAAGATGTTTTATTATCGCGGATTGCAAAACTGGCCTTCAGAAAAGGGGTATCTGCGGGACACCTGCCTCACTGCTCAGGATCAGTTTAAAAAGATACTGGATTATTTCAGTGTGCCGTATTCCGAATAATGCAGGTTCCGGAGCTTTTTTGCGGAAATATGATAAAGACAAAGCAGAAGGTATTATTAGCAATACAGTGAATTGTCGCTTGCGGAGCGACCTTTGTGGGAAACCAATGTGCTATGATGTCATTGCAAGGTTGACGCACTGGAAGATCAGGCGGAACTGAAGAACTTTAGCCGTCTGCGGGATCTGGAGAAGTTCGCCAAAACGCCGGCAGAACAGATCCGGAGCAGCGGATACGTCGTGGATACCCTGGAAGCGGTTGTCTGGGCGCTTATCACGACCAGATCCTTTGAGGAAGCGCTTCTGAAAGTGGTCAATCTCGGGGACGACAGTGACACGACCGGCGCCATCACGGGAGGCCTGGCTGCTCTGTACTATGGCTTTGAAGCGATCCCGGCTGAATGGGTTGACGCAATCCAGCGGAAGGAATGGATAGAGGCATACTGCACAAAGAAATTATATTCAGAGCAGTTGCGCCGCAATGACATCAACAACGCAACCGGGGCGCAAATGATATACGGGAGGGGTAATTTTATGGAGAAAAAACTGCGGAAAATGAAAAAAGCTGTTGCGGTGACGCTTGCCGTGGTGATGTCGCTCATCTCCGCGGACATAGCCGCCCTGGCTGAAGACGCACCGGCAAAAACCGCAGACGACAGGGTCATTTCGGAAGAGGTCAAAAGCCAGCTGCAAGCGGCTGCGGATGAGTTTCCCGAAAAGCTCGATCTGCGCGACTACGATAAAGACGGCGACGGAAAGGGAGAGAACTATGTGACCCCGGTCAAGGCGCAGCATCCTTTCGGGACCTGCTGGGCCCATGGTACCATAGCGGCCGCGGAGATACGCTGACGATATAAGGACTGACCTGCTCCCCGCGTCGCAGGCCGGCGAAGGATTTGACTATTCGGAAGCGGACGCGAAGGACAGGAACAGCTGCTATGACGCGGGGGGCACGGTTAATCACGGTTCAGTCTTCTTTATGTCCGGCCAGGGACCTGTGCATGAGCTGGATACGGTTGAAGGATGGGCCGCGGATCAACCCGGCGCGGCGGATGATCATCCTTATGAGTACAAGGGGCTGCATGGCTGGAAGATCATGGATCAGAATGAGTCTGACGAGGCGAAGGAAGCCCGGAAAGAATATAATTACCGCAAGTTTTCAGCATATTCCGGAACGGAACTGGAAGCAGTGGTCCGCGGGATGGGATACACGGATGACATGGATTTCAGGACCTGGTTTGACAGTGTTTATGAGGAGAATATCCGGCCGGGAACCTATATTGATGATCTGGATTATTATGCCCCTTTTGACGACTGGACGCTTCCCTTAAACGCCAGGTACCGCTTTGGCGGCGACCGCCTTTACCTGAAGGAGAGCCGCATCATTCAGACGCCGCCCGGCGCCGCAACAGGGATCTTTACGCTGGATGAAGACATCCTGTGGAGCATCAAAAACGAACTGGTAAACGGTCATGGCGTGGTGCTCGCTTACTTTGCGGATCAGTCGAGACCCGGAGATGAGATCAGCGAGCAGAGCTATATGAATACCGAGACCTGGTCGCAGTACACCAACAATCGGATGCTGGCAAACCATGCGGTGTGCGTTGTGGGTTACGATGACACGTATCCCAGGGAAAACTTTACGAGAATGGTCGACGGAAAAGAAATTGAAGGCAGCACCCCGCCGGGAGACGGCGCGTTTATCGTAAAAAACAGCTGGGGCTCCCTGGACGGGCCGTCAGGGAGAGACTGGGGCATCGACGGTTCAGGCTATTTCTATCTCTCGTACTATGACCAGTCCGTCATCAGCGCTGAGTCTTACTGCTTCTACACAGAGGAGGAAAAGAAAACGATCGGCAGCACGACGATTGCCCAGTATGACCTGCTTCCCGCGAGTTCATATATCAGCCTGACAGAGGCGGGCGTTGACAACAGCGCGAAAGAATCGAAGATGGCCAATGTGTTTACCGCGGCACAGGGCAATTACCTGTATTCGATCGCGGTCATCACAAACATCCCTGGAACCTTTGTGGACTATGCGGTCTATAAAGACCTGAAGGATCCGGCGGACCCTCTTTCCGGAACTTTGGCAGCAGAGGGAACCGAAGTCTTTCTGTACGGCGGATACCAGAGGATCGACCTGAAAGAAGAGGTGCCTGTCAAAGAAGGAGAGGTATACTCCGTTGTGGTTTCTGAGTACTGCATGGATGACGGCGGCCATGCAATCTATAAAGAGACGATCCCGTTTACCATGGCGACCGGCAGCGGTCAGAAACTGAAAGGCGTGATCAATCCCAATGAGAGTTTCCTGCTTGACGGAGAATCCTGGAAGGATTTGACGGAGTACAGGGACGTCATTATCAACACCATCTGGGAGCAGTACAATAAAGAGGTGGCGGAACTGCTGGGGTTTGATATACCAAAGGATGCCTGCCAGCTTGACAACTTCCCGATCAAGGCATACGGACACGGGACCTATTCCGAAAGCGCCGCCCGGTCCGGCGAATCCGACTGACCGGGGAGCCGCCGATCTTTTGTCCACTCGCAATGAAAAAACCCCGGCTTGCTCAAGGCCGGGATCAGGAGGGGGAGGAGTCCCATGAAGGTTCTCTGTTCACCAGTGTATACGCAGCGAAGGAGGAGGCTGGCAGCGACATGAAAAGAGCCCCGCGGCTGCGGGGCTCTGTCAGCGGACCCGTGAATTCAACCAGCAGTTGTACCGGAAAATGATGCAAACTCATGATGGAATCAGTGGTATAGTCTAACTGGTTGGGAAAGTATTACTTAAAACAGATTTTCATATATTTGTCTATTGCAATCATGTAACGAAAAATATATAATATTCGTGACATGAAAGGAGGGCTTGCAGTGGATAATGGGTTTATGAAAAGCATCAGGGATCGCGTTCTGGCTTCAGCAGACGGTTCTGTCTTTACATCTTCTGATTTTGCTGATATTGCGGATACAGGCACGATTCGCCAAAGTCTGAATCGACTTGTCCAGGAAAAGATCCTCCGAAGAATCTTACGAGGAGTTTTTGAAAAGCCTAAATACAGTAAATTGCTTGGAGAATATGTTGCTGTCAGTCCCGATGCGGTTGCGCAGGCTCTGGCCAGAAGCTATCACTGGACAATTGCGCCTTGCGGGGATACTGCTTTGAATCTTTTGGGATTATCTGATCAGGTTACAGCAGTCTGGAGCTATATCAGCGATGGTCCATATAAAACGTACGAATGGAACCATGTTAAAATCGAATTCCGGCACCGGACAAACAGAGAGATCACAGGACTGTCATATATGACCAGCCTTGTGATTCATGGCCTGAAAGCCCTGGGAAGGGAACGAGTGTCTGAAGAAACGATTGAACGCCTGTCTGCACGGTTATCTGAACCGGAGAAAACTGCTTTGCTCCGGGAATCATCCGAATCAAGTGACTGGATTGTTGACACAGTTCGTAAAATCTGCCTGGGAGGTGCTGCATGAAAACCGTTACCCGTCTCTCTGCTGAAGATCGCAGTGATCTTTTCCGGAATACAGCAGACCGGATGCAAATGAGCGATGCCATTGTGGAGAAGGATTTCTGGGTATGTTTTACGCTGGATTATCTGTTTCATCGCTCTCCATGGAAGGATTCGATTACCTTCAAAGGCGGAACCAGTCTTTCAAAAGCATATCATCTTATGCCACTTGATAAACTCACGTGCTTTGATAAGAAAAGGGACTCACCACGGTTGGTGATGAGCCCCTCGATTGGTTCAGTTTGCTTGGGATGTACGTCTTTATTATCCTTCGATGGCGATCAGCTTCTTTTCAGGAAGCTTCTTATCTGCCTTCTTCGGGATGTTCAGGCTCAGCACACCATGCTCCAGCTTTGCGGTGATATCTTCCTCCGTA
>CACWXP010000016.1 GCA_902764875.1 uncultured Eubacteriales bacterium
AAATACTTGAACCCATGTTACGATGTAGCGCCGTATACCTGACCGGTACGTACGGTGCAACGGGAGGGGCGAGGGCTAACGCCCTCCCTCTACCCTATTCAGAACTCCTTCAGATTCTCTTTGCCGGTTTTTCTTTTGCCGGACTGGATATCCCGGATGATTTCAGCAATTCTGTCGTTGACGGGCGTCGGGACGCCCTTTTTCCGGCCCCAGTCGCAGACTACGCCGTTGATCGCGTCCACTTCGCAGGGTTTGCCTCTCTTCAGGTCCTGCAGCATGGAGGGCTCGATGGCGGCGTGTTTTTTCATGGCGACGGGCAGGATGGTTCTGGCGACGGCTTTTTTGACGGGATTCGTCCAGTAAAACAGCGCAGTGATGTTCTTTCCCTGCACGGGGGCGAATTCCACGCCGGCGGCATGGCCCACGTCAATGATCTCCTTCATGCAGCGGACGGCGATTTCCCGTCCCAGGGGATCGCCGGTTACATCGCCGAAGGTGCCGCCGATGATGGTGCCGAGGCCGGAGAAGGTGGAATTGATCAGGAGCTTGGACCAGCGGGCGCCGGGAAGATTGGGCTCAATCTCCACGGGACACATTTTTTCGAGTACCTCTTTTACCTTCTGCAGCTGTTCTTCCGTGATCCCGGGCATGCCGCCCATATGGAAGGAAAGACTGTCCGGCTCGGAGGTCAGGGTGCTTTCACCGGGAGCGGACAGGGTCGCGCCCCATTCGACCACGACACCGATGGTATGCTCCGGTCCGACGATTTCGGCGATGCTGTCTTCCGGAATGCCGTTCTGCAGGGTGACGATCAGGGCGTCATCCGTCATATACTTCTTCAGGTCTGAGACCACTTCCCGGTTGTTCAGCTGTTTGGTCATCAGGAAAATAATATCGTATTTCCCGGACATTTCCTCCGGCAGGAGCGCGGACACCGGAACCGTGAAATCCACCGTGCCGGTGATGCGGGCACCGTTCTTTTTCAGGGCTTCCACATGGTCTCTGTTATGATTGATCAGATCGACGGGAATGCCGTTTTTTGTCAGATATGCGCCGAGCACCGTTCCCAGGGAACCTGCGCCGTAAATTGCAATTCTCATGAGGTTTCCGTCCTTTCCTGCAGGGTGTTTTTCCGCAACGGAGCCTATTATACCACGGGAAACCGAAAGAACAAGAGCAGAAAAATCATTTTGTTCGCCTTGAAATGGACAGGAGATGACCCTATAATAGGGGTCAGGATACAGCATTTAGGAATAGGATTCGGGATTCAGGGTTTAGGGCCTAAGGAACGGGGTCCGGGGGTTATCGGATTCAGGGAAACTTTTTTGTAAGGAGACGACAGGATGAACGTAGCGCAGCTGGCGGATCAGCTCCGAAAGGACAGCATGTTCATGAAGGACGTGACCCGGTGGGAAGTGATTCCCGCCCGCAGGGCACGGACGGCGCCTTTTCCCGCCTGCATGGACGGGCGGCTGAAGCCTGCGCTGGAAAGCCGCGGGATCCACGAGCTGTACATTCATCAGGTCCGCAGCCTCGAGGCCACGGACCGGGGGGAAGACGTTACGGTCGTGACGCCGACCGCCTCCGGGAAAACCATGTGCTACAATCTTCCGGTGCTTTCCGCGATCCTGAAGGACGAGGACGCCCGGGCGCTCTACATTTTTCCGACAAAAGCGCTTTCCGCCGATCAGGTCAGCGAGCTTTACGACATGATCGAGGAAATCGGCGTCGATATCAAAACCTATACCTACGACGGGGATACGCCGGCTGCGGCCCGCAAGGCGGTGCGCCAGGCGGGGCACATTGTCGTCACGAATCCCGATATGCTGCACAGCGGTATTCTGCCGCATCACACCAAATGGGTCAAGCTGTTTGAAAACCTGAAGTACATCGTGATCGATGAAATTCATACCTACCGCGGCGTGTTCGGCAGCAACCTGGCAAACGTTCTGCGCCGGCTGCTGCGCCTGTGCGACTTTTACGGCAGCCATCCGCAGTTTATCCTCTGCAGCGCCACGATCGCCAACCCGAAGGAGCTGGCGGAAACGCTGATCGGCCGCCCGGTGACCCTGGTGGACGAGAACGGCGCGCCGATGGGCGAAAGGCATTTTGTGTTCTACAATCCGCCGGTGGTTAACCGGCAGCTGGGGATCCGCAAAGGCGCGATTCCGATCACAAGAACCATCTCCGGCATGCTGCTGAAGAACGGGATCCAGTCCATCACCTTTGCGCGCTCGCGCCTGACGGTGGAGGTGCTGACCCGGTATCTGAAGGATCTGGTGCGCGATCCGCTGGGCAACGCCGGCAGGGTGCGGGGGTACCGGGGCGGCTATCTGCCGGGAGAGCGTCGGGAAATCGAGCGCGGCCTTCGCAGCGGGAAGGTGGACGCCGTGGTGTCCACCAACGCGCTGGAGCTCGGCATCGATATCGGCGCCCTGGACGCCTGCGTCATGTGCGGTTATCCCGGAACCATTGCCAGTGCCTGGCAGCAGGCCGGCCGGGCCGGAAGACGGCAGGGAACCAGTATTGTGTTTTTCATCGCTTCCTCTGCTGCGATTGACCAGTACATCGTGAACCATCCGGACTATTTCCTGCACAAGTCGCCGGAAAACGCGCTGCTGAATCCGGACAACCTTTACATCCTGATGAGCCATTTCAAGTGTGCCGCGTTTGAGCTGCCCTTCGAGGAGGGAGACCGGTTCGGCAACGCGCCGGGAACGGAAGAACTGCTGGAGTATCTGGACGAAGAGGGAATTCTGCACCATACGGAGGGAAAATACCACTGGTCCGCGGAGGATTTCCCGGCCAGCGAGATCTCCCTGCGCTCCGCGGCGTCGGAAAACTTCATTATTATCGATATTACGGATCCGGCGCATCACCGGGTGGTCGGGGAGATGGATCGGTTTACGGCGCCGATGCTGCTGCACGAAAACGCGATTTATATGCATGAAGGCCGTCAGTTCCAGGTGGAAAAGCTGGACTTCGACGCCTGCAAGGCCTTTATCCGCAGCGTGGACGTCGGATACTATACGGACGCGGATCTGAACATCAGCCTGAGCCTGCTGGACGTGGAGAAAGAGGAGCCCTTTGCCCGGACGGCAAAAGCGGCGCTGGGCGAGATCAAGGTGACCGCGCTGGTGACCATGTTTAAAAAGATTCGTTTCGATACGCATGAGACGCTGGGCTTCGGGCACGTACGCCTGCCGGAAACGGATATGCATACAACGGCCATGTGGTGGACGCTGCCGGACGCGCTGGCGGACAAAATGGCCGGCGACCGGCTGAAGAACGGGATGATGGGCATCGCAAACCTGCTGCGGATTGTCTGCCCGCTGTACCTGATGTGCGCACCGCAGGATGTGGCCGTGGTGTATCAGGTACGAAGCCCGATCACCAACAAGCCGACGATCCTCATCTATGACAACTGTCCCGGCGGCATCGGCCTGGCACAGAAAGCCTTCAGCATGCGGGATCTGCTGCTGGAAAAGGCGCTGCAGGTGGCGGAAGACTGCGGGTGCGAATACGGCTGTCCCTCCTGCGTGGGACCGGTGGGTGAAATCGGCGAAGACGGAAAGCGGACGGCAATGCGCCTTCTGAAGGAGCTTGCCGGATGAATCTGAAGGATAAAATACGGGCGGTGGGCGGCAGCAGCGGTACTCGTAAGGACCCTCCTGCGGAAACCAGCACGGACTGCCGCCATTTTGCGGTGTACCGCCCGGCAGAGGAGTTTCCCGGAGCGCTGGAACTGACGGCGGAAACACTGCGTATGATGAGCGATCGGGAGATCCCGGACGGGCTGGATCCGCGGCGGATTCTCTATCTGGATACGGAAACCACCGGCCTGGGCGGAAGCGGAACGGTGGCTTTCCTGGTGGGCATGGGCTGGCTCACGGATCAGGGGTTTGAGGTGCATCAGTTCCTGATGCGGGACTATCCGGAGGAGCCGTTCCTGCTGAAGCATGTGGCGGCCGGACTGGAAAAATTCGACGTGCTGTGCACGTTCAACGGAACGACCTTTGATGTTCCGCTGCTGGAAAGCCGGTTTCTGATGAACCGGATGGACCGGGAGCGGCTGCTTGCACTTCCGCATCTGGATCTGCTGCATATGTGCCGGCGGCTGTGGAAACTGCGGCTGGGGAGGTGCAACCTCGGTCATCTGGAGGAAGTGATCCTCGGGAAACCCCGGGTGGACGATCTGCCCGGCAGCGAAGTGCCCCAGCGGTATTTCACCTATCTGAAAACAAAGCAGATGTCGCTGCTGGACGATATCCTGAAGCACAACGCTCAGGATATCGCCTCGCTGTGCGTGCTGCTGAACCATATGGCGGACCTGTACCTGCACCCGGAAAAGATCCGGTTCAGCGAAGACGTTTACTCCATGGGCCGGGCACTGGAGCGGATCAACCGGACGGAGAACGCGAGGCACTGTTACCGGCTGGCCCGGCGGGGGCGCATGGGAGACTCAGCGGGTGCGGCGCTGGCTATGAGCTATCGCCGGGGCGGTGAGCGGGAACAGGCGGCCGAAGTCTGGCGGGATATGATCCGGGACCGTCGGGGCGGCATTGTTCCGTATGTGGAGCTGGCCAAGTATGAGGAGCATGTGCGGCGGGACATTCCGGCGGCTCTGGAACTGACGGAAAAGGCATTGCTGCTGATCAGTGAGCCGACGCTTCGGGAAGGCAAAACTGTACAAGAAAGCAAAAATGAGTTACAATACCGCCGTCAGAGATTGATAAGGAAGCTGAAGGAGCGATAACGTTATGGGATTTATGAGCGGAATGAAGGCCAATAAAGCACACCGGCTGCAGCAGCAGGGGAAGCGCGAGGAAGCGATAAAGCTTTATGAAGAAGCGTTTTCGGAAGGGCTGAACGACGCCCGGTACCTGCTGGCCTATGCGCTGCTGATCATTCGGGAAGGACAGTATCAGAAAGCAAGAGAATTTCTTGTGGCCCATCAGAAGGTGCAGATGGCGCCGGGTCAGCGGACGGAACTGCTGGTTTACTATGCCACCTGCTGTTTCCGTCTCGGGAATCTGGACAAGGGGATCAGCGTGCTGGAACAGCAGTTCCGCAAAGGAGAGACCGGTCTTCTTTACCAGACGCTCGGGTATCTGTACGTAGAAAAATACGATATGGATCACCGGCCGGATTTCGCGGCGATGGCAGCCGAAGCAGCAGGTGCAGAGGAAGCCCCGCAGGCGGACGAAAACGCGGTAACAGCAGACGGAGAAAACGGAGCGGCTGCGGAGGAGAACAATCCGGAAGAAAACGCGGCGGAGGAGACTTCCGCTGAGGAAAGCACCGCGGAAGAAACGCCGGCCGCGGAAACGGATGCTGCCGAAGAAAAAGCGCCGAAGCTGAGTCCGGAAGAGGAATGGAACGCCGGTATCGACAAGGCGGAAAAGTTCATCCGTGAATCCGTGGAATACGACGACGAGGATCCCGTGTGTCTGGACAACCTCGGAGAATTCCTGTACAGGGTCCGCGGGGACAGGGCGGGAGCGAAGGAATATTTTGACAAGGCGATCGCCATCAAGGACACCCAGATTGACACCCTGTATTTCCTGAGCCGGTACGATCTGGAAGCGGGAGACAAAAAGGCGGCTCTGGAAAAACTGGAAAAGGCCGCCGGAGGGCGGTTCTCCCCCCTGAACTACTGCAACAGGGAAAAGATTACAAAAGAAATTGAAGAACTGAAGGGAGCACTGTAAGATGAGCGAGCTGGAACAGCAGACGGTCAGTGAAACGCCGGAAGAAGAAAACGCCGGCAAAAAGAAGAAAAATAAAAAGGTAAAGGAAAAGAGACCTTTGTGGCGTGAAATTCTCAGCTGGATCTTTACTCTGCTCGGCGCAGTGGCGGTGGCGCTCGTGTTCCGCTCCATCATTGCGGAGCCTGTGCGGGTTGACGGAAAATCCATGCTGGATACCCTGGAAGACAAGGAAATCATGCTGGTCAGCAAATACGACTATTCCTGCACCTGGCTGTGCATGCCCTGGGACAGCGACAACGCCGCCCAGCAGGCGCCGCGGATTACCATCGGGAATCCGAAACTGCTGGATGTGGTTATCTGCCGGTATCCGGCCCGCGGCGCGTGGAACTTCGTGAAACGGGTATGCGGTATGCCCGGGGACACAGTGGAACTGCGGGAAGGCTACCTGTATATCAACGGGGAGCAGGTTGAGGGAGAGAAAAACCTGATCAATCCGGAATACCGCACAAAAGGCCTTTCCGACGGATACACCTTCGGACCTTACCGGGTTCCGAAGAAGGGCGATTCACTGACGGTTTCCGGCAGCGGCAGCGAACTGATGTTTCAGCTGAACGGCGAGGAATGGAACAGGAAGCATACCTGCATCGTCGCGAAGGACGAGAACGGGAAGCAGCTGAAGATCTACAACAAGAAAGTGGACGACAGCAGCCGGAACGGACAGTCGGAAGCGGAGATGGCGGTTGTTTCCTGGAACGGAAAGAACTATACGGCGGAGAACTGGAGCGAAGTGCTTCCGGAGCTTTCCGGCAAAAACTTCACCGTGGATGAAGATTACTACTTCCTGATCGGCGATCACCGGACCAACTCCAACGACAGCCGCAGCGTCGGCGCGGTGGAACGGACGATGATCATCGGCCATGTGCGCAGGGTGGTGTATCCGTTCAATAAATGGCACGGTGTCCAATAAGAAATAAACAGACAAGCCCCAGCATTCATAAGTACAGAAAACTACAAACATATAAAAAGCAGAAAGATGCTCCGAAAGGGAACTGAATGCCAGACGGAGGTGAAACCCGTATGTCTATTCTCGCAGCTTATATGGTGCCTCATCCGCCGATGATTGTTCCGGAAGTCGGAAAGGGCAGTGAACGCCAGGTCGAAGCCACCCGGAATGCGTATATCCGCGTGGCGGAAGAGATTGCTGCCCTGAAACCGGAAACAATCATCGTTTCCAGTCCGCACGCAACGCTGTATGCCGATTATTTCCATATTTCCCCAGGAAAATCGGCGGAAGGCTCCTTTGCGCAGTTCAGGGCTCCACAGGTGCGTTTCCGGGAAGAATATGACAGCGATCTGGTCGGAAGGATTGAAAAGCTCGCCGCCGGAGAAAGCTTCCCTGCCGGAACCATGGGCCAGCGGGATGCATCTCTGGATCACGGAACCATGGTTCCGCTGTATTTCATACGGCAGGCTTATCAGGATTTTAAACTGGTGCGGATCGGACTGTCAGGCCTTTCCCTTGAAGAACATTACCGTCTTGGACAGATCGTTCGCCGGGCCGTGGAAGAAACAGGCAGGAAAGCGGTCTGGGTCGCCAGCGGCGACCTTTCTCACAAACTGCAGACCTACGGCCCGTACGGTTTCGCGGCAGAAGGCCCGGAATATGACGAAAGAATCATGGACGTCTGTGGGCGGGCCGCTTTCTGGGAGCTGTTCGATTTCAGTGAATCCTTCTGCAACCGCGCGGCGGAGTGCGGTCACCGTTCCTTTGTGATGATGGCGGGCGCTTTTGACGGGATTTCTGTGGAGGCGCAAAAGCTGTCCCATGAAGACGTGACCGGCGTCGGATACGGCATCTGTATTTTCCGCCCGGGAGAAGCGAACCCCGCCAGGGCTTTTTTGGATATCCGGGAGCGGGAGCAGGAAAAGCGGCTTTCGGAAAACCGTAGGAAATGCGACCCATGGGTCCGCCTGGCCTGGAAGTCCGTGGAAGATTACGTGCGGAACCGGCGGGTGACCGAAGTTCCGCCGGATCTGCCGGATGAACTGCTGAATACAAGGGCCGGGGCTTTTGTTTCTATCCATAAGCTTGGGCAGCTCCGGGGCTGTATCGGAACCATTTCCCCGACCCGGGACAACCTGGCACAGGAGATTATCGAGAATGCCGTCAGCGCGTCTTCCCGGGATCCGCGGTTTGATCCGATCCGGCCGGAGGAGCTGAAATGGCTCGAGATCAATGTGGATGTGCTGGGCGAAGCGGAGGATATCGAATCCGAGGAGCAGCTGGATGTGAAGCGCTACGGGGTGATTGTCTCGAAGGGACATCGCCGCGGCTTGTTGTTGCCGGATCTGGAGGGCGTAGACACCCCGCAGCAGCAGATTGCCATCGCCCGGAAAAAGGCGGGCATCGGCCCGAATGAAAAGGTGAATCTGCAGCGCTTCGAAGTTGTCCGGCATGTATAGGGAGATGATTGAATGGCCCGATGTGAGGTATGCTTCCGCCACTGCGAAATTCCGGAGGGCGGCGTGGGCTTCTGCAGAGGTCGGATCTGCGAGAATGGAGAAGTCCGGGCGGGAAACTACGGAAAGCTTACCGGAATTGCCCTGGATCCTATCGAAAAGAAACCCCTGCAGCGGTTTCATCCCGGCAGCATGATCCTGTCCGTGGGCAGCTACGGATGCAATCTGCGCTGCCCCTTCTGCCAGAACTTCGGAATCTCCTGGTCGGAGGAAGCCAAAGAGCGCGCTGCCGAGGCCCGGTTTGTCCCGCCGGAGGAACTGGTGCAGCTCGCGCTGGAAACCCGCAGCCGGGAAAATATCGGTCTGGCTTTTACCTATAACGAGCCGCTGATCGGCTGGGAATATGTCCGGGACACCGCAAAACCGGCCCATGAAGCCGGCCTGAAAAATGTTCTTGTAACCAACGGTACGGCGGAACTTCCCGTTCTGGAAGCCCTCCTGCCGTACACAGACGCAATGAATATCGACCTGAAAGGTTTTTCGGAGCATTATTATACCCATACACTGGGCGGCAACCTGGAAATGGTGAAAGCCTTTATCACCCGGGCCGTCCGGGACACGCACGTGGAGCTGACCACACTGATCATTCCGGGGGAAAACGACTCGGAAGAGGAGATGCGTCGCATGACCGAATGGATTTCCGTGCTTTCGCCGGAGATTCCGCTGCATATTTCCCGCTTCTTTCCCCATTTCCACATGACGGACCGTCCGGCAACCGATGTCCGGAAAATTTACCATCTTGCTGAGGTTGCCCGGGAAAAACTGAAATATGTCTATACAGGGAATTGCTGATTTATAGTGGCTGTTCTATCATTTCTGAAACAAAACGGGCGGAGAGTGGTATGAGTCGATGGCTGTTGAGTTCCGCGGCCTTTTTTTGTTTTTTGGAATATGGTATTATCTACAGGTGAAGGCAGGATGGTTATTACCAGATCATTATGTGTTACTGCTGCAAGGCAATCAAGATATCAGGGCGCAATGGAGGCGATACCGGCCATGAGAGAGCTGTTTCAAATGGACAGGCAGAATTACAATCCAGAAGGGAAAGTGTACAAGCGACCCTCGGCGAGGGCCGTCATCCTGAAGGACGGTAATATGTGATAAAGAGAAGAGCAAAGATGAGCAGATGTCTGATGGTTCAGGGGACGGCTTCATCCGTCGGGAAAAGCGTGCTTTGCAGCGCCTTTTTGCGGATTATGAAACAGGACGGATGGAAAGCCGTGCCTTTCAAGGCGCAGAACATGTCCCTGAATTCCTTTGTCACCCGGGACGGACTGGAAATGGGCAGGGCCCAGGTGACCCAGGCCCAGGCGGCGGGCGTTGAACCGGACGTCCGGATGAATCCGGTGCTGCTGAAACCCACCGGCGACCGGCAAAGCCAGGTAATCGTCGAGGGAAAAGTCATCGGCAACATGACGGCCATGGAATATCACCGGTACAAACCGGCTCTGCGGCAGAGAATCAAAGAGATCTATGATTCTCTGGCAGAAGAAGCCGACTGCGTCGTGATCGAAGGCGCCGGAAGCCCCGCGGAGATTAACCTGCGGGAAGGCGACATCGTCAACATGAGCATGGCAAAGGCTGCCGACGCGCCGGTGATTCTGGTGGGGGATATCGACCTGGGCGGCGTGTTCGCTTCCCTGCTGGGCACGGTGATGTTGCTGACGGAAGAGGAAAGGGCTCGGGTCAAGGGCGTCATCATCAACAAGTTCCGCGGGGATGTGAAAATCCTGGAGCCGGGGCTGCGGATGCTGGAAGAAAGGATTCATGTTCCCGTGCTCGGCGTGGTGCCCTGGATGGACGTGGAACTGGAAGATGAGGACAGCGTTACGGAGCGTTTCCGCCTGCAAGGCGGAACGGGAGATATCGACGTGGCGGTGGTGAAGCTGCGCCATATCTCCAATTTCACGGATTTCCAGTCGCTGGCGCTGCAGCCTGGATGCCGGCTGCGCTATGCGGAAAACGCGAAGGATCTGGAAGGCGCCGACCTGATCCTGCTGCCGGGAACCAAAAACACGATTGAAGACCTGATCGACCTTCGCAACCGCGGCATGGACGCCGCGATCATTCGCCATGCGCGCCGGGGCGGCATGGTGATGGGCATCTGCGGCGGATACCAGATGCTCGGGAACCGGCTGCGGGATCCGGAACATACGGAATCGGCGGTTCCGGAAACGGCGGGTCTGGGGCTGCTGGATCTGGACGTGGTGTTTGAAAAGGAAAAGCAGACGGTGCAGGCGACCGGAACCGTCGAATGCGCTTCCGGGTGGATATCGGCCTTCAACGGATTGACGGTGGAAGGCTATGAGATCCACGCGGGTCAAAACGTGACCGGACCGGACGCCGTGACATGGGTGAACATCAACGGCCGGCCGGACGGGATCATGAACGCGGAAGGAAACGTGCTGGGCTCCTATTTGCACGGACTGTTTGACGACGGAAAACTGTTTGCCGCCGTTGCCGGCAGGATCCGGGAGATGCGCGGGGACGGAGCGCGCGATTCTGCTCCGGTCAGTATGGAAGCTTTCCGCGAGAGGGAATTCGACAGGATTGCCGCCATCGTGCGAAGCAGCGTGCATATGGACGCGATTTACAGGATCATGGATGGGGAGGATGTGCCGTGCGGTTCTGGATTGCCGCTCTGATGGCCGGGTATCTGCTGGATCTGCTGCTGGGGGACCCGGAGTGGCTGTATCACCCGGTGCGGCTGATCGGAAAATATATCTCCTTTGCGGAGAAACACCTCCGAAAGCGGGGCGGCAACCTGCGCATCAGCGCGGTGGTGCTGACCGTGTCCACGATGCTGATTACGATGGCAGCCGCCTTCCTGATCCTCCGGGGGCTGGGCCTTTTGGGGCGGATCCCGCTGTTTGTCGGGATGACGCTGATGAACTGGATGGGCATTTCGGTGAAATGCATGGCGAAGGAAGCCCGGGACGTCGGGAAAGCGCTTGAGAAAGGCCTGCCGGAGGCCCGGAAACAGGTGGCCCGGATCGTTGGCCGGGACACGCAGAACCTGAGTGAAGAGGAGATCGTGAAGGCAACGGTGGAGACCGTGGCGGAGAACACCACGGACGGCGTGATTTCCCCGATGTTTTACGCGCTGATCGGCGGACCGGTGCTGCTGTGGGGATTCAAGGCGGCCAACACGCTGGATTCCATGGTGGGCTACCGGGACGAGAAATACCGGGATATCGGCTGGAGCAGCGCCCGCCTGGACGATGTGCTGAACTATCTTCCGGCCCGGCTGACGGCACTGCTGATGGTCGGCGCTTCGTTCCTGATCGGACTGGACGGGAAAAACGCCTGGCGCATTGTGCGGCGGGATCATGCCAACCATCTGAGTCCCAACTGTGCGTGGAGCGAGGCCGCGGCAGCCGGGGCATTGCATATCCAGCTGGGCGGAACCCACGACTATTTCGGCAAACCCGTGGAAAAGCCGACCATCGGGGATCCGGACCGGCCGGCGGAACGGGAGGATATTCTCAGGAGCAACCGGCTTCTGTATGTGACAAGCGCCCTGATGATGATCCTGATCGCAGCCGTTGAAGTGCTGGTATAGGAGGAGACATGGAGACAACCGGAAACAGCAGCCACTTTTTTCAGAACCGGGCGTGCGAGCATTTTCCCTGCCATGAAGGGATCCCGGAGGAGGATTTCAACTGCCTGTTCTGCTTTTGTCCGCTTTATACGCTGGGAAAACGGTGCGGCGGGAACTGGCGGTATACCGATAAGGGAACGAAGAGCTGCAGAGAATGCATATTTCCCCACGAACGAGAAAACTATGATCAGATGATCTCCCGGTTTGAGGAAATTAAAGCGGTTGTGCGAAGGTCGGACGGAGAAAAAGAATGAACGTACGGGAACAGGCTCAAAAACGGTGGGACAGCGTGGCAAAACCTCTGCATTCCCTGGGGCTGCTGGAAGATCTGATTGTGAAGATCGCAGGGGTGCAGGGAACGGCGGACGTGCGGATTGACCGGCGCTGCGCCGTGGTTTTCTGCGGCGATCACGGAGTGGTCCGGAAGGGTGTGAGCCAGTCCGGCAGCGAAGTGACGGCTCTTGTGGCCGGCACTATTGCGGAGGGCACGGGAAACATCAACCTGATGGCTTCCGTCGCCGGCACGGACGTGTTTGCAGTGGACATGGGGATGATCACCCCGGTTCCCGGCACCGTGGACCGGCGGATCGGGAACGGAACGGCGGACATCACCGAAGGTCCGGCCATGACCCGGGAGCAGGCGGAGGCGGCGATCCACGCGGGCATGGAGATGATGCATGACCTGCGCGAAAAGGGCTATCAGATCGCCGTGATCGGAGAGATGGGCATCGGCAATACAACGGCGGCCAGCGCCGTGACGGCCGCGCTGCTGGATCTTCCTCCCGAAGAGGTCACCGGCCGGGGCGCCGGCCTTTCCGACGCCGGCCTGGTGCGGAAAATCGCCGCGATCCGGCAGGCACTGGCGATCAACCGGCCGGACCGGTCGGATCCTGTGGATGTGCTGGCCAAAGCAGGCGGATTTGAACTGGCCGGGATGACGGGAGCCTTTCTCGGCGGGATGAAATGCGGGATTCCGACGATCCCGGACGGCATGATTCCCGCGGCTTCCGCACTGGCGGCGGCACGGATTGATCCCCGGGTTACGGAGTCCATCCTGCCGGCCGTGATGAGCAAGGAACCGGCGGACCGGCTGATCATGGAAGCGCTGGGGATGGAGCCGGTGATCCGTGCGCAGACGGCATTAGGGGAGGGAACCGGCGGCATCCTGCTGCTGCCCATGCTGGACATGGCCCTGCAGGTTTACCGCGGGCCGCACACTTTTGACGCGCTGGGCATGGAGGCGTATGTACCCCAGGGAAAGGACGGCTTATGATCCTTCTTGTGACCGGCGGCAGCGGCTGCGGAAAATCCACCTGGGCAGAAAAAGTCGTTGAAACAATGCCGAAAGAAAAGCGGATCTATGTCGCCACCATGCAGGTGTACGACCGGGAATCCGAGCTGCGCGTCGCGAGGCACCGGGCCCAGCGGGCGGATAAGGGCTTTGAAACGCTTGAATGCCCAAAGGATCTGGAAAGCGCTCCGATTCCGGAAGGCAGCACGGTGCTGCTGGAAGACCTGGTGAACCTGACAGCCAACGAAATGTTTGACGGCGGGGACCCGGAACGGATTGTTCCGGCGCTGAAGAACCTGGCGGTCCGGAGTCGGCATCTGATCCTGGTGACGAACGACCTGTTTTCCGACGGAATAACGTATTCGCCGTCAGTGCAGGCATATCTGCGGAAGCTGGCGGAGATCAACCGGCAGGCGGCGGAGATGGCGGACCGCGTCGTCGAAGTTGTCTATTCCATTCCAGTGATTCTACGCGATTGCCGCAGCCAGAGCTGCAGTATGGAGCATTCCATGATCAAAGATTCGGGCATATCCGTGAAAGGAGAAATGCCATGACCGTGATCCGTTCCCTTCTGATTGCCTTTTCGACCTACTCGCGGATTCCCGTGCCGCAGGTGGAATGGACAGCGGAAAACCGCCGCTACAGCATGTGCTTTTTTCCGCTGGTCGGAGCCGTCATCGGCCTTGTGATCTGGGGCTGGTTCGCTTTATGCGGAAAGATCGGGATCGGGGCTTTCCTACGCGGCGCGGCGGCGGCGCTGATTCCTCTGCTGATTTCCGGGGGCATCCATATGGACGGCTTCATGGATACCACGGACGCGCTGGCTTCCTGGCAGCCGAAGGAAAAGCGCCTGGAGATTCTGAAGGACAGCCACACCGGCGCCTTCGCGGTGATGGGCTGCGCGGGGATGCTCCTGCTTTCCGCCGCCCTGTATGCCGAGGCGGACCCGGCTAAAGCACCGCTGCTAATCTGCGTTTTCGTGCTGTCCCGGGCGCTGAGCGCCTGGACGCTGGTGACAATGAAAGGCGCCCGGCCGCAGGGCATGCTGGGCGACTTTTCCCGGGCGGCGCAGAAACGGGCGGTGACTGTCAGCGGCAGCATCTATGCCGTGTTGTGCATGGCAGTCTGGACTGCGCTGGGCGGATGGATCGCCGCGATGTGCGCCGCGGCGGCGGTACTGTGCGTGCTTGCTTACCGGCGGATGGCCTACCGGCAGTTCGGCGGCGTGACGGGGGATCTGGCCGGATGGTTTTTGCAGGTGACGGAGCTGGCGTTGACAGCGGTGATTGTGATCGGAGGGAAGCTGATTTGAAACTGTATATAGGCGGAGCCTGGCAGGGTCAGGATGTGCTCGCACGGCAGGAAAACCCGGAGGGCCCGTTTTTTGAGGATTTTCACGAAACCGTCCGTCGGGCGGTGCTTTCCGAGGGTCAGGATCCACGGGTGTTTGCCGAAGACTTTTGTGCTGCCCATCCGGATGCCATCGTTATTGCCAACGAAGTCGGGGCCGGCGTAGTGCCGATGGCGGCGGAAGACCGGACGTTCCGGGAAGCCGTCGGGCGTGCGCTGTGCGTGATTGCCGGGAAGGCTGAAACGGTTACGCGGTGCATATGCGGAATCGGGGTGCGGATCAAATGAAATGGATTCTGATCCGGCACGGAATGACCCGGGGGAACATGGAAAAGCGCTATGTCGGGTGCAGGACGGACGAATCGCTGTGCCCGGAGGGAATCGCGCAGCTGAAGCAAAACCTCTATCCCGCCGCGCGGCATGTGTACACAAGCCCCATGCGCCGCTGTCTGGAAACAGCGGAGATTCTCTATCCGGGCATCCGGTCCGAAATTGTTCCGGATTTCCGGGAATGTGATTTCGGCGCGTTTGAGTATAAGAACTATCACGACCTGAACGGGCGGGAGGACTATCAGACGTGGATCGACTCCGGCGGCGAGCTTCCCTTTCCGGGCGGAGAAAGCCGGGCGGCCTTCGCGGCGCGCTGTGTCAGGGCGTTTGAACGGATCCGAAAAAAAGCGCCACAGGAAGACTGCGCGCTGATTGTTCACGGGGGGACGATCATGGCGCTCATGGAAGCCATGGCCCGGCCGAAAGGGAACTATTACGACTATCAGGTACAGAACGGCTGCGGATATATCCTGGAGGAAGACGGTTCCTCACAGGCAATACCGTAGCGGATCGTTCCCGGACATAGACGGAAACAATCCATAGAGACTGTGACACAGAGGAGAGACCGACATGAATATTCTTCACCTGAAATACGCGGTGAGCATTGCGGAGTGCGGATCGATCAACAAGGCGGCGGAGGAGATCCACGTTGCCCAGCCCAATCTGAGCCGGATGATGAAGGATCTGGAGGCCGATCTGAACCTTGAGATCTTCCGCCGGAGCGCCCATGGAATGGAGCTTACGCCCGACGGGGAACGGTTCATCGCCCAGGCCCGGAAGATTCTGCAGCAGGTGGATGAAATGGAGGAAATGTATAAAACCGGGAAGCCGGGCAGGCAGCGTTTTTCCATCTCCGTTCCACGGGCCAGCTATATCTCCGACGCTTTTACACGCTTTTCCAAATCGCTGGGCAGGGAAGACGCGGAAATCTTTTATCAGGAGACAAACGCGCAGCAGGCGATCAAAAACATTCTGGAAGTCGGGTACGATCTCGGGATCATCCGCTATGCCAACAAGCACGACAAATACTTCAAACAGCTGCTGGAGGAGAAAAACCTTCACGGCGAACTGGTGGTGGAATTCACCTACTGCCTGATCATGAGCGAGAAAAGCGAACTGGCAAAGAAAGAAACCATCACGACGGACGACCTGCACGGGTATATCCAGATCGCTCACGCGGATCCCTATGTTCCGTCCCTGCCCCTGTCCGCGGTCAAAAGGGATGAACTGCCGGATACTGCCAGAAGGATCTATGTGTTTGAGCGGGGGAGCCAGATGGATCTGCTTTCCGAAAACCCGGAAACATTTATGTGGGTTTCCCCCATTCCGACCCGTCTGCTCACTAATCTGCATCTGGTTCAGCGGAAATGCTGCGACAACAGCCGGAAATACAGGGATGTGCTGATCCGGCGGAAGGATTATCAGCTGACTGCGCTGGACAAACAGTTTATTACCGAACTGACCCAATCGAGAAGAGAATGCCTGCCTGACCGGTGAGCAGATTCCCGTGAAATATCAGCCTTTTTGCCCCCTTGCGGCGGAAGGGCTTTTCTTTATCGATACAGTGATATCGATATGTATATATCGCATATACCATTTTGGTAATTCCCTCCGAAACCCATTCCGTTTATAATGCGTTTCGGAAGGAGGGAAGAGGGATGCAAAGCAGCACGCTTTCCAGAGCGACCATGGGACGACTGCCGCTGTACCTGCAGTTTGTGCGGACGGTGAAGACCGAAATGGTTTCATCCGCCGCTGTCGCAAGAGGCCTGGGTCTTGGCGAAGTGCAGGTGCGGAAGGATCTGGCCAGTATCTGTACGGCAGGAATGCCGAAAGTCGGCTATCCGTCCGACAGGCTGCGCGGCGACCTGGAAAAGGTACTGGGAATGCAGCATACGGAACCGGCTGTGATCGTCGGCGCCGGCAGACTCGGAAGAGCGCTGATGGAATACGACGGCTTCCGGGAATACGGCATGGAGATTTCCGCGGCATTCGATATCAGCGGAACAGATGAATCCCATGAAGGCATTCCGATCCTCCAAATGGATCAGATGCGCCGATGGTGCCTGCTGCATGATGTTCATCTCGGGATCCTTGCCGTTCCCGCCGCATCGGCGCAGGAAGCAGCGAACGCGATGGTGAACAGCGGCATTACGGGAATCCTCAATTTCGCGCCGTATCCCGTGCATGTTCCGGAAACCGTCACGGTGCGGCAGGAGAACATCGCCCTTTCCCTGGCTTATCTGAAAATGACAGCCTGTACACCCGGTCAAATGAAGGAGGAAGATTGACATGGAAAACAAACCCTATGAACTGACAGACAGCGTGGAGGCGCTGGAAGCCGCGATTGCCCGCGTCCGGGCGGCGCAGCGTCAGTACGCGACCTTCACCCAGGAGCAGGTGGACAGGATCTTCCTGGCCGCCGCAACTGCCGCCGATCAGGCGCGGATCCCCCTGGCGAAGATGGCTGTGGCGGAGACGGGCATGGGCGTTGTGGAAGATAAGGTGATCAAAAACCACTATGCCAGCGAATATATTTACAATGCATACCGCGATACCCGGACCTGCGGCGTGATTGAAGAGGACAAGTCGGCCGGGATCAAAAAGATCGCCGAGCCTATCGGCGTCGTTGCGGCGGTCATTCCCACCACCAATCCGACTTCCACAGCGATTTTCAAATCCCTGATCTGCCTGAAGACCCGCAACGGGATCATCATCAGCCCGCATCCCCGGGCCAAAGGCGCGACGATCGCCGCGGCCAAAGTAGTTCTGGAAGCGGCTGTGAAAGCCGGCGCACCGGAAGGCCTGATCTCCTGGATCGACGTGCCCAGCCTGGAAATGACCAACACGTTGATGAAGGAAGCGGATATCATCCTGGCCACCGGCGGCCCCGGCATGGTCAAGGCGGCTTACTCCAGCGGAAAGCCCGCCCTGGGCGTCGGCGCCGGCAACGTGCCCGCGGTGATTGACGACAGCGCGGACATTATCCTGGCGGTCAACAGCATCATCCATTCCAAGACCTTTGACAACGGCATGATCTGTGCCTCCGAGCAGAGCGTGATCGTGCTCGACAGCATCTATGAGCAAGTGAAGCATGAATTTGCTGCCAGAGGATGCTGGTTCCTGCAGGGACAGGATCTGAACAAAGTGCGTAAGACCATCCTGATCAACGGCGGGCTGAACGCGAAGATCGTCGGCCAGAGCGCGTATAAGATCGCCCAGCTTTCTGGCGTGAAGGTTCCGGAAGGAACAAAGGTGCTGATCGGCGAAGTTGAATCCGTGGAGCTTTCCGAAGAATTTGCCCATGAAAAGCTTTCTCCCGTGCTGGCTATGTACCGGGCGAAGGATCTGGAAGACGCTTTTGCCAAGGCGGACCGCCTGATTGCCGACGGCGGCTATGGACATACGGCTTCCCTGTACATCAACACGCAGAAGAAACCCGATGTGCTGAACGATTTCGCTGAGCGGATGAAGACCTGCCGCATCGTCGTGAACACGCCTTCGTCGCACGGCGGCATCGGCGATCTGTACAACTTCAAACTGCGGCCGTCCCTGACCCTGGGATGCGGCAGCTGGGGCGGTAACTCCGTTTCCGAAAATGTCGGGGTCAAACATCTGCTGAATATCAAAACCGTTGCTGAAAGAAGGGAGAACATGCTCTGGTTCCGCGCCCCGGAAAAGGTGTACATGAAGAAAGGCTGCCTGCCGGTGGCCCTGGATGAACTGAAAACCGTGATGGGAAAGAAAAGGGCTTTCGTGGTGACCGACAGCTTCCTGTATCACAACGGCAACACCAAGCCGATTACGGATAAGCTGGACGAAATGGGCATTGAGCACACCACCTTCTTCGATGTCGCTCCCGATCCCACGCTGGCGAGCGCCAAAGCCGGCGCGGAGCAGATGCGGATCTTCCAGCCCGATGTGATTATCGCCCTGGGCGGCGGCAGCGCCATGGACGCCGGAAAGATCATGTGGGTGCTGTATGAGCATCCAGAGGTCGACTTCATGGATATGGCCATGCGCTTCATGGATATCCGCAAACGGATTTATACTTTCCCGAAGATGGGAGAAAAAGCCTACTTTGTCGCCATTCCCACTTCCGCCGGCACCGGCAGTGAAGTCACGCCCTTCGCGGTGATCACGGATGAGCAGACCGGAGTCAAGTATCCGCTGGCGGATTATGAGCTGCTGCCCAAGATGGCGATTATCGATACGGACTTCCACATGACAGCCCCGAAGGGACTGACCGCGGCCAGCGGCATCGATGCGGTGACGCACGCGCTGGAAGCCTACGCTTCCATGATGGCCACCGATTACACCGACGGCCTGGCGATTCAGGCGCTGAAAGTGATCTTCGAATACCTGCCCCGCGCCTATGACGACGGGCAGACGGATGTGGAAGCCCGCGAAAAGATGGCCAACGCCGCCACGATGGCCGGCATGGCTTTCGCGAACGCGTTCCTGGGCGTATGCCATTCCATGGCGCATAAGCTCGGCGCCTTCCATCATATTCCCCACGGCGTTGCCAACGCGCTCATGATTGAGGAAGTGCTGCGGTTCAACGCGGCGGAAGTTCCCGCCAAGATGGGCACCTTCCCGCAGTACGATCATCCGCATACGCTGCGCCGCTATGCCGAAGTGGCGGAAGCCCTGGGCGTACAGGGAGAAAACGATCAGGAAAAACTGGAAGGCCTGATCAAAATGATCAACGACCTGAAAGCCTATGTGGGGATTAAGCCCACCATCCGTGATTATGTTGCAGACGAAAAGGATTTCCTGGACAGGCTGGACGCCATGGTGGAACAGGCCTTTGACGATCAGTGCACCGGCGCGAATCCCCGCTATCCGCTGATGGAGGAAATCAGGCAGATGTACCTGAACGCCTATTACGGCGGAAAGCATTTCAAAGAGCTTCCCAAGCCCACCGATGCGGATATCGCAACCCGTGACGACGATCCGGTCAAGAAAGCCTATCGCCGGGGACAGAAGAAGTGAGAGGAGGAAGAGACATGAATCTGGATCGTGTTATTGCAGTGCGCAACACCAAGACCGTCTACCGCGACGGCGATCGCTGCCTGAAGGTTTTCAATCCCGAGTATTCCAAGGCGGATGTGCTGAACGAGGCGCTGAATCAGGCCCGGGTGGAGGAGATCGGCCTGCATATCCCGAAAATCCTGGAAGTGACCATGATCGACGGGAAATGGACGATCGTATCCGAGTATATTGCCGGGAAGACGCTGTCTCAGCTGATGGAGGAGCATCCGGAAAAGAAGAAAGAGTATATCGAACAGCTGGTGGATCTGCAGCTGGAAGTGCAGAGCAAGACCTGTCCGCTGCTGACCAGGCTGAGAGACAAGATGAACCGCAAGATCAGCGAAGCGGACCTGGACGCCACGGTGCGGTATAACCTGCATACCCGGCTGGAGGGTATGCCCAAACATAACAAGGTGTGCCACGGGGATTTCCGTCCGTCCAATATCATCATCACGGAAGACGGAACACCCTATATCCTGGACTGGAGCCATGTGACCCAGGGAAATGCTTCCGCCGACGCCGCCCGCACCTATCTGCTGTTCTGGCTGAAGGGCGATATCGAAGGCGCCGAGACCTATCTGGATCTGTTCTGCAAAAAGAGCGGAACGGCAAAGACCTATGTCCAGAGCTGGATGCCGATCGTGGCCGCCAGCCAGTCCGTGAAGGGCAATGAAAAAGAACGGGAATTCCTGCTCAGCTGGGCGAACGTTGTGGAATATCAATAATTCGAGGGGGATATGAAAATGAAAATGACGGTTTGTATCGGTTCTTCCTGCCATATCAAAGGATCCCGCCAGGTGGTGGAACAGCTGCAGGCACTGATTGCCGAAAACAATCTGGGAGACAAGATTGAACTGGGCGGGACCTTCTGCATGGGCAGGTGCCAGCAGGGCGTCTGCGTGACGGTGGATGATGAAGTCTTTTCGGTTTCGCCGGAAACCACCCATGCTTTTTTTGAAAAGAATGTTCTGGCGAAACTGTGATCAGGACGGCACCGGGCGCTCGCTTCGTCCGGTGCAACCCTTTTTTGAATGATTACATAACGGGGGAGGGACAGGCATGCAGAACTGCCTGATGCTGAAGAAATCCAACTGTAAAAACTGCTACAAATGTATCCGGCACTGTCCGGTGAAATCCATCCGTTTTTCCGGGAACCAGGCGCATATTATCGGGAACGAATGCATTCTCTGCGGACACTGTTTTGTTGTCTGCCCCCAGAACGCAAAAGAAATTGTGGATGAGACCGAAAAGGTGAAGGTGCTGATCCAGAGCGGCGCCCCGGTCATCGCGTCGCTTGCACCTTCCTTTATCGCTAATTACGACGGCGTCGGCATCGAAAGCATGCGGGAAGGCCTGCAGAAGCTGGGATTCACGGATGCGGAAGAAACCGCGCTGGGCGCGACCCAGGTCAAACGGGAATATGACCGCATGCTGAAGGAAGAGGACAGGGACATTCTGATTTCCTCCTGCTGCCACAGCATCAATCTGCTGATCCAGAAGTATTTCCCGCGGGAACTGGAGTATCTGGCGGATGTGCTGTCGCCGATGCAGGCCCACTGTGCCGATATCAAAAAGAGAATGCCGGAAGCCAAGACCGTGTTTATCGGTCCCTGCGTTGCGAAGAAGGATGAAGCGGCTTATTACGGCGATACCGTAGACGCGGTGCTGACCTTTGAGGAACTGACGAACTGGCTGAAAGCGGAAGGGATCGAACTGAAACCGGACGTGAAAGCTGATCCGCGAAGCCGCGCCAGGTTTTTCCCGACGACCGGCGGCATTCTGAAAACGATGCGCTGTGATTCGCCTCAGTATACCTACATGGCGTTGGACGGCGTTGAAAACTGCATTGCGGCGCTGCGGGATATTGAGAACGGGAAGATTCATCACTGCTTCATCGAAATGAGCGCCTGCACGGGCGGATGCATCGGCGGTCCGGTGATGGAAAAGTACCACCGCAGCCCTGTGCGGGATTATCTGGCGGTGGCTTCGTTCGCGGGAGAGAAGGATTTTGACGTGGATCAACCGGAAAACCGCGATCTGCGGAAACGCTTTGAACCCATTGATCAGCGGGCGGCCGTGCCGAGCGAGGACGAGATTCGCGATATCCTGCGGCAAATGGGCAAATTCAAACCCAGCCAGGAGCTGAACTGCGGCTCCTGCGGATACAACTCCTGCCGGGAAAAAGCGGTTGCGATCTATCAGGGAAAAGCGGAGATTTCCATGTGCCTGCCTTACCTGATGGACAAGGCGGAGAATATGACAGACGCGATTTCCCGCAACTCCCCCAACGGCATCCTGATGCTCAACGACCGGCTTGAAGTTCATCAGATCAACCCGATGATGCTTCAGTTCCTGAATCTCCGGGACGCGGGCGCCGTACTGGGAGACCAGGTCGTGCGGATTCTGGATCCCACGCCTTTCCTGAAAGTGCAGCAGAGCAAGCGCGGCATCTATAACGAACGGATTTACCTGGCGGAATACAACCGGTATGTGGAACAGACGATTGTGCCGGCGGAAGAAGGCCGGATGCTCCTGTGCATCATGCGCGACGTGACCGCCGAGGAGGAAGCGCGCCGCGAGAAAGAAGAGATCAGCCGCCAGACGGTGGAAGTGGCCGACAAGGTGGTTGACAAACAGATGAGAATCGTGCAGGAGATTGCTTCACTGCTCGGCGAAACCGCCGCGGAGACCAAGATCGCCCTGTCCAAGCTGAAGGAGTCGATTGCCAATGAATGACCTGTGCTGCGAAATCGGCTTTAAGAGCATCAATCATGCCGGGGAACAGCTGTGCGGAGACCATGTGGACGTTGTGGAACAGGAGGACGGCTCCACCATCATCGTGCTGGCCGACGGGCTGGGCAGCGGTGTGAAAGCCAGCATTCTGTCCACGCTGACCAGCAAGATTATTTCCACCATGCTGGCTGCCGGCCTGTCCCTGGAGGAATGCGTGGAAACCATCGCGGCGACGCTTCCCGTCTGCTCGGTCCGGGGCGTTGCCTATTCCACCTTCACCATTCTGAGGATCATGCAGAATCGTACCGCCGAAATCATTCAGTATGACAATCCGCATGTGATTCTGCTCCGGAACGGTGAGAACTTCGACTATCCGAAACAGGAAACTTCCATCGGAGGGAAGCAGATCTTCCGTTCGATGATCCGTCTGCAGGAGGACGACGTCTTTATTGCCATGAGCGACGGATGCCCGCACGCCGGGATCGGGATCGGCTACAATTTCGGCTGGAAACGGGAAGACATCATTTCCTTTATGGAAGCGATGAATCTTTGCGGATATTCCGCCAAAGTGCTTTCCACGATGCTGGTGGATGAATGCAACCGGCTTTACGGCGGGGAACCGGGGGACGACGCCACCTCCTGTGTGGTCCGGATGCGGAAGCGGGTGCCGATGAACATGCTTTTCGGTCCGCCCAGCAACCGGGACGACGCGAACCGCATGATGAGCCTTTTCTTTGCCAAGGAAGGAAAGCACATTATCTGCGGCGGAACGACATCCTCCATCGCGGCAAAGTGGCTGAACAAGCCTTTGCGTCCTTCCCTGAAGTTTGACGGCGACATTCCGCCGATTGCCACGCTGGAAGGCGTGGACCTGGTGACAGAAGGCGTGATTACCGTCAACCGCGTCGTGGAATATGCCCAGGACTATATTTCCGAAAACCGGAGATACGACGAATGGAGCAATCAGAAGGACGGCGCTTCCCTGATCAGTCAGCTGCTGTTTGAGGAAGCGACGGATATCAATTTCTACGTGGGCCGGGCCATTAATCCCGCACATCAGAATCCGGATCTGCCGATCAATTTCAGCATCAAGATGAATCTGGTGCAGGAATTAAGCGCGGCTTTGCAAAAGATGGGGAAGCGCATCAAGGTCAGTTACTTCTGAGGGAGGAACCGTTATGCATAAGTTTGATACAAAAGTTCAGCATCTGAAATACAAGGTGCTGCGGGAAGTGGCCCGCCATGCCTGGAACGACACGCTGCTGGAAAACGTGATGGATATTCCCAAAACCATCGTGCCGGGGAAAGTACCCACCATGCGCTGCTGCGTGCATAAGGAACGGGCGATCCTGGCGGAACGGGTGAAGCTGGCCATGGGCGGCGGCCAGGGAAACAACATCATTCAGGTGATTGACATCGCCTGCGACGACTGTCCCGCCAGCGGCTATCAGGTGACGGATTCATGCCGGGGCTGCCTGGCGCACCGGTGCGAGGACGCCTGCAAGCGCGGCGCGATCTCCTTTGACCACAAGCATGAGGCACATATCGACAAAACCAAATGTGTGGAATGCGGGATGTGCGCGAAGGTCTGTCCGTACAGCGCCATTGTGAACCGGAAACGCCCCTGCCAGAATGCCTGCAAGATCAAGGCGATTTCCATCAGCGAAGACAATGCCGCCAAAATCGACGATGAAAAATGCATTCAGTGCGGCGCGTGCGTATATCAGTGCCCGTTCGGCGCGATTTCCGACCGCTCCTATATCCTGAATGTGATTGATATGCTGAAACGGAGCGAAAACAACAGCAAGTATAAGGTTTACGCGCTGGTTGCTCCGGCCATCGGAAGCCAGATGCACTATGCCAAACTGGGCCAGGTGATTACCGGCATCAAGAAGCTGGGATTCTATACCGTTGTGGAAGTCGCGCTGGGCGCGGATATGGTGGCGCAGGCAGAATCCAGGGAACTGGCGGAAAAAGGATTCCTGACCAGTTCCTGCTGCCCGGCCTTTGTCCGCTATGTGAAAACGGCGTTCCCCGCGCTTGCCCAGTATATTTCCCACAATCTGTCGCCCATGGGCACGATTGCCAAATATATCAAGGAGCATGAACCGAACGTGAAGACGGTATTCATCGGTCCGTGCACCGCGAAAAAAGCCGAAGTGCAGCTGGACGAAGTGAAACCCTATGTGGATGCCGCCATCACCTTTGAAGAACTGCAGGCGCTGTTCGACAGCCGGGATATTGATCTGACCGCGCTGGAAGAGGACGTGCTGGACAACGCTTCCTATTTCGGCCGGATCTTTGCCCGGAGCGGCGGCCTTTCCGACGCGGTGGCCGAAGGACTGAAGGAGCAGCAGCTGGATGCGTTTGAATTGAAAGCATGCACCTGCGACGGCATTGAAGAATGCAAGGCGGCGCTGCTGCGCAAGAGCAAAAATGTGCTCGACGCGAATTTCATCGAGGGAATGGCCTGCATCAGCGGCTGCATCGGCGGCGCCGGCAATCTGACGCACGGCGAGAAGAACAAGGCGGCGGTTGACCAATACGGACGGGAAGCCCTGGAAAAAACCATCGCGGATGCTGTATCGGTGTTGAAATAAACCAAATCGCAGCCCCGCGACCGACAAATACGGCCGCTGGGTTATTCTATTCTTTCCACTGAGACAGCATTTCCCGCATCCAGGCGAACACATCCATATCATAGACCTGCCGGAGGTTTTCCGGCGTCATGACTTCGCCGATCAGGCCCTTGGAGACGGTTTTTCCGTGATCCATCAGGATGGCATGGGTGCCGTAGCGCCGGGCCAGGCTCAGGTCGTGGACCACGGACAGCACGGCGCGTCCCGGTTCCCTCAGCCATTGCTGAATCAGAGAGAAAATATGCTGCTGGTATTTCAGGTCCAGGTGATTGGCCGGTTCATCCAGAATCAGCACCTGCGGGTTCTGCGAAAAGACCTGGGCCAGGAAAACCCGCTGGGTTTCGCCTCCGGAGAGCGTCAGCATACTGGCGCGGCGCAGCTCCGTGAGGCCCGTCATTTCCAGGGCCTTTTCCACCTGCTGTTTCCCCTGATCGTCCGAACCTGAAAACAGGCCGGACTTCCAGGCATATCTTCCGAGACCGACCACTTCGTCGACGGTGTAGGCATAGCCTACACTGTTTTTTTGCGACAGGACGCCGATTCGCTGCGCCAGCTGCGCCGGTTTCATCGCGCGGAGTTCCTGCTCCTCCCAACGGATGGAGCCGGTATAGGGAACGCCCTGGGCGATGGCTTCGATCAAAGTGGATTTGCCTGCCCCGTTGGGGCCGGCGAGCATCAGCCACTGTCCTTCTTCAAGATGAAAGGAAAGATCGTCTACGACGGTGGCGGCGCCGTAGCGAACCGAGATATGATCTCCCCGCAGCATTTTCATCTTCCCCCTTTCCTGGTTCTGTAGAAGATGATGACGAAAGCAACCGCACCGACGATGGACGTGACCACGCCGATGGGCAGCTCGATCGGACTGAGCAGGGTCCGGGCGGTCAGATCCGCCAGCAGGAGGAAGATGGCGCCGGAAAAGAGGGAAGCCGGCAGGAGCCGTTTATGGTTCGGACCCACCAGCATCCGGGCGATGTGGGGCATGATGAGACCTACAAAGCTGACAGTGCCGGCGATGGAGACGCAGACCCCCGTCAGGACGGAGACGGTGATCAGGACAATCAGTTTGACGCGCCGGATATTCACGCCGATATGCCGGGCGTTTTCCTCGCCGATGGCGAAGGCGTTCAGTTCGGGGCTGAAACGGATCAGGATGCCGCCGCAGAGGATCAGCGCCCCGCAAAGCAGCAGGGCCTGGTCATAGTTTACGCCGGAGAAGGAACCCATGGTCCAGAAACTGAGCGACCGGGTGTGATCATTGGAAAAGGTGATGACCAGCGAAATAATGCTGGAAATGAACATGGTGAAGATGACGCCGATCAGGATAATGCTGGTGGTGGCCAGCGAATGATCCAGCAGATACGCCAATGAAAGAATCAGCATCAGGGAGCCGAAGGCAAACACCATCGCGGAGACCATGACACCGCCGTAGGCAAAACCGGGAAGGGTGAAACCGGCCGCGATGGCGATGATCGCGCCCAGGGCTGCCCCGGAGGAAACACCCATGGTGGATCCGTCGGCCAGCGGATTCCGGAGCAGCCCCTGCATGGCCGCTCCGCTGATCGATAAAGCCGCCCCGGCCAGCGTGACACACAGCACGCGGGGCAGACGAACATTCAATATGATATTCTTGGCGATATTTTCGGGAACCGGCAGTCCCCACAGCGCGTTCCAGACGGCCGTGACCGTATCGGAAAGCTTAATCGGAACACTGCCCACGCAGATGCAGAGGATCATCGTCATCAGCAGGGCGGCGGCCAGCGCCAGATAGGTTAAAGGAGAAAAGCGCTCTCTTTTCAGCAGTCGTGCATCCTTCATGAAAACCTCTCAGAAAGCCGGGGAGCTGAAAGATTCAGCTCCCCGGGAAACAGGAAATCAGGCGGCAGGAGCTTCCTCCGCTTCGGTTCCGTTCACGAAATTAAACAGCTCAATGGCGGCTTCCTTCAGTCTCGGACCGGGACGAACCATGTTGTTCAGATCGTCGCTGTAGACCTTCTTGTTTTTGATTGCGGTGATATCGGTCCAGCCGTTACGGGAAAGAATTTCCTCCACGCCTTCGCTGCCCATGCCGGACATGAGCACGATGAAATCAGGATTGCGCTCGATGACCTGCTCTTCGCTGGGGGCGACCCAGGCATCTTCCTGATCCGCGAAGATGTTGGTCAGACCGCAGATTTCGGCCAGCTCGTTCAGGTAGCTGCTCTTGCCGGCACTGTACAGACCCCAGGACGGCGGGGAGATTTCAAAATAGATGCTCTTTGCTTCGCCGGAGACCTTCGATTTGATATCGTCAAAGGTTGCCTGCATGTCGGCGATCAGGGCTTCCGCCTCGGTATCCTTCGCCATCAGCGCGCCGATGAGCCGGATGGAGGTGTAGACGCTGGCGATATCGGAGGTGGTGCTGACAACGACCTTCACGCCGTTTTCTTCCAGCTGCTTGACCTGGTCTTCGCTCTGGCTCATATCCGTCATCACAACGACCTGGGGATTCAGCGCCAGGATCTCTTCCACGTTTGTCTCCTTGCCGGACTGCACCTTGGGCAGACTGGTGATGGAGGCGGGATAGTCGCACCACTGGCCGATGCCGACCAGGGCTTCTTCGCAGCCGAGGGCGCAGATGATCTCGCAGTCGGAAGGCTGCATCGCCACGATGCGGGTTGCAGGCTCGGAGAGGGTGATTTCACGGCCGTACATATCCGTGACCGTGATGGCGGTCCCTTCAGCCAGGGACGCGGCGACGCTGCAAACCATCAGCAACGCCAGGAACAGGGAAACCAGTTTTTTGGACATTTTCTGTCCCTCCTCATGATGATGATCAAATGAGACAGCGGGAGGGACAAAGAAACGTGTCCCTCTCTGAGGAACACCAAACAGACCGGCACGACCGGTACCGTCAGTTGATCCTAACCCCAGAGGATCCTGCGATCACAGTGCAAACAGGTCTCCCGACTTGGCTTCATCCTGCCCGGAGCTCCTTCTCACGGCCTGGGCCGCAATGGATGAAACATGCGTTTCGTGCTCCGTCGTCTGCTTCACGGTTTCCGGGAAAGTCCGGGAATTGCACCCGGTTCCCATGGCGCGCGGATGGCTCCGCAGCGCCGCGCGTTTCCGCGCAGATGCACCGGCTATTCATTTGTCGCATCTATTATATATGCCCCAAAAGTGAACGTCAATGACCGGACTTGGCGGAATTTGATTGCAGGATCGGAAACGGATCCGGCGCTGTGCAGATGCACCGGGATGCGGGAAAACCATGGAAATCAATCAACGTTGATAAGCAAAAGAAATCCGATAAAAACATCAGATTTATTTTTTTGATATTGACAACAAGATAATAATGTGCTAGAAATTATTTCAGAGATAATATTTCCTAAATATTATCAGAAAAATAATATTAACGGGGAGGACTGAATATGAACAAGAGCGAAGAAAAGAGACCGATTACAGTGGAAGATCACAAGGAAGTGGCTCGGAAACATGCAGAACGGAAGGTGTCTGCGGTGAACGATGCACTGCAGTTTCCGACGGGAGACGCGTTTGAAGAAGAATTGAATGCGATTCTGAATTCGGATGTGGAAGCGAACGGTGAAATCGTTGTGATTGCCCTGATTGATTGTGACAAATTTGATCATATCAACAAAGATTTCGGAGTTAGCGAGGGCGACCGGGTGCTGATCGAAGCCGGGAAGTATATCCGGGACAACCTGCCGGAGGGCGCGAAAGTCTACCGGATTGGTGGGGACGAGTTTGCCGTTTTGTTCCGCGGGATCATGGAACGGGAAGAAATCTTTCTTTACCTGAATGACCTGAAGAATCATTACGCGGTGCAGACACCGGACGGCCAGCGACAGACGATTACGGTCGGTATGGCAACTGCCTTTGAGGACGCGAGCCGCTGCGTGGAACTGATCCGTAAGGCGGATGGCGCTCTGTTCCGGGCAAAGGTGTCCGGCGGAAACAAAGTGTCCATGGCAAAAGAAGAAAAGATGGTTCCAAAGACGAGTCATTTTACGCAGGATCAGCTGCAAAGATTGGCAAAACTGGCAAAACGGGAAGGGGTTGGCGAGGCAATTCTGCTTCGGGAAGGGCTTGATTTACTGCTGAAGAAATACGATATCTGACGGAAAGACGGCAATCAGCACGGAATGTTCTGACTGAAGATAAAGTGGGAAATAAAGAACTACGGAAGCGGAGACAGATTGAAATGAAAGCGTATTATCACCTTCCGGGGCTGTTTGAATTCTATGAGCTTTACAGGATGTTTCTGCCGCTTTTCCGCGAACACCAGGAGTATTTTTACGACTGGTGCGAGATCGGCTCGATCTACGGGGCGCCCGGCGACTGCCTTTGGGGCGGTGGCCGGGTCGGATTCGGGGACCAGCGGCCCGAGGACGTGGCACGCCTGATGCGCGAATACGGCATTTCTTCCCGGCTGACGTTCAGCAATTCGCTGCTGCGGGAAGAACACCTGGCGGATTCGAAATGCAACGCCCTGTGTGCGCTGTTTGAAAGGAACGGATCGGCAGAGAACGGCGTGATCCTCTGTTCTGACCTGCTGCTGAACTATCTTCGGGAAAGTTATCCCGGGTTTTACTTTGTTTCCTCCACCACGAAGGTGCTGACGGAATTCCGGCAGCTGGAAGCGGAACTGGACCGGGAGGCGTTTCGCTATGTCGTACCGGATTTCCGGCTGAACAAAGCCTTTGACAGACTGAACGCCCTGCCGGACGAAAAGAAAAGGAAGGTGGAATTCCTGTGCAACGAATGCTGCCGGTTTGACTGCAGGGACAGAAAAGCCTGCTATGAGAACGTCAGCCGGAAAAGCTTGGGGGAAGACTGCGACGATCACATCTGCACCTCGCCGAATGCCGCCAGGGGATACCGGTTTTCCGACGCGATGAAGAATCCCGGATTCATCGGCATCGACGGTATTCAGAACGTTTACTTGCCGAATGGGTTTTCCCATTTCAAGATTGAGGGGCGGAGCCTGGGCAGTGCTGTGATTCTGGAGTTTCTGCTGTACTACATGACCAAGCCGGAATACCAGCTGCGGGTTCGGGAAGAAATCTATCTGGACAGCATGCTGGATCTGTTTTAGGACATTCCGGACGGAATTGACAGTTCGGGTCAAAAAAGACTATACTTTCCATGAGAAGGAAAACAATCGGATAACCCCTGAAAGAGAAGCAAATAACCGAGCCGGATCGGGAAAAATGAGGAGACGGACGACATGAAACACAACTTCAGGAAATGAATTGCCGGGGAGGAAACGGACATGAAAATTATTACGGTCAGCCGGCAGTTCGGCAGCGGCGGCAGGGAACTGGGAAAACGGCTGGCGGATCTTCTGGAATGGGACTATTACGACAGGGAGATCATTGAGGCGCTGGCGGAGGAACAGGGGCTGGATCCGGATTATGTGCACAAAGTGCTGAGCGGCCACGGATGGCACCAGTACCAGCTGACATACCGGAACAGCTTTCATCATCTGACGGCCGGAACGTGGAAACACACGGAAGTGCTGGTGCGGCAGCGGGAGATTCTGCAGCGGATTGCGGAAGAAGGGAACGACTGCGTGATCGTCGGACGGGACGCGGACGTGATCCTGCAGGATCATGATCCCTTCCGGATTTATGTGTGCGCGGAGATGCAAAGCCGGATTGATCGCTGCGCCCGATTTGAAGAAAAGAAAGATCCCGCGGAACGCCTGTCGGAGAAGGAGATTCTTCGGAATATCCGCCGAATTGACCGGAACCGCCGGCAAATCCGGGAAATCCTGACAGGCAAAACGGCCGGGGACGGCAGTTCTTTTGACATGACGGTGAACGCCACGGGCTGGGACATCCGGGAACTGACAGGGGCCGTGGCGGATTTTTCCAATCGGTGGTTTGAGAGGGGAAAATGAGCAGCGCAAAGGAAAAGAACGACCTGACAACCGGGGTCGTGTGGAAAAAACTGGTGGCCTTCTTCCTGCCGATCGCCGCGGGAACGATTATCCAGCAGCTGTATAACGCGGCGGACGGGCTGATCGTCGGCCGGTTTGTGGGCACGAACGCACTGGCCGCGGTGGGCGGCAGCTCGGCCCAGATTATCAACATGCTGGTGGGCTTCTTTGTCGCGATGACGGCCGGGGCCTCCGTGGTGATCGGGCAGATTTATGGGGCTGGCAGGAAAGACGATCTGAACTGCGCCATCGGAAACGCGGTGGCGGCGCTGGGGATCGCCGGCGTCGGACTGATGATTGTCGGCCTTTTGGCGTCCCCGGGATTGCTCCGCCTGCTGAACACGCCGGAGGAAACGCTGGAAGGAGCGGCCCTCTACCTCCGGATCTATTTCCTCGGCGTTCCCTTTGTGATGGTGCTGAACATGGAATCCAGCATCCTCCGGGCCCTCGGGGATTCCTTCCATCCGTTCCTGTACATGGTGATCGGATGCGTGATGAACATTGTGCTGGACATCCTGTTTGTGATCGGCTTCGGATGGAGCATCGCGGGTGTCGCGATCGCCACCGTGCTGGCCCAGGTGGTGAACGCGGGCCTTTTGACCCTGCGCCTGGCGCGGGGCACGGAGGAATACAGGCTGACGCTGCGGGATTTGAAACTGAAGGGCGTGTATCTGGTCAACATGCTCCGGCTCGGCATCCCCGCGGGGCTGCAGTCCTCGATGTACACGGTTTCCAACACCATCATCCAGGTGGCTGTCAACTCCCTGGGCACGGTGGTGGTGGCATCCTGGGCCATGAGCGGGAAAACGGACGGCCTGTACTGGGCCGTGAGCAGTGCGATGGGCGCCGCCATCACCAGCTTTATCGCGCAGAATTACGGCGCCGGGCGGATGGACCGGGTGAAACAGTGCGTGCGGCAGGGACTGATCATGGCCTTTGCGGTGACGCTGACCGTGAGCGCCGGACTGATGTTGTCCGCGATTCCGGTGCTCCGGATTCTGACGCCGGACGAAGAAGTGGTGCAAACAACCTATACGATTATGTCCTACTTCGTACCCTTCTATTTCACCTGGGTGCTGGTGGAAGTGTTCAGCGCCGTGCTGCGGGGCGTCGGCGACGCGCTGGTTCCGGTGCTCCTGATCGGCGTCGGGATCTGCCTGTTCCGGATCCTGTGGATTCTGACGGTGTTTGCCCATTTCGGAACACTGTTCTCCCTGTGCCTGTCGTATACGGTTTCCTGGACCATTACCAGCATCGCGCTGACGGTTTACTACAAAAAAGGCGGATGGATGAAACGCAGGCGGATTGTGGACAGATAAAAATCATCGGACGGAGGATCGGGTTATGAAGAGAATGATTTCTTTCCTTTTTGCGGCAGTGATGCTGTGCGGATTGGCATTTTGGACTGCCGGGGCTGAAGAGGCGGACGGATATGTGGCCACAGGGGGGCAGATCATCGATCAGCAGACATACAGCGGAAGCTGGCAGCAGGCATACATGCAGATTCTGAACAGCCATTCGGAACGGATTCATGCCTACCAGAACCGGACGCTGGAGTACTGGATGAACGATGAAGCAATGGTGGTCCCGTGCAAGCCGGTTTCGCTGACAGATATCACAGGCGACGGCACACCGGAACTGATCTTTATGGAAGCCGCGACGGATGACCGGGGGGATCTGTATATTTACGGTGCGAGCGGGGGCAATATAAAGTGCATCCTGTATATCCCGGGCATTACGCGCCTCGGATATGATGACGTGGGACTGGGTTTTGATATTTATCTTTCTTCGGCGGATGACGGCACACTGGTTGCCGAGTACGAAGAATATGAATGGCCATGGGTGCTGCAGCTGAAGCAGAACGCGCTGGGTCAATATACACTGCTGAATTACCTGAGGGCGGAATACGACAATTCGGACTGGGACAATGACAGGTACTACCGGAACGGAACGCTGATCAGCGGAGACAGCTATGAGGAAACGCTTCGGAAACTGCGGGACGGCAGAACCATGACGATATCCTCCTACATCGCGGAGGGCAACACCCATTACGGTTTCTCGATGGATTGGGAAAGCGCGGCTTCCCTGATCAGCGGGTGGAACTATGAGCCGACGGCCGTGCCGCCGTCCGGACAGAACGATGACAGACTTTTCGGACTGACCATCGACAAACTGGCGACGCGCAAAGGCCCCGGAACCCAGTATGAGGGCGGCGGAACCTACAGCGTGAAGGGAGAATATATTGAGGTGCTGGCGAAGGCCTATGACAAACGGAACGGGATCTGGTGGGTCAAGTGTGTGATTCCGTATCACGGAGAGGAGCGGATCCTATGGACCGGTTACAAACGGTTTGACAAGGATACGCTTCCGCTGGATCTGATTCCGGAAGAGGTTTGGTAATCAGAGAGCCATTTCAGGCGGCGCAGAAACACCGTCTTTTCTAATTCGGGTACTTGACTTAGAGCATACTCCAAAGTTTAAGATATACGCAGAACCTGAAGGAAATTGCTTTTCGGGACAAATTGTGATGAAATGACCGACGAAAAAGGAGAGCAGAAATATGAGCATTGATCTGAAAACCATGCCGAAACTCGGATTCGGTCTGATGCGCCTGCCGGAAAAGGACGGGACAATTGATATTGAACACCTGAGCCGGATGGTGGACGCCTACATGCAGTCCGGAATGAATTACTTTGACACCGCGTATGTCTACCACGGCGGCAATTCTGAAAAAGCGATCCGGGAAGCACTGGTCAAACGCTATCCCCGGGACCGGTTCATGCTGGCGACAAAGCTGCCGGCCTGGTGCATGAAAACCCCGGAGGACCGTGACCGGATCTTCAACGAACAGTGCGAACGCTGCGGCGTGGACTACTTCGATTTCTATCTTCTGCATTCGATTGAGGACGGCGGAAACGGCGAAACCTATGAGCGGCTGGATTGCTTCAACTGGGCGCTGCAGAAAAAGGCGGAAGGAAAGATCCGTCATTTCGGGTTTTCCTTCCATGGAAGTCCGGCTTACCTGATCCAGGTGCTGGACAAGCATCCGGAGGTTGAATTTGTGCAGATTCAGCTGAACTATGCCGACTGGAAAAACCCGGTTGTCCGTTCCGGCGAACTCTATGAAATCCTGCATGGCAGAAACATTCCCATGATCATCATGGAACCGGTCAAAGGCGGAACGCTGGCCAGCCTGACGCCGGAGCTGGAAGCCATGTACAAAGCAATCCGGCCGGAAGCTTCCGTTGCTTCCTGGGCGCTTCGCTTCGTCGGTTCCCTGCCGGGCGTCATGACGATTCTTTCCGGTATGAGCACCCGGGATCAGATGGAGGACAACCTCTCTACTTTCCGGAACTTTGAACCCTTATCGGCGGAAGAGAAGAAAACCGTTGAAAAGGTGAAAACCATTATGCTGAACGTACCGCAGATTGGCTGCACCTCCTGCCGGTACTGTACGCCGGGCTGCCCATGAACATCTCGATTCCGGATGTGTTCAGAGCATTGAACACGATGACGCTTTACGGCGACGTATTCAGACCCAAGGCGTTTTACGGCGGGGTGATCGGCCTCGGCCACGGACGGGCGTCCGAATGCATCGGGTGCGGACAGTGTGAAGGCGTTTGCCCGCAGCATCTGCCGATTATCAGCTTGCTGAAAGAAGCGTCGTCAAAACTGGATACCTGACGGACGTCTGGTGATTAAAAGCGCGTTCAACCGCCTCCGCTGTCATTGCCATATCCCGGAGAAACGCTGTCCGGAAGTCGGGAGACAGTCTCAAAGTTCACTTTCATGAAATGATGCCTCCCTTAACGGCTTCTGCCGTTCATTAAATTCGCGGACAGTATAATGAAAACCCGGGAGCAAGGCTTCCTGTTTTTTGACAGATCGATGCTCAGATTTTGCACAATCTTAAAGCTTTCCCAGCAATCCCATCTTTGTCATGATGCCATCCACTGACACTCCGGGGTGGGTTACATATAGCCTGACAATCTGTTCCACCAGTGCCGGATCAAGCTTGTGTTTCCGAGAGATCGAATCAACCGAAAGGCCTTTTTCAGTATCACGAACCACAATTTCAATCTGTTTATAGATGTCCCCACTGTCGATCTTCGGAGCTTTTTCCCTGGCTGAGTGCGGAATCCGGACTTGCTTCAGAACCCATCCGTCCGGATCAATGCTCAGTATTGCCATCGTGATTGGCTGGATCAACCGGCGAGGTCCGCAGCTTCCGGGATTGAACAGCAAGGTTCGATTCCCGGCGGCAGGGGTCTGCCAGACTTCAGCATACTGATGCGTATGTCCGCAGATCACCAGATCATATGCTGTCAGATCCTTTGGCAGATCTTTTTTCTTATGGGTCATAAAAATATGAAGACCGCCAAGTTCAAAATCCAGGAATAACGGCAGATGTTCAGCCCATTCCTTGTCATTATTACCGCGAACCACCTTCACAGGAGCAATCTGTTCCAACCGGTTCAGGATGCACTGACTGCTGATATCCCCTGCGTGAAGAATATAATCGCACCCCTGAAGCGCGTCGATCACCTCAGACCGAAGAAGATCATGGGTATCAGATAAAATGCCTGCTTTCATACTGTTTCAACGCCTCGCTCAGTTTCTGCGGTATCCCTCTGGGGCCGCGCACCGCCAGGAATAAATCATCCCGACATACGACCCTCCCTGAACAGTTCCGCCTATTTGAGTTACGAAATCACACAAATCTAACCACATTTCGCAGTAAATGTCAAAAGATGAATGAAAATTGTGGAAGAATATGCCTTTTCCGCTGATGGCTTATGCTTTGACATTTGCCGGCAACTGGTACGGCCACCTGAGTATGATCGGGTTATACCCGATTGCCATGGCCTGCGGAATGAAAACAGAACTGCCCGTGTTTTACAGGGCATCCGGGCTGATTCATACCTTTATTTTTTCAGCAGCCGGACTGTTTCTGATCCTGAGAAAAGGGACGAAGCGGGAAAACAGATATTACTCCGCGGTGCTTCTCTATGTTGCTCTCGGAACACTGATGTTTGGCGTCATGCTGGGAGAGACGTAACCTTCAGAACTTCAAAGGAAAGTCAGAAAAACGACAGGAAACGACAAAAAGCCGCTGTAGGGTATTGACGCAGCCGGGAAAGATGGTAGAATAAGAACGAAAACAGTAAAGAATAGTAAAAGGATTTCAGAATAGTAAAGAATAGTAAAGGAAATGAATAACAGTAAAACGGATCACCTCCGGAATAGGAAGGAGAATGTATGGCGAACCCTTTCACAATAGTCTTCGGACGTCGGCCTTTGGAAATGATCGAGAGATTTCCGCAGCGGCATGAGATTATCGAAAATTTCACTTCCGAAAATGCCAATCAGCAGATTTATATGATTACCGGCATTCGTGGCTCAGGGAAAACGGTATTAATGAGTTCCATTGCTGATACCCTTCAAGATGACAGCGAATGGATAACGATCGACCTGAATCCGGAACTGGATTTACTACAGGGACTGGCAGCAAGGCTTTCGAATCACATACTTTGCAAAAAATGGTTCCAACAGGCCAAGCTGAATCTGTCATATTTGGGTTTGGGGCTGGCGATTGAAGGAGCAGAACCTATTACCGATCTCGAAACTGCCATTCTCCGCATGCTCGAAAACATCCGGAGAAAGAAGAAGAGACTGCTGATTACAATAGATGAAGTGACAAATACAAAGCAAATGCGTGTATTTTCTGCTTTCTTTCAGATTATGCTTCGACAGAATCTTCCCGTTTTTCTTCTGATGACAGGCCTGTATGAGAACATTTATGAACTGCAGAGCGAAAAGAGCCTGACTTTTCTATACCGTGCGCCCAAGATCCAGCTGCAAAGTCTGGAGATGAACGCCATCAAGCTTCGATATCAGTCCGTGTTTCAGATCAGTGAAGAACAGGCCCGCGAAATGACCCGGCTCACAGGCGGATATCCGTTTGCGTTCCAGCTGCTTGGATATTTAACATGGAATCATCAGGGCCATTATCAGGAAGTGCTGCAAGATTACCGGCAGAGTTTATACGAATATGTATATCAGAAAATCTGGAGTGAATTATCACCGCGTGACCGACTGGTGCTTCAGGGCATTGCGGAAACAAACGATTCATCCGTGAAGTCCATTAAGGAACATTTGCATTTTACGGATAATGAATGGGCTCCATACAGGCAAAGACTGATCAGAAAAGGGATCGTTGATGGCAGCGAGCGCGGTCTGATAAAGATAACACTTCCGCTCTTCAGGGATTTTGTCAAAGATCAGATACGGTTTGATCAATATTGATCCGAACGAGACCAAGTACCTGTACCGTCAGAAACAGGATACCGGTGCCATGCGTAAGCTTTGCAAACGGGTGGTTCATGCGGTACAATACGAATACGAAGTTTTGCGGGAGGGAGAAGCGAACTGCGCGGGCTGACGAAATATGGAGACGAAAAATTTTAAGGCAATGGCGGTTGCCATTCTGATCATCGTTTATCTTTACAACACCCTGCTGGCCGTCATTCACATGCGGTCGGCGAAAAATCCCATTCCGGCGAACGTCTCAGACGTCTATGACGAGGAGACCTATCGCAAATGGCGGTCTTATCACGCGGAGAAATCCCGTTTCGGGATCCTTACCTCCACGGCAGCCTTTATCGTGGAGCTGGTGCTGATGGCCTGCAATGTCTATGCAGCCTTTGCGGGCTTTTTCCCGAAAACCGTCTTCATGCAGATGTTCGCCGTGTTCCTGCTTTCTTCGGTGACAGCCCTCCTGACCATTCCCTTTACCTGGTATAACACGATGCATATCGAGCAGCGCTATGGGTTCAACAAGACCACGGCAAAGACCTTCTGGGTGGACCAGGTGAAGGAATTTATCATCGGACTCGTCCTGAGCGTCGGCATCGGCTCCCTGCTCATGTGGGTTCATCAGGCGCTTGGGGACTGGCTGATTCTGGCCTTTGCGGTGCTGATGACCCTGTTTGCGCTGGTGATCTCCTTCCTGTATCCTGTTCTGAGCCGGATCTTCAATAAATTCACGCCGCTGGAGGACGGGGAACTGAAGGATAAACTGACATACCTGCTGGAGAAGAACGGTTATCAGGTGCGGGGGATCAAGGTGATGGACGCATCCCGCCGCACCACGAAGTCCAATGCCTATTTCTCCGGCTTCGGCAGGATGAAAACCATTGTCCTGTACGACACCCTGGTGGAATCCATGACGCCGGACGAAATCTGCGCGGTCTTCGCCCATGAGCTCGGTCACGGCCTTCATAAGGACACACTGAAGAACCAGATCCTCTCCTTTATCCAGATGGCCGTTTTGGGCGTGCTGGCCTGGCTGACCCTGCGTACAGCAGAAATCTTCCTGTCCTTTGGCTTCACGGAAGTCAACTATGGCTTTGCGATCATTCTGATCATGAGCGTGGAGTATGCCCTGATTGCCCCGCTTTTCGGCCTTCTGGTGAATACTTTCTCCCGCAGGGCTGAGTACCGGGCAGATGCCCAGGCCGTGAAGGAAGGATACGGAGATCAGCTGATCAGTGCTTTGAAGAAGCTGACCAGGCAAAACTTTGCGGATCTGGCGCCGTCTCCGCTGCTGGTGAAACTGGAGTATTCCCACCCGACCCTGAGCCAGAGAATTGAAGCCATTCAGAAACTGACCGGTGAAAATCCGCCGCACTGATTCGAAAGGATGCTGATCGCTGCATGGAACTGCACAGATATCACGACGTAAACAGAAGGGGAACGATCCAAAGACTTTGCTACAGCACAAAGGATGAGGACGGAACCGCTGTTTCCAAATACGCGAATATGTATCTGCCTTATCAATACGCATCGGAGCAGGCATATCCGGTGCTTTATCTGATTCACGGAGGCGGCGGGAATCCGGACGCATGGCTTGACTGTTCGATGATCAAGAACGCACTGGACGCGTCTTTTGCGGAGAATCGATGCAAACCGTTCATCGTGGTTTTCCCCGGCTTTTACAATCATGATCCGATTCGCACGGGCCGCGTGGATGAGGAAGCGGAAAGGGCGCATGTGCTCCGATTCCAGAAGGAACTTCGGAACGACCTGATTCCGGCGGTGGACAGTGCTTACTCTACAAATCCGGACCGCAAAGCCCGGGCAATCGGAGGATTCTCCATGGGCGGAGTGACGACCTGGTTCGCTTTTCTGGAAAATCTGGATCTGATTTCCGTGTTTATGCCTTTATCCGGCGACTGCTGGCAATTCGGCGGCTTGGGCGGCGGGAAGAAAACAGAGGAAACGGTCCGATATCTTCATGACCGGACCCTGGAACAGGGCTTTGGGAAGCAGGATTTTCGTATTTTTGCCGGAACAGGATATGAGGATATCGCTTATCCGAACCTGACACCGCAGATTGAGACGATGAAAAAGGACACGGCGCTTTTTGAATTCAGCGAGAAGATGACGGAGGGGAACCTGCATTATGAGGTGATGAAGGACGCACCGCATATGTACGAGAAGGTTTATCAGCATGTCTACCATTATATGCCCGCACTGTTCGCGTAAATGATGACACCATATGTCAATCGGATTCAGGTCCGTAATGTCCGGATGAAACATGGAATGATATGGACGCTTTAGAAAGTTCCAAATTTCTCAGAGGGCTCTGCGAGCGCAGGACGGGGATTGACGCGCTTAAACTGCCGAAGCTGCTCATCGGTCATGGGCGGACAATCCTCATCATAAACGATGTCCTCATCCCGGGGAGCACGTGCTTCGATTTCAGCGATTTGTTCGCGCGTCAGGTGTTTGCGGGGGAAAAGATCAGGAGAAGGTTTATAAGTAACGTTCATAGTACATGCTCCTTTCCTTCTTATTTGCCAGTCTTGCGGAGATGATCCTCAGGCGATCTTTCCGCTCCGTGTAAAGTCAGGAAAAGTATACCATACCCGCCCCCAAATGTCACGCGTGACAGTAGTACCGTCTACGCCGTCACGTTTTTCCGCTGAGGCGCGGAATCTTTTACAAGTGGAAGGTAATCTTTGACAAAAAGTAATACTTTGTGTTATACTTTCCGTGTGAAAGCCGAGATTGAAGGAACGCTGGTTGAGTGGGACGAAAACAAGAACCAGCTAAACATCCGGAAACATGGAATCAGTTTTCAGACTGCCGCACTGGTATTTGCCGATGAGGAGCGGATTGAATACCTTGATAAGCTGCACAGCCAGGATGAAGAGCGGTTCGTGGTGCTGGGATGCGTTCAGGGAGTTTTATATGTTGTCTATACGATGAGGGGCGAGTATGCGCGCCTGATATCGGCGCGTGTAGCCACACCTTTTGAAAGGAGGATCTACTATGGCGAAGAATGAAAAAACGGTTCGGATGGTGGTTCATGCCGGACAGCAGCCGACCGAGGAACAGATTAAAGAGATTGAAGCAGCGATGGCTATGCAGGCCATGCCGGATGAAGATGCTCCCGAATTGACATTGGAGCAGTATGCTGAAATGGCGGCAATTGCCCGCGAAAGAAGGAGCAAGCAGGTAAAGCCGGTTGTCGCTCTGCGCATTTCACAATCCACCCTGGAAAAAGCCAAAGCAACCGGAAAGGGCTATACCGGTTTCCTCAGCCGCCTGTTGGACAATGCAATCAACGATCCGCAGATGGTTGCGAAAAGTATGTGACAGTGGAACGCTGTCACAATTGACAGAGCCAAACCATCTCAACATATGATCCACCGAAGGCTAAACTGGCGGAAGGGGCGGTTAACAATAAAATTTCTTAAAACCCCTTGACAAAGGCCACTTCATAACAGGGGAGGACTACAGGATAACGGCAGGTTGACCGGTATGATCTGCTAAAACAAAGCCGGCGGAAGGCGAAAAATTCCCAATATCTCCTAGCAGGCTGACTGCTGTTCATCAAACCGTTCCAATTCTTCCTTTACATTGAGCGCGTTTTCCGGAAGAACAAGCCGCTGCAGGAGCGCCTGATTCAGACGGAAGACAGTTGCACGTTTGGCATGCATTGTTTCAATAATATTATCCCATTTTTCACAGCGAATATATCGCATTGTGATCAAAGCGTATTCTTTCGGATTCAGCGGTTTTGCCAACTCCAGGATTTCCGTCTTCAGGCGGATGAGCAGATCTCTTTCGAGATATATTTTAGCCCTCAGATAGTAAAGCCTTTCCAGATCTCTGGCGTACGGGGCTTCTTTAGACGGGGAAGTCTGAACCGGATCATCCATAATTTCCGGAGCGTCCGCATCCGTTAAAGTTGCCTTCAGCGCCGTAAAAGAAGCCCGGTCAAAATTGAACCTGGATTTGAGATCACCGTACTGGGACAGGTATTCTTCAACAGTCAAAGGCTTTCTCCTTTACAGATCAGTGGATTTGTCATCGGCAAGATAGGTGTCGATGGCAGAAATGGCATATTGGTCCAGGGCGTTGCGATTCAACAATTCAGACACAGTTTCATACAGCTCGGACAAATCATGATACAGAAGACCGGGCTGTTTCGGATCTGCATGGCAGAGGGGGGACAACGCTTTGGCGGCGGTATTATACAGATTCAGCTCAATTTCATTCACCGCATCCTCCGGGGCATTCGCGTCTCCGTCACTCATCTGCTCTACGCAGGTCATGAAAACCAGGGTTTCGGCTGAAAGGGAGGTTCGCCAGGCTGCGCGGGGGACGAGGATGGGAACGGGATGACCTTCGGGGACGTGATGATTTTGCTGACGCAATACAAAAGCGCCCTGACGAAGTATCGTCGGGCGCATAGATGATGGGGTGTGGGGCTAAAAGAACCGTCCCCATAGGTTCATAAAAGAACCGGATCCAACGCAGGCTCCACTGGAGCCTGCGCCCCATAGGTTCACTTGACTTGCCTGATTTCGGCCAGCTTGTTGCCTTTTTCGTCGGAGATATAGGGGTTGGAGCCGGTGCGTTTGGAGGTGATAAAGAGCTGGTCGCCGACGTTGATTTGCATCCAGTCGCTTTCGGCGAGGCTGTAGGTTGTCGGGTCGGATTTCTTCTCCGTATGCTCGACGGTGAAGCGGTAGTCCTCGGTGCGGGCGCCTTCACGCTCGTTTTCAGCGAGCTCGGGAACCGGCCAGGCGGCCTCGTGATCCGTGCCGGAGGCGGTGACATCCCGGGAGGGGGTCCAGCGCCAGATGTTGTAGTAGTACTTGGTGGCGTAGCGGGGAACCTGCCGGTACACCGGGCGCTTTTCGGTCTCGGTGTAATACTCGGTTTTATAAACCGGTCGGGAAACCTCGCGGAAGGTGCCGTTGCCGTTGTCCTCCAGGGTGGTCTCGTTATGGTCGAACACCTGGCGGGAGCGCCGGACTTTCACGTTTTCGTAATGGTCGAGGACGCTGTCGTAATGGTGGATTTCCCGCTTGGTTCCGGTCTGCTCCGCACCGGCGGGGAGGGACCAGCCGGACTCGCTGAACATCCGGTTTTCTTCTATATTAATATTGCGGATCCAGCTGATATCGGTGACCTTCAGATCGCCGGCGGTTTTGTTGCCGTTCATCCAGGCGAAGACGCTGACGAGGGCCAGGACGATGACGGCGATGATGATCAGCGGTTTGAGGGAGCGCTTCTGCTTCGGATCGTTGGCATGCTGGGCGGCGTACTCCGCGGCTTCTTCCTCCTGCTTTTTCTTCAGGCGGTCGAAGTAATTTGCCTCGGAATCGGCGCGGGTGGCGCCGCAGTTGGAGCAGACGTCGGCCTTATCGCTGTTGAGGGAATTGCAGAAGGAGCAATACCAGTCGGGATTGCTGCCCATTTCCTCGGCCTTCTTCTTATCCAGGCGCTCGAACTGGTTCAGCTCTTCCTCCCGGAGGGAATCCCCCTCGGAATAGCCCTTGACATAAAACTTTACGTCTCCGCGGGCACGGCCGCAGGAAGGGCAGTTGGTTACGTCGCCGCGGATTTCCTTGTTGCCGCAGACGGGGCAGTCCCAGTAGCCCATGACAAGTTTAGCCATAAATTATTTCCTCCGGAACATAATTTTATGCATTGTATATGGGGAAACCCTTTCCCCCTGCCCACTTCCCCGCTGTGCAACAGAGTTTAAACTGCTGCTTGTTGCAACGGGGACGGGGAATAGAAAGAAGAACGAATCGAATCATACGAAAGAATCCTTTCGTATTCTACCCTAAATTTGATCGACTTTCCACCCTTTTTTGGAATTGCAAAATTCCTTCATATTTGATATATTATTCTTTAGTTGTGTATCAGGAGGGAAGGCCGGTGTCGAATTTGGATCCTGCGGTGAAAAAAGAGACCGGCTATATTTCTTTCTGGGTGATTGTGCTGAGCGTGCTCATGCAAGCCGTGTTCCTGATCATCGGGAAATGGGACCTTTCGGTGCTTTTCGGCAATCTGGGCGGGGCGGCGGCCGCGATCGGGAGCTTCTTCCTGCTGGCGGTTACGGTGAGCAAGGCGGTGGCCTCCGGGAAACCGGAGGACGCGGCGAAGCGGGTGAAGGCATCCGCAGGGCTCAGACTGATCGGAATGGGCGGAATTTGCGCCCTGATGATCGGGGTGTTTCATACCAACGTATACGCAACGGTGATTCCGCTGCTGTTTCCGCGGATCGGACTGCTGTTCCGGCCGCTGATCGACCGGAAGCGCGGCGGAGGGGCTCCGGATACGGAAGGAAGTGATTTGATTGACTGAGACGGCGGCGCCGGATGTGAAGAGCAAGAAGTTCCGGATGGTTGATTACGGACTGATTGCAATGATGATTCTTCCGATTCTGGCGTGCATCGTGCTGAAGGTGCTGTTTACCCCGGCATCAGAGGGCGTTAACATTTCGGGCGCGCTGGTGTTCTGGTCGAACGAGCCGGAACTGGGCATGACGACGCTGTACCTGAGCGAAAGCCAGATCAACAGCTGGGCCGTGATGATCTCCATCCTCGGGCTTTGCCTTTACCTGACCCACGGGCTGACGGCGAAAGCCGTTACCAAACGGCAGCTGATTGCCGAGTGGCTGGTGGAGAAGAGCGAGAAGCTGGTGAAGGACAACATGGGCGGATTCTTCGCCGAGTGGGGTCCCTTCATCGCGGCGATCATGGGGCTGAGCGCATTCAGTTCGCTGATCTGCCTGGTGGGGCTGTTCTCACCGACGGGGGACGTGAACGTGACGTTCGGCTGGGCAATTCTGGTGTTCTTCCTGATCATGCACTTCAAGTTCCGCGGGGGACTGTGGAACTACTTCATCGGGCTGTTCAAACCGATTCCCGTGTTTGCACCGATGAACCTGATCGGCGAGATTGCCACCCCGGTGAGCATGGCTTTCCGTCACTACGGCAACATCCTGAGCGGCGCGGTGATTTCCGCGCTGATCGGATCGGCGCTGACGGGGCTGAGCCGTTCACTGCTGAGCTGGCTGCCGGGGGTTTTCGCGGACATGCCGTTGCTGCGTGTCGGCCTTCCCGCGGTGCTGAGCATTTACTTTGACGTATTCAGCGGGGTTATGCAGGCGTTTATCTTCGCCATGCTGACGATGCTGAACGTTGCGGGCGCCGTTCCCTGGGATGAATGGAACGCCCGCAGAAAAAAACGGAACAAAACCGAGATTCAAAATACAGCCGCCTAAGGCTGAAATATGGAGGAGTAGACAAATGGATAATGGTATGCTGGAACTTGCTTTGGGTATCATGCTGGGACTGCTGGGACTGGGCGCCGGATGCGCGATGATCGCCGGTATCGGCCCGGGCATCGGCGAAGGCAACGCCGTGGCCAAGGCCTGCGAAGCGATCGGACGTCAGCCGGAATGCAAGAGCGACGTGACTTCCACGATGATCATGGGCTGCGCCATCGCCGAGACCACCGGCCTTTACGGCCTGATTGTGGCCATTCTGCTGATCTTTGTGGCGCCGGGCTCTTTTAAAGACATTCTGCTTACTGCTGTTGGAAAGAAATAATCTATACTGAAAGTAACCTTAAAGACACCAAGGAATGAAACGGGGAGCAACATGCAGAGCTTAAAAGTGATTTCCGTCAATATCTGGGCGATTCTTGCCTCGCTGGCGAATCTGCTGCTTTTGACGTGGATCGTGAAAAAGTTTCTCTTCAAGCCGGTGAAGAAGATTGTGGACGCCCGCCGGGCCGCGATCGACGCGGACTATGAGCAAGCGGCCGCGGCGCGCGCCGACGCGGAGGAGAACCGGCTGAACTATGAAGCGGCCATGGCGGCCGCGGAGCAGACTTCCGGACAGATCATCGCCGACGCGACCCGCATTGCGGAGCACCGGAGCAACGAGATCGTTGCGGAAGCCCGGGAGAAAGCGACCGAACTTCGCCGCCAGGCGGAGGCAGACGCCGTGCTTGAGCGGAAGAAGGCGGAGGACGACATGAAGCGCGAGATCGCGGACGTTTCCACGCAGCTGACCGAGAAACTGCTGCAGCGTGAAATCAACGAAGAGGATCACCGCGCGCTGATCGATTCCTTCCTTCAGGAAATGGATTCGCAGGCAGGAGATAGCGACAGATGACGACGACAAGCAGGGAATACGCGGTGGCGCTGTTTGAACTGGCGACCGACGAGAACGTTCTGGAGGAAACTTCGAACGGGCTGGAGACGGTGATCAGCGCGATGCGGCAGACGCCGGAATACCGGCAGCTGCTGGCCAGCGCCGCCATCGGTAAGGCCGAGCGGCTGAAAGCGCTGGACGACGCGTTCGACGGGAAGGTTCCGAGGGTGCTGATGGGCGTGCTGCGGATGATGGTGGCCCGGGGGCATGTCGGAGCCGTAGACCAGATGGCCCGGGACTATGAGGAACTGCGCCGGGAATACCGGGGAGAATCCATGGCCCGGGTGCTGAGCGCGGTGCCGCTGAAGGAAAGTGAAGCGGTTGCGATCCGGGCGGAACTGGAAAAACGCTTCGGCCACGGGATTTCCATCCAATGCGAAGTGGATCCCTCGCTGATCGGCGGGGTCCGGGTGGAAGTTGAGGGCCGGGTGATTGACGGCAGTATCAGGAATAAGCTGGAACAGATCAAGGATGTGATGAACGGATGAGCTCCAAGGCGATCGAAATCAGCAGCATTATCAAGGAGCAGATCAAACAGTACGAAAGCAAAATCGAGATGAAGGAGAACGGCACCGTTATTACCGTCGGCGACGGTATTGCGACGGTGTACGGCCTGCGCAGCTGCATGGCCAACGAACTCCTCCGCTTTGAAGACGGCAGCTTCGGCGTGGCGCAGAACCTGGAGGAGGAGACGGTTTCCGTCGCCATCCTTTCGGAGCGCGACAACGTTCGCGAAGGCAGCACGGTTTACCGGACGGGCGAAGCCCTGAGCGTTCCGGTGGGCGAGGCGCTGCTGGGCCGCGTTGTGAACGCGCTGGGCGCGCCGATCGACGGCAAGGGCCCGGTGGAAACCAAGGAGATCCGGCCGATTGAATCTCCCGCGCCGGGCATCATTCAGCGCAAGAGCGTCAGCGTTCCGCTGCAGACCGGTATCAAGGCCATCGACAGCATGATCCCGATCGGCCGCGGACAGCGCGAACTGATCATCGGCGACCGGCAGACCGGCAAGACGACGATCGCCGTGGACACGATCATCAACCAGAAGGGCAAGGGCGTGATCTGCATCTACGTGGCCATCGGCCAGAAGCGGACCAGCGTCGTTCAGATTGCGCAGGAACTGGAAAAAGCCGGCGCGATGAGCTATTCGATCATCGTGAGCGCCAGCGCGGCGGAAAGCGCGCCGCTGCAGTACATCGCGCCCTATTCCGGATGCGCCATGGCGGAGTATTTCCGGGCACAGGGGAAGGACGTGCTGATCGTTTACGACGACCTGAGCAAGCACGCGGTGGCCTACCGGGCGCTGAGCCTTCTGATCCGGCGGCCTCCGGGACGTGAAGCCTATCCCGGCGACGTTTTCTACCTGCACAGCCGGCTGCTGGAACGCGCGGCCTGCGTGGCGCCGGAATACGGCGGAGGCTCCATTACGGCGCTGCCGATCATTGAAACCCAGGCGGGCGACGTTTCCGCCTATATTCCCACAAACGTGATTTCCATCACGGACGGCCAGATCTTCCTGGAGACGGAACTTTTCCACAGCGGTATCCGCCCGGCCATCAACCCCGGTATCTCCGTGAGCCGCGTGGGCGGCAGCGCGCAGATCAAGGGCATGAAGAAGGTTGCCGGCGAACTGAAACTGCTGTACGCCCAGTACCGCGAACTGCAGGCATTCGCCCAGTTCGGCAGCGACCTGGACGAGGACACCAAGGCCCGTCTGGCCCTGGGCGCCCGGATTGTGGAAGTGCTGAAACAGAAGCGGAGCTCGCCGATGGAAGTCGGCTGCCAGGTCGCCATCGTTTACGCAGTCATCAACGGATACCTGAACGACGTGGAGCCGGCGAAGGTTGCGGAATACGAAGAAGGCCTGATTGAATACCTGCAGGCCCGATACGGCGAACTGCTGGACCGGATTGAAAAAGGCTACTGGGACGACAGTGACGTTGAAACCATGAAGGAAGCCCTGACAGGGTTTGGCAAGAGGTAAGAAGCAGTGGGCGCAGATATCAAATCGCTGAGGATCCGGATTCGCAGCGTGGATTCCACGATGCACCTGACCAAGGCCATGGGCCTGGTTGCATCGAGCAAAATCCGCCGGGCGACCCGCGATATGACGCTTTCGCGCGAGTATTCTTCCGCGATGCAGGACGTTGTGAACGTGCTGCGGGCCGCGCCGGAATGCGAACGCTCCCCGTACATGAAGCCCACCGGCACGGGCACGCGGCTGATTGTGATCGGGGGGGACCGGGGCCTGGCGGGCGGCTACAACGCCAACGTGTTCCGGCTGGCGGCAACGATGCCGGAAGCGGAAGTGATCGCGATCGGGAAACGGGCGTGCGACCGGTTTGATCAGCCAAGCGTTTCCTCCGAGCGGTTTCCCGCCGCGGAGGCAAAGAAACTGGCGGACGCGCAGTGCAGGGATTTCCTGGAAGGGAAATTTGAACGGCTTGGGATTCTCTACACCCGGTACAAATCCATGATGAGCCAGGAAGCCACGGTGCTGTGGGTTCTGCCGCTGGAGAAGACCGAGAAGACCGAAGGCGGGGATCCGCTTTTCGAGCCGGACGAGCAGACCGTGCTGAACGCGGCGGTGCCGACATATGTGAGCGGCATCCTGAGCGCGTGCATCAAGGAAAGCTTTGCCAGCGAGGTGGCCGCCCGGAGAATGGCCATGGACTCCGCGAGCAAGAACGCGCAGGAAATGATCGACCGGCTGCAGCTTCAGTACAACCGGGCACGGCAGAACTCCATTACACAGGAGATTACGGAAATTGTTGCCGGCAGCGGACTTTGACGAGTGGTGGATGGCCGCGCTGCGGCGCGGCAGTGGATAGTGGATAGTTATTAGTGGATAGCGGTTTTTGGATTTACGGGAATTACGGAGTTTACGAGGAATAAATTTAGGAGAGATTTGCATGGAGAACAAGGTACACACCGGTATCGTGGCCCAGGTTATGGGCCCTGTGGTGGACGTGCGCTTCGGAGAGGACTATCTGCCTCCGATTTATAACGCGCTGACGCTGCCCATCGGGGAGAAGACCCTGACGGTGGAAGTTGCACAGCATATCGGAGACAACACGGTGCGCTGCATCGCGATGGGCTCCACGGACGGCCTGCAGCGCGGCGTGACCGTTACGGACACCGGAAAGGGCATCAGCGTTCCGGTCGGCCGGGAAACCCTGGGCCGGATTTTCAACGTGCTGGGCGACGTTGTGGACGACGGACCGCCCGTGGAAACGGAACAGCGCTGGGACATTCACCGGCCTGCCCCGACCTATGAGGAACTGAGCACCTCCACGGAGATCCTCGAGACGGGCATCAAGGTCATCGACCTGATCTGCCCCTATGCCAAGGGCGGCAAGATCGGCATGTTCGGCGGCGCCGGCGTGGGCAAGACGGTTATGATCATGGAACTGATCAACAACATCGCCAAACAGCACGGCGGTCTTTCCGTGTTCACGGGCGTGGGCGAACGTACCCGCGAAGGCAACGACCTCTACTTCGAAATGAAGGAGAGCGGCGTGCTTGCCAACACGGCGCTGGTGTACGGCCAGATGAACGAACCGCCGGGAGCCCGTATGCGCGTGGGCTTGGCGGGCCTGACGGTTGCGGAATACTTCCGCGACCAGGAGAACCAGGACGTGCTGCTGTTCATCGACAACATTTTCCGTTTCACCCAGGCGGGCAGCGAAGTGAGCGCCCTGCTGGGCCGCGTGCCTTCCGCCGTCGGCTATCAGCCGACACTGGCCACGGAAATGGGTACCCTGCAGGAGCGGATCACTTCCACCCACAAGGGTTCCATCACGTCCGTTCAGGCCGTTTACGTGCCGGCGGACGACCTGACCGACCCGGCGCCGGCCACGACCTTTGCGCACCTGGACGCCACGACGGTTCTGAGCCGTTCCATCGCCAGCATGGGAATTTATCCCGCGGTGGACCCGCTGGATTCCACCAGCCGGATTCTGAACCCCGAAGTGCTGGGCGAGGAGCATTACCAGATCGCCCGGGAAGTGCAGCGTATTCTGCAGCGCTACAACGAACTGATCGACATCATCGCCATCATGGGTATGGACGAACTGGCGGAAGAAGACAAGCTGCTGGTGAGCCGGGCCCGTAAGATTCAGCGGTTCCTGAGCCAGCCCTTCTTCGTGAGCGAAAAGTTCACGGGTCTTCCCGGCGTGTATGTGCCGCTGAGCGAGACGATCCGGGGATTCAGGGAAATTATCGAAGGCAAGCACGACGACCTTCCCGAGAGCGCCTTCCTCTTTGTCGGCACGATTGACGAGGCGGTTGAAAAGGCGAAGAAAGGCGGCAAAGCGTGAGTACTTTTCCTTTGCGCATCTCTTCTCCGGACGGTGACCTGTACCGGGGAGACGCGGAAATGCTGATTCTGCGGGGAACCGAGGGCGATCTTGCGATCATGGCCGGACATATTCCCTTTGTGACGGCGGTGGTTCACGGCAACTGCGTGATCATTGCGGCAGAAGGGGAACGGAAGGAAGGCGTGATCGAAGAGGGCCTTCTGACGGTGGACAAGGATCAGGTGACCGTGCTGACATCGGCACTGACGCTGAACAACGCATAAAAAGCTCATACGGGCGGACGGTATTTTGGCCGTCCGCTTTGCAATACCCGGTTTTTTGGGGAAGAGGCCGCACTACGGCGCGGCAGTGGATAGTGAATAGTTATTAGTAGATAGCGGATGTTTTTCAGGGAGGCTTTGAATTATGGATTTACTGGAACGGTTTCTGAACTTTGCGGAGCAGTCGCCCACGGCTTTCCACGCCGCGGAGAACCTGAGCGGGATGCTGCGGGAGAATGGGTTTGCGGAGCTGAAGGAAACGGCTCCGTGGCTGGTGGACGCGGGCGGAAAGTATTTTGTGCGCCGGAACGATTCGGCCGTTATTGCCTTTATTGTGCCGGAAACGGGATTCGGAACCTTCCGGATCGCCGCGGCGCACAGCGATTCCCCGGCCTTCAAGCTGAAGGAAAGATTTGAGGACAAGACGGAATATTATGTGCGGCTGAACGTTGAAAAATACGGCGGGATGATTATGAGCACGTGGCTGGACCGGCCGCTTTCCGTGGCCGGGCGGCTGGCCGTCCGGGACGGGGGCGGCGTTGCCACAAAGCTTGTGAACCTGGACCGGGACGCGCTGCTGATTCCCAACATGCCGATTCACTTCAACCGGGACATCAACGACGGATACAAGTTTGACCCGCAGGTGGACATGATGCCGATTTACGGCGGGGCGGAGAGCAGCGGCGGGCTGATGCGGGAGATCGCGGAGGCTGCGGGAGTTGAGGAGGATCAGATCCTGGGACACGACCTGTTCCTCTACGGGCGGCAGAACGCCACCGTCTGGGGCGCGGAGGACGCTTATTTCTCCTGCGGACGGATTGACGACCTGGAGTGCGCGTGGGCCTGCATGACGGCGCTGGTTCACAGCGGCGCCCGGGACACGGTGAACGTCTGCGCCGTGTTCGACAACGAGGAAGTCGGCTCCGGCAGCCGCCAGGGCGCGGATTCCGGGTTCCTTTACGACACGCTGACACGGCTTGGATTCGCGCTGGGCGCCTCCGACGGGGAGATCCGGGCGGCCATGGCCGGAAGCTTCCTGGTTTCCGCGGACAACGCTCATGCCGTGCATCCCAACCATCCGGAAAAGTTTGACAAACAGAACCGGCCGGTGATGAACGGCGGGATTGTGATCAAGCACAACGCGAACCTGAAATACACGACGGACGCACTGAGTTCGGCACGGTTCGCGCTGATCTGCGAAAAGGCCGGGGTTCCGGTGCAGCACTTTGCCAACCGGAGCGACATCGCCGGCGGATCCACGCTGGGGCACATTTCCACGGCGCATGTGAGCGTGGAGAGCGTGGATATCGGCCTGGCCCAGCTGGCCATGCATTCCCTGTACGAGACGGCGGGAACGAAGGACCTTCCGATGCTGATTTCGGCGATGGAAGAAATGTGGCGCTGAGGATTTGAAACATCCGAAAAACATCCGGACACGGCAGAATATGATAGAATAGGCCATCGAACGGATGGACGGAAGGGGTGCGGAATGAAGAACACTGTGTTTACCGGAGCGGCCACCGCGATCATTACCCCCATGACGGAGACAGGCGTTGACACCGAAGCGCTGGGGCGGCTGATTGATTTCCAGCTGGAAAAAGGGATTGACGCCATTGTGGCGGCCGGAACCACCGGCGAAGGCAGCACGCTGACAGACAGGGAGCACGAGGAACTGATCGGCTTCTGCGTGAAACGGATTGCCGGGAGGGTTCCGGTGATCGCCGGGACGGGTTCCAACAACACGGCGCACGCCATTGAACGAACCGTTACGGCCTGCAGGGCCGGGGCGGACGCCGTTCTGCTGGTGACACCCTATTACAACAAGACCACCCAGCGGGGCCTGATTGCCAGCTTCAGCGCCATTGCCGACGCGAGCAGCGTGCCCTGCATCCTGTATAACGTTCCCTCCCGGACGGGGCTGAATATGCTGCCGGAGACGCTGAAGGTTCTTGCGGAGCACGAACGGATCGTCGGCGTGAAGGAAGCCTGCGGCAATATCAGCCAGGTGGCGAAGGAGATCGCGCTTTGCGGCGACGCGCTGGATATCTACTCCGGGAACGACGACCAGACCGTTCCGGTGATGAGCCTGGGCGGCAGGGGCGTGATCACCACCATCGGGAATATCATGCCCGGGGAAATGGCGGAGATGTGCCGGAAGTTCTTCGCGGGAGACGTTGCGGGCGCCGCGGAGATTCAGCTGCGGCTTTTGAGGCTGATGAACCATCTTATGATTGAGACCAACCCGATTCCCGTGAAAGCGGCGTGCGCCGCCATGGGGTTCGGGAAATATATCCTTCGGCTGCCCCTGGTGGAAATGGAAGCGGAAAACCGGGCGAAGCTGATTGAACTGATGAAAGAGCAGGGGCTGGAGGCAGACGCATGAAAATCATTCTGACAGGATACACAGGGCACATGGGCCGGGAGGTCCGGACCTGCGCGGAGGCGGCGGAGGGCTGCGAAATCGTCGCGGGCGTGGATCCCATGATTCCGGAAAGCGAAGGCATCTGCGCGAAAACCTTTGGGGAATGCACGGCGGAGGCGGACGTGATTATCGACTTCAGCCATCACTGCATGACCGGCGATCTGCTGGACTTTGCGGAGAGGCGGAGGCTGCCGGTGGTGCTGGCCACGACCGGGCAGACGGAAGAGGAGAAGGCACGCATCCGGGAAGCGGCGAAAAAAATACCGATCTTCCTGGCGGCGAACTATTCCCTGGGCATCGCGACGCTGACGGATCTGGTGAAACGGGCGGCTGCCCTTTATCCGGACGGGGAAATCGAGATTGTGGAACAGCACCACGACCGGAAGATCGACGCCCCCAGCGGCACGGCCCTGGCGCTGTTCAACGCGATTAAGGAAGTGCGCCCGGCGGCGGAGGCAAACTGCGGCCGCGCGGGACAGGGAAAGCGCACGAAGGACGAGATTGGCATTCACGCCGTTCGGATGGGCAACATTGTGGGCGTGCATGAGGTGATGATCGGCACGCAGAACGAGCGGATCACCCTGAAGCACGAAGCATTCAGCCGCGGCGTTTTCGCGGAGGGGAGCCTGAAGGCTGCGGCTTTCCTGATCGGAAAGCCGGCGGGGATGTATGATATGAAGGATCTTTTGCGGGGATAACGGAGGGGAAGTTTTTTATGAAGATCGGGATTTACGGGTACGGTAATCTGGGACGCGGGGTGGAAGCAGCTTTGCGGCAGAACACGGACATGGAGATTGTCGGGGTGTTTTCGCGGCGGGATCCCGCAAAGGTGAAGACGGTGACGGGGATTCCGGTTTATTCGGCTTCACTGGCGGAAGACTTTGTCACGGAGATTGATGTGATGATCATCTGCGGCGGGAGCGCGACGGATCTGCCGGAGATGACGCCCATGCTGGCGAAGCATTTCAACGTGGTGGATTCCTTTGACACCCATGCCCGGATTCCGGAGCACTTCGCCAACGTGGACGCGGCGGCAAAGGCGGCGGGGCATACGGCGCTGATCAGCGCGGGCTGGGATCCCGGCCTGTTCTCGCTGGCACGGCTTTACATGAACACCGTTCTTCCGGAAGGAAAGGACTACACCTTCTGGGGCCGGGGCGTGAGCCAGGGACACAGCGACGCAATCCGCCGGATTCCCGGCGTCGCGGACGCACGGCAGTATACCGTTCCGGTGCCTTCGGCACTGGAAAGCGCCCGCAGCGGAGAGAATCTCGACCTTTCCACCCGGCAGAAGCATACCCGCGAATGCTATGTGGTTGCCGAAGAAGGCGCGGACCGGGCAAAAATCGAGAAGCAGATCAAGGAAATGCCCAACTACTTCGCGGACTATGACACCACGGTGACCTTTATTACCGCGGAGGAAATGAAGCGGGATCATGCCGAGCTGCCCCACGGCGGCCAGGTGATCCGCAGCGGAGCTACCGGCGAAGGCGGGAAGCACAAGCACGTGATGGAATTCTCGCTGAAGCTGGATTCCAACCCGGAGTTCACGGCCTCGGTGCTGGTGGCCTGCGCCCGGGCGGTGGGCCGGATGAACAGCCGGAGCGACTTCGGATGCAAGACGCTGTTTGACGTGGCGCCGGCGGATCTTTCGCCGCTGACGCCGGAAGAAATGCGGAAAAAACTGCTGTAAAGTTCGAAATGGACATTTTTGAGCTCCTGCCAACCGCGGGAGCTTTCTTCTGCAGCGATGATCCTGAGAACGGAGAATAGAAACGTAAATCCATGACGTTCCCAGTAAACGATGTAACTGTTTTTGGAACGGCGAGTTGTACGTACTACCAGATGATGTGGCGGAAGCAAGGCAGGACAACAAATACGGAATTGCCGCAAAAACATAATCGTTTCTTGTGGTGAGATGTTTTCAAGAAGGCATCTCACTTTTTGCTGCGCAAGAAATGAGCATCAAAAGCAGGAAAATGCCGAGAAATGTTGAAAAATAAAGAGAATACGAATAGCAAGAAATGAGAGGACTGAGCAAACGTTTGCAAAATGATATGCAACAAATAATGATAAACAGCGCAAGAAATGAGGAAAAGTGACCGGATCTTCCATTGCGAAAGTACGTACAAGTTTGTCATAATGTGCTCAACGGGCACTGATGTGCCAAATTAAACAAAACGGAGGAGAAAACCATGAGGAAGATTCTCGCTGCTCTGCTGGCACTGGCTCTGGTGCTGGCGCTGGTTCCCGCGGTGATGGCTGAAGGCGCTGCCGAACCCATTACCCTGACCGTGTTCCGTGGCGATCCCGGTGATCAACCCACGGCTGACAACAAAATCTACAAGCTGATCGAAGAAAAGTTCGGCGTCACGTTCAAGTTTGAATATCTCGCCGGCGATCTGGATGAGAAGCTGGGCATGATGATTGCCGGCGAAGACTATCCGGATCTGTTTGACGGCGGCAACAGCGCTGACCTGATCATCTCCAACGGCGCGCTGATCAACCTGCTGGACTATGTTTCTCCCGAGAAGACCCCCCGTCTGTGGGCGCACATCGAGCCCCAGAAGGCCCGCCTGATCGAGAATGTTGACGGCGTTGACACGCTGTACATCATCCCGAACTACGGCCTGCCGGATGGCCCCCAGATCGCCCTGAGCGTCGGCGGCCCCGCCTTCTTCCTCCAGAAGCAGGTTCTGGCGGATGCCGGATATCCGGACGTCAAGAACATCACGCTGGACGGCTACTTCGATCTGATCGAAGGCTTCCTGGCGAAGCATCCCACCCGTGAAGACGGCACCCCCTACACCGGTTTCGCCATCCTGTGCGAAGACTGGCGTCACTTCTGCCTGATCAACCCCGTGCAGCACCTGATGGGCCGCCCGAACGACGGTGAAGTTCTGATCGACGTGAACGATCCCGACTTCCACACCGAAACATTCATCAACAAGCCCTATGCCAAGGCCTACTACAAGAAGCTGAACGACGAGTTCCACAAGGGCCTGATCAGCAAGGACACCTTCGTTATGAACTATGACCAGTACATCGCTGCCATCTCCAGCGGCACCATCCTGGGCATGTTCGACCAGGCCTGGGACTTCGGCTCCGCCACCTCCGCCCTGATCGACGCCAAGATGTATGAGAACACCTATGTGGCTCTGGGCCCGGTCTACAGCGAAAAGGATGTTGAAGGCGTTGCGATGCCCACCGAAAACTGGAAGATCGAAGAGCACTACCTGAATGGTTCTCTGCCGAACGTCCGCCGCGGCTTCGGTATCTCCACCAAATGTGCGGATCCCGAGCGCATCGTTGCGATGTGGGAAGAAATGATGAGCGACGAGTGGCAGCTGATCTTCAACTGGGGTATTGAAGGCGAAGACTACAGCATCGACGAGAATGGCCGCCTGACCATGACCGAAGAGCAGTACGCCCACACCCAGGATGCTAACTGGAAGCTGGCCAACAAGGCTGAAGGCTTCACCCAGAGCAGCCCCAAGAAGCAGGGCTGGATCATGAACGACATCCAGGTCGGCGACAAGGTCGTCAAGGCCGGCAACTGCTGGGAACCCGGCAATCAGGATGAAATCGTTCTGGGTCTGATGAACGACTATGACAAGGAATTCCTGGGCCACTACGGCTACTCCAAGTGGGCCGACTTCGTGAATCCTCCGATCGAACTGGCTCCCTTCGGCGAAGCCTGGCAGATCGACTATACGCCCGTTGACGTTGAGCATACCGACTTCTGCGCGATCCAGGATAAGGATCTGCCCGAAATCATCATGTGCGATCCCGCCGAGTTCGATGCCAAGTGGGATGCGTTCGTTGCTGAAATCGAGCCCTCCGCCAAGGTGTTCGAAGACTATATGCAGGAGCATGTCGTCATCGAAGCACACAAGGTTCTGGACAATAAGTAATTCTTAATTCTCCGGCCATGGGGAGAGGCTTGTCTCTCCCCATGGTTTTTTCAGAAAGGGGTTTGTCACCATGACCAGTACTGCGGGCACCCGGAAGGAACTGAAACCGATCCGGAAGAAAGGCTTTTTTGCCACGCTGGGAGGGCAATGGCAGCTGATGCTGATGTCTGTTCCCATGTTCCTTTATGTGCTTTTCTTCAACTATTACCCGATGTATTTCTGGGTTACGGCATTCCAGGACTACAAGCCGAAACTCGGCGTTGCGGGCAGCAAATGGGTCGGGCTCAAGAATTTTGAGTGGCTTTTCGGCCGGGCGGATTTTATTAACAGCATCCGGAACACGCTGGCCATGAGCGTGATTAACCTGGTATTCGGCACGGTATCCGCTGTACTGCTGGCCGTGCTGCTGAACGAGGTTCGGCAACGCGCGTTCAAACGCACGGTGCAGACAGTGACGTATCTGCCTCACTTCCTGAGCATGGTTATTGTCGTCGGTATGGCGCAGAACCTGTTCTCGAGCAACGGTTCCATCAACGACCTGCTGATGGGCCTGGGCCTTGTGAAGGAACCTCTGTTCTTCCTGGGCGAAGGAAAATACTTCTGGTGGCTGGTCGGCGTTATCAACGTATGGAAAGAAGTCGGCTGGGGCACCATCATCTACATTTCCGCAATGACATCCATCGATCCGTGCCTTTATGAGGCGGCGGCCATCGACGGGGCGGGACGCTTCCAGCGGATCCTGCATGTTACGCTGCCGGGCATCAAATCCACCTTTGTGATCCTGCTGATCATGAACATCGGTCATCTGATGGAGGCCGGGTTTGAAATCCAGTACCTGCTGGGGAACGCACAGGTGCTCGACTGGTCACAGACCATCGACGTATTTGTCCTGAAATACGGCGTTTCCAAACAACAATACGGCGTCGCGACAGCGGCCGGCATGTTCAAAAGTATCGTTGCAATCCTCCTCCTGCTGACAGCGAACTTCGTTGCCAAGAGGCTGGATGAAGATACGCTGATCTGAGGAGGGATGAATCATGACGACCGCAGCCATCAATAAAAACAAAAATCGAATTAAACGGGACAGAGTATTCCCGATTGTAAATACCATCATTCTCTGCCTGCTGATGTTCCTGACCCTGTATCCGGTTATCAACACCGTGGCCTATTCCTTCAACGACGGAACAGACGCCCTGCGCGGCGGCATCGGCCTGTGGCCCCGGATTTTCAGCACGAAGAGCTATGAATCCATTTTGTCCGATACCGCGGTTTATCAGGCGGCGTTCATTTCCGCCGCCAAGACCATTGTCACCACGGTGCTGAACCTGTTCTGGACCGGCATGCTGGCCTACGCCCTGAGCCGGAAGGAATATGTTCTGCGCAAGGTTATTACGACGGTTCTGGTGCTGACCATGTATGTCAACGCAGGCATGATTCCGAACTACCTGCTGATTTCCAAGACGCTGGGATTGAGAAATACCTTCTTTGTTTACATCATTCCCACGATGTTCAGCTGCTTCAACATGATCGTGATCCGGACCTATATCGCGGGCCTGCCGGACGCACTGGTGGAATCCGCCAAAATTGACGGGGCGGGTGACCTGCGGGCCTACTGGCAGATCATCTTCCCGCTGTGCACACCGGTGCTTGCGACGGTCGCGCTGTTTGTGGCCGTCGGCGCGTGGAACAGCTGGTTTGACACCTACCTGTACTGCGGCAGCGAAAAAGATCTGTATACGCTGCAGTACATCCTGAAAATGAAACTGGCAACGACGCAGAACAGCGCAAACGCCGCACAGACATCGGTCGACGCACTGAAGACCACAACGCTTACCACGCCGGTTACGATCCGATGCGCCATTACGGTTATTTCCACCGTGCCGATTCTGATCGTGTATCCCTTCCTGCAGAAGTACTTCGTCACCGGTATGGCGCTGGGCGCTGTGAAGGGCTGAGCAAGGTATATCGGACGATACAGATTGCCTGAAAGGAGGACAGCCCGATGTCAGAAACGAAAAGGATTGATGCGCAGCTTCGGGCTGCCCGTTATGAAGACGGCTTCCGGGTGATGCAAGGGCGGCGGGAATATGTGACCTATCCGGACAATTCGTCCGTGCGGATCTGGTTTTCCGACGTTCCCTGGAGATATGAGGTTCATGATCATTCCGCCGTGGAAATCTGCCTGACGCTGGAGGGCGTGGTGGACTACATGGTGCAGGATACGATCTATCATGTTCACAAGGGAGAAATCCTGATCCTTCCGCCGGAGACGCCCCATTCCCTGGCCATGGGTGAGGGGAGCAGCCGGTATCTGTTCCTGTTTGAACCGGAAGGGATTTTCAGCATGCGCGATATCAAGGCGCTGATTCAGCAGTTCAACCGGCCGTTCTATCTTCACGACGGATCGGACGCCCACACGCGGATCCGGGAGACGCTGCTGAAAGCCCAGGGGGTTTACGACCGGAACGAGGTCATGTGGAACACGGCCTGCTATGGGTATTTCCTGCGAATGTACGCGGTGCTGGGGCAGCATTATCTGCTGAATCCCAGGATTCGCACGCACGAGATGGTTCACAGCGTGGATTCGGAAGTGATTACAGCCGCCATGGGATACATCAACAGCCATTTCCGGGAGGAACTCTCGCTGGACGACGTGGCGGAATTCGCCGGATTCAGCCGGTACTATTTCTCCAGGTCTTTCAAGAAGCAGACGGGGTATTCCTTCAAGGACTACCTTTGCCAGAAGCGGCTGCAGGTGGCGATGGATCTTCTGATCCGCAGCAACTGCTCCATGCGGGAGGTTGCGATTGAAAGCGGCTTCGGCTCGGTGGCGACCTTCAACCGGGTTTTCCGGGAAAAGAAAGGCTGCACGCCGACCCAGTACCGGGCGATCTACGGCACATACTGATAAAACTGATTTCTGAGACTGAACACCCGCGTCGGGGCTTTGGAACCGGCGCGGGTTTTATCGGTGTGCCGAAAAGCTTCTTCCTGTTGAAAATACGGCTGAAAGCTGATAAAATCACGGCAAAGGAAAAGAGAGGAGACCCGACCATGAAAAAGACTGTTTCGGCTGTTTGCGCCGCCATACTGGCCCTGATGCTGCTGGTTCCCTGCTTCGGAAGCGCGGAAGAGTATTATACTCCCGGGAGAATCGCCGTTCCGGAGACCGGCCTTCCTTTCTCCATGAAAACGGAACAGGGCAGCGGGGAGCTTGAATACGAAGCCGTGCTGGACGGCAGTTTCATGGAACAGCTTGAGGTTGAATTCGAGAAGGACGGCGTTGAATACGAGGTGCTTTACGACATTCTTGGTAATGTGGTGAGGGTCGAATATGAAAACGGCGACAGCGAAATCTATTACAACGGCACGACCTGGACGGACGCAAACGGCAACCCGACCACCGGTCCGGATCTCTCCTTCATGAAGAAATACTACAACGATTTCAAGCTGGAACCCCAGGAAATCTACAAGAACAACACGCTGGGCGTGGTGGGGCTTTCGCTGCGGGAAATGAACAAAAACCTGACGGATAAATGGTATCATATTCTGCCGGTGGACCTGACGAAGGAAGGAACCTTCCGCTACAAGCTGGTTTCCGGAAACCTGTTTTATATGGGATATTGCGACGTGACGATAGCGGATGGGAAGGTGACAGTGGATTACTCGATTCCCGAGGGCGTGACGCTGCACGAGGATCAGCAATGCCTGGCCTGGTTTACGGCATTGGACGAGATCACCACGGCATTCCTGAACAATCCCGTGAGCGACTTCCGCTTCGGGCAGCCGGCGGATATTCAGAAAGATCTTGGCGGGAAGGACGTTGCGCTGATGTTCATCTGCAACCGGATTTCCTTCATGCTGCCGCTGGCCGGGTCCTATTACTATCCGAAACGCTTCTATTATAATAATCCGGATCTGAAGGCATACCGGAAGGAACTGACGGCGCTGCTGGACAAAATGAACTGACGGGGATTTGCCGCAGGAAAGGAAAACCCGGGCTGGCTTTGAACAGTCCGGGTTTTGGTGTGGTTGCACCGTGCGGCGCAGAGGAAAGAGGAGATCAGAGCAGGAGACTGAGCAGGGGGATGGTGACGATACTGAGCAACGTTGTGAGGAGGGCGCAGTTGGCAGCCAGCTCCCGGCCGTTGCCGTGAATCTCCGCGAGATTCAGGAGGATGCTGGCACAGGGCGTGGCGGCCAGGATCAGCATGCTGCCCTTGAAGACCGGATCCAGGGCGAAGGGCTGCACCAGCGCAAAGCAGAAGAGCGGGAAAACCAGCAGCTTACCGGCAGAGATGATCCAGACCAGGGGCGTGGTGAAGAGCTTCCGGAAATCCATGGTGGCAAGCCGGACGCCGAGGATGATCATGCAGAGGGGCGTGGACATGGTGCCGAGGGTGCTGAAGCTGTTTTGCAACAGGGGCGGGAGCCAGGTTTTTGCCCGCAGGAGATGCAGAATGAGGCCGGCAATGACGGAAAGAATGGTCGGATTGATGATGGCGGCCTTCAGGGAAATATACTTGCGGTCGCCGGTGAGGGTGTAGACCCCGACGGTCCAGGCCATGAGGTTCAGGGACGCATTGAACACGCAGGAATAGACGGCGGCCTCCGGGACGCCGGGGAACAGCGCCCGGACCACCGGCATGCCGAAAAAGCCGGTGTTGCCCATGACGGAGGCGATGGAAAGCATACGCATTCCGAACTCTTTCCGCTTTTTCCCGAGCAGAAGCAGAATGAGGGACATGAGGGCGAATTCACCGAAAAGGGAAAAGAGCAGGAACAGCCCCATCTTCGCGAGCATTTCCGGGGAATAATCCAGCTCGGTGAGGGCGTTGAGGAACAAGCCGGGCCCGCAGACGTAGAGCAGGATTACGCTGACGGAGCTGAGGTGCTCGGCTTTGACCCTGCGGAATTTGCAGAGCAGAAAGCCGGGAAGAAGATACAGCAGCGTCAGGAGCACGTTGCTGAAAGTGATATTGAAACTGGCCATGGCGGCCTCCTTAGGGCTCAGGATTCGGGGCTTCGCCCCCGCACATTTTGCAGTATACAGCATGCGGGGTTGACGGGCAAGAGCGGGATAAATAAAATGGAGAGGATTTCAACCGGAGGGAACGAGCATGAAGATTCACGGACTGCAAAAAATGACGCTGCTGGATTTCCCGGGCAAGGTGGCGTGTACGGTTTTCCTGGGCGGATGCGACCTGCGCTGCCCTTTCTGCCACAACGCGGAGCTGATTGACGGCACGGCGCCGGCGGTGATGGACGAGACGGAACTGCTGGCCTTCCTGGAGAAACGGAAGGGGCTGATCGATGGCGTGGCGATTACCGGCGGGGAACCGCTGCTGCGGGGGGAGGAACTGGTGACGCTGGCGGAAAGGATTCGGGATCTGGGATACCCGCTGAAGCTGGACACCAACGGGACCCATCCGGAACGGCTGCGGAAAATGATCGACGGCGGGCTTGCGGCCTATGTCGCCATGGACATCAAAAACGATCCGGAACGCTACGGACGGACCGCCGGGATTGAGGATCTGGACCTGGGACCGATCCGGGAAAGCGTCTGCCTGCTGATGGAGGGCAGGACGGATTACGAATTCCGGACCACCACGGTGGCGGAGCTGCACGACGGGGAGTCCTTCCGGAAAATCGGCGAATGGATCCGGGGGGCGAAACGCTACTACATTCAGAAATTCACGGACCGGGAGACGGTGCCCTTCGAGGGGTTCCACGCGCCGACGGACGAGGAGATGCGGCGGTATCTGGAGATTGTGCGGACGTACGTGCCGGCGGCGGAACTGCGGGGCGTTTAGGCCGCGCTGCGGCACGGCAGTGGATAGCGGGGAGTGGACAGTGAATAGTGAATAGGGGGTGGCTTTGTAAGGGGAAGGGCTGTAATACTGTATACACTAGATATAGTGCCTTTAGTATTAAATTCGTTTTTTCATTAACAACATATTGACTTTCGCCCTCTTCGCGTGGTATAGTAGACGAGCTCGCGGAGAGGGCGAAGTGCGCTCTCCGGGATCGGGTAAAATATCAAAAACGGGGAGCGGAGAAACCATGTATCAGGTTGTCAAACGTGACGGGAAAGTCACAGAATTTGAAATCAGCAAAATTTCAAAAGCCATTACAAAAGCCTTCGAGGCGCTGGACAAGCAGTATCACCCCAGCGTCATCGACATGTTGGCCCTGCGGGTTACGGCGGAATATGAGCCGCTGATCCGGGACAACAAAATTTCCGTGGAAAGCATCCAGGACTGCGTGGAAAAAGTGCTTTCCGAAGCCGGCTATGCCGACGTGGCCAAGGCCTATATCCTGTACCGCAAACAGCGCGAGAAAGTCCGCAACGTCAATTCCGCTCTCCTCAACTATAAAGACCTGGTGGACAACTATCTGCGTATCAACGACTGGCGCGTGAAGGAAAACTCCACGGTGACCTATTCCGTGGGCGGTTTGATCCTTTCCAACAGCGGCGCGATCACGGCCAACTACTGGCTGAGCGAGATCTATGACAACGAGATCGCCGAAGCGCACCGCAGTGCCGCTATTCATATCCACGACCTTTCGATGCTGACCGGATACTGCGCGGGCTGGAGCCTGAAACAGCTGATCAAGGAAGGCCTGGGCGGCGTTCCCGGGAAGATCACCAGCTCTCCCGCCGGACATCTTTCCACCCTTTGCAACCAGATGGTCAATTTCCTCGGCATTATGCAGAACGAATGGGCCGGCGCCCAGGCGTTCTCCAGCTTTGACACCTATCTGGCGCCTTTCGTCAAGATTGACAACCTGAGCCAGAAGGAAGTCAAGCAGTGCATCCAGAGCTTCATCTACGGCGTGAACACCCCCAGCCGCTGGGGCACGCAGGCGCCCTTCTCCAACATCACGCTGGACTGGACCTGCCCGAAGGATCTGGAAAACCTGCCGGCCATCGTGGGCGGGAAGGACATGGACTTCACCTACGGCGACTGCCAGAAGGAAATGGACATGGTCAACAAGGCCTTCATCGAAATCATGATCGAAGGCGACGCCAACGGCCGCGGATTCCAGTATCCGATTCCCACCTATTCGATCACGCGGGACTTTGACTGGAGCGAAACGGAGAACAACAAGCTGCTGTTCGAGATGACCGCCAAATACGGCACGCCATACTTCAGCAACTACATCAACAGCGACATGGAGCCCAGCGACGTGCGCAGCATGTGCTGCCGCCTGCGGCTGGACCTGCGGGAGCTGCGCAAAAAGAGCGGCGGATTCTTCGGCAGCGGCGAAAGCACCGGCAGCATCGGCGTCGTGACGATCAACCTGCCCCGGCTGGCCTATGAAGCCAGCAGCGAACAGGACTTCTACCGCCAGCTGGACCGGCTGATGGACATTGCGGCCCGCAGCCTGAAGACCAAGCGCACCGTGATTACCAAGCTGCTGGAAGGCGGCCTGTATCCCTACACGAAGCGTTACCTCGGCACTTTCGCCAACCACTTCAGCACCATCGGCTTGGTGGGCATGAACGAAGCGGCGCTGAACGCCCGCTGGCTGAAGAAGGACCTGACGAATCCGGAAGCGCAGAAGTTTGCGCGGGATGTGCTGAACCACATGCGGGAGCGGCTGAGCGACTATCAGGAACAGTACGGCGACCTGTACAACCTGGAAGCCACGCCGGCGGAGTCCACCTCCTACCGCTTTGCCAAGCACGACAAGGAGCAGTATCCGGACATCATTACCGCCAACATGAACGGCACGCCCTACTACACCAACTCCAGCCACCTGCCGGTGGGCTACAGCGAGGATATCTTCTCCGCGCTGGACGTGCAGGATGAGCTGCAGACCCTCTACACCTCCGGCACCGTGTTCCACGCCTTCCTGGGCGAGAAACTGCCGGACTGGAAAGCGGCGGCCACACTGGTGCGGAAGATTGCGGAAAACTACAAGCTGCCCTACTACACCATGAGCCCCACCTATTCGGTGTGCAAGGATCACGGATACCTGAACGGCGAACAGTATGTCTGCCCCCACTGTGGCGCGAAGACGGAAGTTTACAGCCGGATTACCGGCTACTACCGCCCGGTTCAGAACTGGAACGACGGCAAGGCGCAGGAATTCAAGGACCGGAAGGTTTACGACATCGGTCATTCCCACCTGACCCACAGCGGCCCGGTGGTCGCGGCGCCCGTTGCGGAAGCGCCCGCGGTGGAAGTACCGGCAGTGGAAGCACCCGTTGCGGAAGTACCTGCCGCGGAACCCGCGAAGAAGCGCGAAAACCCCGGCAACTCCAGGGCGCTGCTGTTCGTGAGCCGGACCTGCCCGAACTGCAAGCTGGCGATCAGCCTGCTGGAGAAAGAAGGCTTCCTGTTCAAGCCGATTGTGGCAACGGACAATATCGAGCTGACCAACAAATACGGCGTGAAGCAGGCCCCGACGCTGATCGTTCTCGGCGGCGGCGACGAATACACGAAATTCAAGGGCGTGTCCGAGATCAAGGGTATGCTGACAGCCCGGCAGGCTGTGTGAGGATTTAAGTGGATAGTGGTTAGTGGTTAGTGGATAGTGGTTAGTTTACAGGGACGCTTTGCGTCCCTGTTTTGGAGGAAAGAAGAAAATGGCGGATATTATTGTGATCGGCGGAGGCCCGGCCGGCATGACGGCGGCCCTTTATGCCCTGCGGAACGGAAAATCGGTGCTGATTCTGGAGAAACACGGATTCGGCGGACAGATTACCTACAGCCCGAAGGTGGAAAACTGGCCCGGAACGGCGCAGATGAGCGGCAATGAGTTCGCGGACGCGCTGCTGGACCAGGTGATGGCCCAGGGGGCCGAGGTGGACCTGGCGGAAGTGCTGCGGGTTGAAGACCGGGGAGAGACGAAAGCCGTTTTCACCGACGACGGAAAGGTTCATGAAGCGAAAGCCCTGATCATCGCAACGGGCGTGAAACACAGGATGCTGGGCCTGCCCGGGGAAAACGAGCTGGTCGGCGAAGGGATCAGTTTCTGCGCAGTATGCGACGGGGATTTCTACAGCGGACAGACCGTTTGCGTGGCCGGGGGCGGAAATTCCGCCCTTCAGGAAGCGATCCTGCTGGCCGGGAAATGCAGCAAAGTGATTATGCTGCAGGATTTGCCGGAGTTTACCGGGGAGAAGAAACTGCAGGACATCCTCTTTGCCCGGGAGAACGTGGAGAAGAGAACCGGCGTGAAGATTACCGGACTGGAAACGGAAAACGGGGAGCTGCGCGGTGTGACCGTGGAGACGCGGGAAAGCGGCGAAAAGGAAACGGTCGCCTGCGACGGCCTGTTTGTGGCGATCGGCCTGATTCCGGAGAACGAAGCGTTCCGGGAGCTGGCGGCGCTGAACAGCTACGGCTATTTCGACAGCGACGAAGGATGCACGACGAAGACCCCCGGCGTGTTTGTGGCGGGGGACTGCCGGAGCAAGAACGTACGCCAGCTGACCACGGCGGCGGGAGACGGCGCCACGGCGGCGCTGGCGGCCTGCCGGTTTATCGACGGACAGTGCCAGGGTTTAGGATATAGGGGTTAGGGGTTAGGCTTAGGAACGGAGCCGGAGAGGATCTTCGGTTCTGTTTTTATTCTCAGGAGACGGATGACTGCGGGCGGCCCGGATTGTTGCAAAGCAAGGGTTGTCATGCTATAATTCCTTTTGTTCCGAAGGACGGAACGAGGATATTACGGACCGGAATCGAAAGGATTGAATGTGTTCATGGGCTTATGGCTTGCCCTGATTCTTTGCATTATACTGTCGGCGTTTTTTTCCGCGACGGAAACGGCTTTTTCCGCAGCCAACCGGGTTCGGCTGAAAACGATTGAAGGCCCCCGGAAGGAAAGGGCGCAGCTGGCACTGGAACTCCTTGAAAAATATGATTCACTGCTGACGACCGTGCTGATTGGGAACAACCTGGTGAATATCGGCGGCGCGGCGGTGGCTACAGTTCTTTTCACAACCCGGCTGATGCCGGGAAGCTCCCAGGGCGCCGCAGCCACGGTGGCCTCCATTGTGATGACGGTGGTGGTGCTGTTCCTTGGCGAGGTGGGTCCGAAAACCCTGGCGAAGCAGCAGCCGGAGAAATATGCCATGGCCGTGGCGCCGGTGATCCGGGTGCTGATGATTTTGCTGAAGCCTTTGGATATGCTGTTTTCCTGGTACCGCAGACTGCTGGCGAAGCTGGTGAAGCCGGTGGAAGAGGAATCCCAGATTGAAGAAGAGCTGATGACCATGCTCGACGAAGCCCAGACCGAGGGCGACATCGAGGAAGACGAGGGCAAACTGATCCGTTCCGCGATTGAATTCAACGACCAGAACGCGGCGGATATCATGACGCCCCGGGTGGACGTGACGGCGATTGAGGACACGGCGACGCCGGAGGAAGCGGCGGAACTGTTCCGGAAGACCTGGTATTCCCGGATTCCGGTGTATCACGAAGACCTGGACCATATTGTGGGCATCCTGAACGAAAAGGATTTCTACAAGATGACGCACGACGGGTGCAACCGGATTACCGACATCATGAAGGAGCCGGTGTTTGCCCCCGCCAGCCTTTCCATCAGCAATCTGCTGAAGCAGTTCCGGACATCGCAGACCCACCTGATTATCCTGCTGGACGAGTTCGGCGGAACGGAAGGCATCGTGACCATGGAGGACGTGCTGGAAGAGCTGGTGGGCGAGATCTACGACGAGCACGACGAGGTGAACGAGGAAGTCGTCGAGAAAGAAGACGGCACCGTGATCGTGGACGGGAACATGCAGTTGCAGGAACTGCTGGAAAAATACGAGCTGGAAAACAAGTACGACGCGGACACCGTCGGCGGATGGGCCGGCGAAATGCTGGAAAAAGTGCCGGAAGTCGGGGACACCTTCACGCTGGAGAAACACCAGTTCACCGTGACCGAGATGGACGGCTTCCGGGTGACCAAGATTCAGGTGACGCCCCTGCCGGAAGCGGAAGAGGCGCCGGCGGAACCGGAAGAAAAAGAAACGGAGAAGTAAAAAGGCGGCAGGCTGAAACATCAGCCTGCCGAACTTGTTCAGTGATCAGCACTTCATTCTGCCTTCCGGAGGGAAGGGCCTGCGGGGACGGGAATCCGGCCGGGGCTGTTCTTTCGGAAGATCCAGGGCCAGGGATTCCAGATGCTCACTGAGGCGGTTGCACAGGGCGCAGAACTGCGCCTTTTCCTCATCCGTGAAACAGGCGGTTTTTCGCTGATAATCCTTTTCCCGGGCGGATTCCATCTCTTCGACGAAGGATTTGCCCTTCGGAGAAAGATCGATCCGCTGGACCCGGCGGTCTTCTTCATCCACGGCGCGGGTGATCCAGCCTTCGCCTTCCGCCCGGGTGAGCATCTCGCTGAGGGAGGAGGGACGAAGGTCCAGGATTTCGCACAGATCCCGCGAGGAAACATGCGGGTTTTCGGCGAGGCAGGACAGCAGACGGCCGACCGCCGGCGCGCAGGGCGCGGGGCGGCCGGGGCCTCCGGGGCCGGGATGTCCTCCGGGGAAGGGCCCTTCCGGACCGGGACCTCCGGGGCCCATCGGACCGGGATGGCCGGGACCGGGGCATTCAGGGCCGGGACGGCCGTGGGGCGGGGGCGGCGGAGGCGCGCAGCGGCGCATCGCGCGGGACAGCTTCAGGACGGCGAGAATGACATCGTTTTCTTTATTCATGGGTTTCGCTCCTTTCCTTATCATCGAAACTTCGACGACTGTTGAGTCGGGATTCATTCACCGCGCCGAGGCGCGGGTGAATCCATGAATAATAATACGGTACCGAACAGCTGCATTATAGTTCGGTACCGTACTTTTGTCAACGGTTTTTTTGCAAAAATTCCTTTTTGTTTTTCTGACGGGGATTACGTTTCTTTTCCGCCAAAGATTACATGGGGGCGAAGAGCTTCCGGTCACACTTGCGGAAGTAGTAAATACTGATGATCAGGGCCGCAATCTCCGCGATGGGGAAGCACCACCAGACGGCGTAGACGCTGCCGGTGAGCCGGGCCAGCAGCCAAGCGGCGGGCAGGAGGATGACCAGCTGGCGGCAGATACTGACGACCATGCTGTAAACGCCTTTGCCGACAGCCTGGAAAACGGTGGAAAGGGTGATGCCGATGGCGGCCAGGATGAAGCTGGAAGAAATGATCCGCATGGCGACGACGCCGATGTCGGTCATCTGGCTGGTCAATTCGGGATTTGCGTCGGACTCGAAGATGGACATCAGCTGCTCCGGGAAGAGCATGAAGATCAGTGTGCCGATCAGCATGATGACGCAGGCCCAGATCAGGGCTGTTTTGATACAGCTGTAAATCCGCTCCTTATTCCGCGCGCCGTAGTTATAGGCCAGGATGGCGATGATACCTGTGGAAAGGCCGAAGACCGGCATGAAGATGAAGGACTGGAGCTTGAAATACACAGACATGACGTTCAGGGCGGCGTTGGACTGCTCGAAGCCGGAAAGGATGGCGTTCATGCCCACGTTCATGACGGAACCGATGGCCTGCATAATGGTGCTCGGGATACCGACGGCCAGGATGCCGGAAAGATCGCGGCGTAGAATTATGAAGTCCTTCGGATTCAGCCTCAGCTCGGGATTCTTCCGCTGGTTGAAAATAAAACCGAGAAGGGCGGAGAGCCACTGGCCGATGACGGTGGCGATGGCGGCGCCGAGGACGCCCATGGGCTTGAAGCCGAGATAGCCGAAGATCAGGATGGGATCCAGGACGATATTGGTGATGGCACCGGCCATCTGGGTGATCATGGAAAGGACGGTGTTTCCTGTTGCCTGGAGAAGACGCTCGAAATAAATCGCCATGAACAGGCCGGTGGAGAACAGGGTGACCACGGAGAGATAATCGGTTCCCATGGACAGGATGGAGGTGTAATCCTTGAGCTTGTCCGAAACCACCAGCCGCATCACCGGGCCGGACAGCAGCAGCCCGAAAAGGATGAACAGCAGGCTGCCGACGCCTTCCACCAGGAGGCCGTTCCAGGCGGCCTGGCGGGCTTCACGGGGCTGGCGCTCGCCGAGACGGCGGCTGACCAGACTGTTGATGCCGGTGCCCATGCCGGTGGACAGGGCGATCATCAGCATCTGGAAAGGGAAGGCCAGGGACACGGCGGTGAGGCCGTTGGGATCAAAACGGGAAACAAAGATGCTGTCAACGATATTGTACAGCGCCTGAATCAGCATGGAAGCCATGATCGGGATGCTGATTTTGGGGATCAGCCGGGTCATTTTCATTGTGCCCAGCATGGCGGAACGATCTTGCTTTTGCATGGGGTCTCCTTCGCGGGGTGAGATTCGGCTTCCTATTAAAAAAAGCCAAGGAGTACTGTAGCAGATGCGGGTTGAAGCGTCAAGGGAAAGCTTGTGTTTTTTTCGAAGATCGGGTAGACTCAGGGGGAAGAAAGACGAAAAAAGGAAGGAAGGCGGAGGGCATGGAGATTCTGTCCTATTTCGAGACAAAGAATCCGGCGTGGTGGCTGAGGAAAATCGGCGAGTGCGACTGGACCGGCGGGCAGTATCTGTACGACCTGCTGCGGCAGGGACGGCTTCAGGAAGTGATCGGGGCATCGTCGCAGTTGCTGCTGCTGACCGACGGGAGCAGCCTGGCCTCCTTCTGTACCTACGCGGAGCGGGACGATATACCGGATTCGGAGCTGACGCCCTGGATGGGGTTTGTTTACACCTTTCCGGCCTACCGGGGGCGGCAGCTGATGGGCAAACTGATCCGGCGGGTGAAGGAACTGGCCCGGGCAGACGGGAAGGACGCGGTTTATATTGCCACGGATCATGTCGGGCTGTACGAAAAGTACGGGGCAGTGTTCGTGGCGGAGGCGAAGGACGCCCGGGGCGGGGACAGCCGGATCTACAGGATGGACTCCTATGGGTTCGCCGGATGGGAAGGCGCGGATGTTCCCGCCCGGATTTCCGATTATCCGGGGATCCGGACGCCGAAGGACCTTTACAACGCGCTTTGGCACCTCTGGAGCGCGGAAACCTGCGCCCCGAGGATGCGGCAGGACTGGAGCGAGGACAACCGGACGCTGGGGCAGTGTTCCGTTTCCGCCTTCCTGGCCCAGGATCTTTTCGGCGGAAAGGTCTACGGCATTCCGCTGCCCGACGGCGGGTTTCACTGCTATAACGTTGTGGGAGACTGTGTGTTCGACCTGACGAGCGAGCAGTTCGGGGAAAAGAAACTGATCTATACGGGAAATCCGGAACAGATGCGCTATGAACATTTCCGGAAGGAAGAAAAGCGGCAGCGCTATGAGACCCTTAAGAAGAGGCTGCTGGAATACACTTCGGAAACGGGAAAGAAATAACAGGGGAATGGGTCAATCCCTGAACAGACGGGGCAGGAAGGAACGGATGCAGCGGCGCCAGACGGTCCAGTCATGACCGCCGGGGAATGTTTCCCGGATGATATTCAGACCTTTGTTTTCCAGCCAGGCATCATCCCTGGCAAAGCTGTCCCAGAACTGGTCCTCCGTGCCCATGGCACGGTAGAACACCCGGAAAGCGGCGTTGAATTCCTCCGGTTTCTCCGCGATCGCCAAATGGGACTGGGGGTCGTCGGTGGGCCAGGGGGCGCGCATAAAGCCGCTGAAGAGACCGGCATAGCCGAAAAGCTCCGGATGGGGCAGGGTGGTCAGGGATGTATGGAAACTGCCCATGGACAGGCCGGCCATGGCCCGGCTCCACTTATCCGTCCGCACGTTGTAGCGGGATTCGATATAGGGAATCAGGTCTTCCAGGACAATCTGCGGGAAGAGACCACGGTCGGAGGGATCGCCGGTTTTCCGGGCCATGCCGTTGCCCATGACGATGATCATTTCCTTCATGGCGCCTTCGGCGATCAGCCGGTCGGCAATGCGGCCGACGTGTCCCTGATAAATCCAGCCGGTTTCGTTTTCACCGTATCCGTGCTGGAGATACAGGACGGGATAAGCCTTCGCCGGATCCCAGGCAGGCGGTGTGTAGACAAGACAGATCTCGTGCTTCCCGGTGACTTTGGACAGATAATAATGCCGGGAGACCGCCCCATGGGGGACGCCCTCAAGATCATCCCAGCCGGCCATATCGGCCACCGGGACATCCACAAAGTTCATGGGACGGCAGCATCCGTAGCCGATGGGCAGATAGGGGCAGAGCACATCCGCGCCGTCCACCTTCAGGAAGAAATACAGGAACCCGCTGCCCATGTCAAAAGTGCCTTCCCAGGCGCCTTCCCCGACGGGGGACAGCGGAAACAGCGTGCCGAAACGGTCGATCACCACCTCACGGGCATCTTTGGCGAGAATCCGGAAATGCACTTTCCCGTCCGGGAGAACCTCTGCGTACTGTTCCCCGTCCCGGTTCGGTTCACCGGCATAGGGATCAAAAGAAACGGAAACGTCCAGCGGCCACGATTGCTTCATCACGAAAACCTCCTGTCAAGTGTTCAGTTTGCAGTGCCCGGAAATTTTGTCCGTACAAATTGTACGGAATCCGAACCGGAATGTCAAGCGAAATTGAAACGATGAAAGTATTAACAAAATAAAGACGAATGATACAAAATTTTTTCAATTTTATTGACAGAATGTGCACGACGGGGTATAAAGGAAGGTGGATAGCCAAAAGTTGCCTTGAAGGAGGTTTCTGACGGATGAAGAAATGGACTGCGCTGCTGATCGCACTGGTGATGACCGTGCTGTGTGCCGCGGCTTTTGCAGAAGAAGAAGTGATTGAATCCCTGGTGAATCCCGAAGCGGTTCAGCTGTTCAGCAGTGAATGGGTGGACGGTTTTGCCAGCGTAAAAATCTACGCGGAAGAGAACCACTGGATGGTCAGGATTACGAGCGCGGACGGCGCCACGGAATGGGACTACAACTGCCTGTATAACGAGGAGCAGAAGGCGCTGGTGTCCTGGGATGACGACGTGAACATCAAGACGGAGATTAAAATTGACGATGAAGGCTCCGAAATCGGCCGGAGGGAAATCTATACCGACGGGAAAGCCGTTTTCACCGTGAATGAGAACGGAAAGCTGATCTGGCAGGACGAAAAGGAAAACGCCGGGGAAGGCCTTGCCTTTGAGCGGATCGGCTGGTACCAGGGCGTATGGATTTCCGGAGACTCCATTGAATCCCGCTGCGAGCTGAACTGCTTCTGGGACGTGGAACAGTCTGCGGAAGGCGAAATTCATTCCGGATACAAAGTGGAAATCACAAAGTATGACGGAGATGCCTGCACGATCTGGAACTATACCTGCGACTATAACCCGGAGAACAACACGCTGAAGTCGCTTCTCGGCTCCAAGGAGTTTTCCGAAAAGGAAGGCGATCCCATCGTGACGGTTTATGATGACGGCGAAGCGGCATTCTCGATGGACGAAGAAGGCTGCGTCCGCTGGAACGATCTGAAGGAAAACGCCGGAGAAGGCCTGCAGTTCAGCCCGACGAACGGCTGATGCCCCTCCGGGAAAGAAACAGCGCCCCGATCCGCACGGACCGGGGCGTTTTCATCGACGTCAGGACGGAAGTTTCCGGGGTTTCCGGTTCAGAATCCATCCGGCGCCGGAACCGACCAGCCCGCCGATAATATGCGTGAGATTGGAAATGTTGTCCTGAACGGTGATGCCTTCCCAGATCTGCACGCCGATGTACAGAAGCGCGACCAGAATAAACGTCAGGGGGATTTCGCCGTCTTTGAACCCGGCAAAGGATGTCAGCATGATCATGGCGAAGGCCACTCCGCTGGCGCCGAGAAGATAAGTCTGGGGGAAGACCAGGTTGTGGAAGACGCCGGTGATCAGCGCCGTGGCCAGCACCACCAGCAGGAGGCTTGGGATGCCGTATTTTTCCTCCAGCGCCGGGCCGAGGAGAAGAATCAGCGTCAGATTGCCGATGAGATGCGGAAAACCGCTGTGGCCGAGGACGTGGGTGAACAGGCGCACGTACATCAGCGGATCGGTCAGGGGAGCCGCATGGGTTGAGAAGAGGAGCCTCCGGAGATCGTCGGAAATGACACACAGGATCGTTGCGATACAGCAGAGCAGCGAAAAGATCAGAGTGAAAGGCGCGTTCAGCGTGATTCTCAGTTTCGGTTTCATTTTCATTCCTCCCGGGCGCCATGACGGCGCCGTTCATCCATTAAAGCATACCACATGCGGACGGAAGTGAAAAGAAGAAAAAACGGAATATGGAAGAAAATGGCAAAACGCCTTGACCGAAAGAACCGGATTGTGTGAAAATAGCGGGGATGAACGGAACGCACCCGGAAAGGATTCATATGAATGATTGCCGAGTTTCTGGATAAGTATTTCATCCCGCTGTTTCTGATTGCGGGATTTTCGATGAAGCTGTGGAGCAGCAGAGGCGCCTCGGACAGATCGCAGCGCTATTACTGGCTGACCGTGATCAGCACGCTGATCCTGATCGTTGCGGACACCATGGAAATCTGGGCGCAGGGGGATCCTGCCCTTCGCTTCTGGCGAATTCTTTTCTCTGTGATCGGATATGTGACACGGCCCGCGGCGGCGCTGAGCATTGCTCTGATCGTTTATCCGTCGACCCGCCGTCCCCGGCTTCTCTGGATTCCCTTTGCCGTGAACTTCGGGATTTACTGTACGGCGTTCTTTTCGCCGATTGCCTTCGGATTCGGGGAAGACTACCGGTTTTTCAGAGGACCCCTTGGATACAGCGTATTTGTCGTTTCCTTCTTCTATATTTTCTTCTCGGTGTGGATGACCTGGAGCAGATACCGCAGGAAGGATCACGCCGGGGAGCGTTTCATTCTGTATCTGTGTGCGGCGGCATGTATCGCGGCGGCGATCATCGACATGAAAACCGAAGGAACGCATGTGAACGCCGCAATTATGATCAGCAGCATTTTCCTGTATATGTTCAGACGGTCCATTGACACCAACCGGGACGTGCTGACAAAACTGCTGAACCGCATGTCTTTCTATGAAGACTGTACGCGCTACGGCGCGGCGATCAGCGCTGTTGGCTCCATCGACATGAACGGCTTGAAAACGCTGAACGACGCGGTCGGCCACGAGGCGGGGGACGCTGCCCTGCGGGAAATCGGCAGGATTCTCGACGACGTGAGCAACAAGAACATTCTGGCCTACCGGACCGGCGGGGATGAGTTTGCTCTGCTGTTTATCCGGCAGCCGGAGAATACGGTGCACGAAACGCTGGAAAAAGTCGGCGGAATGGTCCGGGCCAAGGGGTATTCCGTTTCCACAGGCTATGCCATGAGGGGCGGCAAGTACGCGTCCACCCAGGATCTTGTTCGCTGGGCGGATGAAAACATGTATGCCAACAAGGCGGCGTATTATACGGAAATCCGGCACGACCGCAGGAAATACAGGGTGGAGCAGACGGGAGAGAGCGAGGACTGAGCGGCCGGTATTCCGGCCGCGGCGGGGCAGAGAAACTTTTTGCTTGACCAAATCCGGTTTGCATGGTATTATATCATCTGTTCCCGATGAAACACGGTCTGTTGGCTCAGTTGGTAGTCCGAAATGGTAGGTTCTTCAAACTGCCGGGTGGCGGGAAACGTGGTGGCATGGCTCAGTCGGTAGGACACCTTGGTAGGAACTTCAAACCATGCGTGGTGGCATGGCTCAGTCGGTAGGACACCTTGGTAGGAACTTCAAACCGAAGCGTGGTGGCATGGCTCAGTCGGTAGGACACCTTGGTAGGAACTTCAAACCGAAGCGTGGTGGCATGGCTCAGTCGGTAGAGCACATCGTTCACATCGATCTCTTTCTTTTTGCCCCCGCCCGGGGGTACTCATTTTCCGTACACCAAATTCGGCGTGGGCAAGGTGACGGTTCACCTAATATCCCAAACCTTCGATGTAAACGAAATCGCTGGTCGATGTAAACAAGGTGCCGGAAATAAACGGAGCGCACCCGGTCAGCACCATCAGATGATATCACAGGCCATGCCAAAAAGCAAAAAAGCGGAGCAGCCCGCCCCGCATCCTGCCTGACCGATCAGGCAGGATGCCGGATGAACTGCTCCGCAGAAACCTTGAACTGAATGTGGACTTCGTAATTCTCACCGATCTCGATTCTGTCGACCGGCGTCGAAATGATCATAGCTGTGTTCCTGTTAACCATCTGCCTTTGAACATTTTATGCCAAAAATACTTCCATCTGCAGCAAAAACTCCCACTGTTAATATAGGTCTGATTTGTCCATCCCAAGACACAAAAGAGAAAAACCAAACAGTATGCTCTATGTCATAAACAACGTAGAAACATTGCGGAAAATAATATAATAACTCATCTTTCTCTACCGTGCCTTGTTCGATCAGCGCCTGATAAGCAATCACCCAAGCTTGATCCTGAGTTATAACCAGATCATCCGGCAAGCCGAAATACACAGCATATTTTCCAACATCATCGAAATATTCTTCGTATGCTTCAACATCTGCTCCCAGTGATTGTTGCATCTCATATTGCTCTTCATAGGTATCAATAAAGGATCTTGCCGGAGCCCCTTCGGACATCTGGAGAACCTTCTCTTTCAGCTCTGTTAAGGCAGTGATTCGTTCCTCGGTCATCTCTGGTACATACTCGCCGGGAGCCCAGTGAATATCCCACAAACTCTGAGCAAAAGATGTAGAAAAGAACACAATGCTTATCATAATCCCCAGCAAAACCGCGAGTACTTTTTTCATCGAGCAGACCTCTCCTCCTAAATCTACTCAGATTATCCTTCTGTACCGGTAAACACTTCCGCATTGTCCGGAGTGCCGACGTAATGTGTTCCTGATGGAAGCAACAAAGCACTGGGAATACCGGTATGGGCATCGATGCAGATCGTACATACGCTCAATGGCTCGTTCCCCTGAGTGTCCCAGAAGTCAATTACCCAGGTTCCGTTTGTCGACCAATAGGAACCGGTGTCATTTTCCGGCTTACGATAGCTGGAAACAACGCAGGTCAGGGATTCC
>CACWXP010000017.1 GCA_902764875.1 uncultured Eubacteriales bacterium
GTTTACATACAACACTTTTTCGAAAGAGTAAAACCCGCTTTGCGTTATGGCGTAACGCTCAGCGGGTTTTCGCTACCTTCCAAGTGTCAAACTCGGGATTATACCGCCGAAACGGATTTTGTCAAGGGAAAGATTTTGAAAACCGGAAGGTTTTGCGTCAGATTTCCTTCAGGGCGGCAATTTCTTCTTCTGTCAGCGGTCGCCACATGCCCGTGGGGAGACTGCCGAGGGAGACCGGCCCGAAGCCCACGCGGCGCAGGCGGACCACCTGATGGCCGATGGCATCGACCATACGGCGAACCTGGCGGTTGCGGCCTTCATGAATGCTGATCAGCAGCACGGTATCGAAGGTCTCTTCCCGGATGAGCCGCACAAAGGCGGGGGAAGTCAGCTTTCCGTCGATCATGACCCCCTTGCGGAGAATGCTGATCTCCTCCGGCGTGACGTGATTGGAGACTTTGGTCCAGTACACCTTGAGCACTTCACGACTGGGATGGAGAACCCGGTTCATCATGTCTCCGTCGTTGGTGAGGAGGAGCAGCCCCTCACTGTCGTAGTCCAGACGGCCGACGGGGAAAAGACGGACCGGATAGTCCGCAAACTTGTCCATGACGGTGGCGCGACCTTCGGGATCGGAAACCGTCGTGACCTCGCCGATGGGCTTGTTATAGGCGATATAGTGCTTTTCTTCCTCCGGACGGACGACTTCACCGTCCACGGTGACCGTATCCCGGGTTTCGTCCACCTGAACGCCCATTTCGGTGATGACCGAACCGTTCACGGCCACGCGGCCTTCCTGAATCATTTTTTCGGAGGCCCGGCGGGAGGCGACGCCGCACAGGGCAAGGTACTTTTGCAGTCTGATCATGAATGATTCCTTTCGGGGTTGTTTGGGATTGTGTATGGGCAGCGCATTACAGGGGACAGGTGTCAGAGAGGGGGTTGTGGGTATACGCCCGCTCGCCGGATTTCATTTCCGCCATGGTCTGTCCGGAACCGATGAGCTTGTATTTATAGGTTGTCAGCCCTTCCAGGCCCATGGGGCCGCGGGCATGGATCTTGCCGGTGGCGATTCCAACCTCTGCGCCAAATCCGTACACAAAGCCGTCGGCAAAGCGGGTTGAAACATTCCAGTAGACTCCGGCACTGTCCACCCGCTGCATAAAGACAGCAGCGTTTTTCTCGCTGGCGGTGCAGATGCAGTCGGTATGATGGGAGCCGTAGGCATTGATATGCTCCACGGCCTCGGCAAGAGAGGCGACGGTTTTCACGGAAACAATGTAGTCCAGGTATTCGGTTTCCCAGTCCTCCGCCTGAGCGGGGACGCAGGGCACGATTTTTCGAACCGCTTCGTCCCCGCGGATTTCCACACCGGCTTTTTTAAGAGCATCACACAGCGGCGGGAGTACGGCGGGGGCTATTTTTTCATGCACGAGGATGGTTTCGGCGGCGTTGCAGACGGACACGTTCTGCACCTTGCTGTCCAGGGCGACTTTCACGGCAAGGGCGGGTTCGGCGAATTCGTCGATATAGACATGGCAGATGCCGTCGGAATGGCCGAGCACCGGGATGCGGCTGTTGTCCATGATATAGCGGACAAACTGACGGGAACCGCGGGGAATAATGAGATCGATGAGCGCATCTTCCTTCAGCATGGAGGCCACATCCTCCCGGGATTCGAGCAGCTGAGCCGAATCGAAGGGAAGGCCGGCCTCCTCCAGGGCCAAGCGAACACAGTCACACAGAATCCGGTTTGTGCGGATGGCTTCGCGCCCGCCTTTCAGAAGAACGGCGTTCCCGCTCTTGATGCAGAGGGAAGCGATTTGGATAAGGGCGTCCGGACGGCTTTCGAAAATGACACCGATGACGCCGATGGGGCAGACGACGCGGTAAACCGAAAGACCTTCGGTGATTTCCATGGCATAGGTGGTTTTGCCCAGCGGATCGGGAAGTGCGGCAAGGGCGCGAAGCCCGTCGGCCACCTGGTTCAGTTTTTTCCGATCAAAGACAAGCCGGTGCATCAGCGGAGCGGCCAGATGATCCTGCTCCGCGGCGCGAAGATCCTCCCTGTTGGCGGCCTGAATTGCCTCATAACGCTCCTCCAGAACCCTGGCAAGGGCGAGCAACGCCTGATTCCGGGCATTGAGAGACGCGGCAGAAAGATCATAGAAGGCTTTTCGGGATCGAAGAGACATTTCATGAAGATCGCGGAGGGTTGTTTCCACGGCAGGCACATCCTTTCAAAACCGCCCCAAAAACGGCGGAAATCCTTGAAAAAGTATAGCAGACAATGAATGAATTGAAAAGAGGAAGAAAATGTGGTATAATGACTGCGTCCGGAGGTAAGAAGACGATGCCGCATCAGAAAGGGATCAAGACGATCGCCCAGAACCGAAAGGCCTGGCACGATTATTTTGTGGAAGACAAGGTGGAATGCGGGGTCGTTCTGTTCGGAACCGAAGTGAAAAGCGTGCGCCAGGGCAGGGTTAACCTGAAGGAAAGCTGGGTGCGGGTTCACAACGGGGAAGTGTGGGCTGAAGGCATGCACATCAGCCCCTATGAACAGGGAAACCAGTTTAACCGGGACCCGCTGCGGATGAAAAAGCTACTGCTGCACAAGGCGGAAATCCGGAAACTGGACGCGACGGTGACGAAACAGGGATATACCCTGATTCCGCTGGAGCTTTACCTGAAGGACGGACGGGTGAAGATGTCCCTCGGCATCTGCCGGGGCAAACAGCTTCACGACAAGCGGGACAGCATCGCAAAACGCGATTCTGACCGCGAGATTCAACGGGCGCTCCGCAACCGGCAGCGGTGACGGCGCCCGGAATGAAACACGGGGATGATCCGGTTTCGACGGGAATATCGGAGGGTGAACCAGCGAGCCGCAGACCCTGTACTGCGTAAAAACGGGGAAAAACAATAACTGACAATACCAATTACGCTTTCGCGGCTTAAAGCCGCGCGTCGGCCCTGACCGCCTGCAGATCAGGTCACCGGCGTCAAGATTGCAGGGAACGAGCATCGCCTAAGCTTTGCAGCGATGTCCGTAATGATGAAGCTACCCTGACGGCAGTTTGTCCGCGGACGGCCGGATAGGGGAAACCAAACCACGGACTGCGCTCGGAGAAGATTCATCGGACGGATTTTCGGACAGGGGTTCGACTCCCCTCATCTCCACTTTGTGGCCTTAAACAAACCCCTGAGGGTTTGTTTAAGCTCTCCACATCTCCACCACGACAAAGAAACCCTGTGATTCAAAAGATCACAGGGTTTTGATCAAGTGCGGTTGACGGGACTTGAACCCGTACCCGTTGCCGGACACGCCCCTCAAACGTGCGCGTATGCCGATTCCGCCACAACCGCAGGCGAACAGGTGAATTATACGGCGCATGATCGGCTTTGTCAAGACAGAAAAACGCGGAATGGAGGAGAAAGATGCATCGGAGGATCAAAATCCATGCTGCGGTTTGCTGCTTTCTTTTTTTCCTGTTTTCGTTTGCGACGGCGGAGCCGGCCGGCGGGGAGAGCGAATTCCGCGTGGAACGGATCGGGCAGATGCGCGGATTCGGCCAGAACGCCTTTCTGGTCCACGCGCTGGAGGACGGCGTGTTTTCCGTTACGATCCGGGATGCGAACGGCGTGTACCGGGTGATCCGGGAGAACGTGGCAAAGGGAGACACAGAACTGGCATGGGATGCGTGCGGCAAGAACGGAGAGCCGCTGGCCGAAAAGTATTATATCTTTGATTTCCTGCTGAAAACCGAAGAGGGAAAAGAATATTCCTATGTGTTTGAAAGCTCAATCGTTGAAAATCTTCAGCATCTGCAGTTTGTGCTTCCGTCCGGCGGAAAGGCCTCCCTGGAGAAACCCGATGACTGGTTTGTCGAGATGAAAGCCATCCATGAGGGAACCGTTGCCATGGAACTAACGCCGGAGGACGGCGGGAAAGCGGCTTATACCTGGTTTCGCAACGTACATCCGGGGCGGATTGAACATTTCACTTTGGGGAAGATGGCCGGCAAAAATCTGCCGGAGCCGGGGAGATACCGAGCGCGTTTTTATGAAATTTCCAGAGAGGATGAGGCGACGGAGTTTTCACTGGAGATTACGGAACAGGAAGAGGAAGCGCCGGAAGTTACGGTGACAGGAGACATCATGCCGGAAAGAGGCGCGGACGACAGCGACATCTGGGCCGCGATGATGCAGCCGTCGGTGGTCGTGGATATTGATTATCTTGAGCATCAGAAGATTCTGGCGGCGCCGGAGGAAAAAGCGGAAAGCCTGGGCACGCTGCACGGGCAAAGCCAGGGGCTGCAGGTGTTGGAAATCAGCGGGGAATGGGCCAGAATCGGCGCCTGGAACCACGAGGAAGGCGAATACGTTGAAGGATGGGTGCCGCTGGGGCGGCTGAAGGTGGTTGAACCGAACCCGGAATACGGGATTCTGATCGACAAAAAAGACCAGAGTCTGACGCTGTATCATCATGGACAGCGCATCGAAAGGCTGCTCGTTTCCACGGGTAAAATGGACAAGGGGCATTATGACCGGGAAACATCTGCCGGGTGCTTCCTGACCGGTCTGCACCGGGTTGATTTTTCAACGCAGGGATCCAAATACGATTTTGTGATCCAGTACGACGGGGGAAATCTGCTGCATCAGATTCCGTATTCATCTGACGGGAGAAGGGACTTTACAAAAGGCAAAACCGGGCTGGGTCAGAAAGCGTCCCACGCATGCATCCGGATTCAGGACGAACCCGGAGAAGAAAACGGGATCAACGCCTACTGGATCTGGACCCATATTCCGTATCGCACGCGGGTGATCATTCTGGACGATCCGGAAGAAAGAAGGGCCGAAAAGCAGCGGCTGGAAAGCGGAAACTAAAAGATATAATATGTACATTCGAGGCGGCCGTTGTAGAGCCGCCTTTTCTTTGCGGATCTTTTGCCGAAGGACCGCTCAAAGGCGGGATCCGAGGAGATGACGCACATGGACCAGCCAGGATGGCGCAGAAGCAGCGCGTGCAGATCCCTGTACAGCAGACGGCAGGACTTCTGGTCACTGAGGCGTTCGCCGTAGGGCGGATTGCAGATAAAGACGCCTTTCGGCTCGCTGAGGGTCAGTTGCTGGAAGGGAAGGGTTTCCGTGCGGACGGTTCCGGTCAGATTGGCCTGGCGGATATGACGGCGGGAAAGTTCCACCGCTTCCGGGTCGATATCGGATCCGCAGACGGAGAGGGCGGGAGAGACGGCTTCGGCAGCAACAGCGGCGCGCAGAACGGAAAATGGAAGAGTGCGGAAGGGGGCGAACTGCTCCATCACAAAAGAACGGCGGATGCCGGGCGCAATCCGGGAAGCCATGAAGGCCGCTTCAATGAGAATGGTTCCCGTTCCGCAGCAGGGATCATAAAGAGGAAGGGACGGATTCCAAGGGCTCAGATGCACCAGGGCGGCGGCCAGTGTCTCACGCAGCGGGGCTTCTCCGTTCCAGGTGCGGTAGCCCCGGCGGGACAGGGCTTCCCCGGAGGTGTTGATCAGGATTCTGACCACATCGGAATGAACGGAAACCTGCACCGGGAGTTGAGGACCTTTTTCGGGGAAAACGGAAAGATGCAGGGCTTTCTTCAGTTTCTCAAGGATCGCCTTTTTGGTAATAGACTGGCAGTCGCGGGGCGACATGAGCCGGCTGCGCGCACATTTGGCCGAGACCATAAAAGCTTCGCTTCCGTCGGCAAACTCCTGCCAGGGTACGGAGAAAACAAGACGGAAAAGTTCCTCAAAAGAGGTGCAGACCGCTTCGGCGGCCAGAATAAAAACACGGTCGCAGAAATGGAGCCGCAGATTGCAGAGAAAAAGATCTTCGGGAGAGGCGGAAAAACGGACTCCTCCGTTTTCAGCCTTTACATCCGCAAGCTTCAGATTTCTGAGTTCCCCGGCTACCAGGCCTTCCAGCCCAAAAGCAGCCGACGCATAACAGGGCAGTTTTTCACGCATGAACATCCCTCCGTGAACCAGTTTACAAAGAAACAGCCGGATTGTAAAGAAGCGGCAGGAGCCGCAGACGGATTTTCCTTGATTTCGGAGGAAATATCGGGTAAAATAAATTGATTATGCAGGAAAGGACGGGATTCATTTATGAAACTGATTATTGCAATCGTTCAGGATGAAGATTCCTCCAAGCTGCTGTCCAAACTCATGCAGATCGGGCTCAGCGTGACCAAGCTCGCTACCACAGGAGGATTTCTGAGGGCCGGCAACACGACGCTGCTGCTCGGCGTTGAGGAGGACAGGATTCAGGAAGCGATACATGTGATCGAAACCGTATGCAAGAGCCGGAAGACAATGACCTCTGCTCCTGCCGCACTGACGGGAATGACGCACGGTGAATATACCACCTATCCCGTTGAGGTGACCGTCGGTGGAGCGACGCTGTTCATTCTGAGCATCGAACAATTCCTGAAAGTATGACACCGAACAAGATTTCCATCAAGGACAGTTTTCTGCAACACGGCGAAGAATTCCGGGTGCTTTTCGGACAGCTGGCGGAATGGAAAAACGTTCACGCCTATCTGATCTGCGGCGAAAAAGGAACCGGAAAGCGCACGCTAGCCCGGCTGATGGGTGCGGCGCTGCTGTGTTCGGCCGAAGGAAACAGACCCTGCGGCTGTTGCAGAAACTGCAGGCTGGCCGAAAGCGGGGAGCATCCGGATCTGATCCGGATTGAAAAAGGTAATCCGATTGCACCGGGAGTCAAAAAAGACAGGTCTACGATCCCTGTTGAGGATATCCGCGAGATGATCCGGATTTGCAGCGTGCGGCCGACGGACGGGAGCATGCATATCGTTTTGATCTGCGACGCCGACAAAATGACCGCACAGGCCCAGAACTGCCTGCTGAAGACACTGGAGGAACCGCCGGCGGATACATGCATCATCCTTATAACGGAACACACGGAAAGCCTTTTGACCACCGTGATCAGCCGGTGCAGAACGGTCCGGGTGCGGGCATGGGAGGATGAATACATTCTTTCGGTGCTTGAAAGAAATGGCGCCCCGAAAGACAGAGCACTGGAAGCGGCCGCGGCTGCGGGCGGATCGATCGGAAAGGCACTTGAGCTTGTTTCGGACGATGAATACTGGAAACTTCGGGAAGAAGTGCTGAATCAGTTTCTGAAAAGCACCTCCCGAAGTGAAGTGATAAAAATCTCCAACCAGTGGAAAGATCGAAAACAGGACAGCGAAAAGCTGATGACCATTTTGGAATCCTATGTGAGGCAGATGACGGAATACAGATTCGGAGCCGCACGAACCGATCTGAGCCGATTTCCGGCACAGTGGCAGCGGTTTTCCGAAAAGGCCGGGAAAGAAAGCTTTTTGCGCCTGTCCGAAGCGCTGTCAGACGCCAGAAAACAGCTGCAGTTTAATACGAATTATCAGGCTGTGCTTGAAAAACTCATTTTTGCATTTATGGGAGAAGGAAATTTATGGCTATCATCGTCGGAGTCCGTTTCCAGATGAACGGAAAAATCTATAACTACGATACGAACGGGCTGGATGTGCGACCGGAAGATTACGTGGTTGCCGACACGCCCCGAGGGGCTGACCTGGGACAAATTGTCGTCGGGGGCAGAACCGTGGAAGATCAGGAAGGCGTCCAGTTCAGAAAAATCATCCGGATTGCAAATGAAAAAGATCTTCAGATCAGCGCTGAAAACCGGACAAAGGAAAAAGAAGCCTTTACGATTTGTCAGAAGAAGATTGTCGAACATCAGCTGGACATGAAGCTTGTTTCGGTTGAATACGCTTTCGACAACAGCAAGGCGCTGTTTTATTTTACAGCCAACGGACGGGTTGATTTCAGAAGCCTGGTGAAAGACCTTGCGTCTGTTTTCAAGATGCGGATTGAGCTTCGGCAGATCGGGGTTCGGGACGAAGCGCGGATGATTGGCGGCCTGGGTCCCTGTGGGAGACAGATTTGCTGTGGCGCGTTTCTTGACGAATTTCAGCCTGTTTCCATCAAAATGGCAAAGGAACAGAATCTTTCTCTGAATCCCACAAAAATCAGCGGCGTGTGCGGACGGCTGATGTGCTGCCTGAAATACGAACAGGATCACTATGAGCAAACGAGAAAGATGATGCCGAGAATCGGCAGGGAAGTAATTACGCCCGACGGGACGGGCACGGTGTGCGACCTGAACATCGTGAAGGAAACGGTTTTTGTCCGGATTGTCAACGGTGATTCCAGTGAAATCAAGGAATATTCGCTTGAAAAGATTGAAAGAATCGAAAGAAAGCCGGACGAGACACCCAAAGCTTACGAACCCAGGACAAAGGAAAAAGGCGAGACCGCCACAGGAAAGCCTGCGGGAGGGGAAAACGATGAACCCGCCGCTCAGAAAGAAAACGCCGGGCGGAACGGACGGAATAACCCGTCAAGAAACCGCGAACCCAGAAAAAACGATCAGCTTGGAAAACCCGTGATGCGTGAGAACCCGAACCGGAATACGACAGAGCCGCCGAAGAAAGACGAAAACCCGGAGAAAGAGCCGGAGACAGTGACAGAGACGGCCGAAGCAGCCTCGAAGGTTCCTGAAATGACTTCGAAGGCAGAAGAGAGTGCCGTAACGACGGCTGAGACATCACCACGGGCAGCAGCGACGGTGACGAAGAACGCCGAAACCGCTCCGACGGCCACGGATGAAGCTCCGAAAGCAGCGAAACCGGCCGCGAAAACATCCAACTGGGCGGATGCCGTGCAGAGAATGATGGATTCCATGAATGGAAACGAATAACAGACAAAAAGTTTCACTTGAATTGTTATGCATTCGATGATACAATTATAACGTAATCAACGTTCGCAGAGAACGTAAAAACTTGGAGGTAAAAAAATGGCTTACAAAATTTCCGATGAATGCATCAGCTGCGGCGCCTGCGCTGCCGAATGCCCCGTTTCCGCGATCTCTGAAGGCAACGGAAAGTACAACATCGACGCGGATACCTGCGTGGAATGCGGTGCCTGCGCTTCCACCTGCCCCGTCGGCGCTCCCGTCCAGGAATGAGACTGAGCATGTGAGACGGAAAAAGACCGGCTTCGGCCGGTCTTTTTCTATGCCATCCTGTACACGGGTAAAACAAAAACCTCCGGCCGAACCGGAGGCTGTACACCATTAGGGACTCGAACCCTAGACACCCTGATTAAGAGTCAGGTGCTCTACCAACTGAGCTAATGGTGCTCAAGCGAACAAAACGTATTATACATGATTCCGGGAATTTGTCAACCATAAATTTTCGAAAGAATCATTTTTTTTTGTAAAAGTAGCTAAATGCTTCTGTTTTCCCGAAAAGAAGTATGATATAATTCTTCAGGAACATAAGGAGGATTCGGCTTTTGCTGTTCGAGATGTTTAAACCGGTAGCGGAGAAGGACGCCGGGATGATGAATGTTCTTCAGCTTGCCTATATTGGGGATGCCATTTGGGAGGTTTTTGTCCGGAACGATCTGATCCGGAAAGGCCTGAACGTTCATCACATGCATTCCGAATGCATCCGTCGGGTAAGCGCTAGAGCCCAGGCCGGTTTTATTCAGGAACTGGAAGAATTGCTTTCTCCGGAAGAAGCGGAACTGGTCCGCAGGGGGAGGAACGCTCACACGCATCATCCGGTTCCCAAAAACCAGCATCCGGAAGACTATGCACTGGCCACGGGATTCGAAACGCTGATCGGGTATCTGCACCTGACGGGAAAAGACGAACGGATTGCCGAACTAGCCGGAAAGATCCTCGGAGGAGAAGAAAATGGCTGAAAGAAAAGAAATGAACGTGACGCTGATCCGGCATACGCTGCAACCGGAGGAACTGATCGCCCTGAGCGCCAAGCTGTGCTATTCCAAATCCACGATCAGCGGATTGAGTGAACGCGTATCTGCAAAGGATCAAAGTAATTTTATCGAACGGCTGATGAACATGGGCCATGAATCGACCTTCGAGCACGCCAGCTTCACTTTCGGAATCGAAGGCGTCAGCCGGGTGCTGCTGGCTCAGCTGACGAGGCACAGGCTTGCCAGCTTCAGCGTTCAGAGCCAGCGGTATGTGTCGTATGAAAACGGCTTCGGATATATTCTTCCGCCGAAAATCGAAGCGCTGGGCGAAGAAGCCGTTGCCAGATATACGGCACAGATGAGCCAGATTGAGACCTGGTATAAAGAATGGCAGGAGCAGCTTGGGAAAAAGGGAGAGCAGAGCAACGAGGACGCGCGGTTTGTGCTTCCGAACGCCTGCGAAACCCGGATTATGCTGACGATGAACATTCGTGAGCTCCGGCATTTCTTCAGCCTTCGCATGTGCAACCGGGCCCAGTGGGAAATCAACGAACTGGCAACAAGAATGCACCGGCTTTGCCTGGAGACGGCTCCGGCGCTGTTTGAAGACGCCGGCCCGGCCTGCCTTCGGGGAAGATGCCCGGAAGGAGAAAAGACCTGCGGACAGGGCCCGCAAAAAAGAGCGGAACGGGAAGTACTGCTGAAAAGCCTTGAAAAGCCCATAAAATAGAGACGTATAATTCAGACAAAAATAAATTGCAACAGGAGAAAAGACGATGGCATACAGGAACGATTCGGATCCATACGGAAAAAGGCCCGCCGCAGACGGTCGGAAACCGCAGGGAAACAGAAGAGAAACCGCTGGGAGCGGGAAAAAGTACGACGACTACCGCTTTGACAGTGGAAAAAACACCGGACGGGGCAGAAATGACGACGGTCGTGGAAGCAGCAGCCGATCCAGAAACAGCGACAGCAGGAACAGAAACACTGACAGCCGGGTCAGCTATGACAACAGCCGTGGAAACAACAGCAGAAAATTCAGCGAGGAAGGTTTTGAGGGCCGCAGGTGGGAAGATCCTCGGCCCGCAAGACCGATTCGCCGGGAGGAGGCGGCTTACGAAGAACGTGGAGCGGTTGCTCAGAACGACATTCGGGAGGAAAACTACATTCTGACGGGCCGTAATCCGATCCGCGAGGCGCTGAAGAATGGCCGGGACCTGGAAAAACTGTTGGTTCAGAAGGGCGAATTGAGCGGAAGCGCAATGGAAATCGTGAAAACGGCCAAGGAACGCAAGGTCATGATTCAGGTGGTCGAAAAAAGCCGGCTGGACGAGATCGCACCCCGCCATCAGGGACTGATCGCCTTTGCCAGTGCGTTCCGTTATTCCACGGTGGAGGACATGCTGCAAAAGGCCGAGGAACTCGGGGAAGCCCCTTTCCTGATCCTGCTGGACGGGATTACGGATCCGCACAATCTGGGCGCGATCATCCGGAGCGCGGAATGCACCGGGGCTCACGGAATCATCGTTCCGCAGCACCGGAGCGTCGGCCTGACGCCAGCTGCGGTGAAAGCAAGCGCGGGAGCTGTGGAATATATTCCGATTGCCCGGGTGACCAATCTGAACCGGACCATTGAAGAACTGCAGAAGAAAAACGTCTGGGTCTATGCGCTGACGATGAACGGGGAGGACTACGAAAAAGTATCCTTTACCAGCGGATGCGCCGTCGTGATCGGTGCTGAAGGAGACGGCATCAGCAAACTGACGGAGGAGAAATGCGACGTCAGCGTTTCTCTGCCGATGAAGGGTCATCTGGACAGCCTGAACGCGTCTGTTGCCGCCGGCGTGATCATGTACCGCATTATGAGTGCCAGGAAAAAGGACTGAACCATGGATAAAGACGAACGTTTTGAAACGGAAGAAATGCAGGGTGAATTCAGCAGGTATACCGACCTCACGGACGAGAAAATCGTTGAACTGAGCCATGAGGGCGATGCAACGGCGGAAGAATACCTGCTGGACAAATACAAGAACTTCGTTCGCAGCAAAGCGAGGAGTTATTTCCTTGTGGGCGCCGATCATGAAGACATCGTTCAGGAGGGCATGATCGGACTGTACAAGGCCATACGGGATTATCGGCCTGACAAGCTGAGTTCCTTCCGGGCCTTTGCCGAGCTTTGCATTACCCGTCAGATTATTACCGCCATCAAAACCGCAACAAGGCAGAAGCATATCCCACTGAACAATTATGTTTCACTGAACAAACCGCTGTATGACGAAGAGAGCGACCGCACCCTTCTGGACGTGATTATTGAGGGCAGAACCTCCGATCCGGAGGAAATGATCATCAACATGGAAAACGTCGGAAATATCCGGACGAAAATCAATGAAGTGCTTTCCGGACTGGAACAGGAAGTGCTGAACGCTTATCTGGACGGGAAAAGCTATCAGGAAATCGCCGAATCCCTGGGAAGACATGTGAAATCTATTGACAATGCGCTGCAGCGTGTCAAACGAAAACTGGAAAAATATCTGGAAGAAAACAAAAACTGAATCAGGGAGCTGCCAGTTCCGCCGCCTCGTCGATCATTTCCTCGAGACGGATGGGGGGAGAACTGTGCCGGCTGCCGGCGGAGATAACCTGAATATCTCCTTCGGGTTTTGAACCGATGGCAAATACACACAGCACGACAAGCACTGCGGACAGACAGCAGAGCGCAATCACCGTACGGAAGGAAATTTTTCTTTTTTCACGGCCCGAAGCAGCAGAAAGAAGAATTTTATGCTTCAGGGCTTCGTCTGCTTTGAGGCTGGAAAGAACGTGATCCGATATTTCCGGAAGATGGCGGAGTCGATCGTCCATATTCATTCTCCTTTCAATTCTTTTGACAGCCTGCCTCTGGCCCTGGAGAGACGGGAGGATACCGTTCCCTCGGCAATTCCAAGCATTTCGGCGATTTCAGAGACGCCGTAGCCCTGGTAATAATGGAGGAGGACCACATCTTTGAACTCGGCCGGGAGGCGGCTGACCGATTCGGCCAGGGCGATTGAATCGGCGGCCCTGCCGATTTCATCATCGGCGGGGAACAGCTCGAAGGCGGGATGGCCAAGCACGACCTTCTTCAGCCAGGAGCTTCGCCAAAGATCACGGCAGCGGTTGAGCGCAACTTTCAGCAGCCATGATTTTTCGCGGCCGCTGACCAGGGCGGGACGATTCTGCAGATAACGAATGAAGACGTCCTGGGTGACATCCTCGGCGCGCTGCCGGTCGCCGAGATAATAATACGAAACGCGGAGCACATCGGTTGCATACAGGGCATAGAGCTCATCAAAGGAAAGCTCGGAAACCTTGCCCTCCTGATCGGAAGGATCGCGGCCCACAGATTCCTCCACGGATAATAACGAACAAAACAAACCGATTCTTCCCTCCAAAGGAAAAATTTTTCTGTTCTATTATAATCTGAAGCAGGACAAAGGGCAAACCTGAAATTTGCACTTGACGAACCATACAGAAAACAGGTAAAATAAACAAAACAAGGAGTTCCAAAGCCTTCGGTATGAACGGAATAAATTTTTTATGAATAAGGAGAGTGTTGTTCTGTGTTGAGAAAGAAAACTTGCGTTGCAATGCTTCTGGCCGGCGGACAGGGAAGCCGGCTCGGGGTCCTGACCCAAAAGGTGGCGAAGCCCGCTATTCCCTACGGCGGAAAGTACAGAATCATTGACTTCCCGCTGAGTAACTGCACGAACAGCGGTATTGACACGGTTGGCGTGCTGACCCAGTATCAGCCTCTGGAACTGAATGCCTACATCGGCAGCGGTGCTCCCTGGGATCTTGACATCAGTAACGGCGGCGTGTTTGTTCTTCCGCCCTATCAGAAGGGAAAGAGCGGAGAATGGTACCGGGGAACCGCCAACGCCATCTACCAGAATATCGCCTTCATCGAACAGTACAACCCGGACTATGTGCTGATCCTGAGCGGCGACCACATCTACAAGATGGATTACAACGCCATGCTCAACTATCATATCCGGCACGGCGCGGACGCCACGATTGCCGTCCGTGAAGTCCCATGGGAGGAAGCATCCCGCTTCGGCATCATGAATACCGATTCGGACGACAGAATTATCGAATTCGAGGAAAAACCGAAGAATCCCAAGAGCAACAAGGCTTCCATGGGTGTTTATATCTTTACATGGAGCAAACTGCGGCAATATCTTGAAAACGACGAAGGCGACAAGAAGAGCAACAACGACTTCGGAAAGAACATCATTCCGAATATGCTGGCAGACAAACAGGTTCTGGTGGCCTACAGCTTCAACGGCTACTGGAAGGACGTCGGAACGATCGAGAGCCTGTGGGAAGCCAATATGGACCTGCTTGAGAAGCCAATGCCCATCGACATGCACGACAAAAGGTGGCGTATTTACGCCAAGAACCCCGGCATGGCTCCGCATTACATCGCAAAAGGCGCCACGGTACATGACACACTGATCACGGAAGGCTGCGAGGTTTACGGAAACGTGGAACACTCCATTCTTTTTGCCGGCGTTATCATTGAAGAAGGCGCGAAGGTCGAATCCAGCGTGATCATGCCCGGCAGCGTGATTAAACGCGGCGCGGTTGTGCAGCGGGCCATCGTGGCGATGAACGGTGTGGTCGGCCCCGGCGCATTCGTCGGAGAGGAAACCGGCAATATCGCCGTTGTCGGCCCCGGCATGACCGTTCCGGCCGGAAAACATATTCCCGCCGGAGATCAGGTTGACGAAGCCTACGTTTTTGACAAGTAAGATAACATCAATTCAGACAACCGAAAACAGCCGGAAAGGATGAGAAAATCATATGAAGGATATCATGGGACTTATTTATACGGGCGAAAACGACGCCAGACTTCGCGAACTGACGGTTACGCGCGCCATCGCTGCCATGCCGGTTGCCGGAAGGTACCGGGTGATTGACTTCCTGGTGAGCAGCATGGTCAACGCCGGAATGAAGAATATCGGCGTGATCACCCAGAAAAACTACCACAGCCTGATGGACCATCTGGGCAGCGGCAAGGAATGGGATCTTCACGGAAAGAACAACGGTCTGCACATTCTGCCTCCCTTCCTGACAAGGGAAAACGTGGGCCTATATCCCGGACTGCTGGACGCTCTGCGGAGTAACAGTAATTTCTTCGTCCGGAGCAAGCAGGAAATTCTGGTGCTGAGCAACAGCAGCATTATTTACAACGCACGGCTGGATGAACTGGTTCAGTTCTATCAGGATACGAACGCCGACATCACCCTGCTTTATACCAAGGATCCTACGATGAAGCGGGATGAATACGGCACGTACCTGCAGCTGGACAAGAGCGGCAACGTGACGGACATGGAAGTGCAGCCGACCCATCCCGGATACGACAATGTTTACATGCAGGTGATGGTGATCAAGCGCGAGCTGATCAAGGAACTGGTCGACAAGGCTGTAAGCCACGGACAGCACAGCATGGATCGCGACATTCTCCTGCGGTTGGTTCAGGACAGAAGCGCCAAGGTCAATGCCTATGAATACAAGGGCAAGTGCTGGATGATCGACAGCGTTCAGAGCTACTTCAAGTTCAACATGGACATTCTGGATCCCAAGATGCGGAAAGGACTTTTCCGGGAAGATATGCCGGTATTCACCAAGGTCCGCGACGAAATGCCTGCGTGCTACGGCGACGACGCGACGACTGTCAACTCTCTGGTGGCAGATGGCTGCCAGGTGGACGGCACCGTTGAGAACAGCATTCTGTTCCGCGGCGTGAAGATCGCGGCCGGCGCCCATGTGAAGAATTGCATTATCATGCAGGACGGCCAGGTGCATGAAGGCGCCTACATCGAGAACTGCATTCTCGACAAGCAGGCGGTCATCAAACGGAACTCCAAGCTGATCGGGCCGGAAGCCTATCCGATCGTAATCGGCAAGGATGTTGTAATCTGAAACAATTCGGGAGGGAAGCTATTTGAAAATTCTGTTTGTGGCCAGTGAAGCCGTTCCGTTTGTCAAGACTGGCGGCCTGGCTGATGTAGTCGGCGCGCTTGCGCCGGTACTGGCAAAGGAAGGGCACGACGTCCGGGTGCTGATTCCGGACTTCAGCCAGATTCCGCGCGAATACTCGGAAAAGATGTCCCATGTATGCGATTTTGAAATCCAACTGGGATGGCGGCGCCAGTACTGCGGCATCGAACAGATCGAAATGAACGGCGTGACGTGGTATTTCATGGACAACAAATACTACTTCGCGCGACCGTATATCTACGGCATGGGCGGGGACGAATACGAACGGTTCGGATTCTTTTGCCGCGGGGCGCTGAATATGCTTCCCCTGGTGGATTTCCAGCCGGACGTGATTCACTGCCACGACTGGCAGAGCGGCATGATTCCGGCACTGCTGAAGATTCAGTATGCGCATCTGCCGTTCTATGCCGGCATTCGTACGGTTTTCACGATTCACAATCTTCAGTATCAGGGCATTTTCGGCATCCGCGAGGTGCAGGATGTGCTGGGGCTGGGCGACAGCCTGTGGACCGAAGACAAGCTGGAATGCTTCGGATGCGCCAACTTCATGAAGGCCGCGCTGGTGTATACGGATCTGATCACCACCGTCAGTCCTTCCTATGCGGAGGAAATCCAGACAGCCTACTACGGCGAGCGCCTGGACGGGCTTCTCCGCGCCCGCAAGGCAGACCTGAAAGGCGTGCTGAACGGCATTGACATGGAAGGATACAACCCGCAGACGGACGAGCTGATTGCGGAAAACTTCAGCGTGGACCATCTGGAGGGCAAAGCGGCCTGCAAAAAGCAGCTGCAGGAAGAGCTGGGGCTGGACGTACGGGACGATGTGCCGGTGATCGGCATGGTGGGTCGTCTGAGCAATCAGAAAGGCCTGGATTTGGTGGACTACGTGATCGCAGACATCATGCGTCAGGATGTACAGATGGTCGTGCTGGGCATGGGCGAAGGCAGATACTTCAATCTGTTCAGCTGGGCCGAAGGCGAATACAAGGGGAGAATTGCGGCCCGGTTTACCATGGACCATGCATTGGCCCACAAGATTTACGCCGGCGCGGACATCTTCCTGATGCCGAGTCAGTTTGAGCCCTGCGGTCTGAGCCAGATGATCGCCATGCGGTACGGAACGATTCCGATTGTCCGGGAAACCGGCGGACTGCGGGATACTGTGCTGAGCTATAACGAATTCACCGGCGAAGGAAACGGATTCACCTTCTTCAACTACAACGCGCACGACATGCTGCATGTGATCGAACGGAGCGTCGGTTACTACAAAAACCGCCGTGATATCTGGGCAACGCTTCAGCAACGGGGAATGACAGGCGACTACAGCTGGACACATTCTGCCGGAGAATACATGAAGCTTTACGAGAGCCTGTTTGAGGAAAAGAAGCCTGCGGATGAACCGGAACAGCCGGAAAAGAACCCGGTTGTGATTGAATTCGAAGAGTGAACAGGACAGAAAAACGAAACAGGGATGTGCCCTTCAGGCACATCCCTGTTTTAGAAAGAGGAACGAATGGACGCGGATTGGGTGAAAGAAGATGAAACACTGGAAGACCTTCAGCTGAAGGAACTGAAAGTGATCCAGAAGAAAGACGGATTCCGTTTTGGCATGGATTCGGTGCTGCTGGCTCATTTCGCGCGGATCGGGGAAAGAGATCATGTGGCGGATTTCGGCACCGGAAGCGGCGTGATCCCTCTTCTGCTGATCGGGCGGAACAAGGGACGCACCTTTGAATGCTTCGAAATTCAGGAAGAAATCGCCGAAATGGCGAGGCGGACCATGCGGATGAACGGCCTGAGCGACCGGGTGCATATTCTCCATGAAGATGCTGCGAAAGCCTTTGAACATCTGGAAGGCTGCAGCATGGATGCGGTGATCTGCAATCCGCCCTACGGCATTCCGGGAACGGCGCTGAGCAGCCCGTACAACAGCCGGGCGATCGCCCGGAATCAGGACAACCACACGATGGAAGGGTTTTTGATCAGCGCTTTCCGGATCCTGAAAGGGCGGGGACGCATGATCACCGTGTATCCGGCGCAGAGGATGCTGCACCTGATGAATCTGATGCAGAAAGCCCATCTGGAACCAAAACGGTTTCAGCTGGTTTACCCGGACGCGGAAAAGCCGGCAAACCTGGTGCTGATCGAGGCCGTGAAAGACGCGAAACCCATGCTGCATCCGATGGAACCCATGATTCTGTACAATGCAGACAGAAACTTGACAACCAGACTGAAGTCTGTTTACAATATACAGGAACAGGACGAAGTATAATTGCGCCGGAAGGATGGACGGAAATGGAGGAGACCTTCGATTTTGCGGTGATCGGCGGCGGGGCGGCCGGACTGGCGGCAGCCGTGGCGGCGGCAGCATACGGCGACCGGACGGCTGTTTTTGAAAAGAACAACGCGATCGGCCGGAAAATCTCCGCCAGCGGCAACGGCAGATGCAACCTGATGAACAGCGGAACACTGAAATACTTCGGAGACAGCGTGTTCGCGCTGGAGGTCTTGCGTGCTTTTCCGCAGAATGCGTTGAAGGCAGCCTGGGAGGATCTTGGCATCCGGCTGTGCGAAGAAAGCGAAGGAAGAATGTATCCCTGCACCTTTCAGAGCGCCACGGTGACAGATGCTTTCAAAATCCGGCTGAAGACGGCCGGCGTAAGGATCTTTTTGCAATGTCCGGTGAAGGAACTGCGAAAGGAAAACAGTCTGTTCCTTCTTTCGACCGAACAGGGAACCTTCCGGGCGGAACGCGTTCTGATCGCCTGCGGCGGGTCGGCCAGTCCGAAATTGGGAGGCAGCGAAAGCGGATACGAACTGCTTCAGCATTTCGGCCACAGCATTCTTCCGCCGAAACCGGCGCTCTGCCCGCTGACCACCGATTCGAAAAGCATCTCAGGACTGAGCGGAATCCGTGTGAAGGGCGGCGTTACGCTGAAAGATGCGGATGACCATATCCTTCAGAAAGAGAACGGAGAGATCCTTTTCACGGAAACGGGCATCAGCGGCATCTGCGTGATGCAGACGGCACGGCAGGCCGAACCCGGAACATTCATTGAACTGAATTTTGCCGGAAGGATCTTTACAGACAGAGAAAAGCTGGTGCAGGCCCTGATGCGAAGGCAGCAGAATGTTTCCGATTTTGGTCCGGAAGTGATCCTCAGCGGGATACTCGTTCCGAAACTGGCCTATGCCGTGCTGAAGCAGGCCGGGACCGATATGAAAGGCAGAAAAGCCGGCGATCTTTCGACAGACGAAATCCGGAAAATTGCCGAAAAATGCTTTGGTTACCGGCTGACCGTGACCGGAAACCGGGGATTGGAAGAAGCCCAGGTGACTGTCGGCGGAGTGAACTGCAGCGAATTTGATCCGGGAACTATGGAAAGCCGCAGGATCAGGGGATTACATGCCGCCGGCGAAGTGCTGAACGTGGATGGGGACTGCGGCGGATTCAACCTGATGTTTGCTACAGCGAGCGGCATTCTGGCGGGATTAAACGGAAGAAAGGTTTTGCCACTGTGAGCGGCGCTCCGGCGGAATTAAACGGAAGAAAGGACAAGGGCATATGAAAAAGGGCGAACTGAAGAAACAGGAAATCCTCCGGACGGCGGAAGCCCGGTTTTGCCGGGACGGGTATGAAAAAACCAGTATTCAGGATATTCTGGACGACCTGCACACAAGCAAAGGCAGCTTTTACCATCACTTTGTGAGCAAAGAAGCACTGCTGGAGGAAATCTGCAGAAACCGGGCGGCAGAATATTCCGAACAGGTTTTTCAGCGCATCACGGAGGACTTGAACCCTTCGGAGAGATTAAATCTGCTGATCGATGGGATGATTCCGTTCAACGGGGAAAAGATCAGTTTCCTGTTGATGTTGATTCCGGTCTTTTCCGGGCCTGAAGGGATTATGATCCGCAACTGCTATGCGAACGAACTGGAACGCCTGTACGGCGGTAAAATCGCGGATACGCTGCAAAAGGGAACGGAAGAGAGCGTTTATGCATGCTCCGATCCAGAGTTCAGCGCGAAGATGCTGAGCATGCTGGTGAACCGTTTCTGGCTGGAAATCTGCGATCAGGTGCTGGAAAACGAAGCGCTGGGGCGCAACACGGACGCCGGAGACCTGATGAGCCTGACCGACAACTATCGGCGGGTGATGGAACGGCTGATCAGCGCGCCGTACGGTTCGCTGGATCTGATTTCACTGCCGGAAGTTCAGGCGCTTACCGAACAGATTCATCTTCACTGGAAGAAATAAAAAAGGATCTGCTTTCACAGATCCCAGGCTTTGTATTCTTCCGACACCGGTTCACAGGTCATTTTTCCATCCGAGAGATTCCGGAGCTGCAGTACGGTGGCTTCGGAGTCTTTTTTTCGCACGATCAGGACAAAAGCCACGTCTTCGGCATAGACGGTGTCGCCGAGCTGCACCGGCAGTTTCTGCACGGCATATTGGACGCTGTTCCAAAGCGGGTAGGAAATCCGGCAGCGAAGAACGTCGGACAGTTCCATGCGGACCAGCCCGGCAGCTTCCAGCGCGATTTTGCACCCCAGGGTATAGGCCCGGACCAGGCCGCCGGTTCCAAGAAGGACGCCGCCGAAATAACGGACTACCACGACGCAGCAGTTGACGGCACCGGCGTTTTTCAGCACGTCCATCATGGGGAGACCCGCCGTTCCGCCGGGTTCGCCGTCGTCGCTGTAGCGCATAACGCCGGCGTTCAGACCGATGACATAAGCATAGCAATGATGCCGCGCATCCCGGTGCTTCTCTTTGATACGGCGGAGAAAGGCGAGGGCGTCTTCTTCCGTTTCGCAGGGGGCGGCATAACCGATGAAGCGGCTTTTCATGATTACCACTTCATCGGAAGCTTCTTCGCGGACGGTGATGTAGGAATCAATGTTCATGAACATTTTATCCCAAAACGACTTTGCAGAAGCCTTTTTTGCCCTTCTTGATCAGCACGCCGTCGTCGGAAAGCTGATCCGCGGTGAGCTGCGCCGCTACGTCGGTGATCTTTTCATTGGCAACGGAGACGGCGTTCTGCTCAATCTGCTTGCGGGCGTCGCTCTGGCTTTTGCAGAGACCGGAACGCACGAGCATGGTCGACACGCGGGCGTCTTCGGCCAGTTCCGCGGCGGTGACGGTCAGCGTCGGGATATCGCCGCCCGCGGCACCGCCGGCAAAAAGGGACGCGGCGGCAGCTTCCGCCTGACGGGCGGCTTCTTCACCATGGACCAGCTTTGTGACCTCGAAGGCCAGCACCTTTTTCGCCTCATTCAGTTCGGCGCCTTCCAGCGCACCGAGGCGGCGGACTTCATCCATGGGAAGGAAGGTGAGGAGCGCCAGGCACTTTTCGACGTCCTTGTCATCCACATTGCGCCAGTACTGGTAGAAATTGTAGGGCGTGGTTTTTTCTGCGTCGAGCCAGAGAGCACCGGCTTCGGTTTTGCCCATCTTGCGGCCGTCGTGGGTCAGGAGGAGCTGGAAGGTGCAGGCGAATGCCTTTTCCTGTTCCTTGCGGCGGACGAGATCGGCGCCGCCGAGCATGTTGCTCCACTGATCGTTGCCGCCCATCTCCAGACGGCAACCGTAGCGGTGGAACAGCTCGAGGAAATCGTAGCTCTGCATGAGCATGTAGGTGAATTCAAGGAAGCTGAGGCCGTTCTCTGAAGCCATACGGGCTTTGTAGCACTCGGCGGTCAGCATTTTGTTGACGGAGAACATGGAGCCGATGTCGCGCATGAATTCAATGAAGTTGAGATGCCGGAGCCAGTCGGCATTGTTGACGATGATCGCCTGACCGTCCGAGAAATCCAGAAAGCGGGACATCTGCTTTTTAATGCATTCGACATTGTGATCGATGGTTTCGGTGGTGAGCATCTTGCGCATATCGGTCTTGCCGGAAGGATCGCCGATCATGGCGGTTCCGCCGCCCATCAGGGCGATCGGCTTGTGGCCGGCGCGCTGCATATGGGCCATGGCCATGATCGGAATGTAGTGCCCGATGTGCAGAGAGTCCGCCGTGGGGTCAAAGCCGACGTAAAAGGTTGTAGGAGTTTTCAGCTGTTCGTAGAGTTCGTCCTCAAAAGTGGTCTGGGCGATAAAGCCCCGTTCTTTCAGAATGTCCAGAATATGTTCCATCAGATTTTCCTCCGATTCTTAAATGTTTTCTGCAACGAGATCCCGCAGGAAATTCATGCCGGTTTCGATCTGCTCCATGGTGCTGTTTGAAAAATTCAGGCGGAGCGTGTTCTCATGACCGCCGCCGACGCAGAAATGCGTTCCCGGGACATAGGCAACCTTGCGCTCAATGGCTTTGTCGAGCAGAGATTTCGCGTTCAGATGCTCCGGCAGTTCCGCCCAGATGAAGAGCCCCCCCTGGGGCTTCGTATATCGAACATCCCCCGGGAATTCGGCAAGCTTGGACAGCATGAACTTCATCTTTTCGCCGTAAGCGGCGCAAACGGTCTGAATATGGTCCGGCAGCAGGTTCCGGCGGATAAACTGATCCACCACAGCCTGGTTCAGGTTGGCGGTATGCACGTCGGTGGACTGCTTTCCGACGGTACACTTGCGGATCAGATCCGGATGGCCGGCGATATAGCCGACCCGCAGGCCTGGGGAGATAATTTTGCTGAAGGAACCGAGGAACATGACCCAACCGTCCCGATCAAAGCTCTTGATGGAGGGAACGGGCGTTCCGTCGTACCGGAGATCCCTGTAGGGATCATCCTCCGCAACCACGAAATGATATGCATTGGCCAGCTCGGCAACCTTCTGCCGCCGATCTTCCGGCAGGGTTTTGCCGGTGGGGTTCTGGAAGGTCGGGATGGTGTAGAGCATTTTGGGATGATATGCCTTAATTTTCGCCTCCAGATCGGTTATGATCATGCCGTCTTCATCGCTTTCGACGGGGATGAGATTGGCCTGATAGAGCTTCATGCACTGCATGTTGCCGAGGAAGGAGGGATTTTCGATGAGAATATTGTCACCGGGATCGATGAGTGCCTTGCAAAGCAGATCCATGGCCTGGGTGGAGCCGGTGACCGGCAGGACGGCGGGAATGTCGCATTTCAGCATGTCACGGACATATTGCAGCAGGCTTTCGACAAAGGGCGGATAGCCTTCGGTGGCCCCGTACTGCAGCAGCACCTTGCCCTTTTCGCGGAGAACCTCATCCGCGATGACACGGACCGTATCGTCGGGCAGGGCCGCAGGGGACGGATTGCCGCCGGCAAAGGAGATCATCCCGGGCTGGGCGATGACCTTGAAAATCTCACGGATCGCGCTGCCGGAAACCTGATCAAAACGATGGGCGAAAGTGAACTGTGACATCGGGAACGCCTCCAAACCAAAAAGGATAAAGATAAGTTATTATGTGCAAAACGGGAAAAGATGTCAAGCTATTTTACAACTTGATAAAACAGGGTTCTTCCTGTATAATAATATGAATCCTTTTTCATTCGATGGAGGATGTAAGCATTCATCCGGACACGCAGGAGGAGTGGTTTGATGGAGTGCAAGATTAAAAACGATCTGGGTACCATCTATATTGCGGAAGACGTCATGATGAAGGTCGTCGGATATGCCGCCCTGGAATGCTACGGCATTGTGGCCATGAGCGGAAAGAAAGCCACGGACGGCATCGTGGAATGGCTCGGAAGGGAAAATCTTTCCAAAGGCGTTCAGATCCGGAATGTCGGCGATATGCTGGATGTGGATCTGTACATCATTGTGGAATACGGCATTTCCATTTCCGAAGTGTGCAAGACGATTGTGGAAACCGTCCGCTATAAGCTGGAAAGCATGACGGGCGTGAAGGTCCGCAAAGTCGGCGTTTCCGTGGAAGGAATCCGTATCTGATTTTTTCGACCGAATTATGAAATGACGGAGGAGTATTCCTTTGATACAGTTCAAAACGATTGACGGTCTTTTGCTGCGCGATATGGTAGTGGCCGGAACCGCGCTGCTGGAGAAGAACAGGGAAGCGGTGGACGCGCTGAACGTTTTCCCCGTTCCGGACGGCGACACCGGAACGAACATGTCCCTGACGATGCAGAGCGCGTGCCGCGAAGTAAACAGCAAAGAGTACCTGCGGGCGGATGAAGCGGCGAACGCTTTGTCCAAAGGCGCGCTGAAAGGCGCTCGGGGCAATTCCGGCGTCATCACGAGCCAGCTTTTCCGCGGCTTTTCCAAGGCGCTGAAGGACGTGGAAAAGATTACGCCCGTCCAGTTTGCCCAGGCCCTGCAGAAGGGTTCCGAAATGGCCTATAAAGCCGTGATGAAGCCCAAGGAAGGCACCATTCTGACCGTTGCGCGCGTCGTGGCCGAAGACGCCGTGAAACAGGCGGCCAAGGATCCGGACGATTACGACAAGCTGTTCAACGTGATTCTGAAGAGCGGCGAGGCGATCCTCAAAAAGACGCCGGAAATGCTTCCGGCACTGAAACAGGCCGGCGTTGTGGACAGCGGCGGCCGGGGACTGATGCTGATCTATCAGGGCTATGCGGCGGTTCTGCGGGGAGAGGATATCAACCTGACAGAGACCGGCATGGAAAGCGATTTCACGGCCGGGGACGAAGACTGCCACGATATGAGCAAGGATCTGACCTACTCATACTGCGTGAGCTTTACGCTGAACCGGTTCCGCGAAGACTGCGACGAGCACGACCTGGATTCTTTCCGCCGCCGGCTGAACCGGATCGGCGACAACGTTACCGTGAACGGCGATCTGACAAAAGCGGAAATCCACGTGCATACGGACAATCCCGGCGCCGCGCTGGAATACGGCATTGAGCTGGCTGAGATTTCCGAAGTCAAGATCGACAACCTGCTGGAGATGAAGCGGGCATGGGAAGCGGAGAACAATCCGCAGCCCGAAGAAGAAGCCGAGGAAGAAAAATCCGATGAACCGGCAGCGGCGGAAAAGCGCTACGGTTTCGTGGCAGTTTCCCTGGGCGGCGGATTCTCCCAGTTCTTCCAGGACCTGAACGTGGACCGGATTGTGGAAGGCGGACAGACGATGAACCCGTCGGTGGACGATCTGCTGAACGCCGTGAACCAGGTGCCGGCGGAATGTGTTTTCATCCTGCCGAATAACGGCAACGTGATCTTTGCCGCGAACCAGGCAGCTGAGCTGAGCAAAAAAGAAGTGCACGTGATTCCCACGAAGAACGTGGCGATGGGCATTGCGGCGGCCATCGCGTTCCAGAATGAGCTGGAGCCGGCCGACAACGCCGCCCGGATGGAAGAAGCCGCCCAGCATGTGAAGACGGCAATGATTACCTATGCAATCCGGGACAGCGAATACAACGGCATCCAGATCAAACAGGGAGACATTATCGGCCTGCATAACGGGCAGATCGAGTTTTCCGGAAATTCCATCCATGACGTTGTGATGGACATGATGAAGACCATCGTGACGGACGAGGATGAACTGATTACCGTTTATTACGGCGCGGATGTGTCGGAATCCGACGCGGAAAGCGTGGCCGCGGACATTGAGAAGGACTACGATTTCTGCGACGTGGAATGCCATAACGGCGGCCAGCCGCTGTATTATTACCTGATCTCTGTGGAGTAAACGGACCATGAATCTGAGTGATCTGGAAGGCGTCGGTCCGGTTCGCCTTGAAACCCTGCGCGCAGTGGGCATTGTCTCATTGCGCGATTTGTTGTTTACGCTGCCCGTTCGCTATGAAGACCATCATACGGAGTTTCCGTGCTCCGTCAAAACGCCGGGCAATATTCTGGTGAACGGCGTTTTTCAGGATGCACCGAAGACCGCCTTCTTTCATGGAATTTCCCGGGTGACCGGCACGATCTGCGACGGGAGCGGCAAACTGCCGGTCTGCTGGTTCAATGAACCCTGGATGGCGAAAACGATCAAAGCCGGGGAGCCTGTGCGGCTATACGGACGGCTGAACATCAAAAACGGCCGGCGGACGCTGCAGAACCCGAAAATTGTGACGGACAGCGGATGGATTCCGGTCTATAAAGCGCTGAAAGGATTTCCGGCCAAGAGTTTCCGGAACCTGATCGAGCAGGCGCTGGAAAACCTGGAAGACTGCTGTCCGGAAACACTGCCGTCCTCCTTTCGGATGCAGAACCATCTGTGTGAACTGAATTTTGCCCTTCGGGAGGCGCATTTCCCGGGCAGCATGATGAATTTGGAGATCGCCCGGAGACGTCTGGCCTTTGAACGGATTATGATCTATCTGCTGTATGTATCCCTTGCCGGAAAAGTGCGCAGCAGGGCCGTACCCATGCATTTTTCCGCCGGTGCGGAGGAGACTTACTGGCAATCGCTGCCTTTTGAACCGACGGCGGGACAGCGGAAGGTACTCGGAGACATTGCCGGCGACCTGCAGGAAGATCATGCCATGGCGCGACTGGTTCAGGGCGACGTGGGCTCCGGCAAGACTGCGGTGGCTTTCGGCGCGATCGCGCTTGCGAAGGAAGCGGGATTCCAGAGCTCCATGATGGCGCCTACGGAAATCCTGGCCTCCCAGCATTATCTGAATGCCCGACAGACGCTTGAACCGCTCGGCATCCGCTGCCGGCTGCTGACCGGGAGCACGAAGGCAAAGGAACGCAGGGAGATTCTGAAGGAGCTGGCAGAGGGAAGCTGCGACGCTGTATTCGGCACCCATGCTCTGATCAGCAAGGACGTGGTCTACGGAAAACTGGGCCTGGTGATCACGGACGAACAGCACCGGTTCGGCGTGAAACAGCGGACGGCCCTGCAGGACAAGGGGGCTTCTGAGGACGAAACGAGTCCCCATGTGCTGGTGATGAGTGCGACGCCGATTCCGCGGAGCCTTGCCCTGATTCTGTACGGAGACCTGGATATTTCCGTGATCCGCGAGCTTCCCAAAGGCCGGCAGGCGGTGAAAACGCGCATCGTTCCGGAAGCAAAAAGAGAAGACATGTACGGTTTTCTGCTGAAGGAAGCCGGGAAGGGACGGCAGGCATATATTGTGTGTCCGGCGGTGGAGGATTCCGAGACCTCGGACGAGCTTCGCAGCGCGAAAGCCGTTTACAGCAGCCTGAAAGAATCCCGGCTGAAAGATCTGCGGATCGGCCTGACCTGGGGCGGACAGAAAAGCGCGGAGAAGGAACAGGTGCTGCAGGACTACCGGGACGGTAAGTACGATCTGCTGGTATCCACCACGGTGATCGAAGTCGGAATCAATAATCCCAACGCCACGGTAATGGTGATTGAAAATGCGGAACGCTTCGGACTCAGCCAGCTGCATCAGCTGCGCGGGCGCGTCGGCCGCGGCAGCGAGGAAAGCTGGTGCTTCCTGCTTTCCGAGCATTCGGAGAAACTGGATATCCTCTGTAAATCCAACGACGGCTTTGTGATCTCCCAGAAAGACCTGGAGCTTCGCGGGCCGGGAGACCTGATGGGCACCCGGCAGAGCGGCGACGGGATCTCGCTGTTTGCCGGTGACGCGCGGCTGCTGGAGGAGGTTTCCGACGCAGTGAAAAAACTGCGCAGGGATCCGGCCCAGGCTGAAACGCTGGAAGCACTGAACCTGTACGCCACTTCGTATTTTGCTGACAACGGGCATATGATTGCTCTGAATTAACAGAAAAACGGATACTACATAAAATGGCTACATAAACTCCACTACATCAGTTCCACAAGAACCGTGTTCTGTATATCCATTCCTTTGCGGGTGAGGGCCCATGCGCCGTTTTCATGGCGCATGAGGCCTTTTTTTCGCATTTCCTCCAGCTTTTCGCCGTAAACTTCATCGATGGATACGCCGTGCAGCGCAAGAAAACGAGATTCGGAGACGCCGCGGTTCATGCGCAGGGAAAGCATCATCGTTTCAAACCGGGATTCCTCCGGGGAGATAGTTTCCCGTACAGCGGCGGAAAGATTGCCGGAACGAATCATTTCCTGATATGCAGCGAGATCGGACGGATTAGTGGTCCGCAGGCAGGTCAGACCGAGGCCGGTTTGTTGTTCCAGAATCCGCATGGATGCGGCGGCGAGGCCGAGGCCGAGATAGGGAACCTGGGTCCAGTATCCGATGTTGTGGCGGCATTCATAGCCCTTCCGGGCAAAATTGGAGATTTCATACTGCTCCAGACCGGCTGTGCGGAGCTTTCGGATGGCCAGATCATACATTTCACGCTCCAGGTCCGGGTCCGGCAGTACGGCTTCTCCGTTCTCCAGCCGGCGCTGCAGGGGCGTGCCTTCTTCGGGAATGAGGCCGTAGGCACTGAGATGATCGGGAGAAAGAGATAAAGCGGCATCCAGCGTTTCGTCCCAGTCGGACAGCGTCTGGCCCGGGATGCCGAAGATCAAGTCGAGATTCAGATTGTTCAGCCCCGCAGCGCGGGCCATGGAGACGGACCGGGAAACCTCCTCAAAGGAATGAATCCGGCCGAGAAACTGCAGGATTTCCGGCTGATAAGCCTGCATCCCCAGGGAAAGACGGTTGACGCCGGCGCTGACTGCGGTATCCAGAAACGCGGCGGTCAGGGTGCCCGGGTTGGATTCCATGGATAACTCGGCATCCGGCCGGATCTCATAATATTCGCGCAATCCTGCGATCAGACGTCTGAGCTGGGACGGAGACAGCAGCGAAGGGGTGCCGCCGCCGATATAGACGGTTTCAACAGGCCCGTCTGCTTCGGACTGCCTTAATTCTGCTTCCCGGAGGAGGGACGCGACATATGCATCCTTTTCTTCCGCTGCAGCGGGGAAAGAGACAAAGGAGCAGTAAGCGCATTTGCGGACGCAGAAGGGGATGTGAAGATACAGTTCCATATATTCTCCCTGAAAACCGGCGGATTCGGATCCGGCATCGCAAGATTGATGACTGTTAAGGAATGACGCAGCGCACTGCGAACCGTGAACCAGGTTCCGCCTTCAAAGCGTTTCATCCAGCAGAAACACAGGGAAGAAGCATCCACCATAAAAAGGTTTCGCGCGTGCATACAGCCGTCGTAATAAGTTTCCGACAGGACCCGGACCTCGTCCGCTCTTTCGAGAATGGCTTTCCGGCGGGCTTTTTCCTCTTCGGTCCAGCGGCTTGCCTGATTGGCACAGGGAATGGCCAGAAAGAGGCGGATATCTCCGTGTGTTTCACGGAAGCGGATCACAGCCTCAGCGGCCAGGGTGTCGAATCCGCGGGCACCGCCGCACATGTAGGTTCTGTAGCCGCCTTCGTATGCCTGCTGCAGGGCGGAAGATAAACGGAAACGAAGGGTCGGCTCTTCAGACGGTGGAACGGTGCGGTGCCCAGTAAAGCACGCTGTGGTTTCCGGATCCGGAATAGTCCTGTTCATGATCGAAGATCCTTCGCTTTGTTCTGAATGAAAAAGAAAATCGGTACGCCGGAGAAATCTCGGAATGGAAAGAAAGTCGACGAGCAGGGAAAAGCAGACATGAGATACAGACCTCAGTCCATCTTGAGCACAGCCAGGAAGGCTTCGCTGGGGACCTGGACGGTACCGAACTGGCGCATTCTCTTTTTGCCTTCCTTCTGCTTTTCGAGCAGCTTTTTCTTCCGGGTGATATCACCGCCGTAGCACTTGGCCAGTACGTCCTTGCGCACGGCTTTGACTGTTTCGCGGGCGATGACTTTGCCGCCGATGGCGGCCTGGATCGGGATTTCAAACATCTGGCGCGGAATGACGTCCTTCAGCTTTTCGGCGATGCCGCGGCCGCGGGCATAGGCCTTGTCCCGGTGGACAATGATGGAGAACGCGTCGCAGAGATCGCCGTTGAGCAGAATGTCCAACTTCACCAGATCGCTTTCGCGGTAGTCCTTCAGCTCGTAATCAAAGGAGGCATAGCCGCGGCTGCGACTCTTGATCTGATCAAAGAAATCAAAGATGATCTCGTTCAGCGGAAGATCGTAATTCAGCTTCACGCGGCTGCCCTCATACTGCATGTCAATGAAGATGCCGCGTTTGTCCTGGCAAAGCTCCATCAGCGTGCCGACACAGTCCTGGGGCGTGTAGATGGTTGCGTGAACGAAGGGCTCCTCCATATAGTTGATCTCGCCGGCGGGGGGGAGATTGGTGGGATTGTCGATCATCCGCACCTCACCGTTGTTTTTCACGACCTTATAAATGACGCTGGGGGCGGTGGTGACAAGGTTCAGATCGAATTCCCGCTCGAGGCGTGTGGTAATGATGTCCATGTGTAAAAGACCCAGGAAGCCGCAGCGGAAACCGAAGCCCAGCGCTACGGAGGTTTCCGGCTCGAAAGAGAGTGAAGCGTCGTTCATCCGCAGCTTTTCCAGCGCGTCCTTCAGGGCGGGGTAATCCGCACCGTCGGCCGGGTAGATGCCGCAGTAGACCATGGGCGTGACCTCCCGGTATCCGGGAAGGGGCTCGGCAGCCGGGTTTGCCGCGTCCGTGATCGTATCGCCGACCCGGGTGTCGCGCACATCCTTGATGGAGGCGGAAACGTAGCCCACGTCGCCGGCCTTCAGTTCCTCGCAGGGAATATAGCCCGGGGAGAGATGACCGACCTCCACCACGTCAAACTCGCTGCCGGTGGCCATCAGGCGCATCCGCATGCCGGGACGCAGGGTCCCGTGCTTGACACGGATGAAGCAGATGGCTCCGCGGTAATTATCGTAGAAAGCGTCAAAAATCAGCGCCTGCAGCGGCTGATTCGCGCTGCCTTCGGGGGCTGGGATGTGCTGCACAATGGCTTCCAGCACCTCCTCAACATTTTCGCCGGTTTTCGCGGAAATGCAGGGTGCAAAGCTGGCATCCAGGCCGATGACGTCCTCGATTTCACGGCGGACTACCTCCGGCTGGGCGGAAGGCAGGTCGATCTTGTTGATGACGGGAATGATTTCCAGGTCATGATCCAGGGCCATATAGACATTGGCCAGAGTCTGGGCTTCAATGCCCTGGGTGGCGTCCACCACGAGGAGGGCGCCTTCGCAGGCGGCCAGGGCACGGCTGACCTCATAGGTGAAGTCCACATGGCCGGGGGTGTCGATCAGGTTCAGGATAAACTCTTTCCCGTCTTTGGCACGGTACTTCATATGAACAGCTTTGCTCTTGATGGTAATGCCGCGTTCGCGCTCCAGCTCCATGCTGTCGAGAATCTGCTCCACCATTTCACGCTGCTCAAAAACACCTGTTTTCTCCAGAATCCGGTCGGCCAGGGTGCTTTTGCCGTGATCGATGTGGGCGACGATACAGAAATTGCGGATCCGGTTCATCTCGTTGGACATGAGGACCTCCATGAATCAGTTTGTATTGACTTTATGGCCGAGCTTGTTTTCAGTACCGTGGATCAGGCGGCCGATATTCGCGTGATGGCGGGCGATGCACATCGCCGCCAGCAGGCAGGCCCAGATGATGATGCAGGGATTGCCTTCGGCATAGAAGACGGAGAAGGCCGTAAAGGATACGACCATCAGCATGCTGCCGACGGAAATATACTTAAAGATCGCGATGACCGCGATGGCCAGCACAATGGAGATCAGCCCCCAGACCGGGAAACAGTAGAGAATGACGGCGCCTGTGGTGGCCACGCCTTTCCCACCCTTGAATTTGAAGAAAACGGGCCAGTTGTGGCCGATCACGCAGAAAAGCCCGGCCAGCAGAGAAGCGAAATTGCATAAAGGAGAATCATAAGCGGTTCCTGTGATGATCTGCGCAAGCCAGCAGGAAAGGAGCCCCTTGAGCACGTCAAAGAAGAAGGTCATCAATCCGTATTTCCAGCCCATAGTCCGCTGGACATTGCTGGCGCCGGTACTTTTGCTTCCGACGGTATGCAGATCCGGGCCGTGGGCGATCTTTGAAATGATGATGCCGCCGGAAAGGGAACCCAGCAGATAGGCGATCACGCAGGAAAGAATCAGTTTCAGCGTATCGGACATTGGAATCAGTCCTCCTTTTTCTTTTCGCGCAGGATAAACCGGATGGGCGTTCCTTCCAGGGGGAATGTTTTGCGGAACCAGTTTTCCAGATATCTTTCATAGGAAAAGGACATCAGCTTCTCGTCGTTCACAAAGAGGACGAAGGACGGGGGCTGGACGCCGATCTGGGTTCCGTAATAGATCTTCAGCCGCCTGGTGCCCTGGAGCGGGGGCTGAAGATGATCGGTGGCGTCGTTGAGCACGTCGTTCAGGACGCCGGTGGTGATCCGGCGGCGGGTGGTTTCGAAGACTTCCTTCACCTTGTCAAAAACCGTCTGCACGCGCTGACCGGTTTTCGCGGAGATGAAAAGCACCGGCGCGTAGTCCATGAACTTCAGCCTGTCGATGACTTCCTTTTTATACTTCTCCAGGGTACCGGTTTCCTTTTCCAGGGCGTCCCACTTGTTGACGACAATGATGACGCCTTTGCCTTCCTCATGAATCAGGCCGGCAATTTTTGTGTCCTGCTCGGTAACGCCGTCGTTGGCGTCAACCAGCAGCAGCGCCACATCGCAGCGGCGGATGGCCGCCACGGAGCGGAGCACGCTGTAACGCTCAAGGCTCTCATCCTCAATGGAACTTTTGCGGCGCATGCCGGCCGTGTCGATGATATTGAAGACCGTTCCGTCTTCGGCGGTGAACTCGGTATCAATTGCGTCACGCGTCGTGCCGGGAATATCGGACACCATGGTGCGGTCCTGGCCCAGCAGCCGGTTGGTCAGGGAGCTTTTGCCCACATTCGGCCGGCCAACGATAGCCATCTGAATGACGGTTTCCTCCTGAGCCGAAAGGGAAGGATCCTCCGGTGGGAAATGGCTGATGATCTGGTCGAGCAGATCACCGAAACCGAGCATGTTCACGCTGCTGATGCCGATGGGATCGCCCAGACCGAGCTCGTAAAACTCATACATGGAATCGTTGAGGCCGAGATAGTCCACCTTGTTGACCACAAGAAGGACGGGCTTCCCCGTGCGGCGCAGAAGATTCGCCACATCGCGGTCATCGTCGGTGAGGCCGTCGCGGGCATTCGTAAAGAAGCAGATCACGTCCGCCAGCTCCATAGCGGTCTGCGCCTGGGCGCGCATCTGGGACAGAAGCACATCGTCGCTCTTCGGATCGATGCCGCCGGTATCCACCAGGGTAAAGGGATGGCCGAGCCATTCGGCATCGGCGTGGATCCGGTCCCGGGTGACGCCGGGAACGTCCTCCACAATGCTGATCCGCTTTCCGGCAATCTTGTTGAAAAAGGTGGATTTGCCGACATTCGGCCTGCCGACAATCGCAACAATCGGTTTATTCATGGTTATCCTCCAACTGATACAGTGCCCGGATAAACGCTTCTCCGGTATTCTCAACGATCCGGACCGGTTTCCCGATTTTCCGCCGGACCTCTTCCAGGGTCATATCGTCCAAAAAACATTCCGTGTTTTCCCGCAGCATGGACGCGGAGATCAGCACCGCGTCGAATTCCTTTTCCTCCACAGTCCGAAGCAGATCCTGCCCGACGATCAGGCCTGTGACAGTAATGGTCTCCCCGAAGAAACGGTTGGCAACGGGAACGACTTCGGCATGCACCCAGGGCGGCGCATAGTGGCTGCAGAGCCTTTCGATATGCGGGGCGACGGAAACGCCGGTTGGAATCAGCAGCCGTACCGGGCGGGAAGAGCGGGGCGTTTCCGCTGCCTGCAGCTCCCGGAAAGCCTCTTCGCATTCATCCTTGAACTGACGGATCATGCCGACGCCGTTTTCAAGCTGGGGATAATCCTCGTAGATTTCCTTTTCTGGCAGGTCCCGGCCGGCAATGCAGTAGAACTCGTCGGAAAGGAAGGCAAAGCGGGTTCCGAACCGCCCGAGACATTTTTCCTGGAAGGTGGCGACCTCTTCAATCAGCCGGGCGGCCATTTCCGGGTCGACGCAGGGGATCTGTGCCAGCTTATCCCGGTAACGGGTCATCCCGATGGGTACGATGGCCACGGAAAGGGCCGAGGGCCAGAGAGCGGCCAGATCCTCCAGGGATTTTCTGAGCACATCCCCGTCATTGTATCCCGGGCAGAGAACGATCTGCGCGTGGAACTGCAATCCGTGATTCTTCAGGGCGGTAAGCCGCTCGAGAATGTTTCCGGCGTTGGGATTGCGCAGCATGCGGCAACGGACTTCCCCGTCGGTGGCATGGACGGAGATGTAGAGCGGGGAGGCATTGCGCTTCAGAATGCGGACGAACTCCGCGTCGTCCACATTGGTGAGGGTTACATAATTGCCCATCATCAGGGACAGGCGCCAGTCGTCATCCTTGACATAGAGGGATTTACGCATGCCGGGGGGCATCTGGTCGATGAAGCAGAACACACAGTGATTCCGACAGTGCCGCGGCTTCATAACCACCGTTTCATCCAGTACAAGTCCGAGCGAATCCCACCGGGACTTGGCGACCGTGACGGCGCGCTGCGTTCCGTCCGGTCCGGAAAGAACGATTTCCAGATGCGGATGAACGATCAGCGCCTGGTAATCGATTTCATCGATCACGGGCTCGCCGTTGATGGAAACGATGGCATCGCCAGGATGAATGCCGGCTCCGGCGGCAGGAGAGGCAGAAACCACGGACAGAACCCGGATCATTGACCTCCCGCCTCCTTCCATCGCCATAAATACCCAATTTATTATCAATTAATTAGAAGGAGTTGTCAAGTTTCATCCGCAAAAGAAAAGCATCTGCAGCCAATAAATGGAAATATCTGTTGACTTTTGCGTTTTATTTGATACAATCGGTTACAGTCGAAAGACTAACAAATATTTGGAGGTAACTTCACATGAAAAAGATTCTTGCAATCCTCGTGGCCGTCCTGATGTTGGCGAGCTGTACTGCGCTGGCCGAAGCGGTTGAAAGCGTCGAAATGCAGACCGGCAAATATGCCATCATCAACAGCACCGGCGAAGACGTTGTGATGATTTCCATCACCGACAACAACAATCCCGAGATGACCACAAAGGAAGAGTATTCCAACGGATTACCGAACGGAACCGGCACCTACTTTGAATTCTCCATTCCCGCTTCCGAAGACGGCAGTCACCGGCTGACGCTGGCATTCGAAACGAAGAGCGGCTACAAGGGATCTTTTGAGACCCTGAGCATTGAAGAAGCGGGCATTACCCTGTTGGCCCAGGACGCCCTGACCGGCGCAACGCCCATTGCTTTCTCGGCTATGCCACAGATGGGGATTTACTACATTGTGAACAAGACCGGCGAAGACATCGCAAAGATTTCCATGGCCACGAATGCGACCAAAGAACCGGAAGCTTCTGAAATTGACTTTGAAAAAGGCGAATTCCCGGACGGTGAAACGATCGAGTTCGGTTATAGCATCGCCGCTGACGAAGAACCCAGCCACGCGCTGACTTTCGGCTTTGAGACAGCCAGCGGCTATAAGGCCGAGTTCAAGACTCTGAGCATTGAAGAAGTCACCATCACCCTGCTGGCCAAGGACGCCATGACCGGCGCCACCCCGATCGCTTTCGGACCCGCTCCCGCTGCCGAAGCCGAATAATCCTTTCGTTTCATTACCGGTTCCGCCTTTGCGCGGAGCCGGTATTTTTTCTCCGGTGCACGTTTCTTCTGCCTCCCGTGCATTCGGCAGAGCTGAAGGGAATGAAAAGAACAATGAATTGTGTTTTTCTGTTCCGTGTATATAATAATCTCAAACTGGTCCAAATGGAAGATTCCCAATTTCTCAGTTCTTACGGATCCTCAGGAGCCATTCGCCGTATTCCTCCGTCGTAGTCATTTCAAATCCGTCGTCGACGCTGTAACCTTCGGGAAGATCCACTACCTGGACGTGATAGGCATAGGGCTTGCCGGTGAAGGTGATGACGCCGGATGCATCGGCCTCACAGGGCACGCAGGCTTCATCGGTGCAGAAGGAGACGGTGACTTCCGGTACGGGGCTGCCGTCCTGGTCCACGACACGGAGCACGTAGGAACCCTGCTTTTCAGCGGCTTTGGCGGGAGCGGCTTCCTCCACGGTCCAGGTGACGTTTTCAAGCCCGCTGTACTCCAGATACTCTTTCAGATCTTTCAGGTGATCATCGGAAGATATCACAAAGATATCCACGGCTTCCGGATCTTCCTCCAGATTCGTGTCGGCCAGATACGCATAGTTGAAGTATATTTCCTCGTCCTTGGCAGGCACAGAAATCTCGCAGGTGAAAACGTTCCTTTCCGGATCCAGAAGCGAGGTGAGGGGAGAAATGATTCCGTCGTTCTGTTCCCTGTATTTCAGCGAACCCGGATTGTCCGTGCCGGAGATTTCCAGACGGAGCGTTGCCTTTTGCTCCGGAACAATCCAGACGGGAATATCATCGGTGAAATTGTCACCCCGGAACACGACTTTCTGCGCGTTTTCGTTTTCCACGATGATGGCCCGGCATTCGGAAACGGGGAAAGCCTTTGTGGCTGATTCTTTCGGAATCTCATTCAGCACGGTGCTTGATGCATACTCCTGACCGACAAACTGATCCAGCACCCGGCGGATCTCGTCGGCGCTGAAGAATGCGCCGGCATGTCTGAAGACCATGTTGCCAAACCGGTCGATGATGACTGTCGTGGGCAGGCCTTCGCTGACCGCGTCGGCAAGCTTTGAGTTTTCATCCCGGCCCATGGGGAAGAGCAGACCGTTTTCCTTCCGGAAATCGTTGATGACTTTGTCCGTATCGCTGGGTTCCGTGGTCAGTGCGATGAAGGCCACACGGTCCTTGTATTCATTGTAGACTTCATTCACGTACGGGAACTCATAGACGCACCAGCCGCACCAGGTAGCCCAGAAATTGAGCAGGACAGCCTCATGATCCTTCAAGGCTTCGGAAAGGGTGAAGGTGATTCCGTCGGAATCGGTGACGGTGAAGTCCGGGAATTGCTTTCCCATTCCGATGCTTCCCTCCGCGGAGGCGGCGGTGAGGCAAAGCGTCAGGGAGAGCGAGAGGGCCAAAAGGATTGCAATCAGTTTCTTCATGTTTTTCTGTTTCCTTTCCTGGGAATTTCCCAGCATATTTCGGATCGGCCGGATGGGATGCTCACCAACCGGCTCCATATCCATATACGCAGGGGTTTTGCAAGGTGGCAGTGAAAAAAAATCCGGAAGCATCCGCGCATCCCCGGAAAGTATATCACATCTTTCATGGACAAACAAAGCCCGCGGTGGTACACTTCTTCTGTACATAAACGCAAGCAGGAGGCAGAACATGGTTAAGCATGTGATTATCTGGACGCTGAAGGACGAATATACCGAAGAAGAAAAGAGCACCATCAAAAAGGGCATCAAGGAAGGACTGGAAGGATTGCAGGGCGTCGTGCCGGGGCTGATCAAAATCCGGGTCTACACAGAAGGCCTGGAAAGCTCCAACGCCGATCTGATGCTGGATTCCCTCTTTGAAAACGAGGAAGCTCTGAAGGGATACGCGGTGCATCCAGCCCATGTGACCGTGGCCCAGGGGAAAGTCCGGCCTTATACGAAGACCCGCAGCTGCTTCGATTTTATCGGGGAGTGAACAGGGGCAGAAGACAGCATCCGACGGAGGCATGGAAGCAATGAATCTGAAACCGTATCTCGAAGAAAAGGAAAAGGTCCTGGAAGCACTGGGGTCTTCCATGGCGGGGCTTTCCGACGCGGAAGCGGCGGAGCGCCTTGCGAAGGAAGGTCCCAACCGGCTGAAGGAAGAAAAGAAGGAAAGCGTTTTCCGGAAATTCCTGGGAGAGCTGAAGGACCCCATGACCATCGTGCTGATCATCGCGGCGGCGGTGAGCGCGGTGACGGCAATTTATGCCAACGAGAGCCTGACAGACGCCGGAATTATTCTGGCCGTGGTGCTGATCAACGCCTGTTTGGGCGTTTATCAGGAAAACAAGGCCGAAGCGGCCATTGAAGCGCTGCAGCAGACAGCCGCCGCCACGGCCAAGGTGATCCGTGGCGGTCACCAGAAGACGGTCCGGGCGGATGAAGTGGTCCGGGGCGATCTGCTGGTGCTGGAAGCCGGCGACGCAGTGCCGGCGGACGCACGGATCGTCGAATGCGCCTCGATGAAAACCATGGAAGCGGCCCTGACCGGCGAATCCACCGATGTGGAGAAACAGAGCGAAGCCCTGACAGCGCCTGAGGGCGGGGACGTGACGCTGGGCGACCGGAAGAACATGACCTATATGGGGTCCATCGTGACCTATGGACGGGGGCACGCCGTCGTGACCGGTACGGGCATGGATACCGAAATGGGCTCCATTGCCGACGCGCTTTCCAGCGCCAAGGAAGAGGAAACGCCCCTGCAGATCAAACTGAACGAGCTTTCCAGAAAGCTGAGCTGGATGATCCTGGTGATCTGCGGATTTGTGTTTGTCGTGAATCTGGTCCGCAACGGCGGGAAGGCGGTACTGGATACCTTCATGATCGCCGTTTCGCTGGCCGTGGCCGCCATTCCGGAAGGCCTGAGCGCGGTAGTAACCGTGCTGCTTTCCATCGGGGTGACCAAAATGAGCAAAAACCACGCGATCATCCGGAAACTGACCGCCGTGGAAACGCTGGGTTGCACGCAGATCATCTGTTCCGATAAAACAGGCACGCTGACCCAAAACAAAATGACCGTGGTGCAAAAGGTCACGGGGGACGAAAAGCTCCTGATGACCGCCATGGCCCTTTGCTCCGACGCTGAGCTTGAGGGTGGGGAAGCCGTGGGTGAGGCAACGGAATGCGCACTGGTGAACGACGCATATCAGCACGGGCTTACGAAAAACGAGCTGGCCGAAGATTTGCCAAGGGTGGACGAGGCGCCCTTCGACTCGCTGCGTAAGATGATGACCACGATCCACCGGGCCAGGGCCGGTGCCGGATTTATCCAGTTTACCAAAGGCGCGCCGGACGAGGTGCTGCGCCGGTGCACAAAGATCTGGGAAAACGGGCAGGCGGTTTCCCTCAGCGAAAAGCAGCGGAGAACCATTCTGGAAGAAAACAAAGGCATGGCGGACCGGGCCCTTCGGGTGCTGGGCGCGGCCCAGCGGATCTATGAGGAAAAGCCGGCCGATAACACGCCGGCGGAGCTGGAACAGGACATGACCTGGGTCGGTATGTGCGGCATGATCGATCCGATCCGGCCGGAAGTGAAGGACGCCATCGGACAATGCCGGAACGCCGGTATCCGTCCGATCATGATTACCGGGGACCACAAGGATACCGCCACGGCGATCGCGAAGGACCTGGGCATTCTGGAGCCCGGGCAGCTGGCCATCACCGGCGCGGAGCTGGACGCCATTCCGGACGAGGATTTTGCGCAGGACGTACGCAAATATTCGGTCTATGCACGGGTTCAGCCGGAAAACAAGGTGCGCATCGTGAACGCCTGGAAGAACGCGGGCATGGTGACCGCCATGACGGGGGACGGCGTGAACGACGCGCCTTCCATCAAGAGCGCGGATATCGGCGTCGGCATGGGTATTACCGGGACGGACGTGACCAAATCCGTGGCGGACATGATCCTTGCGGACGACAACTTTGCCACCATCGTTTCCGCGGTGGGCGAAGGGCGGCGGATTTACGACAACATCCGCAAGGCGATTCAGTTCCTGCTTTCCGCCAACCTGGCGGAAGTGCTGGCCGTGTTTTCCGCCACGCTGATGGGATTCACGATCCTGAAGCCGGTGCATATCCTTTGGATCAACCTGATCACGGACACGATGCCGGCCATCTCCCTGGGCATGGAAGAGGCCGAACAGGACGTGATGCAGCGTCCGCCGCGGAACCGGAAAGAAAGCATCTTCGCGGGCGGACTGGGCTTCGACGTGATTTTTCAGGGTGCGGTGATCGCGCTGCTGACGGTTTTGAGCTATTTCGTCGGATACCGGCTTGAAAACGGCGTTTGGGGCATCGCGGAATCGGCGACAGGCATGACCATGGCTTTCCTGACGCTGAGCATGATCGAGATTTTCCACTCCTTCAACATGCGCTCGCGGACCCGGTCGCTGTTCGGGCTGAAGAAACAGAACAAATGGCTTTGGGGTACGCTGGTCTTCTCGGTGCTGATCACCGCAGCGGTGATTTTTGTGCCGTTCCTGAGCCGGGCCTTCGCCTTCCGGGCTCTTACCATCACCGAATACGCAGCAGCCATGGTGCTGGCCCTGGCAGTGATTCCGATCGTGGAGATCGAAAAGCTGATTCGGCGGAAACACATGTAAAGAAAACCGAAAAAGATATAGCAGAAGGACCGGCCCGGCCGGTCCTTCTGTCTGTCGCAACGCTGCAGTGAGCAGGATTTATTTGTCGGCATAAATGCTCATTTCGAGGCGCTTTTCGAACTCGCGGACGGGGAGAGGCTTGTCGTAGTAGAACCCCTGGGCGATGTCGCAACCGCTTTTGCGGAGAATACTGACCTGATCGCCGGTTTCCACTCCCTCGGCTACACAGGTGAGGCCGATTTCCTTGGCCATGTTGACCACATGACGGAACATGATGTTCTGGCGGTTCTGAACGGCCTGTTCACTGTACGGAAGGAAATCCTTGTCGACCTTGAGAATGTTCCAGGGGATTTCGCGGATGAGGTTAAGGGAGCTGTATCCGATACCGAAATCGTCTACCGAGGTGAAGATGCCGGCTTCCTGCAGGCCGGTGACGATCCGCTTGAGATCCTTGAACTCGACGTCGGTGGTGGTCTCGGTCAGTTCGATTTCGATGAAGTGATGTGGAACGTGGTGCTTATCGACCACAGAGAGGATATGGTCCAGCAGATCCAGGTCAATCAGGTTGCGCCGGGAGAGGTTCACGGAAATGCGGACGACCGGCTTTCCTTCATCCAGCCAGCGGCGGATAAGCCTGCAGACCTGATCGAGTACGTAGAAATCGAGCTTGCAGATGTCCATGGACTGCTCCAGCACGGGGATAAACTCGGAGGGCATAATCAGTTTTCCACTGTGATACCAGCGGCTGAGCGCCTCGGCGCCGACGATGGTGTTCGTGCTGACATTGATTTTCGGCTGGAAGAAAATCAGGATCTCTTCGTTCTGGAGCGCGACGGGGAACATCTGCTTCACCCGCATCATGTGCTCCTTCTGTTCCAGCATTTTTTCGTTGGAAAAGACCACATCGCCCCGGGCACCGCTTTTTGCTGCATTGTAGGCGTTGATGATCCGGTCCATCAGGTCGCCGAAATCGTGATAATAGTAGTCGTCGGGAATCACGAATACGCCGGCGTGGGCGGACAGCATGGCCCGCCCTTCTTCCGAGTCGCCCAGCTGCACCGGGGCGCCTTCGAAGATGCTGATGACTTTGTCGAGATTTTCCTTGCGGAAGAGCATGACAAAATTGTCGCCGCCGAGACGGCTGACAATGCCGTCTTCACCGACCTGCTGCTCCAGAAGGCGGATGTATTCCCGCATGACGCGGTTGCTGAGGTCGCGCCCCAGCTGCTGGTTGATGAGGGAGAAATGCTTTAAATCGATCCGGGCGGCGCAGAAATGGCAGAGCTCCTGCCGGTTGCCGATGGCTTCGACCACGTTGGTGAACATGCGGATGTTGCTGAAGTCGGCATCGTCATACAGCGTGGCCTTTTTGATCATCATCTTCATCCGGTCTTTACTGAGGAAGTTGAGCATCATACGCTGGACGACGTCGATGCGGGAGAGCTCCTCCTCCGTCCACGGTGCGTCGCCTTTGGCGTGATAGCACGTGCACTGGCCGACGAGCATGCCGGACAGCTCACTCCGGATGGTGACCGCCTTGTCGGACTCGACGCCGGTATCGTAGGGAATATAGGTGTCGCCTTCGCCCCTGCGCTCGAGGGCGATGCTGTTGTAGAACGTGGTGACGCCTTTGCAGACGCGAAGCAGTTTGCACAGCTCCTGAAGATCCGCGACAATTTTGTCCACGCGGATCTGCTCCGGACTGACCATTTCGCGGGTGACTCTTTCAAGACACTCGAAATATTGTACATTCTGATCCATCACGTCTTACCCCTTCCGACGTCAAATCACAGATTACATTAGCATATTTTACCATTCAAAAGAATGTAATTCAAGGATTTTTTGCTCGTTCTCTGTTCTTTTTTCCCATTTTCCCTTATAATAGAGAAGCACAGACGAGAGGAGGTTTACCTGATATGCAGAATATGAGGGGGCCGGATCCGGCCAAAATGAAAACCGCAGGTCGCCTGATCAGCATGATGATGGGCCTGATCCTGAGCTTTTTCCAGTCTCTTGCGGGCCAGCTTCGTTCGGGACAATTCACTTTTCAGGGATGGATTATCTCGCTGGCGCTGAGTATCGCCGTCAGCTGGCTGATCGGTTACATTGTTCCGATGGGCAAGGTTTCCCAAAGTATCTGCAGGAAACTGAAGTGTCCTGAAGGAAGCCTGAAGGCGAGGATCGCTGAATCCGCGGTTTCCGACCTGATTTTCAGTCCATTTATTACACTGGCTAACGTGCTGCTGGCCTGGCGGAATATCCCGCCCCAGGCAAGACCCCCGTTCCTGCCGATGTTCCTGCCTTCCCTGGGTATCAGCCTGCTGATCGGATTTGTTCTGGTCTTTATCTTCCAGCCGATCTGCAAAAAGTTCGTACTGAGCAGGGTTTTCGGAAATAAAGGGGATGCAAGATGAAAATCCAATACTGTCCCGAATGTAAGCATCAGATTGAAAGCAAGGGCCGGTTCTGCATGTTCTGCGGGTGCGACCTGCGGAAGACGCCTCCTGTCGCTATGCCTGAAAAGACCACAGAAAAACCGGCTGATATCCGTCCGGCCAGGGATATCCCGATCGGGCTGCCGCCGGATGACGACGCTGCGTACGATCCGAACAAGAGACCCCTGAAAAACACCGTTTTCGGCATCCTGCTCATCATTGGCGCGGTGATCGCCCTCGTGATCGGGATCGTGAATTCCAATAAGAAGCAAAAGGGCAACTATCTTTCAACCGGAAATTCTTTTTCAAGCGTCTGCCGCGCACTGGAAAACAGCGGATTTACCAAGGTCGGCGGCGAGGAGGAAGAAAACGGCAAACTGACGCAGCGCTTTACAGGCGGCCGGGTGTACGGATATCCAACCATCAGCACCATTGTGACGGAAGAGAAAGACGAAATCACCCTTTCCCATTATTTTTCAAAATCAAACATGAATACCGGGGTCGCACTGGCGTTCATGAGCATGAAAGGCGAACTGAACAAACAGTACGGGAAGCCGGTCTATCAAGCCGATGACAATTCCTATTATTCCTGGGAGCAGAACGGAAAAGAAATTGCGCTGATGCGCGCCGGTGATGTAGTTTTTATCATGGAAAGTATCCAGAAATAAACCCCAGGAGGATTTGGGAACGAATACTTTGGGGAACAAAAAAACGGGAACAAAAAACGGCAGCTCCTTCATAACGGAAGAGAGCTGCCATTCGTTTGCCCGCAGGGCGTCAGACCAGAGGATCCATTATTCCTCAGGCAGAATGACCGCGCAGATGATGTAGGCCAGGAGTCCTGTGCCCCAGCCGCAGATCAGCAGCGCCCAGACCAGACGGATGACGGTCGGATCCACGCCCAGCCATTCGGCGATACCGCCGCAGACGCCGGCGACTTTTTTGTCCGTGGCACTCTTGTGAATTCTTCCGTTCAGCTTGCCGCCGTTGTTACTGGTGAGGTACTGATACACAAAGTATCCGATGCCCAGGCCTGCCGCGATTGTCATGATGGTTGTCATATTCTTTTCCTCCTCCAATGATTCGTTCTCCTGATTCGTACCGGTCACCCGGTACTCCTGCAGTATACAACGATTGATCCGGTGAATACAGTCCGTGTTCGGAAAAATAGCGGGATTTATTTCTCCTTCCCGGCGCATTCGTCTATTAGACGCGGAAAAACGGCTTTCGTTACAATTTTTTTCAAATTTTTTTTCGAACCCGAAGCGAGATGAAGACGGCTTGAAAAGGCTGCCTTATTTTGGTATATTATGGATTGGGCAACAAGGAGGAAAACTTTATGATCTTTACAGAGCGAAAAACGATCGGCGTATTTATCAGCAAGATGTTCAGGAGCTTTGACGAAGCGTTTTTTGCCGCCATCGACCGGGAGGCCCGACGGCTGAATGTCGATGTGGTCGTTTTTCTGTCTGCAGGATACTATCTGTCGACCACCGACTATGACCTTCAGGAAAAGAACATTCTGCGGCTTGCCCCGCTGGAAAAGCTGGACGGCATCCTCGTCGTGCCTTCCACCTATGAGAAGGGCGAATTCCGGAACCTGGTTTACGAAATGCTGGACAGAAGAATCAACTGTCCGGTGGCGGTGGTCCGTGAAGAAGCGGAACGGTTCAACAGCGTGTTTATGGATAATCTTGCCGCATTGCGGATGATGACCCGGCACCTGATTGAGGACCATCATCTGACAAAAATACGCATGCAGATCGGTGATTTTGAAAACCCGGAAGTGGCCGTGCGGCTGGCGGGCTTCAAAGAGGAAATGGCCGCGCACGGGCTGACGGTTTCGGAAAAGGACGTCTGCAGCGGCAATATGTGGACAAACTGCGGCGAAAAAGCCTATAACGCTTTTTTCTCCGACCCGGAGGACCTTCCGGAGGCTGTGATCTGCGCCAACGACTATATGGCCATGGGCCTGATCCGCGTGCTGCGCGACAAGGGAATCCGGGTGCCGGAAGGCGTAATCGTTACCGGGTTTGACCATATTACGGACTGGGGCACCGATATTCCCAGCCTGACAACGATTGAACCGGATTATCAGGGCATGGTGACCCACGCCATGGAACAGCTGGACCGGGAGATCCGCGGCGTATCGGAAAGCCGCATGAGGACCGGTCTGCCTGGGAAACTGATCCTCGGGGAAAGCTGCGGATGCGGAAAACGGCATAACGATTTCTACCGGGATATGACGAACCGGCTGACGGCCCTCCTGGAAGCGGAAAACGACCAGGACGCGGCCATGAACAACATGAGCATCGACCTGGGGGCCTGCACCGACCTGACCGAACTGCACAAGGCCCTCGTCAGCCGGAGGACGGAGAATCCGATCGTCCGGGATCAGTATATCTGCCTGTTCGGAACGGCGGAAAAACTGATGGACGAAGAAAGCGAACAGGCCTGCCTGGTTCACGCGGTGCGGGATCACCGGGACGCGGGCATGCCGATGATCACCTTCGACCGCAAAGACGTCCTTCCGCCCATGGCCGAACGGAAAGACGAAGCGCAGGTTTTTTATTTCAAACTGCTGCATCAGATGGGGCACAATTACGGGTATTGCGTGATTCATTACGACCCGGGGAAGGTTCCGTCCCGGTGCTTTGTGCAGACCAATGTGCTGCTGTCCATCGCCCTGGAAAACATCCACAGGCAGCGTGAACTGATGGCCCTGTATGAGGAACGGCGGATTTCAAGCATTACGGATCATATGACGGGTCTTCTGAACCGGCGGGGCCTTCTGGAGTCCATCGAACCCTTCTGGGGCGCTTTGACGGGCCGGGATGTTGCGTTTATCTGCATCGACATGGACTATCTGAAGCATACGAACGACAATTTCGGGCATGCGGCGGGAGACGTGGCCATCCGGATGATCGGCAAGGCCATTCAGCGGTCGCTGCCGAAGGGCGCGCTCGGCGCCAGAACCGGCGGGGACGAATTTATCATCTTCCTGCCGGACGCCCGGGACAAAGCGGCCAAAGAGCTGGTTCAGAAATTCCATCAGATTCTGGAGGAACTGAACCGGGAGGAACGGCGGTCCTTCACGGTTTCCGCCAGCGTCGGATATCGGGTGGTGCAGCCCGGCCCGAGCATCACCGTTGACGAATGCATCCGAGCCAGCGACCAGGTGATGTATCAGATCAAGGAAAACCGTCCGGACCAAAAGACCCGGGCCGCATGGAACAACTGGCAGACGGATCAGATGCCCATTCCTTTCGGAACGGCCACTGTCAATGCCCCTTATTACGCGCAACCCTGCAACGAGCGGCTGGCTTCCATCCCGGAGGCCCTGATGAAGCTTGCGGAGGGCGGCTATACCTGGGAGCACTCCTATGTGGCGGGGAAGCCGAACTACGCACTGACTCTGATGGACTATCCGAACATCTATTCCTTTATTCACACCCACGATCTGAACAGGGACGCCGTACGGAAGGTTCTGTCCGACGCGACGCTGATGGTGCACCGGAAAGCGTTTACGGAGGAGGAAATCGACCTGCTTCTGGACGACGATCAGGCGAAAGCCATGGCGCACTTCGCTTCTCCGTCGACCATCGTGCTGGGCGCAAAGGGATACAGCGAGAAATGGATGTACGACCATACCTCCCAGACATGGAAGGCGGAAGGCATCACCCCCGGCATGGTCATCGGGGTGATGAACCATTACTACAACCCGCTGTTTGTACAGAAAGCTGCGGACGCGTTCTCACGGAAGCTGTACAATTATACCAATATGGTGGTTCCCGTGAAGTGGAACCAGTGGAAAAAAGGCGAACTCCGGCCGGACGGCTCCATTGAAGAAGGAAACCCCGGGGGAAAGGGCGTGCTGCTGGACGTGATGGAATTCTGTCAGTACGGCAATTATCCCACCGGGTGCGAGAGCGTAGCGCTGTACATGCTGCTGCAATTCTACAAGGCGGATGTGACGGTGGACCGGATTTACGATCTGCTGCCCATGGGAGCGCAGCCTTTTGACACCGAGAGCGGCGTGCGCTACGGCGGGAACCCGGAACGGGAGTTCGTCGGGGATCCGAGAAAAGAGATCTCCTACGGCGTTTTCAATGCGCCGGTGGCCGGCGTCGCGGAGCAGATCCGGCCCGGCGTGAATACGAGAAAAGGCGCTGCGATCGACGAAATCAAAGCAATCCTTGATACGGGAAACCCGGTGCTGGCCTGGTATGTTTCCGCGCCGATGCGGCCGATAATGTACCGGTGGAGCTGGCAGGATACGGACAGCGACGCCATGATCCACTGGCCGGGCGGCGAGCACGCGGTGGTGGTGTGCGGCTACAACGAAAACACCCTCGTGTACCGCGATCCGAACGCCGGCACCACAGTTGAAATCGACTGCGAAACCTTTGAAAAGGGCTTTACGGAGATGGGCGGAAGAATCATCTGGTACGAACGGTAAAAAGCGGGCCGGGGAACAACTCCCCGGCCCGGCATGATTATTCCTGATTCCGAAGACGGGCGATCAGCCTGTCCAGGGATAAATCCTCCCATTCAATCAGCTCGATGCCCAGCTTGGCCGCGCGATTCCGAACGGACGCGCGGTTTCTGCTGCCCGCGATCCCCGAAGTGGCCAGGATGGCCCGGGAATACTTTCCGCCGAACCGTTCCCGGAGGATGGACAGCTCGTTGAGCGCCTCGGTGTGCACCTCACAGGCTTTGCAGCTGATAAACACGGGCCTGAGCTCCTGAACGGCCATGACGTCGATTTCGTTGGTGACGCTGTCGCTTCGGATGCTTCCGTTCTGCCAGTTCACAATGGCGCTGAGCACCACATCATCAAAGCAGCCGGCGGCTTTGCAGGCACGCCAGAGCTGCAGCTCGAGAACGGCGCCCACGTCCCGCAGCCAGAAACGGACGGTTTCATCCGGAAAACGGAAACGGATGCTGTCTTCGGTGATTTCCAGATCCAGAATCAGCTTTGACTGGGCCAGGGCAGTGAAAAGACTCTGCTCCACGGTTACGTTACCGTTGCCCGTGTGTTCGGTGAGGGGGCCGGAGACTTCCAGCACGCCGGGTTCGGAGGACGAAACCTTCTGGAACCAGCTGATCTGCCTGTTCCAGATGCGGCGATATTTTCCGTAGATGGCAAAAAGGCTGTCGATCTGTTCGATGCGGCTTTCCAGTTCCGCATTATCCGCCCGGCCGGGCAGCAGCGTTCCGCCGGCCATCAGCAGACTGGATTCGACATCCAGCTTTATGTTGGGGATCACGCCCCTGGCAAAAGATGCATTGTTGATTTCGAAGAAAGCGTTCTTCCGGCGGCTGTAGGTGAAAACAGGCGTCAGGCATTTGTAGGCCACCGCCCCGGCGGCAAAAAGAGCCGCGTCCGATCCGCCGGATATGTTGATTGCACAGTCCTGATGGGAATCCTGCACTTCCTTCATCACTCTGGCGATTTTGACGGCATTATCCATACTGACGGGGATAAACGTCAGTTTTGTATCGATTCCTCTGTGCTTCAGGAAGTTCTTTGTGGCGCTTTTCAGCTCCCTGCTCTTCGCAATGTCGGGAGGGCAGAGCAGGACGCATTCCTGCGGGGAGAACACCAGCGTGGCCAGAACGTTCTCTATCGGCGAATCGTCGTACAGCTCGATCAACGTTTTCATTGCACATACCCCTCTTTCACATTTTAAATCAGTATAACATAAAACCGGAAGATGCGCAAAAAAAGTTGACCGACGGCTCCTTTTCGTTTATCATATTTTGGCATGAAGAAACGGAAAAGGAACAGACAGCCGTGAAGTACATTTATATTGTAAACCGGTTTCAGACAAAGGACAGAACCGACGAACTGATCCGGAAACTGGAGAAGGTTTCCAGGGAAATGGACCGGGATTTTGAAATCAGGGTCTATGAAACGCCCGAGGAGGCCGGAACGATCCGGAAAGATTACAAATATACGGAGCATATCCTGACCGCCATCGGCGGTGACGGATCCATCAACTGCCTGCTGAACGACATTGCGGACACCCACAATATTCTATCCTTTATTCCTTCCGGCACCGGAAACGATTTTTACCGGGCTGTGGCCCAAAACGTCGCTGCCGGCATTCACCGGGCAGACATCGTCCGGATCAACGACCGGTATTTTATCAACGCCGCCTGCTTCGGCATCGACGCGGACATCGCCAACGACGAAAGCTTTATTCACAACAGGTTCATTCCGAAATCCATGCGGTTCAACGCCAGTGTGGTCCGGCATTTTCTTTCGTACCGGAAAGGACGTTTTCTGAAGGTTGAATGCAACGGGGAAGTCTATGAGGGGGAAGTAACCACTGTGGTCGCCGCCAACAGTCAGTACTACGGCGGCGGGTACCGTATTTCCCCGGAAAGCAGGATCGACGACGGGAAGATGGAACTTTACATCTTCGATCATATGAACCGCCCGAAGGTGGCGAAAACCATTCTTTCCATGAAAAACGCCGGGCATCTGAACAGCCCGGCCCTGAAAAGAATGCAGACGAACCGCGCCGTGATCACCGCATCAGAGCCCTTTCAGGCAAACATTGACGGTGAAGCGCTGCTTTCCGACCGGTTCGACATCGAAATGATTCCCGCCGGCATTCGGCTGGAATACAACCCGGTGTTTGTGGAGTCAATGCTGAAATAAAGGAACCGGAATGCCGGGTCCGGAATAAATGTGCCAATGGGGTCTGTCCCCAATGGCGCGGCGCTACCATTCCAGGATGCGGTCGAAGGGGAGAGGCCTGGCGTAGAAATAGCCCTGGAAGCTGCGGACATTGTATTTGCGCAGAATATCCCGCATACCGACGGTTTCAATCCCTTCCACACACACCTTTGCATTGCAGATGGACGCAAGGCCGACGATATTGCCGACGAGCTTTCGGTCGGTTTCGCTGTTTTCGATGTTCATGACGAAACTGCGGTCGATTTTAATGGTGTCAAAGGGAATCTTGCGGATCAGCCCCACCGAGGAGAAGCCGGTTCCGAAGTCGTCCATGGCAATGAGAATCCCCATGGCTTTCAGGCGCACGATCACATTTTTGAGCAGGTCTTCATCCAGCAGACGGCAGCGTTCCGTGATCTCCAGGCACAAATGCTCCGGCGGATAATCCGTATCCTTCAGGATGTGCAGGACCGTATCCACGAAATCCGGCTTTTCCAGCTGGGTGTAGGACAGATTGACATTGATTACAAAGCCTGGATGCTTTTTCAGGATATTTTTTGCCGAAAACAGGGATTCCCGGAGGATCCAGGCGCCCAGCTCGGAAAACAGCGGATCCACCTCCAGCACGGGAATAAAATCGTCGGGCGGCACCATGCCGTATTTGTCGTTCTTCCAGCGGAGCAGCGCCTCCGCGCCGATGAGCTGTTCCGTCTGCGCATCCACCACCGGCTGGAACAGCAGATGGAACCCCTCAAAGTCATGGAGGATGGATTCCCGGATGGCGTGGAGCTTTTCCAGACGACGGTGGCTGCCTTCGCTGGGATCGTTATGAAACTCCGTGAGATCGCCGCGACGGCGAAGCTTGGATTCGTCGTAGGCGAAATTCAGGCAGCTGTAAACGGTCTGGGAATCGGTGTCAAAGCCGTCCACCCGGAGGGCGCCGCAGTTCAGATCCATAAGGACCTGCTGGCCGTCCACGGTAAAGGCTTCATGCAGATAAACCCGGAAACCGTTATAGAAATCCCGCAGTTCGGAAACGGAAAGGGTGTTGCTGATGATGGCAAACTTTGTACCGTCGATGCGGTAGGTATGTCCGGTGTTTCCGATCTTTTCGAACAGCGCGCGGGCATACTGCTGGATCACGCGGTTTCCGAAGTGGTAGCCGTAAATCTCGTTGACTTCGGAGAACTTGCTGATGCCGAGCAAAAGCACACTGACCGGCGCGTTCCGGCGAATGGCGTTATCCAGATCCTCAAAGAACCCGTATTGATTGCGGAAACCGGTGAGCGTGTCAATATGGCCCTGGATCCCGTGATTCCGGATGGTACCGGCGAAGTAATCCGGCTCTCCGGAGGGATCGCGGATCACCGTGCCGCGGCAGGTGCAGACGTCGTATTCCCCGGAAGGCCGGCGGGCACGGTACTGCATATCGTGGTCCCCGGCGTTTCCGCTGAAGATTTCATCAATGCCTTTGTGATAAGCTTCCCGGTCGTCGGGATGAATATGGTTTTCCCAGATGTCGCCCGCGCCGTACATATACTCGGAGGGCAGATCAAAGGTTTCCACCGCGTTTTTGGACCAGCGGGAGAAATCGTATTTCATGTCGCAGAGATAGACATAGGTTCCCTCCGAAACGATTTCGAAGGACTTGAACAGCGTGTCCAGCATGGTGCGCCGCTCGTCGGTGATCATCCTGAAATTGGCCATCTGCATGAGCATGCGGGCTTCCTGTAGACGCTTTTCTTCCTTCAGGCGGGTTTTGTCATCGTACATCTGATGATCCGCCCGGTTGAAAACGTCCTCCACAGACAGATCGTGATTCGGAATATAGTCCGCCAGGCCGGCGGCTACAACCGCACCTTCGCCCTTTCGGACATTGTTCAGCGACTGTTTGTTCAGATCGGTGATCAGCTTCAGCCGGTTTTTATAATCCTCGCCTACGAGAACGATCAGGAATTCATCCCCGCCGATGCGAAACACAGGGCTGTGCTGGAAGGTGCGGCAGACCAGCAGAGAGGAAGCGCGGATATAATCATCGCCGGCCTTGTGCCCCTCGGTGTCGTTGACCGCTTTCAGCCCGTTGATATCGCAGATCACCAGACCGAAGGGATCGCAGCCGCCGGCGGCAATGCGGCGCTGCAGCTCGTTTTCCAGCTCGGTCCAGGCGGTTTTGTTCTTTGTGTGCGTCAGGGAATCCTGACGCGCCATCTTGTTGGCCACGGACAGCTCCGCCAGGTGCTCCTGCTCCTTTTTGACTTCGCTGTCGCGGTTCTCCACACAGATAATGAAATGGCTCTGATCGGAGGAGTAGGTGACGGACATGCGGGTATACTGCGTTTTGCCGCCGCCGACATTCATCCGATAATCCTCGTAGACCTGCCGGGTATTCTCCAGACGGGAAATCAGGTGATCCCTGTCCAGAAATCCACGGATTCTTTCCCGGTCCTCCGGGAAGATCAGCCGGTCCACATTCATGCGGGAGGACGTAAAAAAGTCTTTTCCCTCCGCCTGTACCTTGAACTGTCCGGACTTGTGCTTCGTGGAAAGCTCCTTATACGCGGAGGTTTCACAGTCCACGTAGTAAATGAGGTCGTAATGATCGGCCAGACGCTCGGCAATCTGGGTGTAGGTGACGCTTTTTTCCTGCTCTTCCTCCAGTGCCTGCTTCGCCCGCACCTCGGCATCGATATTCTTCACGCAGACGATGATGTGTTTTTTGTCCCTGGCCATGATCTCGGTATGCCGGATATGCTGCACCCGGCCGTTTACCACGAGGCGGTAGGCGACGGAGAAGGAATTCCTGTTCTTCAGATTTTTCAGCATCACATCTTTATAATGGAGCTTCAGAATCTTTTCCTGGTCCTCCGGATGGACATATTTTGCGATGCTGCGGCGGCTTTCGGCGAAGAAATCGTTCCCCGTGGCCGGGACGTTCAGCTTTTTGTATTCGTCGGTTGATGAAATCTCATCGTAGAAATTGGTGGCGATATCGATATAGTACAGCGTATCGTACTGCTCGGCGAGGCTTTCGGTGATCTGGTCGTACACTTCCTTCTGGCGGGCAATTTCCATGTCCATTTCACGCTGTCGGTACTGGGCGTCCACGTCGTTGAGACCGACGATCAGCCGGGGACCGTCCTTCTCAGTGATCATGGCGGCGTTCATCTGGACATGGATGGGTTTGCCGTCCATCATCAGCCGGTAAACCAGGGTGAAAATGCCGTCACGCTCAATGGAGGAAAGGATATTTTCCCTCTTAAAGGAAGCCAGGAACCGTTCTTCATCGTCCGGATGGTTAAAGGTTTTGAAGACCTCCCGGACGGTTTTGAAGAAATCCGACCCGTCCTTGGCCTGCTTAAAGCTGTCGACAAAATTGTCGGTGGCGCTGAACTCCCGGTATTCATCTGTTTCCGGGTTCACCAGGTAGACGCAGATGAAATTCCCCGTCAGCGCATGCAGACGGGCATAGATCATCCGTTCTTCCTCCAGCTGGTCCAGTTCAGTTCGGTTATGCTCATTCAAACTCATATACGTCCCTCCTCAGGGGGGATTGATCAATCCAGTTTACCATGAAACGCTGATTTTGTACAGGCGGGGAGCTCATGGAAACAGCCGGGCGTCCGCCTGCGCCTGCATGGATTCCGGGGCCCTTTCCTTATGTGTGAAATCATTCTTTCATATTATATGACAGGTGGGCTTTCAGCGCAACGCATTCATACAAATGGAAGAAAACCGCCGGATTGTGGCAGCGCTGCGAATCCGGGACGGGGAAGACCGAACAAAGCTGAAAAAAATTGTACGGCGGAAAAATTGTCTGTTTTTTTGACTTGAAAATGTCGGGGATTGTCCTTATAATAGTTTTTAAAGATGCCTGAGGTCATTCGGGCATGAGAGTTCCAAATTATTCATATCCAATAACGGAAGGGGAGGTTTTCCATGAGACTGAGGAAACTGTTCGCACTGATTCTTGCGCTGATGATGGCGCTGACCGCGACGGCCGCGCTGGCCGAAGCACCGGCGGCTGACGCGGACTGGACCGCATCGGATTACGCAGCTCACGCGGATCTGCGCGAAGCGCTGGACAAGGACTACACCGGCAAGACGGTGATTCTGCATTCCAACGACGTGCACGGCCAGATCGACGGCTATGCCTACATCGCGGGCCTGCGGGATCTGTTCGTCAGCCGCGGCGCGCAGGTGATCCTGGCGGACGCCGGCGATTTCAGCCAGGGCACGACCTACGTCATTTCCACCAAGGGCAAGGCTGCCATCGACATGATGAACGCCGCTGCCTACGACGTCGTGACGCTGGGCAACCATGAATTTGACTTCGGCTATGAGCAGATCATGGAAAACCTGAAGGACGCCAAATTCACCACGCTGTGCTGCAACGTGTACAAGGATGAAGACGGCAGCCCGATTCTGCCCGCTTCGACGGTTATTACGACCGAAAGTGGCCTGAAGATCGGCTTCATCGGCGTGGAAACCCCCGAAACGGCCACGAAGGTTAACCCCGGACTGATCAGCGAGATTTCCTTCGCCACCTTCGACAAACTGTATGAATCCACCCAGGCCGCCGTGGACACCGTCCGCAGCGAAGCGGACCTGGTGATCGCACTGTTCCACCTGGGCGTGGACGCCGAATCCAAAGGTAACGGCTACCGTTCCACCGATACCCTGAAAAAGGTGACCGGCATTGACTTCGTGATCGACGGCCACAGCCACACCGTGATGACCGCCGGACAGGAAGGCGAAGCCATCCAGTCCACCGGCACCAAGTTCGCCAACATCGGCGTGATCGTGATCGACAACGAAAGCAAGGGCATTGAAAGCAACTTCCTGGTTCCGACCAAGCTCGGCTCTGAACTGTACAGCTTCAAGCTGATCAATGAAGACGTCGCGGCCAAGGCCAAGGAAATCATGGACAAGGTGGACGCGGAATACAACGCTGTGTTTGCGAAGAGCGAAGTGGTGCTGAACGGTGAAAAGGCTCCTGGCAACCGGACGGAAGAAACCAACCTGGGCGACCTGATCACTGACGCCATCGTCTGGTCTGTCGTGAAGGAAGGCGGCATCGAACAGGATGAACTGCTCGACGTCGTCGGCATCCAGAACGGCGGCGGCATCCGTGCCACCATCGGTATTGGCGACGTTTCCAAAAAGGACGTCACCACGGTACTGCCCTTCGGCAATACGGTCGCTGTGGTGTTCGTTTCCGGCGAGGAGCTGCTGGAAGCGCTGGAAGCCTCCACCTTCTGCAATCCCGATCCCGTCGGCGGCTATCCGCAGACCTCCGGCATCGAATGGACGCTGGACACGACGAAACCCTATGACCAGGGCGAAGTCTATATGCTGGAAGGCAAAGACACCTCCTACTACGGACCGGCCTCCATCAAGCGCGTGACGATCAACTCGATCAACGGCAAACCCTTCGATCCGGAAGAAACCTACGTGGTGATTACCAACAATTTCTGCGCGGTGGGCGGCGATACCTACAACGTATTTGCCAATTCCGGACTCGGTTTTGACACCGGTATCACCCTGGACGAAGCCGTGATGGCCTATATCAGCGAAGCGCTGAACGGCGTGATCACTGAAGAAGCCTACGGACAGCCCAAGGGACGCGTGACCGTGATCCAGTAATTCAGAGCGTTTTTAACCAAGGTTAAACCAACCACCGGCCTTCGGCATTCACTGCCGAAGGCCGGTTTTATCGAAGTGACTTTCCGGGCGGGATATGATATACTGGGTTCGTCAGCAAACGGAGAACCTCAACGGAAACGCTGACAATCTCCCTGCTCAGAAACGGAATTACAGAAAAATGTTCACGCAGAAGAAAGAAAACGGATTGAAAGAAAAAGGGTTATCCCTGCGGGCTGTGTATCTCTGGACGATGGTCATCGTTCTGGTCCTTTCCGGCCTGACGTTTTATGCGACCTTCAACCTCACCGGTACTTTTCAGAACCTGACGGACGCGACGGAAAACCAGATCTCCCTGGACAAGGCTGTTCATGACCTGATGAGCGCGTCGGATTACCTGACGGAACGCGTCCAGCGCTTCAGCATCAGCGGCGACCCGCGGTTCATGAACGAATACTTCACTGAGGTGCTGGAAACCAACCGGCGGGAGAACGCCATTGAAAAAATGGCCGGTGTTGAGGGAACTGCCGCGGCCTTTGAACAGCTTCAGGAAGCCATGGAAGGTTCCAAAGCCCTGATGCAACGCGAACTCTACTCGATGCGGCTGGTTACGGAGGCCAAAGGGATTACAGCCATGCCCGCGGAGCTTCGGGACGTCACGCTTTCGGCAGAGGACGCCGCCCTTGCACCGGAAGAAAAGATGCGGCGGGCGACGGAAACGGTGATGGACGAGGCCTACTACAACCAGAAGGAAAGCATCCGGACAGATCTGCAGGAAAGCCTTGACGCGCTGGAAGCGCTGACCCGGAACGCAGAAAACAACGCCTTCAGCAACGTGCGGCGGGACATGCGCTTTGTCCGCGGCGTGATTATCTTCCATATCTTCGGCACCATCGCGCTGATCTGGGTGACGATCCGCTTCGGCATCAATCCGATTATGAAGGCCGTGGACAGGATCCGCGGCGACCGCCCGATTGAAGAAAAGGGCGCCAACGAATTCCGCTATCTGGCCCGGGCGTACAACGGCCTGACCGTTCAGCTGAGCGAAGAAAACGAGCTGCTGAAAGAAATTTCCCGGACCGACGGCCTGACCGGCATCCGCAACCGGATCGCGCTCCGGGACGACTATGATTCCTACAAAGGGCATGAAGTGACGGTTATGCTGCTGGATCTTGACAATTTCAAGACCATCAACGACACCAACGGCCACGAGGAAGGCGACCGGATTCTGAGCGAGACGGGCAAGCTGATCGGGGAGGCCTTCGGAAAAGATCACTGCTACCGTTTCGGAGGGGACGAATTCATGGTGATCCTTCCGGACTGCTCTGAAGCGGAATTCCTTAAGAAACTGGATTGGGTGATGGCCAACCGCCCGATCCTTCAGGATCACGGACAAAGCACGCCGGCCGGGTATTCCGTGGGCTATGTGCACGCGGTGCTGGACGACCGCCGGAATCTGCGGGATCTTTTCGCCGAAGCCGATCAGAAAATGTACCAGATCAAGCGCGACAAGGTTCGGGCGGAAAAGATCGCCGGCGTACGAAACCAGTCCCGCCGCGAGGATTCTGTGATCCGGCCGGCGGAATATACGACGGAAGAAATGCGGGCGCTTCTGGCTCAGGCGGACGGGATGTACGACCTGGCCCGGGTGGTGGATCCGATTGAATGCCGGATCCTGGAGTTCGGCAGCGACGGAACGATCAGCCGGAAGGAAAAGTGCTACGGGATCTGGAACGCAGATCAGAAATGCGTAAACTGTTCCAGCGCCCTGGCCTGCAGAACCGGATGCCGGCAGGAAAAGGCCGAATCCTTCAACAATCAGCTGTATCATATTCAGTCGAACCCGGTGCGGCTGAAGCTTCCAGACGGCGGCGCCTACGACGCAGTTGTGGAACTGGTGAGCATTGAGCAGAGCAACCGGGACGCCCACGCGACCAACGACCGGGCGGCGGAAAACAAGAACCAGCGGGCTGCCCAGTACCGCGCCCAGCACGACACCCTGACCAAGACGCTGAATGCCAACACCTTCTCGGAAATGGCCCGGGAACTGCTGGTGCGGAATCCGGAGCTTCCCTGGGTCATGATCACCAGCAACATCATGGATTTCCGGCTGGTCAATACGCTGTTCGGCACCCAGAGAGGCAACGAAGCCATCGTGCGGAACGCCGCCGCGCTGCAGCAGATCGCCATTACCTGCAACGGCCTTTGCGGAAGGCTGGGCGGCGATCAGTTCGCGCTGCTCCTTCCGAAGGGAAACTACCGGGAGGAAATGCTGGCGGAAGCCGCCGCAGCGCTCCGGCACGAGTTCAGCAGCGGCGTCTATACGTTCTGTATCCACTTCGGCGTGTATGATGTGGAAGATCCCTCCATCCCGATTTCCGTGATGTGTGACCGGGCCAACATGGCGCTGCGGACCATCCGGGACGATCACCGGGAAACCATCGCAACATTCAAACCTGAGATGATGAAGAAGAGCCTGTTTGCGCAGGAAGTCATCAGCAGCTTTGAGAAGGCCCTCGCAGCCAACCAGTTCCGGATGTATCTGCAGCCCCTGGCCGCGGAGGACGGCACTATTATCGGAGCGGAAGCACTTGCCAGATGGCAGCGGCCGGACGGCACGGTCGTCACTCCCTCCGATTTCATTGAAACCCTTGAACACGCCGGCATGATTCACCGGCTGGACGTTTTCATCTGGGAGAAGGCCGTGCGGCAGCTGGCCGCCTGGAGAGGCACGGAACACGGGCATCTGTCGATCTCCGTCAATATGTCGGCGAAGGATTTCTACAACATTGATCCCTATCTGGTGCTGACAGAGCTGGCCGACCGGTATCAGGTTCCCTGCAGCCATCTGCGGATTGAGATCACGGAAACGGCCCTGCTGGAAGATCCGGCGAATGTGAACGAAGTGATTTCCCGGCTTCGGCAGAGAGGGTTCCTGGTGGAGATTGACGATTTCGGGAAGGGCTGGTCTTCGCTGGGCCTGCTGAAGGATATTCAGGCGGACGTGTTGAAGATTGATATGAGCCTGATGCAGGAGATCGAACACAAGCCGCGGAGCCGGATTATCCTTGAATCGATCATCGACATGGCCGGATCGCTGGGGATGGACGTGATCTGCGAAGGCGTTGAAACGGAAGAGCAGCTGAACCTGGTGAAAGCCATGGGCTGCCGGCACTTCCAGGGATACTATTTCTCCTGCCCGGTACCTCCGGAGCAATTCGGGAATTGCTGTAAGTCAAAAGCGTCATCGTAACACTGTAACAAGAAGCAGATTGAACCAACGAGAAACGTCCCCCGTGGAACGAAAGGAGAGCCGCCATTGAAAAACGTGACGACCCGAAAACGACAACTGAAGAAGCTGCTCTGTCTGCTCCTCGTGCCGCTTTGCCTGACGTTCGCCACGATTTGCGCAGCCGGAGCCGAAACACTGACCGTCGGCGTGCCGACCGACCGGTGCCCGATTTTCTATCGGGATGATCAGACGCAGGAAATCATCGGGATCGGCGCCGACCTGATGCGGTCCGCCGCCGGGAACGCCGGATACGACGTTACCTTCGTTCAGATCGCGGAGCCCACCCTGAAGGAAGCACTGGACAATCCGGAATACGACGTGGTGATGCCCTTCGGCAGCGCCATCTTCAGCGCGGCCGGCAATGCGACCGCCGTTTCGGACAACCTTTTCCAGCCCCCCTTTACGCTGGTGACGAAAGGCACCCGCAAACTTCCGGAATTCAACCGGCTGAAGGTCGGGATGCTCCGGTCCCAGGGCGGCGTCGCGGAGACCGTTCGCCAGCTGTACCCCGGCATCGAAATCAACATGTACGAGACCATGCCGGAATGCGTGAAAGCCCTGCGGGAAGGCCGGGTGGACGCGCTGCTGCACAACTCCTATGTGTGGAGCTATGTGCTGCAGAAGCCTTCCTATGAGGACCTGACCATCCAGCCTTCCGCCATGTTCACCATGGATTTCCGGGTCGGCACCCCAGACACCGAAGAGGGACGGGCCGTCATTGAACGGCTGAACCGGGGCATTGCCGAGCTGACGGAGACCCGGCGGCAGGCCATCGCCCTGGACTATACCTCGCGGAAGCTCTATCAATACGACTTCGGCGATTATCTTTATCAGTACAAGTGGATTCTGCTGCTCGTGGGAGCAGTAACCGTGCTGATGATTCTGATCACAATACAGAAACAGCGGAGCATCCGGCTGCGGCATGAAGAGAAGCTGGAACAGGTTGTGAACACGGATCCGCTGACCGGCGCGCTGAGCATGAGCGGCTTCCGGAAACGGGCGGAAGAGCTGATCCGGGCGCATCCGGATATTCCTTATCTGATTTCCTTCAACAATATTAAGAATTTCACCTTCATCAACGACAGCCTGGGGCGGGAAGCCGGAGACGAACTGCTGCGTTTCTGGGCCGCGAAGTCCATGGAACACCTGAATGACAATGAATGTATCGGACACATCACGGCCGACCGCTTTGCCATTCTTTTTCAGGCGTCGGGCGATGAGAAGATCGTTCAGGATATCCGGGATGTCGGCGACCCCGTCCGCAATTACTTTATCGACCGCGGAAAGGAAACGCCCGTCCGCCTTTGCTCCGGGATTTACGTGCTGACCCCGCAGGATTACCAGGAGATCAATGTGGACCGCATGCTGGACTGCGCCAGGATCGCGGAGCGCAAAGTTCGGCACAACCGCAAGGACGGATATGAATTCTATAACCCGGATCAGTGGCAGAAAGGAAAGAAGATTTCGGATATCTGCAACCACCTGCCGAATGCCATGGTCAACGGGGAAATCCGGGTGTGGTATCAGCCGCAAGTCCATTTTGAAACAGGCAAGATCATCGGGGCGGAAGCGCTGTGCCGCTGGAATCACTCCAGGCTCGGGTGGATTTCTCCGACCGAATTCATTCCGCTGCTGGAAGAATCCGACCTGATCTATGAGCTGGACTGCTTTGTGTGGGAGAGCGTGTGCAGGGATCTGCAGCGGTGGAACGGGCAGGGAAAACACCGGTCGGTATCGGTGAACCTTTCCCGATGCGACATCCGGGAGGACCGGAACATTCCCGAACAGTTCGCGGGCCTGATCCGCACCTACGGGCTGACGCCGGATCAGCTTCGGATCGAGATCACGGAAACCGCCTTTGCGGAAAACAGCGACCTTGTGATCCGCACCACCGTGCAGCTTCGGGAACTGGGTTTCCAGGTGGAAATGGATGACTTCGGCAGCGGATACTCCTCGCTGCACATGCTGAAGGAAGTGCCGGTGGACCGCATCAAGATGGACCTCCATTTCCTTGCGGACAGCGGCAATCCGGAAAAAGGACAGATCATCGTGAGCTATATCATTCAGATGATCCGGTCCCTTGGGCTGAGCGTGATTGCCGAGGGCGTGGAAAACATTTCCCAGGCCAGCTTCCTGCAGAGCCACGGCTGCTCGGAGATGCAGGGATTTTATTTCTACAAGCCGATGCCTGTGGAAGAGTATGAAGCAATTGAAACAGAACAGTGAGGCATTGCAGTACGTTTGCAACGGAACAGCGGGGGTGTTCGCGTAATTGAAGCGGACAGCGGGCATTATTCGCGTGAACGGAACAGAACAGTAAGGTAACGAAAAACCGGCGCAAATGCGCCGGTTTTATGCAGTACGGATTTCATCGAGGGTGAAACGAAGGGCTTCGTCGAGAGAATCTTCATCCGCCGGCATCTCGATCCACGGATGATCCTTCGGATCGTATTCCGGCGCGTTCGGTTCCTCGGGCATGGATGGTCCCTTCTTTCCGTTTTTTTCTATATCTGGCACAAACACCTGTGACAGGTTACTCTATATAGGGGAAAAGTGCAAGGGGAACAAACCGATTTTTCTGTACCAAGTATGTTTTTTGTATTCAGGCCTTCAGTTCTGATTGTTTTCCTGATTACCGGAAAAAGTTCGCGATGAAATCGATGATGTCCCCGATGATGGTGACTTTGCGTTTCTCCTTTTTCTGAAACTCCACAAATTCCTCATCCGTGAGGGGGACGGGATGCGAAGAGAATCCCCATCATTGCCCTGACGGCAAATGCTTTTGATGAAGATGTACAAAGATCTTTGCAGGAGGGAATGAATGCGCATCTTTCAAAACCGGTCGAGGCGGATCGTTTGTACCAGACGCTTGGCGAATTGATTTATGAAGCGGAAAGAGAGGAAAGATCGTAGAGGCAGCCATCTGCCCGGAAGACGGGTATATGGTGCTGGATGTTGCATTTGGAAATTTTCCGGAAATCTGCTATAATGATTGATTGTGAAGCAAGCGGGTATAAAACGAACGGGGATCAGGACTTCTGTTCCCGGTTCATTCGGCATTTTCAGGGATAAGGAGAACGCGCGATGACGTCCAATTTCGAGTTTATGAACCGGTATTGGCCTGTGCTGTATCAGATCGGCAGCGCATCGGAGTCGTATCTTTATTCCGACCCCAACGCCTGCATCTACAAACTGGGCCAGATCGGGGAACTGGTGGCCCAGGAAATTGCCCGGATGGAGAATATCACGCTGCCTTATCAGAAGGATACCCAGTATGACCTGATCCGCCGGCTTTCCCAGGAGGGGCTTCTGACCGGCGATATGGACACGGTGCTGGAGACGCTGCGGAAAAGCCGGAATGCCGCGGTGCATCAGAATCTGAACGACCTGACAAAAGCCAAATCCCTGCTGCGCATGACCTACCGGCTTGCGGGCTGGTTTGTAGAAGTTTATCTCGATCCGGGATTCATTACGCCGGAATACGCGGAACCGAAAAGGGAAGAACCCATTGACTGGGAATCCATGCTGGACGACAAACGCCGGGCGCTGGAAAGCAGCGAGGCGGACCTGAAGACCAGCCAGCTGGCCCTGGAAGCGAGCCGGGCAGCACTGGCCCAGCGCCAGGCAGCTCTGGAAGAACTGCAGACCTCCCTTGAGAGCAGCCAAAGCGCCCTGGAAACCAGCGAAACCGCGCTGGAGGAAAAACAGGCTGAGATCGAAGAACAGAAAACCGCCATCGCGGAAAAACAGAAACAGATTGAAACCCAGCAGGAAGCCATCCATCGCAGGGAGGCTCAGATTGCAGCCCAGCAAACGGCCATGGCGGAGCAGCAGTCTGCCATCACGGACCGGGACGCGATCATTGCCGAAAAGGAGAAGCTGATTGCCCAGCTGCTGGATCAGATCAACCACGGCGCGTCCGCCGAAACAGAGACCACCCGGGAGGAACGGCAGCAGCGGGCAGAGGAAGCTTCCGCCCGGATGGGACTGACGGAAGCGGAAACCCGGATGCTGATCGACGCGCAGCTACGGGAAGCCGGCTGGGAAGCGGACACGGAGAATATCCGCTATGGCAAAGGCGCCCGTCCGAAGAAAGGGCATCATATGGCCATTGCCGAATGGCCTGTGAAAGCCCTTGGCCCGGGAACGGACCGGGCGGATTACGCCCTGTTCATCGGACTGCAGCTCGTCGGGATCATTGAGGCCAAGCGGGCGGCGAAGGACGTACCCGCGATCCTGGATAACCAGTGCCGGCTGTATGCCACCAACATCCGGGACGAAGACCAGCGCTACTGCGTCGGCAAATGGCACGACTACGACGTTCCGTTCCTTTTCGCGACCAACGGCCGGAAGTATCTGAAACAGCTTGAAACCGCCAGCGGCATCTGGTTCCGGGACGTTCGGACAGAAAGCAATATCGGCCGGGCTCTGCAGGGATGGTACTCCCCCGAAGGGCTGCAGAATATTCTGAATCAGAACACGGACGAAGCCAACCGCAGGCTGGAAAACCTGCCGATGGACGTGCTGTCGGATCCGGACGGTCTGAACCTGCGGGATTATCAGATCAGGGCCATTGAGGCAGCGGAGAAGGCGATCATCTCCGGACGGAAGGCAGTCCTGCTTTCCATGGCCACCGGCACGGGAAAGACCCGAACGATTCTGGGCCTGATCTACCGCCTGCTGTTCACAAACCGTTTCCGGCGGATTCTTTTCCTTGTGGACCGGAACGCCCTGGGGACCCAGGCACAGGATGTGTTCAAAGAGGCCAGGATCGACGAGCTGATGACCCTGGACAACCTGTACAACATCAAGGAACTGGGCGAGGGGACATTTGACCGGGAAACCCGGATTCAGGTAGCCACCGTGCAGAGCATTCTGCGGCGGATGATCAACGATACCGGCGATGCTCCACGGCTGACGGTTTCGGATTTTGACCTGATCATCATCGACGAGGCGCACCGTGGATACACTCTCGATCGGGATATGACGGACAGCGAAATGATGTACCGGGATCAGGCGGATTTCATCAGCAAATACCGGATGGTGATCGACTACTTCGACGCGGTGAAAGTGGCCATGACCGCGACGCCGGCCCTGCACACGACGGAAATTTTCGGCAAGCCGGTGTTCACCTACAGCTATCGGGAAGCCGTCGTGGACGGCTGGCTGGTGGATCACGACGCGCCGCATATCATCGTGACGCAGCTGCGGAAGGAAGGTATCCACTACAAAAAGGGCGAGCAGCTGGTGATGGTGGATCCGGTGACCGGCGAGCTGCTGAACGGCGAAGACCTGCCGGACGACCTGAGCTTTGACGTGGATTCCTTCAACAAAAAGGTCATCACGGAGAACTTCAACAAAACGGTTTTCCGGGAAGTCTGCAACGACCTGAATCCCTTCGGCCCGGAGAAAACGCTGATTTATGCGGTGGACGACCGCCACGCGGACCTGATCGTCCAGATCATCCGGGAGATTTATCGGGACAACGCGGTGCTGGCGGAAGCCATCCGGAAGATTACCGGATCCATCGGCGACCGGGAAGTCGTTCAAAAGGCCATCCGGGAATTCAAGAACGAAACCTATCCGACCATTGTCGTGACCGTGGACCTGCTGACGACCGGCATTGACGTTCCGGAAATCACGACGCTGGTGTTTGTGCGCCGAATCCGTTCCCGGATTCTTTTCGAGCAGATGTTAGGAAGAGCGACGCGCCTGTGCCCGCAGATCGACAAAACACATTTCGATATCTACGACGCTGTCGGCGTGTATGAATCCCTTTCCGACGTGACCAACATGAAGGCGGTCAGCCCCGGAGCAAGTTTCGCAGACCTGCTGCGGGAACTGAGCCTGGTTTCGGAGGACGCGGAGGTCGCGAACACGGTGGCGCGCATCGCCGCAAAGCTCCACCGGAAGAGCCGCCATATCTCCCCGGAAGCACTGGAACGGTTCAAATACTTCCTGGGCAGGGATCTGAAACAGCTGGCACGGGACATTAAAGCCATGCCGGCGCAGGAAGCCAAGGCAGAACTCCTTTCACAGAAAGTCGCGGATGAGCTGCGAATGCTAGATCAGGACGTGATGCAGGTCTCCAACGCCCGGATTATTGATTCTCACGAGGACAAACTGCTGGAGCATACCCGGGGCTATGGCGAAGGCCAGAAACCGGAGGACTATCTTGAGTCCTTCAAACAATTCATTGAGAGCCATATGAACGAAATCGATGCCCTGCGGGTCCTCTGCACCCGGCCGTCGAACCTGACCCGGGAGGCGCTGAAGGGCCTGCGGCTGGAACTTGAACAGCACCATTTTACGGAGAAACAGCTGACATCCGCCTGGAAAGCGGTGACCAATCAGGAGATCGCCGCGGATATCATCGCCTTCATCCGCCAGCAGGCCCTCGGTTCGTCCCTGATTTCCCATGAAGAGCGGGTGAAACAGGCCTTTGGCCGGGTACGCAGGGAACATACGTTCAACGCCATCCAGAAGAGCTGGCTGGACCGGATTGAGAAAACCATGCTGCAGGAAACGGTGCTGGACCCGACGCTGCTGAACGAGGGCGCCTTCCGCACAGCCGGCGGGTTCAACATCATCGACCGGCAGTTCGGCGGGGGACTGCAGGATGTGCTGGATGAGATCAATCAGTATTTCTATGACGACGGAGGAACAGCGGTTTTATAACTCCCAATGTATTCCGGACAACTGAGAAAAGCAGTTGCGGAGCATTTGCTTCTGTTGTAAAATGAGATGGAAAGAGAGGTGAACACCATGTGCAATAAGTCGGAAGCGCTGCAGATTCTGGAGAGCGTTTATCAGGGCGTCACGCCTTTGTTTCCTGTTTCCGCCGCATACCTCTACGGATCCTACGCGAGGGGAGATCATACACCCGATTCTGATGTGGATATCATGGTTGTTTCTCCGCTCTCACCGGATCAGCTGCGCGTTCATCGGAAGGAAATTGCCCATCTTTCCAGTGAACTGTCGATGGATCATGATGTGACGGTATCACTGACGGTCCGATCTGAATCGCAGTTCAGACCGCAACAGATTCCATATTATCGGAATGTCTTTCGGGACGGCATCAGGTATCAGGGGGAAAATGCGTCATGACGAAGAGAACAGAAACATGACAACTTTCCGAGTCAAGGGGTAGAGATACCCCTTGACCTTTTTCGCAATACCGGATTGAGACCATCATTATTCCTATGACGACGGAGGAACAGCGGCTTTATGAACAATCAGGAAATCGTCGCGAAACTTTGGAATCTGTGCAACGTGCTCCGGGACGACGGGATCACGTATCATCAGTATGTGACGGAGCTGACGTATATCCTTTTCCTGAAAATGTGCAAGGAAACCGGAGCGGAGGACGCCATTCCGGAAGAATACCGCTGGGACAGCCTGCTGAACAAGAGCGGTCTGGAACTGAAAAAGCACTATAAACAGCTGCTGAACGACCTGGGCGAGAAGGGCACCGGCCGCGTCCGCCAGATTTACCAGGGGGCGCAGACAAATATCGACGAGCCGAAAAACCTGGAGAAAATCATCCTGACTATCGACCAGTTCGATTGGTATACGGCGAAGGAAGAAGGCCTCGGAAACCTGTACGAGGGGCTCCTGGAAAAGAACGCGAACGAAAAGAAGAGCGGCGCCGGCCAGTATTTCACACCCCGGGTGCTGATCAATGTGATGACACGGCTGATCGCGCCGCAGCCGGGAGAGCTGTGCAACGATCCCGCCTGCGGCACTTTTGGCTTTATGATCGCCGCCAGCGACTATGTGAAACTGCATACAGACAACCTGTTTGAACTGGATACGGAACAGCAGGAGTTCCAGATCAAAAAGGCCTTCACCGGCTGTGAACTGGTGCACGATACCCATCGCCTGGCCCTGATGAACGCCATGCTTCACGGGATTGAGAGCCCGATCTACCTGGGGGATACGCTGTCCTCCTTCGGGCAGAATATGAAGGGCTATGACGTCGTGCTCACCAATCCGCCCTTCGGTACCAAAAAAGGCGGTGAGCGCGCCACAAGGGACGACCTGACCTATGCCACGAGCAACAAGCAGCTGAACTTTCTGCAGCATATTTACCGCAGTCTGAAGGCCAACGGAAAAGCCAGGGCAGCGGTGGTGCTGCCGGACAACGTGCTGTTTGCCGACGGCGACGGCGAAAAGATCCGCGTGGATCTGATGGACAAATGCAACCTGCATACGATCCTGCGCCTGCCCACCGGCATCTTCTATGCGCAGGGCGTGAAAACCAATGTACTGTTCTTTAACCGGGGCGAAACGGACAAAGGAAACACGAAGGGCGTCTGGTTCTATGACCTTCGGACGAACATGCCGAGCTTCGGCAAGACGAACCCGCTGAAGGAAGAGCATTTCAAGGATTTCGAAAAGGCCTATACCGCCGAAAACCGCGATGCCATTCATAACGAGCGCTGGAACTATTTCACCCGGGAAGAGATTGAAAAGAAGCAGAACAGCCTGGACCTGGGCCTGATCCGTGACGACAGCATTGTGGATTATGAGGACCTGCCGGATCCGATCGAGAGCGGGGAAGAAGCCATCGCCAGCCTGGAGGAAGCCATCGACCTGCTGCAGAGCGTCGTGAACGAACTGAAGAGCCTGACCGGCGCGGAGGTGTAAGATGGCGAAGGCGAAGGAAAAGATGGAAGCCCTGGTCCCGGCGGAGGAGCAGCCGTATACAGTGCCGGCGAACTGGCGGTGGTGTTACATAAGGGCAGGATATAATGTTACTTCCAGCAAGAGGATCCATAAAGATGACTGGAAAACAGAAGGAATACCTTTTTATAGGACAAGAGAACTCGTTAAACTATCAGAATATGGATATGTTGATAATGAATTGTTCATATCACCACAATTATATGAGAAATGCAAGAGAGAATATGGAGTTCCTCGAATAAATGATTTACTTATAAGTGGAGTCGGAACAATAGGAATCCCATATGTCGTTAAGGATGAAACGCCATTCTATTTCAAAGATGGAAATGTAATATGGTTACAAAATAAAGGATTATTTTACTCTCAGTATATCTTCTATCTGTATAAAAGCCATTATATGCAGAATCAAGTTTATGGCATGTCCTCAGGTACCACAGTAGATACATATACAATAATTAACGCAAATAGCACAGTGATACCAGCTCCTCCTATTGCAGAACAACAGCGCATTGTTGATCGCATCGAAAGCCTATTTTCTAAACTGGACGAAGCAAAAGAAAAAGCCCAGGCTGTTGTGGATGGGTATGAGGATCGGAAAGCTGCGATTCTGCATAAGGCGTTTATCGGAGATTTGACGGAAAAGTGGAGAAAAGAAAACAAAGTTTCGAATCAATGGAGAACTGTTTGTTTTGATGAAGTTGCAGATATTCGGAGTAATTTGGTAGATCCTTCAGAATATCAGGGCTATCCACATATTGCGCCGGACAACATAGAGAAAAAAACAGGCAGATTATTGGAATATCGAACTGTAGCGGAAGACAAAGTAAAAAGCGGAAAGCATTTGTTCCATTCAGGTCAGATATTATATTCAAAGATTCGTCCATACCTATCCAAAGTGATCATAGTAGATTTTGATGGCTTATGTAGTGCGGACATGTATCCTATTGATGCAAAGGAAAATATGCTATTAAGATTCCTATGGTATTATATGCTATCTGATGATTTTTTGCTTCAGGCATCTTCAGCTGGTTCTAGGTCTGTTTTGCCGAAAATAAACCAGAAAGAACTCTCTGGTCTTCTGGTAAGAACAACCATAGAAAAAGAGCAGATAGAAGTTGTGAGGATATTAGATACTTTATTACAATCAATTCAGAATACTAAGGATATTGCAGAGAGGACCATTGAAAGCATTGACGAAATGAAGAAATCCATCCTTGCCAAAGCCTTCCGGGGCGAACTTGGCACAAATGATCCGAGCGAGGAACCTGTTGATTTATAGGAGGCGTTCATACGAAAACTCGTTTGTATCCTGTTGGCGGCACTTTTGCTGCCGGTCATTTCCCTTGCTGAGGAGGATTATCATATGCACGAAATATCTGTGGGCGATGTCGGCCCTGTCTGCATCGGACAAACCGAGAATACGGAAGCCGCTACCGGCTGTACGGTGTTCATCGTGCCGGAAGGTATGCGCGCCGGATTGGATGTACGGGGCGGCGGACCCGCCAGCCGGGAGAGTCAACTGCTCAATCCCCTGATGGCCGCCCAGCAGATTCATGCCATTGTGCTGGCAGGCGGGAGCGCCTACGGCTTAGGCGCAGCAAACGGCGTCATGCAGTATCTGGAGGAGCACGAGATCGGTTATGATACCGGCTATGCCCTGGTGCCTTTGGTCGTGCAGTCCGATATTTACGATCTGTCAGTGGGCGATTCTTCTGTTCGCCCGGATACGGCAATGGGCTATGAAGCCGCCCAATTCGCTATGGAAGCTCCAAATTATCGGGACGGAAATTACGGGGCTGGCTGCGGAGCGACTGTGGGCAAATATACCGGGATGGACTTCTGCATGAAATCCGGCATCGGCAGCTATGCAATCCAGATGGGCGAATTGAAGATCGGCGCAATCGTGGTTGTGAATGCCCTTGGGGATATATATGACTGGCGGACAGGAAAACAGATTGCCGGTATGCTGAACGAAGACAAAACAGGCCTGCGCTCCACCCTGGCATATATGCGCGGAAGTTATGAGATCATTGAGAACAAGTTCACAGGCAATACGACCATCGGCGTCGTTTTTACGAACACCCTCTTCGATAAGGCACAGCTTTGCAAAATTGCGGGAATGGCTCACGACGGATATGCGCGTTCCATTAACCCTGTGCACACGTCAGCCGACGGTGACAGTATCTACGCCGTATCCATCGGAGATATTGAAGCTGATCAGGATCTGGTCGGGACGCTGGCCGCGGAAGTTGTCAGCGAGGCTATCACACGCGCTGTGACAAGCGCGGATGGAGCATATGGTTATCCTTCCATGCGCGATCTTCAGCCTTGAATGCGGCGTACATTTAGTGATAGCGTAACTGGTATGAACCACTGTCACAGGTACCACTGTCACACGGATTTTGATTTTGATTTATCCAGGAAGCTGATATAAGAAAGAAAAAACGGAACAAAAAGGGGCGTCCCTCTGTTCCTTCCCTCTGTTCCTAAAGGGGCGTCCCTCTGTTCCACTTTTCCGAGGAGGTGAATGACATGGCGCAGGAAACGGGACAGACACGGCCTTTAGAATCCCTTCGCTGCGTCGTGGAGCGGATCACCTTCCAGTCAGAGGGGTACAGCGTTCTGAAATGCGCCATGAAAGGGGAACATGACCTGGTGACCGTCGTCGGCATGATGCCCGACGCGCACGTTGGGTCTGTGCTGACACTGGGCGGGTGGTGGAAAATTGACCGAAAATACGGAAGGCAGTTCCAGGTCGTTACCTTTGAGGAAACCCTGCCGGCCACGGCCTATGGCATGGAGAAATATCTGGGCTCCGGGATGATCAAAGGCATCGGGCCGAAATACGCGAAGCAGATTGTGAACACCTTCGGCGCGGACACGTTGGACGTTATCGAGACGGAACCCATGCGGCTGCTGGAGATCAGCGGCATCGGCCCCAAAAGGGTGGAGATGATTCAAAAGGGATGGGCGGATCAGAAGGAAATCCGGAACATCATGATGTTTCTGCAGGGGCACGACGTTTCCACCGCTCATGCCACGAGAATCTATAAACAATATGGCGGGGACAGCCTGGCGGTTGTGCAGGAAAATCCCTATCGCCTGGCAGACGATATCTGGGGCATCGGCTTTCGCACCGCGGACACCATTGCCCAAAAACTCGGCTTTGAGAGAGAAACAAAGGTTCGCCTGCGCTCCGGGCTTTTCTATACGCTGAATAAACTGGCTGAGGAAGGCCACTGCTATGCCGTGCGGGCGCAGCTGCTGGAAACCGGGAGCGAGCTGCTGGGCGTGGGGGAGGATCTCCTTTCGGCCGTGCTGGACGAAATGATCTGCGCCAAGGACGTGCTGACAACACCGATTCCGGACAGCGAGGATCTTGCCATTTATCTGCCGCCCTTCTTCTTCGCGGAGACCGGGGTTACAAACCGTCTGATGAAAATCAAAAACGGACCGCTGCAGCAGGTACCGGAGCTTCCGGTTTCGGGCAACGTGGCATACGACGAAACCCAGCTGGAGGCGATCCGCACCGCACGGGAGAGCAAGATCACGGTGCTGACCGGCGGGCCCGGCACCGGCAAAAGCACGACGACACTGGGTATTCTGCGGGCTTTCCGGGGCCTGCGGGTGCTGCTGGCCGCGCCCACCGGCCGGGCGGCGAAGCGTCTGACCGAGGTAACTGGCATGGAGGCGAAGACCATCCACCGGCTGCTGGAGTTCAAACCGCCGGAGGGGTATCAGCGGAACGCGGAAAACCCTCTGGAGGGGGACGTACTGATCGTGGATGAATGCTCCATGGTGGACGTGATGCTGATGTACGCCCTGCTACGGGCAGTGCCGGACAGCATGCGGGTGATCCTGGTCGGGGACGTGGATCAGCTGCCTTCCGTCGGCGCGGGGAACGTGCTGCGGGATCTCATTGCCAGCAGCGTTTTCCCGGTGATCACGCTGACGAAGATCTTTCGCCAAGCGGCGGAAAGCCGGATCATCCTGAACGCCCACCGGATCAACCGCGGGGAATATCCGGACCTTTCCAACAGCAAGGGACCGGACGGGAAGGGGACGGATTTCTTTTTCCAGGGAGAGGAGGATCCGGAGAAGGCCGCGGTGACGATTGTGAACCTGGTGAAAAACAGACTGCCGAACTACTGCCGCGTGACGCCGCAGGCGATTCAGGTGCTGACGCCGATGCAGCGGGGCGCCGTCGGCGCGGCGAATCTGAACCAGCTGCTGCAGGCGGCGGTGAACCCGAAAAGGGAGAATACGCCGGAGCTTCACAGGGGCGGCTATACCTTCCGCCCGGGGGACAAAGTGATGCAGATCCGGAATAACTATGACAAGGAAGTGTTCAACGGGGATATCGGTACGATTGAATCCATCGACATGGAGGAGCGGACGCTGATGATCCGCCTGGACGACCGGAGGGTTGAATATGACCTGAGCGAACTGGACGAGATCATGCTGGCCTATGCGACGACGGTGCACAAGGCCCAGGGCGCGGAATACCCGATTGTCGTGATGCCGGTGATGATGACCCATTTCCCCATGCTGCAGCGGAACCTGCTTTATACCGGCGTGACGAGGGCTAAGAAGATGCTGGTGCTGGTGGGACAGAAGAAAGCCGTTGCATACTGCGTGAAAAACCTGATGGTGGACAAAAGAAACACCCTGCTGGCCGAACGGCTGGCAGGGAGGGTGTGATGGGCGATTCAACCGTGCGCAGCCCGGGGGAAGTTGCTCATCAATTTTGAATATTGCAACGTAGTTTTCTTGTTTTCGGGAAAAATCAGCAAAAAACTTTTCGTGTTTTCGTGAAAATTATACGGATTTTATTTGTTTTTTTCGGGAATGATGCTTATAA
>CACWXP010000018.1 GCA_902764875.1 uncultured Eubacteriales bacterium
TCTTCAGCCAGAGATCCGCATAACGGGCACATCAGCGACAGTATCAGCAGGACAGAAATCAGCTTCTTCATATTCATACCCCCTGTTCTTTTACAGCATAGCTGTGTTCATACATATACTCCGGCGCACAATCAATAGCTCCATTTAGCCAGGTAATTCGTCCTGAATCTTTCTGCCCTCAATTCCAACACACCATTATATTACAGTAGAAAGCTGGAACGCGCAAGGGATGGACAAAAATCGGATCATACTATCAGGATTAAACATACCGGATTTTCCCATGAATCGTCCCGCTATTTGGACAATGTTATTGTTGAATATCCAGTTGGAATCTTTGTCAGTGGTATTGCGTACAAGTTCAGAATATGCTATTATAATACTGATCTGAGCGATAAGCTCCTTGGATCACCGCAGGCGGGAAGAATTTCCCGTCATTTTTTGGGAGTTTTTTCATGACCAAAGCAAAGACATCACGCCGGAAATCAAAAAACTCGAGGAAAACGTTCGCTTGCTGAAACATAGTATTGAGTATATTCATACCGGCCCCATTATTCGGAAAGAGGACATCTTTCAGAACTACTCCTTGGATGAGCGAAGAAAAATGATCTTTTCATGAGTATATCATATGATTCTTCATAATTTGCAGTAATCCCAAAGATATCCGCTATGCCTTCCTCCGCGGGGTGCGCATTCATCCATGCCGTTCTTTTTATGCCAAAGCATACCAAATGAGCCATGGACGGAACCGAAGTCCCGCCCATGGCTCATATCATCAAAATCGTTTCAGCCGTTTCCGTTATTCTGGCTGTTCTCGCTTATTCCTCCGCTTCCTCGCCGTCCTCGTTTTCCGCAGCCATCCCGTTTCTCACCCGGAAGAACAGGGCCAGGCCGATCAGAACACCCACCGCAATGGCGCCTACGGACGTTACACCGGAGAACGCACCGTTTGCCAGATGGCCGATCCCGGAGAAGACGCTTCCGAAAACCGCGATCACGGCGCTGAGCACCATGCCCGCCAGCGGGATGATCAGCCAGCCGCCGAAGAGCAGCACCGGCAGGAGGGCCAGTCCACCCAGACCGGAGCCGGTGCTCGCGGGGCGATTGCTGTTCTGCGGGATTTCTTTGCCTTCGTTCATCCGGCAACGGGAATCCACCCGATCCGTCCGATCCATTGCATTCATCATCAGCAGCATCCACAGCATTTTCTGAGTCCTCCTTTCGTTCATTCCGGTCATCCCCTGACCGTGACTGTAATATACAGCATGAACCGAATGGAATACAGACCCAAAAGCGAAAAATACGGCGGGCTATTTCTCCCTCTGGCAACCTTATTGCCCGATCTCCCGAATCAGTCGCTCAAAACTCTCGGCAAACCGTTTGTCATCTTCCTCTGTTCTTTTGGCCGGACCCTTCAGATGATGCTTTCCGCTGCGTCTTGCTTTCCTGGCCAGATGCCGTTCCATCAGCAGGCCGTCGATATTGTCATCGGTGTACCATCTGCCGCTCTGGTGAATTGCCCTTGCGCCTTTTCCAAGAGCCAGTACCGCAACGCCGTAATCCTGCGTGACGACGACATCCCCGCGCTGACAGAGATTGATGAGAGCAATGTCCACCGCATCAGCGCCGGCGCCGATGACACTGACAGTGCTGTAATCCGATGCCAACCGGTGATTGGTATCGCATAGCAGGGTGACCGGAATTCCATACTTCCGGGCAATATCCTCAGCGATCCGGGTCACCGGGCAGGCATCCGCGTCAATGTAAATCGTCATTGTATCTGTATCCATTTTCATCTGCGCAAGAGCAATCTTCATCCCGTTTACCTCATAAATTCATTTCGATCATAACCCCACCGATTTCAACGCCTGATTCAAATCTGCTATGATATCATCCGGGTCCTCGAGTCCGACACTAAAGCGGATAAAGCCTTTTCTGAATTTCTCCGGATATAGGTTGATTCGCTCATCATAACTCGGTTGTGGGAAAATCAGGCTTTCATCATGTGTTTTCCCTCTGCTCAAGCCACTCGGCTATCTTCTGGGAAGATTCATTGATCCGCTGCATTCTGAGAGGGAACGTCACCGAACCTCTGAATATCTGCCATTGGTGATTGATTCCTTATATTCCAGCGTCCGCGATTCTCTCATACCTGTTCCTCCTGCGTCTGTTTCGGCTATAATATACCAGTAATCAGACGCAAAATCAAACGTAAAATTTTGCGTTCGATTTTGCGTCCGCTTTCAGGTAATTTCCATGTTCCCTGTAATTAAGCCAACAGACAACTGCCACCGAAGCCAGCTGATTTCCAGCAAATAAGCCAGCAGACAGCCTGGTTCGGTTGGACGCACAACCGAACCAGCCCGATAAGTAAACCTCTGTGAGCAAACCCTTCGATCGCCGGAAAGCCCAATAATCAAAACGGCGTTGCTTTCAAGCACTCGCCGCTATTTTTCGCTCAAGCTGCGGGAACGGATGCTTCGCCCTCCGCGCGGGCGATTTGGTCCAAAATGAAAAAACGGCCCCATGGATTACTCCATAGAGCCTGACGGTTAGCTGACCGCAGTATCCTTAACCTTTTACACTCCCGGCAGTCAATCCCTGTACAAAGAACTTCTGGCACAGGATAAAAATCAGCACAACAGGAATCAATGTCAGAACCGACATAGCAAATACATATCCCCATTGTGTAAACTGATGTTGACCAAAGAAACCCGCAATCGCAATAGGAAGCGTTCTCTTACTTGTATCATTGATAACTGTGTTGGCCCACGGATATTCTTCCCATGCTGTCAAAAAGTTAAAAATGCTGACAGAGGCAATGGCCGGAGAAGCAAGCGGAAGGGCAATTCTGGTATAGACTGTCCATACACTTGCCCCGTCAATCCAGGATGCCTCCATGATCTCGCCGGGAATATTCTCCATAAAGCCCTTGATCATGAAGGTGGAGAACGGAATTACCCATGCCACATAAAACGGAATTAATCCCCACAACTGATTTACAAGATTCAGTTTTGTCGCCAGTTCAAACTGAGGAACGATCATTGTTGTACCGGGTATGATCATGGTCAGAATGATGAAACCAAATATAAGTTTGTTTACTTTCAGTTTGAATTTTCCAAGGACAAACGCCATCGCGGAAGAGACTGCTGCTGCCAGAGTGATCGTAGAAAGTGAAACAAAAGCTGAGTTCAGAAAGTTCACATAGAATTTGCTTTGGTTGAGAATATAACTGTAGTTCTCCAGCGTCAACGCTTCCCACTTAGGGAAGAAACGAGGCGGATATTCATAAAGCGCACCATTAGGACGCAGTGATGTCGAAATCATATAGATCATCGGCAAAGTAAAGATTACAGTACCCAGCGCAAGAAGGAAATACCGCAGGATCATGCCACGGATTTTTGCTCCATTCAGGCTTTTCACAACGGCACCTCCTTAATTATCGCGATTCCGCATCATGCGGAACTGCACGATCGCCAATAGGCCAAGGGAAAGCGCCATCACAAAACTTAACGCTGCTGCGTATCCGAACTTACCGGTACTAAATGCTTTATAGTACATCCAAGTTAAGAGAGTATCAGTCAGATGCGCCGGTTTCCCACCTGTAATCATTTTGATTGACGTAAAGACATTAAAGCCACCGATTGTCAGTTCAATCAGCGCAAACAGGATTGTTCCTTGTATACCGGGCAGAGTAACATGGACAAATTTCCCCCATGCGCCACATCCATCAATCGCAGACGCTTCATACAAATCCTGAGGCACCTGCTGCAAAGCGGCCAAAAAGATGACCATATTCCAGCCGATGCCTTTCCAAATGCCTAGAATCATAGCAACGCTGATCCCTCCCCAGCGGGTATCCAACCAGCGTATATTTGAGGAAGTCACTCCTGCAATTTTCCAAAGGAAGTAGTTTAAAAGCCCTTCTGTATTAAAGATATAGCGGAATACCAGCGAGGCGATGACCCATGATGTAACAACAGGGAGATAATTAATCACTCTGAATGTCACACTGAATCGTTTGATTCCGTTCAGCAGAATCGCTGTGAAAAGTCCGATAGCCATCTGTCCCGGCACAGTAATGAGCGTATATACGATACTGTTTACAAACACTGTCCAAAAAGTTGGATCCTGAAAGACTTCCTTATAGTTTTCAATCCCATTGAAAGGCTGTGTGAGCATTGAGGAGAAGCTCATATCACACAGGCTCATCCAGAACAGGCGGATTATCGGGTATACCGTGAAGGCAGCAAACAGCAAAAGGCCTGGCAAAAGCAAGGCGATCAGCTGAGTTCGATTCAAACGGGATTTTGTGATCATGTACTCATCTCCGGAAAGTGTGGCGGAGCAGACAGCCTGCCCCGCCACAGGGTCAATGGTTATTTCAGGAGTTCATCCCACTTAGCAGCCAGCTCATCCATGGCTTCCTGAGCAGTCTTTTCACCTGTCACAACAGCGGTCATAGCAACCGTCAGATCGTTGTCCATCTCACTCCAGGCAGCGACTGTAGGACGGGCTTTTGCGGTCTGGATCGCCTCAATGAAAGGAGCATAATCCGCAGCCTTCACAGTTTCACTTTCCAGAGCAGCTTTGTTTACGGGAATCTGTCCGCACTTGGCCATCTCAGTCTCAGCAAATTCGCTGGTCATGAACTGCATGAACTTCCAGGCAACTTCCTTATTCGCGGAATTAAACATAGCGATGTCTTCACCGCCCAGTACGGAAATGCTTCCACCTTCACCGGCGGGAATCGGCGCAGTGCCGTAGGCAACATCCGGGTATGCACCGGCCAGTTCAGCAGACTTCCAGGGGCCTTCAAGCATCATGGCATAACGGCCAGTACCAAAACCATCCGTCATGGGGATATCACCAGAATTGAACCCGGTGATGCCACCTTCTTTTACCAGTTCAGCAAAGGTTTCAACAGCTTTAACAGTAGCGGGTCCATTGATGTAGCCGGTTGCTACAGTCTGATCTTCGTTCGTCAGGCTTCCACCAAAGCTCCAGATGAAGGGGCAGATGTTCCAGCCAGCCAGAGCAGGCTCGTTCCAGCCCCAGACCTGCTGACCATTGGCGTTTTCGCCAGACAGCTTCTTCACGGCTTCAACCCACTCATCCATGGTAGTGGGAACCTGTACTCCGGCTTCTTCCAGCATGGCTTTGTTGTAGAATACGATCTTGCTGTTCGTATTCAGAGCCAGAGCATAGTTATGACCGCTAATCACGCTGGTGGACATGGCGCTGTCAAGCAGTTTGCCGCTTACCTCGGCGAAATCGGGCATTTCTTCATCAAGGGCTACCAGGATGCCCATCTTCTGGAATTCGGGCAGCCAGGCAATGTCACAACGGGCTACGTCAGGCAGCGCGTTGCTCTTTGCGCTGACCAGCACCTTGTCATGAAGTTCGGCCCATTCATGAGAGACAGCGTTCACTTTGATTCCGGGATTTTCAGCTTCAAAAGCAGGAATCAGGACATTCATCAGGGTTTCGTTTTCAGCAGATTGAGCGCTGTAATGATGCCAGAAATTGATCGTAACAGTTTCGCCCTCAGCGAAGGCAGAACCAACGGTCAGGATCATCAGACATGCCAACAGTGCAGCCAGCAATTTGGTACGGGTACGCATGGGATCTTCCTCCTTAAGATTTCGTTATGATCTTAACGGAATGCGGCTGAACGTCGACTGATTCCTCCGCTTCCGTGAAGTCCAGATGATGGGAAGTTTCGCCCAAGTTAAATACAGCAATCACGTAATCAGAGCCCAAAGAACGCTTAAAAGCGAACAGATGTGTCTGATCGTCCGTAATCAGCGGTTCATATGATCCTTTTCGGACAGCCTCATGTTCTTTTCGAACCTGCACCAGTTCCTTTTCCCAGGTGAGCAGGTTTTGATCCGGGTGTTCCCAGATCATTCCTCCCCGGCAACCGGGATCATTTTCGCCGGTCATACCGAGTTCATCGCCATAATAAATTGCAGGCGAACCAAGGAAGAGCATCTGAAATGCCATCGCCTGTTTCAATTTCCATTTTTCATTCCCGCATTCTGTCAGGAAACGCGCTGTGTCATGACTGCCAAGGCAGTTATACATAGCCATATTCATCTGATCCGGATAACGCATCAGCATGTTCATCAGACGATTACTAAAAATACTTTCAGTAATCGAGCCATGTGCAAAATAGTCAATCATCGTGTCCCTGAACAGATAGTTCATGGCACAATCGAAGCCATCCGGCCCAAGCATGTTTGATGCGTCTCCCCATGTTTCGCACAGGAGAACTGCATCCGGATATTTCTTCTTGACTTCTTCCCGCCACCAGGTGACAGCATGACGATCCAGTTCATCCGCAACATCAAAGCGCCATCCATCAATATGGGCATGATCCAGCCAGTACAGAAGGACATCCCGTACATATTTTCTGACATCCGATTTAGCACCGTTCAGCCTCGGCATGTATGGATAATCGCCCACACATTCATAGCATTCCGGTGTGTTTTCAATCGGGAAGCGTTTGGGATAGAACCACTCCCTGTATTGACTGTCTTCGCCATTTCGAACCAGATCTTCAAAGGGTGCAAAATGAATACCAACGTGATTGAAAACGCCATCAAGAATGATTTTGATTCCGTTCCGATGAGCTATATCAACCAGAGAAATCAAATCTTCTTCTGTTCCAAACAACGGATCGATCTGAAAATAATCAGTAGTGGCATATTTGTGATTAAAATCTGCCAGGAATATGGGATTCAGATAAATACATCCCACGCCCAAATCACTCAGGTATGGAATCTTGTCAGTGATTCCGGACAGCGTTCCTCCCATGTAGTTGTCACGCGTGGGGGCAGAATCCCAGGCTGCAAGGTCATTCCTTTCTTCAGATCCTTTGGCAAAACGCTCCGGGAAAATCTGATAATAGATGCATCCTTCTGTCCATTCCGGAACAGAGACGATGTCTGTATCATTGATCTGAAGGATTTCGTAGCTTCCTTCCAAAATAAACGTATCCTGAACACCCAAAGAGTTCAGCCAGCATATTTTTCCTTCTGTATCTGTTAGTTTGAAGGCGTATTTGATATAGTGGGCCTCTTCTGAAAAATCAGCACACGCTGTCCACTGTGTAATATTACGATCCTCATACCTGACTGCCATAGGAACTGTGTGCCGGGTTTCGGGACTTGTTCTCTTCCACCAAATCAATTCTGCGTCAGAGAGATCCCGAAATGCAGCATCGAGCATAAATTGAGCGCGGTTCCGTGCAAGCGGTTGCACGAACGGGTAAAAAGAAAGGTGCCGTATGGCAGATGTTTTCATCTTATTTCGCCAGCCTTTCTGATGATTCTCTGACAATCAAATTCGTGGAAAGCATAATTTGCTGATTCCCACACCGTTTATCAATTCTACGGAACAGTAATTGTGCCGTCTGATCTCCTAGCATACCGGTATCAATATCAACAATCGTGAGAGGCGGATCAGTATACTCTGCAAGAGGATAATTATCAAAAGCAACGATTCCCATTTCAGATGGAATCTGAATCTTAAGTTTTCTACAAGCCTTTAGCAGACCAAAGGCGGCCATATTATCATTGCAGACAAATGCATCCGGACGATCTTTCTTTTCCAGAATCTCCAGCAATGCAGAATAGGCGTTTTCAGTTGTTCCATCTGTAGGAATAACAAGTTCCCCACCGGTAATTGCTTTCTTGTAGCCGCGAACCCGGCGAATGGTAAAACCGCGTTTCTGATTTCCACCAAGGTAAGCAATATGCTGATAACCCTGTTCTTGAAGATGATGAACCGCCAGATCTGATCCCTGCTCATTATTATTATCGACCCAGCAGGTTGCGCCGCGCAGAGTATCAGGTGTTCCTAGAACGACATAGGGGAAATCACCGATTGTCTCCATCAGGGAAGGATTGACTGTTGTTGGGGGAAGAATCAGCCCGTCAACTTTCCGTTCCTTCATCAGGTTCTCAATGGTTCGTCCTTTGCTCTGCGCACCATTTGCGATAATAACCTGATATCCTTTTTCCTGGGCAACCTGCTCAATCGCAAAAAGGCTGCGGCTGAAGAAGAAGTTGCTGAAAGCTTCTGCATCACGTGCATCAACGACAACCCCGATAGCACCACACAGTCCACTTGCAAGACTTCTGGCCAAAGAGTTTGGATGAAAGTCGAGCTCCTTCATAGCCGTATAAACACGATCCTTTGTTTCCTGGGTAATAGAGGCTTTTCCGTTTATAACACGGGATACGGTAGATGAATTGACGCCAGCGAGCTTTGCCACATCACTGATTGTAACTGCCATCTTCATCCACCTCCTTCAAGAAATCGTGCAATCGCTTGCATAACTGATTATATTCTATACATAATACATTGTCAATAGTGAATTTTCTAAGATACAGCCTTTTTTTCAGATATTTTTGATGTTCTCTTTTCTTATCTCGTAAGCAAGTCCTTCCAATTTGCGGGGAATCCAATATGCTTTAGCGAAATATTTGGCAAATACTTTTTCAGTAGATTGTCTAGCTGCGGTAACATTTCATTGTTCCATTCGGTGCGATTGGGGAATAAATAACTAAGCATAATTATCCTTTACCCGTCCCAAAATACTTCATCATTTCCTCGTTTGAAAGGCCAAAGTATTCCTGCGTCTGAAGATATACATACCACGGCCGTTTGATCATCGTCCCGTTTCTCATTCTGTCAATCCGTCCCTTCCAGTATTCGTACGCTTCTTCCGCCGTCGTCGGCGCTTCCTGATTGAGAGCCGGTACATTATAGGGCGCCCAGCGCTCAAAGTGTTTCATCATCTCCGGCTCCAGCATGGCCACGCATTGATCCAGTTCCGCCTGCATCACTTCCGTGGTCAGACTTTGATACAGTTTCCCCAGTTTTTCCAGAAACAGTTCCCTGTATTCATCAATTTCCAGGATCTTCAGGAAAATCGTGTTGTTCTGCTTTGTCGTACCAAAGCCCTCCGGCTTCAGATAGCTCTCCAACGCGTTAAATGAAGCGTTGAACAGGCCGTAATCCATGTCCAGCAAAGCACACTTCCATTTCTGCCCGTATATTTGATAGGTAAAGAATGTCGAGGCTGCGTCCGCGTTCCCGAAATACATCTCAATCGCCAGCCAGTTCAGATAACTGTCAATATCGACATTTTTCTCCAGATACTCCCTGTCCTCCGGATTGTTTGCGGGATCGCTTTTCTGCAGCCGGTTGACAAGCTCCAGGTATTCCATGTTTCCTTTGCTGCCTAACCCTTTCATCGTCGAAAGACTGTTCGATCCTGCAGGTTTTTCATATTGAAAGATTGTATCCGCGTCCATGCTCTCCCGTATATTATACTGGCCCCAGTATTCGTCGTTCAGATAGACAACCACCGGCTTCCACGCAAGGGTCAGAATGTTCAGGTCCGTATACTTTTCAATCAGCCGGCTCTGCACGCCGTCTGCCACGCGCGTGAGCAGGCAGTCTTTCCCGCCATTCTGCAAAAGAACAGACAGATACACGTTATAGGGCCTGTCCTCAAACAGCGGGGTGTCAATCAGACCGTCTTTCACCCGAATCAACAGGCTTTTCTGCGGCATATCCATAGAATAACTATCCCCGCCCAATTGTACGGTAACCGGCGATTCTGCCAGCAATTCTCCTGTGGATCCGGACGAATAGGTCATTTTTCCCTCCACGGATTGACCGATCATCTTCCGGTATACGGCGTTTTCAAAGGGAATCTGGCTTTTTCTGATTTCCGTTCTCTCCGCAAGGATTCCCGTTTCCTCATTCCACAGCAGATCCGGCTCCACATACAGATCAACCCGGTCCAAAGGCGGAACCTGATTGCCCGGTTTCTGCTGCGTGCTGACAGCCATCGGCAGCGGTGTCGGCAGTCCCGTTGATGCAGGCGTCAGGTCATCGGTTCCGTTGTCAATCAGTTGAGTTGCAGGATCGGGCTGAGTAATCTGATAACTCATATTTCTGTTCCGAATCATCATCCACAGCCCGGCAAGAAGGACAAAAGCAGCGCATAAAACCAGTGCAGCCCGCAGCCGCCGCAGGCGAGGTTGTTCGCCGGAAGGAAACGCCGGTTTCATCATAGCTTCTCCGTCACGGTTATAAACTGTAATCACAGGATCCGCCTCCCTTTTAACTTTTTCCAGAATTTCATGCTCCTGGGAAGGAAGCTCGTCCAGTCCTGTCAGGCTGTCGCGAACGGCCTGCTGAATCCGCTCCTGTACTTCATGCTCTTTCATGATTCTTCGCTCCCTTCCAGTTCCGTTTTCAGTTTCGCGCAGGCTTTCTTGCATCTTCTGGACACAGCGGAAGGCGTAATGTGGAGCGCCTCCGCGGTTTCCTTCAGATCCAAACCCTGCACATATCGCAGGATGATCACTTCTGAGTACTTCGGTGGCAGGTTCATGATAGCGGCCGTCAGCGTCAGGCGATTCTCGTCCGGTGGACTGGCTGAAACAGGAAGATCATCGATCTGAACAGAACGGTTCATATGACAAATCCACGCACTGCGCAGATAATCCCGGCAAACATTCACCGCAATGGTCATGAGCCAGCCTTTCTCCTTTCCCGGATCCTGCTGGCTGTCCAGATGGGTATAGACCTTCAGAAAAGTGTCCTGTGCCGCATCTTTGGCCAGATCCACATCGTGAAGATACAGATAGCACAGGCGCAGGATGTCCTTCTCATACCGTCGGATCATTTCTGTCAGCCGTTCTTCCCGTCCGCACTCCGGGCCCTGGAGTCGCGTCACAGCTCACCACCTCCGTACACTATTATAGACGAAAACAAGCCGGGAAATTTGATCACCGACTTGTCTTTTTCGATCACATTCTGAGCCGTCTGTGTTTAACAGAAATCTTCATACCTGTTAATCATTCAGGAGTAAACATTTTCTGTAAAGTCTCAACGTCCAGATAGCGTTATGCAAATCCTATTTACACCGTCTCATAATTGTGCTACAATAATGATACAGGAAGGAGGAATAACTATGCCGACAATAAAGCCAATCAGAGATTTACGGAATACCAGTGAGATTTCAGAATTAGCACATAAAATGCAGGAACCCATCTTTATCACTAAAAATGGATACAGCGACTTGGTTGTCATGAGTTCTGAACTATATGAGCGTTTTGCCCAGATCAATCGAATTGATCAGGCAATCTATGAAGCAGAAACTGAAGTTGCAGAAGGTGCTGCTCCAATTCCCCTGAATGATGCTAAAGCCAGACTGGACAGGAAGTACTATGGAAAAATATAAGGTTATGCTATATCCCAGAGCTTTTCGGGATATAGACGGTATATATGCTTATATTGCTTTGGAAAAGCTGGCTCCTGAAAACGCAAAAGGTCAAACAGACAGAATTTGGGCTGCTATTGAATCGCTGGCTTCTTTCCCATCAGCGCATCAGGATCGTCAGGTTGGAAGATATGCCGGAAGAGGTTATAAACAGCTGCTTATTGATAATTATGTGGTATTATTCAAAATTGATGAAAAACATAAAACAGTATATGTGGTTACGGTTCAGTATCAGGGAAGAAACATATAATTCCTTTGGATTCCACCCTCGAAATTGTTACAGTCATAGCAGATGAACCCAACAAAGGGGAATGACATTTGTACCCGGTATCGCTGTCATGGGTGCTTCTGCGGTTGTCTCAGACCATCTTTCTTCTCTCGTGTCCGCCGCATTCAACTGAGTGCGTCCGTTCCTTCACCATATAAAGAGCCTTATCTGCTTCGGATACGAGCAAAAACAGTTCATAGTAACTTGCCGGATCGCCCTGGGCGCTGCCGATGGAAAGCGACACTTTGACGCCCGATGCCTCGTGGATGAAATCGTATGTATTTGCGCCGTAGTTATCCTGCGCCGGCCGATAGGTCAGCACCAGGAATTCATCCCCGCCGTATCTGTAATACCTCGCGCTGGGAAACAGTTTTTTCAGAATCGAACTGGTCTCCTTCAGAATCTGATCGCCGACAACGTGTCCGTGCTGATCGTTGATTTCCTTAAAATAGTTGATGTCAATCATAAACGCCGTCATATGATCGCCGCTGGTATCTCTGGCATCTTTCTCAAGGGCTAGACGGTTCCGCAGGCCGGTCAGGCCGTCCCTTCGGCTTGCCTCCTCCAGCGCCTGGTTGGTATCCAGGAGTGTCCTTTCCTTTTTGCAGGAATAAATATGGCTGTGATAATGCACTGCGTTGCAGGCAATCGTGAGGAAGGCAAGCACAATGAAGTTCAGCGGTTCGATTCCCGCTGCCCGGTCGAAGAAATACAGTGTCAGATACAGCACCAGATACGAGCTGCCGGAAAGGATCAGGCCGATCCACGGCTTAAAAATGATAAAGCACGTCATGATCAGATTCACGGAATAGAAGGTCAGCATCTGTTCTCCGACCTTGTAATGCCGGTAATCCGTAAATATGGCCCACAGGGAAAAAACGACGAAAAAGAACACCTTGAAAGTGATGCACTCACTTCGCGTAAGATCCTTTTTCTCCATCATCTTCTTCGAGAAGAAAACCGCCAGGCCGCACATCAGCAGGCAATATGCAACGCAAATCGTGGTGACGATTTCATTGTGGCCGAAGGACCGAGCGTTTGCGAAAAGAAACACCACAAAAGAAAGGCTCTCAAAAGCCAGAATGATCATTGAAATCCTGTGGATATTCCGCATGCTCATCCGGTCAATTTGCTTTGAAATATCCGGATCCACCGACGGTACAATGTATCCTAAAAATCTGCGTATCAGATTCATTTCTCAACCTCCTCATTTCCTGATTTCTTTTATCCATAAAAGAACACCGGCCACTTTCGTTCCGTCCAACGCGACAAAGAGATTTTCCCGCCGGAACATCGGATCCCCCGCGCGGATCATTTTCGGAATGACGGTTTCAGCCTCCCGCATGTCTGTAGTTCACCTTTCTTCCATCGGAAGTCCACCTGATCAGTCCGTATGCCCCGCCGCTGTTCTTACGGAAGCGGCAAACTGGGCGTTTTGGAGTATCGGTTCCTGAGGCTCCCGCTGCACGGACAATTCCGGCATTCAGTAACCAGAAAGCAGTATAGCATGCGAAACGTTCTCGAACGTGACTCAAATTGCTTTCAAAAGATCAATAATCCCTTCAAGATGAAGCACGCAGAATACAGAACCAAAAGCGAAAAATACGGCAGGCTATTTCTCCGGCGTTCTTTTTATCTTTCATTTTGTCCGGGTTTATGTCATAATCAAAAAATCTTTTTTCGTGTCTACTTTTCTTGACAAGTACAAGTACAAATTGGTTGGTTTTTGAAAAGTGCAAAACAAAATGACTGAAAATTGCTCAATAAATCCGTTGAAAAGTGCTCATTGTATCTGTTGAAGATGGTGATGGATCCGGCCTTCGAAAAATACACGATCATTGCGCTGACCGGGATGCAGGACCAGGAAAGGGTGTTCGGACCCGTCAGCTATCACGGATGCGACTATCGAATCGAATCACCTGTTTTTCCGCATTCACAACCGCATGGACGCCGAAAGGCATAATACAGCGCGGCATGGCATGTCCGATGTTCAGATTAAAGACAACGGGGAGCTCCGGCCGGTCAATAACCTCAGTCAGCAGCTGTTTATATTCTTCTGCATAGGTTTCATCCATAGGTTTTCCCGCCAGCACACCGTTGACAGCACTGAACACCCCCGTTTCCTTCAGGTATTCCAAAGCTTTTTTATATTTTTCCGGCGTCGGTTTCTCTTCACTTGACTCCAGCAGCAGGATACGTCCTTTCCAGTCCTCTGCGTCCGGAAACAAATGATACTTCCGGCACAATACCGGCATATCGGCATACCGGTCGCAATCAAAGAAATCATACAATGAGTCAATGCATCCGCCGAGTATTTTCCCGGAAAACACAGGCTCTCCCTGCAGCAATTCAAACCCCTGGTTCGGATGTGCGGGCAGCTGCTTCCCCACCTGTTCCGGCGTAAAGCATTCTCTCTCTCCGTACCAGACATCGCTCGGTGTAATCTCCCGGATTGTTCCGGTGGTGATCAGTTCCTCAAAATATTTCCGTGTATATGGGTGCATCTGCGGACCCAGTTCACAGATATCCGAAAAGAACGCCTGGCCGTAAAACGTTTTTAATCCGACTTTATGCAGCATCAGGTGGTTGATGGTCGTATCGGAAAAACCAAGAAACACTTTATCGGTGACAGCATCCGCCAGTTCATTATGATCAAACAGATAAGGCAGTAGCCGATAGGTGTCATCTCCGCCGATAGCGCACAGGATCATATCGATTTCCGGGTCCCGGAATGCATCCAGAAGATCTTCTGCCCGTTTTTCCGGATGATTTTTGACATAATCAATTCCCATGCGTGCATGAGGCATAAATTTCACATTCAGTCCGAACTCCTTCAGTCTGCGGAGACCGATTTCCACCTCGAACTGAACAAACGGTTCACCGACGATTCCGCTCGAAAGACTGACAATCGCAACATTCCTGATCATGATGACCTCCTCTGAACAATCACTCCATTGCCTTTTTCACAGCATATGCGGGGAACACTCTGATTCGATCGTAAGCGTTAGAATTTTCCATTGAAACACGGATGCCATTTGGTATTATACAGCACTGTTTTGAAATTGCCAACCAAAAACAAATCCCACTCCGGAGACAGGGGTTTGGAAATACCCGAAAATCTGATATAATGAATTATTGCGAAGATATCTTTATTTCGGCGTCGGCGGCGCACGGGAATTCGACCGGCGGAACGGCGTATACCGTCCGTTACGCCATGAAGCAGGGCGTTCCGGTGTTCAATACCAGTTCCTGGGATGTGCAACTGGCGTCAAAAAGGGAATGAAATCTATGACATTTGCAATCAAGACAGCAACGCGGGTTCAGGCCTGGGAATTGGGCGCCGGTTCCGATATGGAGAAGGAAATGCTTCGGAACGGAAAGATCATTGCGCACGCAGACGGAACTTTCGAGGTTTTCACAAAGGAAGCAACGGGAGAAAAGGGCCAGATCGCCAGGGGCGGCGATTATTTCAAGGTGGATGAGAGAGGCTTTCCATGCCCGAATCGAAGGGAGTTTTTCCTGCAAAACCATCAGTATCTGGAAGACGACTGGTTTATTCAGACCGCGCGGCCTTTGAAGATCTGGCGTCTGGGGGATCCGGAATGCAGGGAATTACGTTTTTTGCTGGACAAGGGTCTTCTCTCCGTTCATCCGGAAGATCCGGAACATTGCTTCATTTCTTCACAGTGGGGCACAACGGAAACAGCCGCTGCGGATGCTGTGATTGTTTTTTATCGTGTCGAAGTGGATTCGAAAGGCGAAATCAGCGAAACGGATTTCAATTTTGTGGACGCCGAATATTTCAGCACACATTATCAGATCATCCCGACCTGAAGAACGGCAGCCTGAAAACGATCAGGATGCCTGCCCGGCGACCCGGAATGCTGAAATCAGAATCCGAGGAGAATCTTTAAAAACAGCAACACCAATACGATCACAATCACCGGACGAACAATTTTTACTCCGTTTGTGAGCGCCAATCCCGAACCTACATAATTTCCGGCCATATTGCAGACGGCTCCGGCGAGTCCCAGCAGGAAAACCACCTGTCCGTTCAGCAGGAAGACCGCCAGCGCCGAAAGATTGGAAGTCAGATTGATGACTTTTGCCTGCGCATTGGAGGCGGAAACAGACATGCCGGCAAATACAGTAAAGGCGATGATCAGGAAAGTTCCCGTTCCGGGCCCGTAGAATCCGTCATAAGCGCCGATGATAAATGCCGAAAGAATACAAACGATCAGCGTCCTTCTGTTGAAAACGGCTCCTTCGCTGTGATCTTTGAACAGATGACGGTTGAGCACAAAAAAGGCAGCGACGGGCAAAACCGCGAACAGAACGTATTTCATGATCTCTTCGCTGATCAGCAGGGACAGGTGCGCCCCCAGGAAAGAGCCCGCAAGCGCGGCAACAACAGACGGAACCGCCAGTTTCAGATTGATCAGTCCATGCCGCAAAAAGCGGAAGGTGGAAAGGGAGGTTCCGCATGAAGACGACAGCTTGTTTGTGGCAATGGCCTGATGAACCGGAAGCCCCGTCAGCAGATAGGCGGGCAGAGAAATCAATCCGCCGCCGCCGCCAATCGCGTCAATCAGGCCCGCGAGAAAAAGAAGGGGACAGACAATCAGAAAAGAGACCGGCGTCAGCTGCATCATTCATCCTTCTTTCCGCGCCTTTGGCGCAATATACAGTATATCATCTGAACGGAGAAATGACCAGCACAGAGGGCAGTAGGGGCACATCCTTGACTGCAACAGGCATTGAAGATATAATCATGCTACATGATGAACAGCATATTTCAGCCCGCAAAGCGGTGACCGCTTCGGACGAAGGAATCCCCATCAGAAAGAAGAAAGAAGTGTTGTGCGGTATGTATAACCAGTTAACGCTGGCCCTCGTCGAAAGGATCCGGAGCGTCTCGGATCATGTATTCACAGGTGCGGACATCAATCCCGATTACGCCCGGGACGAGATGCCGATCTACGGAACAAAAATGCCCGATCTCGCGGTCCAGCCCCGCTCCACCGAAGAAGTCGCGGCCATTATGAAGATCTGCTGTGAGAACAGTATCCCCGTCACACCCCGCGGAATGGGTACGGGGCTGGTCGGCGGCGCCGTCCCCCTGTACGGCGGGGTGCTGATGGACCTTTCAAAGATGAACCGGATCCTGTCCTACGATCTGGAAAACTTCGTCGTAAATATCGAAGCCGGCGTCCTGCTGGCCGACCTGGCGGCGGACTGTCTCTCCCGGGGCATGATGTATCCCCCCGATCCGGGCGAGAAGTTTGCCTGCGTCGGCGCCAACGTGGCGACGAACGCCGGCGGCATGCGCGCCGTTAAATACGGGACCACCCGGGATTACGTCCGGGCCATGACGGTAGTGCTCCCGAGCGGAGAAATCACCCGCATGGGCGCCACCGTGTCCAAAACCTCGTCTGGCTACTCCCTCATGAACCTGATGATCGGTTCGGAGGGCACCCTCGGCATCATTACGGAGCTGACGCTGAAGATTATCCCCGCGCCGAAGGCCTCGGCCTCCCTGATCATTCCCTTCCGGGATCTGCGGACGGCGCTTGCCACCGTGCCGAAATTCAGGATGAACCATATGGATCCCCAGGCCATCGAGTTCATGGAGCGTCAGATCGTCACCCTCTCGGAGCGTTATGTCGGCAAGGCGGTTTTCCCTCAGGAGCTGGGCGGCGAGCCGATCAACGCCTACCTGCTCCTCACGCTGGACGGCCGGTCGACGGAAGAGGTCGACCGGCAGATCGACCAGGCGGCCGATATCGCGCTGGAAGCCGGCGCCATGGATGTGCTGATCGCCGATACTCACAACCGGATCAAGGACGCCTGGGCGGCCAGGTCTTCCTTCCTCGAGGCCATCATGGAGGAGACGAAGCTGCTGGATGAGTGCGACGTCGTGGTCCCGGTCAATAAAATCGCGGACTATCTGGAATTCGTCAACGAGCAGGGGCGCAAATGCGGCCTGGAGATCAAAACCTTCGGCCACGCCGGGGACGGAAACCTGCATATCTATCAGTGCTCCAACGATCTGGACGAGGCGGAATTCAAAAAGCGCGTGGAGGCCTTCTTCGACATCATCTACCGCGAGGCCACGGCCTGCGGAGGCCTCGTTTCTGGCGAGCACGGCATCGGCTCCGGCAAGATCCGCTATCTCGTGGATTCCGTGGGCGAAACCAATATGGAACTCATGCGGGGAATCAAGAAGGTGTTCGATCCGAAGATGATCCTGAATCCCGGCAAAGTATGCTGGCAGCTGTAAAGCGGAGGTGAGCAGTTTGAATATCTGTGTTTGCGTCAAGCAGGTGCCGGATACCGCCGAAATCCGGATCGATCCGGTCACCCATACCCTGATTCGCGCGGGCGTCCCGAGTATTGTCAACCCGTTCGACACCTACGCCCTGGAGGCCGCCGTCCGCCTGAAGGAAAAGCTCGGCGGCAGGGTCGTTGTCATTTCCATGGGCCCGCCGCAGGCCGCGGAGGCCATCCGTTCCTGTCTGGCCGTCGGCGCGGATGAGGGCTATCTGATCTCCGGGCGGAAATTCGGCGGATCCGATACCCTCGCCACCAGTTACATCCTCTCCGAAGCGATCAAGGCGGTGGAAAAGCGGGAGAACCTCCGCTTCGACCTCATCGTGGCCGGCAAGCAGGCCGTGGACGGAGACACGGCCCAGGTCGCGCCGGAAATTGCCGAGCATCTCCATCTCCCCCAGGTCACCTACGCCCTGGACATCGTCGAGCAAAACGGCGAACTGCGGATCAAACGCGACTGCCACAGCGGATATGATATCCTTTCCGTTCCGCTCCCGGCGGTGGTCACGGTGGTTCGCCTGCCGTATGAGCCCCGGTATCCGAGCATCGGCCCCTGGCGGGAATCCAAAAAGCGCACGATTCCGGTGCTGTCCGAGGCGGATCTTGAAACCATCGATCTTTCCCGGTGCGGCCTCTCCGGTTCTCCCACCAAGGTAAAGAAATCCTATACCCCGGTCCGCGACAAGCACGGAACGATTTTCAGCAAAGTGCCCGCCGAACAGGCGGCGGAGAAGGTCGCGTCCATGCTGTCAGAAGCCGGGATCATATAGCAGGAGGCCGTTATGAATCAGCTGAATGAATATAAAAACATGTGGGTTTATATCGAAACCGAAGGCGGAAAGCCGAAAAGCGTCGGCTATGAGCTGCTGAGCGCCGCCCGGCCCCTTGCGGATCGCAAGTGCTGCGAGCTCGTCGCCGTCGTGATCGGCCATCAGGTCGAAAGCGTCGCCGCGGAAGCCGTCGGCTACGGGGCGGACCGGGTGCTCCTGATCGACGCGCCGGAATTCGCGTCCTACACGACAGATGCCTTCGCCAACGCCCTCGTGGCCCTGGTGGAAAAGTACAGGCCGGAGACGCTGATGATCGGCGCCACCAACAACGGAAGAGACCTGGCGCCCCGCGTGGCCGCGCGTATCAAAACCGGCCTGACCGCGGACTGCACGGAGATCGGTATTGATGAAGAAACGGGGAACATGGCCTGGACGCGGCCGACCTTCGGCGGCAACCTGATGGCGGTCATCATGTGCCCCGATCACAGGCCCCAGATGGGAACGGTTCGCCCGGGCGTCTTCCGCAAAGGCGCCTTTGACGCCTCGCGCAGGGGCGAAATCGTGCGCGAGGATTTCCGCGTCTTCCCCGACGAAATCCGCACAAAGCTGATCGAACGCGTCCAGGAGGTGGCCGACGCGGTCAACCTGGAGGAGGCGGAAATCATCGTCGCCGGCGGCCGGGGCGTCGGCTCCGCGGACAATTTCAGGCTCATTCACGAGCTTGCGGAGGTCCTCGGCGCGAAGGTGGGCTGCAGCCGGGCTGTCGTCGACGCGGGCTGGCTGTCCCATATTCACCAGGTCGGCCAGTCCGGCAAAACCGTCACCCCCCGGCTCTACGTCGCCGTCGGAATCTCCGGCGCCATCCAGCATCTGGCAGGCATCGCCGGCGCGGAGAAGGTGCTGGCCGTCAACAAGGATCCCGAGGCGCCGATCTTCTCCGTCGCGGATGTCGGCATCGTCGGGGATCTCAACGAAGTGGTTCCCGCGCTGATCACCGCCTTCCGCAAGCGCACGAACCCCGCCAAACCATAAACAGGAAAAATACTTGCCTTTGCGAGCCGGAAGGAATATCGTATAGTACGATGTGAAAAAAGTAAGGAGGCTCTTCCATGACCGCAAAACCGAAAAAGAAGCTCGCTCTCTCGACCCAGATTTTCATTGCATTGATTCTGGCCATCGGCGTCGGCGTTGCTTTGACCGGGAATCCTGACATTGCCAAAAACTACATCAAGCCCTTCGGTACCATCTTCCTGAACCTGATCAAATGGATCGTCTGCCCGCTGGTGTTCTTTTCCATCATGGCGGGCGTCATTTCCATGAAGGATATCAAAAAGGTCGGCATCATCGGCGGGACCACGGTGCTGTTTTATCTGTGCACAACCGCGTTTGCCGTGGCCATCGGCCTCCTTTTTGCCAACCTACTGAAAGGCATTTTCCCAGTTCTTTCAACTGCGAATCTGTCCTATGATGCTTCCGCCTCTTCCGTAAACTTCATAGATACGCTGGTGGGCATCTTTCCTTCCAATTTCGTAAAGCCCTTTGTGGATGCGAACATGCTGCAGATTATCGTAATGTCGCTGATTATCGGCTTTGCCCTGATTATGATCAGCCCCCGCGTCAACAAGGAATTCCATTTTGTCAACACCTGCAATGATATGTGCATGAAGGCCATGGAGATGATCCTGAGGTTCTCCCCGATCGGCGTGTTCTGCCTGCTGTGCCCGGTTGTCGCCGAAAACGGACCAGCCGTGCTGGGTTCCCTGGCCATGGTGCTGCTCGTTGCCTATCTTTGTTACTTTGTCCATGCGATCGTGGTTTATTCCCTGGCTGTAAAGGCCATGGGCGGTCTCAGCCCCGCAAAGTTCTTCAAGGGGATGCTGCCGGCCATGATGATGGCTTTTTCCTCCGCTTCCTCCGTGGGTACGCTCCCGCTGAATAAGGAATGCTGCGAAAAGCTGGGCGCGGATAAGGAAGTCACCTCTTTCGTGCTCCCCCTGGGCGCAACCATCAACATGGACGGAACGGCCATCTATCAGGGCGTATGTGCGGTGTTTATTGCCTCCTGCTTCGGGATCACCCTGTCCTTCTCCCAGATGCTGACCATCGTTCTCACCGCCACCCTGGCTTCCATCGGAACGGCCGGTGTTCCCGGCGCGGGCATGGTCATGCTGGCAATGGTGCTCCAGTCGGTCGGTCTTCCCGTCGAAGGTATCGCCCTGGTGGCCGGCATTGACCGGATTTTCGATATGGGCCGCACGGTGGTCAATATCACCGGCGACGCTGCCTGTGCGCTTGTGGTCTCGAAGCTACAGCAGAATAAAGCCGCCCGGCGTCCTCTCGCCGCGGGCGGCGCCAACAACAGCGGCAAATAAAGTCAGTCTTTCATTTCTTCTTTGCATTTTTCCAGCAGTGAAATGATCGGAAGGTGCTGCGGACACACGCTTTCACACTGGCCGCACCCGATGCAGTCCGCCGCCTTTCCCCGGTCCTGCGTCACAATCGTATATTCCCGGACCGTCCGGAAATGGGGGCTCCCCTCCTTGCGGTTGTAAACCGTAAAGATTTCCGGAATCGGAATGTTCATCGGACATCCCTCCGTGCAGTAGTGGCACGCTGTGCAGGGGATGTCCTTTGCTTCGTCCAGCGCCTTCTGCGCCCGCGCAATCACCTGCATTTCCTGCTCGTCCAGCGGCCGGAACGGCTGCATCTGGCGCAGGTTGTCCTTCATCTGGGCCACGTCGCTCATCCCGCTGAGCACGGCCAGAATGTTGTCCAGTCCCGCGGCAAAGCGCAGCGCCCAGCTCGCGCAGGAAGCGCTGCTGTTCGCCCCCTCCAGGATTGCCCGCACGGAGGGAATCGGATTGGCCAGGATCCCGCCCTTCACGGGTTCCATGATGATCACCGGTTTCCCGTGGGCTTTGCAGATCTCCCAGTTGCGTCGGGCGGCCACCCCAGGGTTTTCCCAGTCGGCGTAGTTGATCTGCAGCTGAACGAATTCCGCGTCCGGGTGTTTCTCCAGCAGCTGCTCCAGCAGCTCCGGATCCGCGTGGAAGGAGAATCCGTAATGCCGGATCAGCCCCCTCGCCTTCTGTTCCGCAACAAAGTCCCAAAGGCGGTAATTCTCGTAGATCGGAGCATTGGCCCGCTGCAGCGCGTGCAGCAGGTAGAAGTCGAAATACCCCGCGCCGGTGCGCTCAAGGCTTGTAAAGAACTGCTGCTTCGCCGCGGCTTCGTCCGGGTTTCCCATGAAAGCGTTCAGTTTCGTGGCCAGCGTATAGCGCTCCCGGGGATACCGGTCCGCCACCGCGGCCTTGAACGCCGCCTCGCTCAGCCCGCCGTCGTAAACATACGCCGTGTCAAAATAGGTTCCGCCTGCCGCCAGAAAAAGGTCTGCCATCTCACAAACCTGCGGAATGTCGATGCTGCCGTCCGGATTCTTGGGAAGGCGCATCAGCCCGAAGCCGAGCCGGAAAGGGTTCAGGGTGCGAATCTCTTCCATCGTTTTGTGCCTCCTTATTCATTTGGATCAATCTGAAATATCAACATCCGGAACAATCTGGATCTCATAGTCCGGATAGATCGCCCGAATCTCCGCGTAAAGCGTGTCCATGGCTTCTTTCTGGTCAACGTCAAAGCTCAGCACCACGTCAAAGCGGATCGTCTTCGCTTCAATGTCCGCGTAAAACCCATGCAGCTGCAGCGCCCAGTCGTGCCGCATCACCGTTTCCTGCACCCGGTTGCGCATCTGCGCCGCTTCGCTGTTCCCCGTGTTATAGGAATAGACCCCAACGCCGGTCAGGATCACGCCGGTCTCCCGGTAAACCTTCATTTCCACCCGCCGGGTCAGCCGGTCCACTTCCTCCACCGTCATCGTGTCCGGCAGCTCCACGTGCACCGATCCGTAGTTCCGGTCCGGCCCGTAGTTGTGCAGAATCAGGTCGTAGGTACCCCGGATCTCCGGTTCGCTGTTGATCAGATCCCGCACGCTCCTGGTGGTCTCCGGGTCCGCGCGCTGGCCCAGGATCTCGCTCAGCGTATCCCGGATCATCTCCACGCCGGCCTTCAGGATGAAAGCCGAAATCACCACGCCCACCCAGGCTTCCAGTGAAATATGAAACACCATGAAGATCACCGCCGACACCAGCACCGATGCCGAAAGAATCGCGTCAAAGGAAGCGTCCGATCCCGAGGCGATCAGTGCGCCGGAATGAACCTTCTCCCCCTGTTTTTTCACGTACCGTCCCAGCGCCAGCTTCACGACGATCGCCACCGCCAGAATCACCAGCGTCAGCACCGAGTATTCCGGTTCCTCCGGATGAATGATCTTCTTGACCGATTCCACCAGTGAGGTAATACCGGCATACAGCACGATCGCCGAAACGATCATGGAGCTCAGATACTCAATCCGCCCGTGCCCGAGGGGATGCTTCCGGTCCGGCTTTCTTCCGGCCAGCTTGGCCCCGATAATCGTAATCACGGAGGAAAGGGCGTCCGAATAGTTGTTCACGCCGTCCAGCACCACCGCGATGGAGTTGGCGATCAGCCCGGTCACCAGCTTGAAAGTAGCCAGCAGCACGTTGGTCAAAATGCCCGTAATGCTGGTCCGGATAATGATTTTTTCTCTCTTGAGTGCGGATGCTTCCATCGAAAAAGCCTCCCTGTGGCTTATTTACGTTTATGGTTGCTGTTCTTCTGCTTTGCCGTCTTCTGCCGGTGCTGCCGGTCTTTCTGCGCCTGTGTTTGCTGTTTTTTTCGCTGCAGCAGTGCTCTCTTGAACTCCCGCCGCGCCGGCGCCCTCCGCCGGCTCCGCCTTCGCCCAGCGGCGCTTGAACCACTCAACCACCAGATCGAAGTCCGCTTTCACGTTCCGGAAAACATCGCCCCGCACGGCACCCACCAGCACCGCCATCGCCACGGGACCGCCGATCAGGCCCAGGATTCCGCCCAGGCGCATACCCACAAACATGCCGATCAGGCTCAGCAGCGGTGAAATCCCGATGTTGTTCGACATCAGCTTGGGTTCCAGAAGTCTCCGCAGCAGCTGCAGTACCCCCGTCAGCGCCAGCACCTGGAAACCCCAGGCCGTGTTCCCCGTCAGGAAGAAAACGATCGACATCATGATGTACATCAGGCCGCTGCCCACCATGGGGATCATTTCCATTAGTGCGGCCACCACGCTCAGCACGCCGAAATACTTAAACCCGAAACATTTCAGCGCAATCAGGCTCACCACAAGAACCATCAGGGCAAACGTGCCCTGCACCCGCAGATAGCCCATCATGCTGCGCGTCGCAGAATTCGTCAGCTGGGTTGTGTTGCTGTCCTGCCGCCGGCGTTTTCCGCCCGGAAGATAGCTCCGGATCTCGGAATAATGAATCGTAATGAAATACATCGCCATAGCCAGGAAGCTGATATAAATCACGCCGTAGGGCAGGCTGGTCACCATGCCCACCGTGAAGGAAACCGCGTTCGCGGCGATTTCCGACGCGTAGGCGCTGATCCGGTTCAGTGCGTCCTGCATCGTGTTGCGCAGCAGTGTCTGCACCTGGGGGCTGAAGTTGGACGTCGAGTTGTTGACCAGGTTTTCAAAGGCCTGCTGAACCGTGTTGATCGCGTCCGTAATCATGCTGCCGCTCTGGCCCACCAGGGTCGGCGCCTGTTCGAGAACGATGGCCACGCCCCAGTAGGCGAATCCGACAAGGATCGCAAGCATGATCAGCACGCAGATCAATGCGCTGATCCCCCGTTTGATTCTCAGTTTTTCCTGGGCAAACCGGATCGCGGGCTGCAGTGCCGAAGCCAGCGGAATCGCGATAATGAACGGGGACAGCTTGTCCCAGATCTGCGGAACGGCCCAGCAAAGGAAGACAATCAGCAGGATTGCCCCGACTCCTTTCACCGCCAGCCGCTCGGCCGCTTTTCTCTCCTCGCTCATACGCGTCCTCTGTTTCTGTTGCTCCCGCCGGTTCGCCGAGGCAGCCCGGCCGGGAGCCCGATTTGTGGATGCAGATATTTTACTCCCTTTTCCGGCGCTTTTCAACTGTTCTTGCGCCGAAATAGGTTGCCTGTTATAATGACACGGAAGAAAACCGGCCGTCTGCGCGCGCCGCGTTTTCGGCCCAGGCTGACAGAGATCAGCAATAAAATCACCGGATGGAACCTGTAATGACAGAAAAAAAGCCGAATGTCATCGTTGTCGGGGGCGGCGCTGCCGGAATGGTCGCTTCCCTGTTTGCGGCCCGTGCTGGCGCTGCCGTCACGCTCCTCGAGAAAAATGAGAAGCTCGGGAAAAAGGTCTATATCACCGGCAAGGGCCGCTGCAACCTGACCAACGATTGTGACCTGGATACCTTCCTTTCCCAGGTGCCGCGCAATCCCCGCTTTCTCTATACCGCCCTCAGTTTCTTTTCCCCGCAGGATATGATGGCCCTGCTGGAAAGTGCCGGCTGCCCCGTTACGGTGCAGCGCGGCCGCCGGGTTTTCCCCGCTTCGGAGAAAGCCAGCGACGTCACCCGCGCCCTCGCTTCCCTGATGCGCCAATCCGGCGTCGACGTCCGGCTGAACACGGCCGTCCGCTCCCTGGAAACCCTGCCTTCGGAAGAGGGCGGCCGCCGCGTCGCCGCCGTCCTGACAAAAGACGGCGAACGCATCCCCGCGGATTCAGTGATTTTGTGTACCGGCGGCGTCAGCTTTCCGGCCACCGGCTCCACCGGCGACGGCTACCGCTTCGCCGAAGCGGCAGGCCATACCGTTCTTCCGCGCTCTCCCGTGCTGGTCGGGCTGGATACCGTGGAAACCTGGCCCTGTTCCCTCCAGGGGCTGAGCCTCAGAAATGTGACCCTCACCCTTTCCCGGGGCAAAAAAGTGCTGTATACTGAGCTGGGCGAAATGCTCTTCACCCATTTCGGCGTTTCCGGCCCCCTGGTGCTGGAAGCCAGCTGTCATCTGCCGGAGGATCTTTCGAAAGCCTCCCTCCGGATCGACCTGAAGCCCGGCCTCACCCCGGAGCAGCTGGACGCCCGCCTGCTGCGGGATTTCGCCGCCTCCGGAAAAAAACTGCTTCCCACCGAGCTGGCCAGCCTCCTGCCCGCAAGTCTGGCGGGAATCTTTCCGCAGCTCTGCGGCCTGCCGGAGTCTCTCCGCTGCAACCAGGTCACCGCTGAGCAGCGTCGCTGTCTCGCCGAAACCCTGAAGGCCCTGCCTCTGACCATCCGTTCCACCGGGCCCCTCTCCGGGGCCATCGTCACCCGCGGTGGCGTCAGCGTCCGGGAGGTGGATCCTTCCTCCATGCGCAGCCGCCTGCTGCCGAATCTGTTTTTTGCCGGTGAGCTTCTGGATGTAGACGCCCACACCGGCGGCTATAACCTCCAGATCGCCTGGTCCACCGGGGCCCTGGCCGGCCAAAACGCCGCTGAAGTATAACGCCTCTGCGCCGATGAAGGTCGCAAACCGGAGCGCCTCCGAAGCACGGCATTGCCGGAACATAGCGCCGCCGAATCATAACACCCCTGTGCCGATGAAGATCGCAAACCGGAGCGCCACCGAAGTCGAAATAACTGAAACAAGAGGAAATTGTTTTTTATGACTTATATTATTGTAGACCTGGAGTGGAATCAGCCCATCTCCTACCAGAGCCGCACCTATCGTGAGGTCGGCGACAAACTGATTTTCGAAATGATCCAGATCGGCGCCGTGCGCCTCGGTCCGGATCTGACCCCCGCCGAGGCCATTTCCATTCCGATTGCCCCGACCCATTATCTCCGGATCCACCCCCGCATCAAGCGCATGACGGGCCTGGATTCCGAAAAGCTGGCCGGCGCCCCGAATTTCCGGGAAGCCCTGCTCCAGTTCACCTCCTGGTGCGGCGAGGATTACACGCTTCTCACCTGGGGCTGCGACGATATCAGCGTTCTCTGGCAGAATATCGCCTTCTTCCACTGCGAGGATATCCCCCTTTCGCCCCTGTGCGACATTCAGAAGCTCTTCAGCGAGGTACATCATCTGAAAGACCGCGCCGGCCTGAAGGCCGCCATGGACCTGATGGGCATCCGGGCCGAGGAATCCATGGCCTTCCACAACGCGCTCTACGACGCCTGGTATACGGCCCTGGTCTTCAAAACCCTGCCGGATCCCGACGCCGTCCTGAATTATCCCCAAAAGCCCCGCCAGCTGATCCACGCCCGCAGGAACGCCCGGGAGAAAACGCCGGGCGAAGCCTTTGATTCCGTCCGTGAGGCGCTGCAGAGCGAAACGGCGCTTCATCCGGTTTGTCCGCGGTGCGGAAGGGTTCTGGCGCTGGACGGCGAATATATTAAACAGAGTGCCGACAAATATATCGCCGTGGCCAAGTGCAAAAGTCACGGCCGGATTCTGATCCGTCTGCGTTTCCGGATCGATGAGGACGGAAAAAAGCTCCTCACCCGGACCACAGCCCCCGCCACCAATGCGAATGTGGCCTACGTGCATACCAAACAGCTCCAGATGCAGCAGCGGCAGGCCCGCTGGCTCGAGGAGCACGGTACTCTTCCCGATCCCGACGAAGAGCTGCTGAATGCCGATCTGTCCAGCATGCCCTTCGATTAAACCCGAAGGAGGATCTGCCATGATTATCCGTTCCTTAAACAATCAGAAAGAATTTCCGGAAGGAACCACCGTACGGAACTGTCTGGTCGGGCTGGATGCTTTTCCCCGCGGAACGCTGGCCGCCCTGTCCGGCGGCATCGTCCGCGAGCTGAACGATCCCCTGCGCCATGACTGCACGCTCACGCCCCTCACCCTGGAGCACGAGGAAGGCCGCCGCATCTACGAGCGCTCCCTCCGTTTCGTGATGCTCCTGGCCCTGCGCCATCTCTATCCGTACAAGCAGGTTCGCATCGAATACTCCGTCGGCTACGGCGTCTTTGTCCGCCTGCCCGAGGTGGAGCTGCACCGCCAGGACATCGTCCGTATCGAGAACGAGATGCGCCGCATCGTCGAACTGGATCTGGAGTTCACCCGCAAGGTCTGGACCCGGGAGGACGCCATCGAGTACTTCCGCGAAGCGCGCCAGCCGGACAAGGTGGAGCTGCTGTCCCGCCGCCCCGTTCCAACCTTCACCATGTATTCCATCGACGGCATGTGGGAGTACTTCTACGGCGCCATGACCGTCTCCACCGGCTATGTCAAGGTCTTCACGCTCTTCGAGCTCCGGGGCGGCTTCGTCCTGCAGCTGCCGGCCGGTTCCGATTTCGATCACGCCGCACCCTATATCTACCGTCCCAAGCACCTGGAAGTTTTCGCCCAGAGTGCCCACTGGTGTGAAATTCTCGGCGTCACCAACGTCAGCGACGTCAGCATCATGATTGAGCACGGAAGCCTCCGGAATTTCATCCGTGTCAACGAAGCGCTGCACGAAACCGCCATCGACGACATCGCCAAAAAGATCCATGAGCAGAATAAGCATGTTGCGCTGGTGGCCGGTCCCTCCGCCAGCGGCAAAACCACCTTTGCCGCCCGCCTGGCGGTGCATCTGCAGATGTACGGCCACCCCTCCCGCCGGATCTCCATGGACGATTTCTTCATCAACCGGGAGGATCTGCCCGTACAGCTCGACGGCACCCGGGATTTTGAAACCATCGAAGCCCTGGATGTCAAGCTCCTGGCCGACAGTATCACCGGCCTCCTCAACGGCGAGGAAGTCTTCATGCCCGGCTACGATTTCGAGTCCGGCGAAAAGGATTACCTCACGCCGCCCACCCATCTCGAGCCCGGCGAAATCATTATCCTCGAAGGCATCCACGGCCTCAACCCGAAGATCATTGAAATGCTCCCGGCCGACGAGATCTACCGAATCTTCGCCAGCGCCCTCACCTGCCTCAACCTCGATGACCATAACCGCATCCGCACCACGGACGTCCGCCTCCTCCGGCGCATCGTCCGCGATCAGCAGTTCCGCGGCTACCCGCCGGAAGGAACACTCGGCATGTGGCCCAGCGTGCGCCGCGGCGAGGAAAAATACATCTTCAAGTACCAGGAAAACGCGGACAGCATGTTCAACACCGCCCTGCATTACGAACTGCCCATCCTGAAGCTCTTTGCCTACAAGCTCCTGAAGGATGTCCCCGCCGATTCCGCAAACTACCTCCTCGCCCGCCGGCTGATCAAGGCCCTGAATTATCTCCCGGATGTGGATCCATCCCTTCTGGATGAAATCCCGCCCCTCTCCCTCCTCAGGGAGTTCATCGGCGGCAGCACCTTTGAACACGACGAAGAATAATGCGAAGTCTTCCCCTTCGGTTGACAGAAAAGAATCCGGGCTTTACAATAAGTCCGGATTCTTTTTGTCCGTACTTTTGAAGCAGAAAGTATGTTTTATGACGCAGAATGACCGGAAATCCCCCCAGTTGATCAGAGACTTAACAACCGGCAGCGTTCCGGGAACGCTGCTCCGCTTTGCCGCGCCCCTTTTCCTTTCCGGCCTCCTCCAGATGGTCTACAACATGGTGGATATGATCGTCGTCGGCCAGATGGTCGGTACCGGCGGCCTCTCCGCCGTTTCCATCGGCGGCGAGATGATGATGCTCATCACCTTCATCGCCATGGGCCTGTCCAACGCCGGACAGATTCTGATCTCCCGCTACGTCGGCGAGCATCGCCACGACCGCATCGGCGATATGGTGGCCACTCTCTTCACCCTTCTCATGTCCCTGGCGCTCATCATCATGTTCCTTTTCCTCCTGACCTATCAGGGGATCATGGCCTGGCTGAACACCCCGGATTCCATCTGGGAATACACCCGCCAGTATGTCATCACCTGCATCTACGGCACTGTCTTCATCTACGGCTACAATCTGGTTTCCGCCATTCTGCGCGGCATGGGCGATTCAAAGCATCCCTTCATGTTTATCGCCATCGCCTCCGTCCTGAATCTCGTGCTGGATCTGCTCTTTGTCGGTCCCATGCAAATGGGCCCCCGGGGCGCGGCCCTGGCCACCGTTATCGGCCAGGGGGTCAGCTTTCTCTTCGCCCTCACGCTGCTCTACCGCCACCGGGATCAGATCCATTTTGATTTCAAACCTTCCCATTTCCGCATCCGCCGGACGGTGATCCCGCCGCTGCTGTCCCTGGGCATTCCCATGGTCATCCAGTCCGCCGCCATCACCTTCTCGATGCTCTTTGTGAATTCCTATATCAACCAGTACGGCGAAGTTTCCATCGCCGTCACCGGCATCGCCCGCAAGCTGGAGAATATGATCAGCATTGTCGCCCAGGCCATCTCCGCCGCCGGCGGCGCCATGATCTCCCAGGCCCTCGGCGCGAAAAAAACAGAGCGCGTGCCGAAAATCTTCTTTCACGCTCTCTGGATTGTCGCCATTCCCTCGGCCATTTTCGCGGTCATCACGCTGCTTCGGCCCGAGTGGCTTTTCGGTATTTTCACCCAGGATCCCGCCGTGCTTCAGGTCGTCCTGGAGCAGTATATCCCTGTCGCCATGATTCAGTATCTGGGCTGCACGCTCCGCCCGCCGTCCTTCGCCCTGATCAACGGCTCCGGCAATTCAAAGCTGAATCTGGCTGTCGCCCTGCTGGACGGCGTCGCCTGCCGCATCGGCCTCTCCATCCTCCTGGGCGTCACCCTCGGCTGGGGCATCTCCGGCTTCTGGTACGGCAACGCCATTTCCGGCTGCGTCCCCTTCCTCGTGGGCTTCACCTTTCTCCTCTCAGGCAGGTGGAAACCGAAATCTTCTTAATTTCAGATTCCTCCGGCGTTACATACACTGTCTTCTGATGCGTATAAATCACCTTCCCGGGCGCAGCTCCTGAAGGTTTTTTCACATACTTCCGCAGCGTATAGTCCACCGGTACGGTGGAGCTGTTTTTCCCCTTGCTGAACCAGGCCGCCAGCAGCGCCGCCTGACGCAGCGTCTCCAGCGGCGCCTCCCCTTCCGTCCGGATGATCACATGGCTTCCCGGCATGTCCTTTGCGTGCAGCCAGGTCTCGTTCCCGCCGGCCCCCAGGGTCAGCCGGTCGTTCTGGATGGAATTCTTTCCAACGACGATTTCAATCCCGTCTGCGGAAACATACCGCCAGGGCTTGCTCTCCGGCAGCTGCCGCTGCTGCCGCCGGTTGGTCACCCGCTTCATGTAGCCGGTCCGGATCAGTTCCCGCCGGATTTCCTCCAGCTCGCTCTCCGCGGTGCAGTTCTCCGCGTCCATCAGCATGTTTTCCAGGTATTCCAGCTCTTCCAGCGTCTTGTCCCGCTGGATCGCCGCCGTTTCCCGGGCAGACCGGGCCTTCTGATATTTTTTGAAGTATTTCTGGGCGTTCTGTATCGGTGTCAGCCGGATATCCAGCGGAACGGTAATCGTTCCCCCCTCCGGGTCGTTCCAGTCCGGCAGCACTGCCTCCGTCATACCTTTTTTCAGTTGATAAAGGTTCCCTTGGATCGCTTCGCCCATCCGGCGGTACTCGTCCATTTTTTCGGCCGAAGCCAGTTCTTCCTCCTGCATCGCCAGCTTCCGTGTGCAGCGGTCCGCCTGTCCCTTCAGCGTCCGGATCATGGCAGCGCTCTTCTGGTTCATCCGGTCCTTCGCGTCCCGTGTGCTGTAATAAAGATCCAGCGCCCGGCTCAGCGTTTTGCAGGGTTCTTCCCGTCCGGTGTCCCGGCTCAGATACGGGAAGGGGAATACGTCTTCCGCGTCCCCGTTCTCGCCCCGCAGCACACAGGGCGCCGCCATCCCCGGCAGCCGCCGGAAAAAGTCTTCCAGCCGCTCGCAGGTCCCCTCCAGGTCCTCCGGCCAGGTTTCTCCCGCCGCCCGCACCCGTGTGGCAATCTCCTCCGCGCTCACTCGGCTCAGGCCGCTGATTTCCTCCGCCAGCGCCCTCGAAAAGTTCCCGCCGTCCCGGGCCTGCAGCCGCTCCAGCAGTTCCGCTCCCCGCAATGTCTCCGGGTTCAGCTTGTTTTGTCCGGGCGGTGCCTGGTAAATCATTCCCGGCTGAATCTGCCGCACCCGGCTCATCTCCGCGTTCACATGCCGCGCCGCTTCCAGAATCCTGCCGTTCTCGTCCAGCAGCATCAGGTTGGAATGCCGTCCCATGATCTCCAGCACCAGCCGGCGAAGCACGTGGTCGCCCATCTCGTTCACGGCGTCCAGGTCCACCCGCACAATCCGGTCCCCCGCCTCCTGGCGGACCTCCGTCACCCGGGCGCCCATCAGCTGCTTGCGCATCAGCATGCACAGTGCCGGAGGTTCCAGCGGGTTGGAAAAGCTGCTGTCGGTCAGGTGGCACCGGGCATTGTTCGGCGAGGCGCAAAGCAGCAGCCGGTGATTCTCGTTTCCCGCGCGAATCACCATCACAACGGCGTCCCTCTCCGGCTGGGTAATCCGGTCCACCCGCCCGCCTGCCAAAGTCCGGTCCAGTTCCCGTGCGATAAACCCGACCGTCAGTCCGTCCATCGGCATGAATCTTATCTCTCCTTGTCTCTTTTTCTGAAAGAGCGGAGACGCCTGTAGCATCTCCGCTGCTGAAAAGGCCCCTCTTTCTGCCCCCTTAACGCTTACTATGCAGGAACGGACTCAGCGGCTTGTAGATAATCGCCGTAATCACGCTCAGCACAACGCCCTTGATCAGGTTGAAAGGTCCGGTCACCAGCAGCAGCATTTTGATCTCGCTGTCAACGCCCGCCACCGTCACCATGCCCAGGATCTTTTCCATGTCCATATGGAACGCCGCCATATAGAACGGGAAAAGAATGAATTTGTTGACGATAATGCTTCCGACGATCATGCAAAGCGTTCCGACGGCCATGCCGATGATCGCGGTCTTCCGGGTCTTGTGATTCTTGTAGATCAGCCCCGCCGGCAGGATCATCATCAGTCCCATCAGGAACTCGGCCAGTTTGCCGATGCCCATCGTCGTCGAGTGCGCCCAGCCGATCAGGCACTTCAGTCCCAGAATGATCACGCCCTCCACCGGGCCCATCGAGAAGGTCCCCAGCAAAACCGGCAGCATGCTGAAGTCCAGTTTGTAGATGTTTCCGAAGATCGGAATCCCGGGGATCAGATCCAGCAGGGCTGCCGCCGCTGTCAGGATGCCCATCCGTGCCATGTTCCCCACGCTGAAGACCTGTTGACGTTTGACTGTGCTCATTGTATGTTCCTCCCGTATAATATGTTTCGCCCCCCAAAGCAGCTTCGCTCTGAGGGGCGGCAAGTCATACGGCGAAATTGCGCGTGATAAGCTGTACCGTTTCTTCTCTCATCCAGACTGTACTGTCGGCTCCGGAATCGTCACCGGATCGGCTGAGTTTTTCAATCTCAGTTCGCGGGCTATACCGCCGGTAGGGAATTGCACCCATCCCCGAAGAAGCTTTAAGTGGCTGCCGCTATTATACCCTTTCTTCCCCGCTTCGTCAAATCGTCTTTTCACCCTGCCCGAAATCTGTCCGAAACCTTGTCCGATACCCGCTCAAAGGCCTTGAAAAGATTGACATTCAACCCCTTTTTGCTGTATTGTAATAGGTGTGCGTGCGAAAAGCCGCGGCGTCCCGAACGAAGCAGGCCGCCGGCGGCAGCCGCGCGCTGCATGACTGAATCAACTATACGAAACAGGAGGATGTTTTTTCATGAAAAAGCCCGTTGTTCTGGTTGTTATGGACGGTGTCGGTGAGTCTTCCGAAGAGCTGGGAAACATGGTTATGAAGGCCACCACCCCGACGCTCGATACCCTGAAGGCCAACGATCCTTTCCGGATCATCAAGGCGCACGGAACCGCCGTGGGTCTCCCCTCCGACGATGATATGGGCAACAGCGAAGTAGGCCACAACGCCCTCGGCTGCGGCCAGATCTATTCCCAGGGCGCCAAGCTCGTCAACGAGTCCATCGAGTCCGGCAAGATCTACGCCTCCGAAACCTGGAAGGCGCTGGTCGCCGGCGTGAAAGCTTCCGGCGGCGCGCTCCATTTCATCGGCCTCCTGTCCGACGGTAATGTCCACAGCAACATCGGCCACCTCCTGGCCATGCTGAAGGAAGCCAAGGCCGAAGGCGTCGGCAAAGCCCGCGTGCATATCCTGCTCGACGGCCGTGACGTCCCCGCCACCTCCGCCCTCGAATATGTGGATCAGCTGGAAGAAACCATTGCCAATCTGAAGGATGCTTCCTACGATGTCCGCATCGCCTCCGGCGGCGGCCGTATGCAGATCACCATGGACCGCTACCAGGCCAACTGGGGCATGGTCAAAGCCGGCTGGGATATTCATGTCCACGGCGAAGGCCGCGCCTTCGGTTCCGCCCGTGAAGCCATCGAAACCTACCGCAACGAGCAGCCCGGCGTCATCGACCAGGATCTGCCCGGCTTCGTCGTCGCCGAAAACGGCAAGCCCGTCGGCGCCATGCAGGATGGCGACAGCGTGATCCTCTTCAACTTCCGCGGTGACCGCGCCCTCGAGCTCTCCATGGCCTTCGACGGCGACGCCTCCTTCGATAAGTTCGACCGCGGTGCCGTGCCGAAGGTGCTCTACGCCGGCATGCTGGAATACGACGGCGACCTGCATATTCCCCATAAGTACCTCGTCAATCCGCCGCAGATCCGCAACACCCTCACCGAGCTGCTGGTGGAAAACGGCATCAACGAATACGCCTGCTCCGAAACCCAGAAGTATGGCCATGTGACCTATTTCTGGAACGGCAACCGCTCCGAGAAATTCTCCGAAGAGCTGGAAACCTGGCAGGAAGTCCCCTCTGATGTCCGCTCCTTCGATGAATGCCCCTGGATGAAGGGCACCGAGATCACCGACCTGGTCATCGCGGCCATCGAGTCCGGCAAATACGGCTTCATCCGCTGCAATTTCCCCAACGGCGACATGGTGGGCCACACCGGCAACCTCTACGCCACGGAAATCGCCGTGGAAACCGTGGACCTGTGCCTCACCCGGATCCTCAAGGCCTGCGATGAGCACAACTGCATCCTGGTGGTCACCGCCGACCACGGCAACTCCGACCAGATGCTGGAAAAGAACAAGAAGGGCGTGGTTTCCGTCCGCACGGCCCACAGTCTCCGTCCCGTTCCCTTCATCATCCACGACAAGGATGCCCGCCATGAAATGGACACCGAAAGTCCTTTCGGCCTGGCCAATGTGGCCCCCACGGTCGTCGAACTCCTGGGCCTCAAGCCCTACGACTGCTGGGAAAAGTCCATGCTGAAATAAGATCATAAAACTCCGTGAGGGCGGTCCGAAAGGACCGTCCTCTGTTATCCCCCAAAGTTTCCCTGAACGCTAAACCCCAAAACTTCCCGTACCCCTAACCACTATCCACTATTCACTATCCACTGCCGCGCCGCGGCGCGGCTCCCCTAAATCCTAAATCCTAACCCCTAAATCCTACCGTTCCGGAGGTGCTCCAATGCAATACATTCCCGTAACCCCCGATACCCCCAATCTCCGCCTTCTGGGCCGCCTGGACCACTCCCGCATCCCCGTCGCCCTGGACTGGACCGGCTCCGGCCTGGAATGTACCTTCCGCGGCTCGGATCTCTGGGCGGAGCTGGAAGCCCCCGCTTTCTCCCCGATCATGTGGATGATCGTCCTGGCGGACGGCGCGCCCGTCTGCCGCTTCCCGGTGGAGCCCGGCGTCCGCTTCTATCCCCTGGTCCTGGGCATGGAACCGCAGAACGCCCGCGTCATCACCCTCCTGAAGGAAACCCAGTGCATGCCGGATGCCCCGGAAGCGACGGTTCTGCTCCATTCTCTGCGCCTGGAGGGCGCCCTGGAAGCCCTCCCGACCCACGATTGGAAAATCGAATTCGTCGGCGACAGCCTCACCTCCGGCGAAGGCTCCCTGGCGCCCCGGGGCAACGATGAGTGGATCTCCCTCTGGTTTTCCGCGCGCGGCAATTATTCCTGGGTGGCCTGCGACGAGCTCAATGCCGAGCGCCGCATCCTCTCCCAAAGCGGCTGGGGCGTCTGCTGGGACTGGGAGCACAATCCGTCCCACACCCTGCCCGCCCATTATGAGGAAATCGCCGGCGTCCTCCGGGGTCCCGCTGCCGAAAGCCGCGGCTGCACAAAGCCCTGGGATTTTGCCTCCTGGCAGCCGGACGTGGTCTGCATCCGCCTCGGCACCAACGACAACAACGGCATCAACGTCAAAAACAGCCTCGACACGGACAAGGAAGTCTTCATCCGGGGCGCCCTGGCCTTTCTCCGCCTGGTTCGCCAAAAAAATCCCCCGGCGAAGATCGTCTGGATCCTGCCCGCCTCCGACTGCCGTCCGGAGCTCCCCGCGGAGGCCGTCCGCCGGGCCAAGGAGGAAGGTCTGGAAAACCTCTTCACCTTCACCCTTCCGGATTACCACGACGAAGACACCGGTGCCCGCTTCCATCCGAACGCCGCCTGGAACCAGAAAGCCGGCCGCCTCCTGGCCGATTTCCTGAAATCCGAGGTACTGAATCTCTGAATCTCTCCACTATTCACTATCCACTACCCACTATCCACTGCCGCGCCGCAGCGCGGCCCCCAACCCCTGTACTTTTATTGCCTTTCCGCCAAAACCCCCGTCCCGCTGCTTGACGGGGGTTTTTGAACACCCTATAATAGTTGCACTACGATTTTGAAGGAGGCGGAATGCCATGGCCAAACTGACCATCGACCGGGAGACCTGCAAAGGCTGCGGTCTGTGTGCCGACGTTTGTCCCAAACACCTTCTGGCGCTCAGTAAAGAGATCAACGCCAAAGGCTATCACCCCATCGGAATTGAGCAGCAGGACCAGTGCATCGGCTGCGCGTTTTGCGCCCGGATGTGCCCGGATGCTGTCATTAAAGTTGAAAAATAAGGAGGAAGCGTATCCATGGGTCAGAAAATGCTCATGAAGGGAAACGAGGCGATCGCCGAAGCTGCTATCCAGGCCGGATGCCGCTTCTTCTTCGGTTACCCCATCACCCCTCAGAATCAGATTCCCGAGTATATGTCCAAGCGGCTGCCGAAAATTGAGGGCGGCTGTTTCCTGCAGGCGGAAAGCGAAGTCGCCGCCATCAACATGGTCTATGGTGCGGCCGGTGCCGGCGCCCGGGTCATGACTTCTTCTTCCAGCCCGGGAATTTCCCTCAAGCAGGAAGGCATCAGCTATATCGTCGGTGCCGAGCTCCCCTGCGTCATCGTCAACATGGTGCGCGGCGGCCCCGGCCTCGGTTCCATCCAGCCCGCCCAGAGCGACTACTATCAGTCCACCCGCGGCGGCGGCCACGGCGACTATCGGATGCTCGTCCTGGCCCCCTCTTCCGTCCAGGAAGCCGTAGAGCTGACACAGGAAGCCTTCGATCTCGCCGATAAATACCGCAATCCCGTGCTCATCATGGGCGACGGCCTCATCGGCCAGATGATGGAGCCCGTCGAAATGCCCGAGCATAAGGAGCGGACCGATCTTCCGCCCAAAACCTGGGCGGCCACCGGCTGGAAGCCCGGCTGCGGCAGGGATCGCGCGGTGATCAACTCCCTGTATATCGATCCCGCCGTGCTGGAGAAGCATGTCAACCGGCTGTATGAAAAGTACGCCGTCATGGAGCAGACCGAGTGCCGCTGGCAGGAGGAAATGACCGACGACGCCGATTACGTCATCGTCGCCTACGGAACCACCGCCCGCATTGCCCGCAGCGCCATGCGCAAGCTCCGCGCCGAGGGCATCAAAGCCGGTCTCATCCGCCCCATCACCCTCTGGCCCTTCCCCGCCGCGCCCATTGCGAAGGCGGCGGATCACGCCAAAGCGTTCCTGACTGTGGAAATGTCCATGGGCCAGATGGTCGACGATGTGAAGCTGGCTGTCGAAGGCAAAAAGCCCGTCCATTTCTTCGGACGCACCGGCGGCATCGTGCCCACCGTCCGTGAAATCATCACCGAGATTGAAAAGCTGGCAAAGGAGGGGAAATAATCATGGCTGTTGTGTATGAAAAAACAAAGCTGCTCACCGATAAGCCCCTGCATTACTGCCCCGGCTGCACCCACGGCATCATCCACCGCCTCGTGGCCGAAGCCATCGACGAGCTCGGTGTCCAGGAAAAAACCATCGGCATCGCCCCCGTGGGCTGCGCCGTCTTTGCCTACGATTATTTCAACTGTGACATGATGGAAGCGGCCCACGGCCGCGCTCCCGCCGTGGCCACCGGCTGCAAGCGGGTCAATCCGAACAATGTCGTCTTCACCTACCAGGGCGACGGCGACCTGGCCTCCATCGGCGCCGCGGAAATCACCCACGCCGCCACCCGGGGTGAGAACATCACCGTCATCTTCGTCAACAACGCGATCTACGGTATGACCGGCGGCCAGATGGCCCCCACCACCCTGCCGGGCCAGGTGACCACCACCTCTCCCTACGGCCGGGATCCGAAGCTCTGCGGCTATCCGATCCGCGTCAGCGAAATGCTCGCCACCCTGGACGGCCCCGCCTATATCGCCCGCGTTTCCGTTCATGATGTCAAGCATATCATGGATGCGAAGAAGTGCATCAAAAAAGCCTTTGAAACGCAGATCGCCGGCAAGGGTTTCTCCATGGTCGAAGTGCTTTCCGCCTGCCCCACCAACTGGGGCATGACCCCGCAGGAAGCCCTCAAGTGGCTCGAAGCGAATATGATTCCCCAGTATCCTCTGGGTGTGAAAAAGGAGGTTGAGTAATCCATGGAAGCTCAATTTCTGATTGCCGGTTTCGGTGGACAGGGCGTCCTCCTCATCGGCCAGCTCCTGGCCAAGGCCGCCATGCACGAGGGCATGAATGTGTCCTGGATGCCTTCCTACGGTCCGGAAATGCGCGGCGGCGAAGCCAACTGCGCCGTGGTCATTTCCGACGAGCCCATCGGTTCCCCCCTGGTCACGGAGATCCCGATCGCCGTCATTATGAACAAGCCCAGCATGATCAAGTTCACCCCCGCCATGGAAAAGGGCGGCATCATGCTCTATAACTCTTCCCTCATCGATATCACTCCCGACCGGGATGATATCACCGCCATCCCCGTGGATTGCAACGGCATCGCGGAAGAGCTGGGCAACGCCCGCACGGCCAATATGGTTATGCTCGGCGCCATCCTGAAGAAGACCGGCGTGGTCTCCATCGATGCCGCCATGGAAGCTCTGAAGGCCACCTTCGGCCCAAAAAAGGAGCACCTTCTTCCCATCAACCGCCAGGCGATGGAAAAAGGTGCCGCTTCCGTCGGCTGATTTTCCGGAGATTTTCAGGATGCCCCAAAGGTTTTCCGTATTTCTCAAAGGATTTGCAAAGGCGATCTCCGAATCCCGGAGGCCGCCTTTTCCTGTGCCGTTCTTTTATTCGGCATAGCCGATGATCCCCGCCACCTCGTGCCTGGAGTTGAAAACCGGGGTATACGCGCTGTAGAAGGATCCCCCTCACGTCTGATCCGGGTATTCCCAGAACCCGCCCTTATGGAAGTTCTCATTTCCCAAAGGCTTCGCCGTCAGCTTGAAGATCACGCACCCGTCCGGGCAAACGATCGTCTTCGTGTATTTGCCGTCGCCGCCGAGGTTTTCAAGATCCCCCCCGCTCCGCACAGCCTCCATCAAAGGATAAAGCATCATCATCGTTTTCGAGCAGATGCCGTATCCGTCCTCATTCACCGGACATCCGTACGTGCAGGTATACCGATCCCCGATTTCCTCCCCGTTCCGGCAGTACCGTTCCGTATGGTCGCCGTGCAGAAACCCCGTCACCTCAACGGTAAACTCATATTCCTCATCATACCACTTTTTCATTTTTTCTTCTCCTTTGTGGGCTGCTCCCGTCTTTTTCATGCTTACTATAAAGCTATTCTTCCGTTTTTGCAACTTTCTTTTGATTGAAATTCCCCGAACCGCTTTACGGTTCGGGGAAAATCATCTCAACAAGGGTATATGCCTTACTTAATATACTCCAGCGCGCTCTCCGCCGCAATCCGGCCGAAGATCACGATGTCCGCAACCGCGTTGCCGCCCAGGCGGTTGCCGCCGTGCACGCCGCCGGTCACTTCGCCCGCGGCGAACAGTCCGGGAATGGCCTGGCCTTCGGTGTTGATCACCTGTGCCGCCGTGTTGATCTTCACGCCGCCCATCGTGTGATGGATGCCGGGAGCGATCTTGATGGCGTAGTAGGGCGGAGTCGTCAGATCCGCGTCCATGCCGGTGGTGCGCCCGAAGTCGGGATCCCGCTGGTTCTTGACGTACCCGTTCCAGTCTTCCAGCGTCTTCGCCAGCGTGGCCGGGTCAATCGCCAGCAGTTCCGCCAGGCCTTCAATCGTGTCCGCCTGCACGGTGATGCCGCTCTTCACGTACTTCTCCGTCGCCTTCAGGTGATCCCGCAGGTTCTGGTCAAAGATGATCCACGCGTACTGTCCTTCCTGCTCCAGTTCCGCGGCAGAAACCGCGTCGCGGGTCAGCAGTTCGTTCGTGAAGCGCACGCCGCTCTGGTTCACCAGGATCGCGCCGTCGCCGCGAACGGATTCGGTAATCAGCATGGAAGTCGTCTGTTCCACCGTCGGATGCAGCTGAATCTGTTCAATGTCCACCAGATCCGCGCCCAGCGCCTGGGCCATCACGATGCCGTCGCCCGTCGCTCCGGGGGCGTTGGTCGTAACGGTGCCCTTCAGGTCCGGCCGGTACTGGGTGTACATGTCCTCGTTCGCCCCGAAGCCGCCCGTCGCCAGGATCACCGCCTTGCAGTTGATGGTGTAGTTGCTGTCTTCGCCTTCCGCCTTCACGCCGCAGATCTTGCCTTCCGCGTCCGTCAGCAGCTCCGTTGCCGCCGTGTTGAACATGATCTGCACGCCCAGTTCGTCCAGCTTCGCGCTGAACCGGTCCACCAGATATCCGCCCACGCCGCTGCCGTCTTCCGGCGCGTGGATGCGGTTCACGGAAGCGCCGCCGGAATAGGAAATCTTCGGCAGTGACGCGCCGATGGTGTCCAGCCAGTCAATGGCCTCCGCGCTCCGGTTCGCCAGTGTTGCCACCAGTTCCGGATCGTTCAGCGCGTGGCCGCCTTTCATCGTGTCCGCGGCAAACAGCGCCGTGGAGTCCTCAATCCCCTGTTCTTTCTGATAGTGGGTTTCCGCGGCGTTCATGCCGCCGGTCGCCTTGGTCGTGTTGCCGCCGGCATAGGGCATTTTCTCAAGCAGCACGAATTTCTTCCCCGCCTGATGCACCATGATCGCCGCCGACATGCCGGCGCCGCCCGCGCCGATGATCACGATTTCCGTGTCGATGGTCTTTTCTTCCTTGGGACCGGTCTCTCCCTGGTCCTTCCGGTTTGCGTCCAGCACGTCGATGTCCGCGCCCGCCGCCTCCAGGGCCGCCGTCGCCGCCTTGATGATCGCGTTGCTGGTCACCGTTGCGCCGCTCAGCGCGTCCACGTTCGGCGTCTGCGCTTCCATGATGCTCGCCGACAGCTTTCCGGCCGCCAGTCCGCCAAGCTCCGGCGTCTCGCCGGTGGCATCAATCAGCACGCCGGTAATCGCGTTTTCGCTCACCGTGATTGTAACCTTCACCGGTGCGAAAATGCCCTGTTCCTCCGCCGTATATGTTCCGGGGGTAAACAGGTTTTCCGCCGGGGCTTCCGCGGCTTCCCCGAAGGCGCAGGCGCAGCCCAGCATCATCGCGAGGGTCAGTAACAGGCAAATCAGTTTTTTCATGGGTCTCCTCCTGTCTGTCGTGTCGTCGTGTATAGGATTGTCCGTCTGCCACGATTATATAGGAACAAGTCCCTCCGCGCAACTGTTTCTTTTTTAATCACTCCGCCGCCTTCAGCACCTCAAGCCTCCGCGTCAGCATCTCTTCCGCCCGCATCCCGGTCAGCCCGTTCAACTTCCGGAACAGCCCATTCAAATCCTCCGGCAGTGCCTCCACCTGATTCAGCCCGATCGCCCGCACGCCCCGAACCGCCGCGTCCATCTGTGAGATATTCTCCCTAACCGTCAGGCATCGTACCCCTTCCAATGTATCATACGCACGGAAAGCCCGGTTAAAGTCCATCAAAGGATGCAGTTTTCCAAGCCGGTTGTCCGCGTTGTTCACCCGGAATCCCCAGTTGCCCCAGTGTCGGTCCGTGTTCCCGATCAGATAGTCCACAATGTTCATCATGTGGAATCCGTAAAGATCCTGCTTCCGCACAATCTCCTCCAGCGTCTTTCCGTGGTTCGCCGCGTAAATATCCACATACTCTGCGGAAACGATGCTTTCGGCCTTGCCGGTCATCAAGCCGCTGGCGCTGACCGCCAGTCCCTCATATTCTCTCGGCTCGTAAAGCACCTGATCCACCCGAAAGCAGCGGGCAATCCGGCTGGCCGCCAGTTCCGCTTCCATCTCGGCCGCCTCTCCGTCCTTCAGCAGGAAGAACTTCCCGCCCCGCCGGATCCAGGCCTTCGGCGCAACGCCGCTGGTCGCCAGATCTCCGGCGCTGTCTCCCTTTGCGATCATCTCCGCGTTCTGCGCCGTCAGCGCCCGCCCCCGCAGGCTGACATCCACAAAGGCATCCGACAACGAATGGTCGTAGAGGTTGATCTCCGCGTATGAAACCTTTTCCCCAATCTCCCGAACCCAGAAAACGTCCGTCAGGCACAGCGCGTGATAGGAGATCGCAATCTCCGCCCTCTCCCAGTCCGTCACCGCCTGCTTCATCCCGAGCGAATTCAGAATCTCCTTCGCATATTTCCGGTCCATGGTGATCAGCCGCGTCGCGCACCAGTAATGGAAGTTGCTCAGGTTGTTCATCCGCCCGCTCAGATCATCCGCCTTTTCCAGATAAAGGTTGTACGGCATAAACTGCGGATAATAGACCGTGCATGAACCGTCGCCCCGAACCGTGGCGACGTGCCGGTCCAGGTGCATCACCGCGTAATCCCGCATGTCCGCAGCTCCTTTCTGTCTCATCTCAGGCTCCCGCCGTCAGGCATAGCTGTGAATGCCGGGCAGGAAGGTATTCACGCCGATATAGGTAAAGATCACACAAACGAATCCGATCACAGCGAAAATCGCCGCCGCCTTTCCTTTCCATCCTCTTCGCAGCCGCAGGTGCAGATACACCGCATAGATAATCCACGTCACCAGCGACCAGGTCTCCTTCGGGTCCCAGCTCCAGTAGCTTCCCCAGGCCCGCTCCGCCCAGATCGCGCCGGTAATGATCGTGAGGGTCAGGAACAGAAGCCCCAGGCACACGCTGCGGTAGGCAATCAGGTCCAGCTTGTTTTCCGTCGGAATATGCTGATCCAGGAATCCGTTTTCCTTCAGTTTCCCCCGCATCAGGAAAATGGCGCTCAGCGCGGCGCTCACCCCGAACGAGCCGTAGGCAATGATCGCCGTGGAAACGTGGAACGCCAGCCATCCGCTCTGCAGCGCGGGCATCAGCGGTTTGATGTCCCGGCTTTGCATCGCCGCGTATCCCATGATGATGAAGATAATTGGCATGGCGAAAACGCCCAGCACCGAAAACCGGTATTTCCGGATGAAAATCAGACTCACCAGGCATAGCGCCCACGCGAAGCACGTGGCAAACTCATACTGGTTCGTCATCGGCAGCCGCCCCGCCGCGATGCCCCGCAGCACCAGCGCCGCCGTGTGCAGGATCAGCGCCGCGCCCTGAAGGATCCCGGCCGCCCGGGCCAGCTGTTCCTTCTTCAGAACCACAAAGAGGAAGTACAAAGCCATCGCGCCGAAGTACCCGATCATCGTGATCGTAAACAAAATATTCTCAGCGTTTTGCATTTTAACCGTTTCCCTTCTTCGTCCGGTGAGTTCCCGCCGTCTTCACGGCTTCTTCAATAGCCTCCGCCATCAGCGCCTGCCCCTTCCGGCAGCGTCCCCGCAGGATCCATTTCCCGTTCTCCCCGCGGATCGTCCACAGTGTCTTCGGCTGCAGGCAGAAAGCCATCAGCAGCCCGATCATCGTGATCACGCCGCCCACCAGTGCCAGCGGTGCGAACCGGTCCTGCCGCGCCACCAGCAGGGTGAAAGTCCGCGGGCTGAAGGTCACCTGATCCCCGCCCACGTCGATCGTTCCGTCTCCTAAGAAATAGTAGTCCTGCTGCAGCGTTCCGTTCCGGTAAAGATCGTAGAAATAGAGCGTCCGGTCTTCCGCCCCTTCTTCCCGCATCGTCCGGATCCCGGCAAAGTAGAAGGCATATTCCGGCTGATCCTCCAGGCCCAGAACGCTCTCCGCCATTGTTCCCTGCGGCAGCAGCGTTTTCCGCTGAATCTCCTGCCCGTCCCGTTCCACCGTGGCCAGCGCCGCCGCTCCAGTGTTGTTCTGATAAAGGGTAAATCCGCCGAAGGACGCCGGGTGGTTCACGCTCACGGAGGCTTTTTCGGTTTTGCCGGAAACGGGATCCGTCACCGTGATTTCCGTCACATATTGATCCACGCTTCCGTCTTCCCGCGTTTCCGTCCGGAAGTCGTCAATCGTCACCGTCAGTCCCGTCTCCGGCAGTTCCTTCGTCTCTCCCGGAATCCCCCACACGGTATTTTCCTTCAGTGTCATCTGTCCTAGAGCAAATCCCGCAATCAGCAGCAAAATCCCCAGGTGGCAGATCCAAGCGCCCCAGATGCCGGCAGCATTCTTTCCGGCAATCAGGGCTTCCCTGCCGTCTTTCGTCGTGTGCTTCTCCGGCGTGCCCATGTGCAGCGCGCCGAACACGCTTTCCGGATCGCCGGTTTCCCTCTCTCCCAGGTTGCCGTCCGTTTCAAGCGCTCCCGCAAAATCCTTTTCCGCGCGGTATCTGCGCCGGAAAAATGGAAACCGGATCACGCTGCAAAGAATCAGGTTCAGGCAAAGGAATCCGCTCAGCGCTATAAACCAGATGCTGTGATACGCGTCGTTCACCTGCAGCGCCATAATCAGCGAGGCAGTTCCTTCCCCATACCGCGCGGCATACATTTCTTGCGTCAGCCCCTGTTCCACCAGCGAACTCAGCGCGCAGGCCGCCGCCAGCACCACCAGCAGCGTCACCGCAAAGCCCATGGAGGAAAGGAATTTACCGATCTTCTTCATAGTCCCTCTTCACAAAGGGAGACCGCAATCACGGTGGAATGCGGTCTCCGCAGTTATTCTTTTTCAGTCAGCCACACGCTCAGCGAATTTTCGCCAGGATCTCCGTCACGGCTTCCTTCACGGCGTCCGAGGAAATCGTCGCGCCGGTCACGGTGTCGATTTCCGCCCCCTGGGTTTCCACAATCGCTTTCGCCCAGTTCGCTTCGTTTTCGTCCGTCACCAGATCCGTCTGTCCCTCTTTCGCGTCGCAGATCACCTTACATTCGACAATCTCTCCGCTGTGGGTGCTGATAATCACCCGGATGGTGCTGAAGGCCGTTTCCTTTTCTGCCAGGTAGCCGCCGTAAGCACTGGGAGTCTTTGTTTCTTCGGTCTTGGCTTCCTCCGCAGGCTTCTCCTCAGCGGGTTTTTCTTCAGCAGCCGGTTCTTCGGCTTTGTCTTCCTCAGCAGGTTTCTCTTCAGCAGCCGGTTCCTCGGCCTTTGCTTCTTCCGCCGGCTGTTCCGCCGCGGGAGTTTCTCCTGCGATCTGCTGCAGAATCTCCGCCACGGCTTCCTTCACAGCGTTCGACGAAACCGTCGCGCCCGTCACGTTATCCAGTTCGGCTCCCTGGGTTTCCACAACCGCTTTCGCCCAGGCTTCTTCGTTTTCATCCGTCACCAGATCCGTCTGTCCTTCTTTGGCTTCGCAGATGATTTTGCAGCCGGTGATCACGTCGTTCTTAGTGTTCACAAGCACGCGGATCTTGCTGAAGTCGGTTTCCTTCTCGGACATATAGCTGCCGTAAACCTGTCCGTCGGAAGCGCTGCTTTCTGTCTTCGCAGCCGTCTCTGCAGGCTGTTCCGTCTTTTTCTCTTCAGCAGTTTTTTCCTCCGCAGCCGGTTCTTCCGTCTTGGTCTCCGCTGCCGCGGGTTCCTCAGTCTTAGTCTCCTCCGCAGGAGCCGCAGCAGTACCGCCGACCAGTCCGTTAATCGCCTCCAGCACAGCGTTCGAAGTAATCGTCGCGCCGCTCAGGGCGTCAATCCCGTTCTCCCCATAGGTGAACGGTCCGGCTTTGCCGATAAACTGATCTGTGAATTCCGCCTCACTAGCCCGCTGGCCAAGGCCCGCGGTTTCATTCGGCGTGTCAATCGTAAGCGTCTTCACGGTGCCGTCGTCGTTCAGTTCCACCTGAACCGTCACGTCGCCGCCAAAGCCCTGCACCGTCGCGCTCAGCGCGCCGTCCGCCGCCGGAGTCTCCTCCGCAGCCGCCGCCGGCGCTTCACCGGTCAGCAGTGTCATGGCCTCCGCGATCTTCTCGTCCGCGGTGTCCAGGCACCGGATCGAAAGCTTGCTGTTATGCGCGCCTTCCGAGTTCTCCACGTAGCAGAAGTCGAAGAACCACTGGGCTTCCCGGTGCAGCTTCCGAACCGCGTCCAGCTCTTCTTCCGTCATCTTCGCTTCTGAAACAGCGACCGTCAGCTTGTCCTTCAGCTCGCTCAGGCGGTTCCCGGTCTCGGTCTCCCGTGCGGTCACCTTTTCCTGCGTGCTGGTCACAAGCGCCTTCGCCGCGTCCGCGCTGCCGTGGCAGCTCGCGCAGGTCGCCATCAGCGTCTCGCTCTTCAGCGGGCTCACCAGGTAATGGCTGTGATAGGTCGTGCCGTCCTCGGCTTTTTCCTCCGCCATGTGGCAGCTCGAGCAGTTCAGGCCCATCGTCGCGTGGGCGCTGGCCAGGAAGGTTTCCATTTCCGGATGCTGCGCCTTCAGCATCTTCGTGCCTGTCCCGGGCTGCTCCCAGTCGCTGAAGCCCTTCTCGTCGTAGTAGGCCAGAATCGCTTCCGGCGTCATCTCTTCCTTGCTGGAATACGGCATCATCGTCTCGCTGTCTTCCGGCGTGAAGTAGTATTCAATGTGGCACTGACCGCAGTTCAGCGTCTTCGGATCGATGGCGGAAGCGTTCTCGCCCAGCGCCTTGTCCACATAGCTGTGGGTAATCACGATCTGCCCGTTGTTCCCCTTGTCGTCCCCGTGGCAGGTGTAGCAGGAGATCGCCTGGGTCATCTGCCCCATCACGTCGTCAAAGGGCCGGCTGTAAACCTCAACGCCTTCCTCGTTCACCATTTTCGTGAAGTCCGGCGTTTTGCAGGTAATGCAGTTCGCCTTGGCGTGGGGCCGCTGGGTCTTCGTCACGTCTTCCAGCGTGTACGCGTGCCCGCGCGCCGCCTTGTAATCTTTCGCAAATCCGTATCCCTCATAGATATTGACCAGATAAGGATCCTGCTCCAGATAGTCCTCGGCCTCGCTGTTTTCCGCGTTTTGCGCCATGGTGTCGGTAATCCCCTGCAGCATCGGTGTCAGCGGCTCTTCCACCTGATACGTCAACGGTTTCCCGCCGATGATCCCTGTCAGGAAGATCACCGCCACAGCCACCGCCAGGATGCTCACGCCGATCCGGGTCGCCTGTTTTTTCCTGAAATAATTCATCTGTCTTTCCCCTCCCTGTTAATTCACCGGAGTGGTAATGACTTTCGCCGGGCACTTGGCCGCGCATTTGCCGCACAGCGTGCACTTCTCGGGGTTCACCCTTGCCAGCGTCCCGTCAAATTCAATCGCGCCGAATTCGCACTGCTTCGCGCATAGGCCGCATCCGATGCACCCCGCGCTGCAGATCTTCCGAACCACCGGGCCCTTGTCCCGGTTCGAGCACTGCACCCGCACGATCCGGCTTTCCGGAATCAGCGAGATCAGTCCCCGCGGGCAGGTCTTCACGCACAGTCCGCAGCTCACGCACCGGCTCCGGTTCACAACGGCAACGCCGTTCACAACGCTGATCGCCTGCTCCGGGCAAACCTCCGCGCAGCTCCCGAATCCGAGGCACCCGTAGGTGCAGTCCGTAATATTCATCCCGCTCAGCACCGCCGCCCGGCAGTCCTGAATGCCCGTGTAGTTGCCCTGGTTCTTCGTCACTTCGCATGTGCCCTTGCAGGCCACGAAAGCGGTCTTCCGTTCCATGGCCCCGGCCTTGGTGCCCATGATGTCGCCGATCGCCTCGGCCACCGGCCCGCCGCCCACCGGGCAGGCGTTCACCGGCGCTTCCCCGGCTGAAATCGCCGCCGCCAGCGCGTCGCATCCCGCGAATCCGCAGGCGCCGCAGTTGTTCCCCGGCAGTTTCCCGCGGATGGCCACCACCCGCTCGTCGACCTTCACGGCGAATTTCTTCCCGGCGTAAACCAGTCCCACGGCAACCAGCACCGCGATCACCGCGATCACAAGGGTCGTAATCCAGATAATATCCATCTTTCGGCCCTCCTTAAATGTTCAGTCCGCCGAAGCCCATAAACGCGATGGACATCAGCGCCGCGGCGATCATCACGATCGGGGCACCCCGCAGGGGCGCGGGCAGGTCCTTCTCGTTGATCCGGCTGCGGATGCCCGCCAGCAGGACGATGGCGATCGTGTAGCCCAGGGCGGTGCCGAAACCGCTGGCCACGCTCTCGATGAAGTTGAATCCGTCCTTCACGTTGTTCAGCGCCACGCCCAGCACCGCGCAGTTCGTGGTGATCAGCGGCAGGTAAATGCCCAGCGACTGGTAAACCGCCGGCGATTTTTTCTTCAGGAACATTTCAACGATCTGCACCAGCGCCGCGATCACCAGGATGAAGATGATCGTCTTCATGAAGTCCATGCCCAGGGGCTTCAGCACGTTGTCGTACAGCAGGCTCGCCACCGCCGATGCGATGGTGATAACGAAGATGACCGCCGCGCCCAGGCTGATGGAGGCCTTCATCTGTTTGCTCACGCCGAGGAAGGAGCAGATGCCGAGGAACTGGTTCAGCACCACGTTGCTGATCAGCGCGCTGCCGATGATGATCATGATCAGGCTCTTCATTTCGCCGCTCCCCCTTCCGCTTTATTTTCCGCCGCCTTCGGGTCCGCTTTCTCTGCCGGTTTCTCCGCCGCCGCTTTCACCGCGCCGCCCGCGGCCGCGTCCGCCGCCGGTTTCGTCTCGCAGCTTCCGGCCGTCGAGCAAAGCGCGCAGTTCCCGTCGCATCCGCTTTCAACCAGCTTCCGCTGCCGCGTCTTGATGCCGATGGCGTTCATCACCGCGATGATCAGCGCGAACACCAGGAAAGCTCCCGGAGGCTGAATGAAAATCGTCATTCCGAAGCCTTCCGGCAGAATCTGCGCGCCGAAGATCTTTCCGCTCCCCAGCAGCTCCCGGATCGCCCCGGCCAGCGTCAGCGCCGCCGTGAAGCCCAGGCCCATGCCGATGCCGTCCATCACGGAGAGCAGCGGCGTGTGCTTGTTGGCATAGGCTTCCGCCCGGCCCAGGATGATGCAGTTCACCACGATCAGGGGAATATAGATGCCCAGTGCCTCATAAATGTCCGGCAGATAGGCTTTGATCAGCAGCTCCGTCACCGTCACCAGGCTGGCCACTATCACGATGTACGCGGGCAGCCGAACCTGGTCCGGAATCACTTTCCGCAAAATGCTGATCACCAGGTTGCTCAGCACCAGCACCGCCAGCGTGCTCAGGCCCATGCCGATGCCGTTGGCCGCCTGCGTGGAAACCGCCAGCGCCGGGCACATGCCCAGCATCAGCACCAGCACCGGGTTTTCCTTCAGCAGGCCGTTAAAGAGGCGTTCCCAGTATTTTTTCATGGTCAGTTGCCTCCCTTCAGAACCGTGTCGTAGAGTTCAAGTCCGGCGTTCAGCGCTTCCGTTACCGCGCCCGATGTCACCGATGCGCCCGTAATCGCGCTGATCTCCGATTCGCCCTCCGCCGTGCCTTTCACCAGGGTCAGCGTCCCGCCCTTGCCGATCAGCTGATCCTTGAAGGCCGGTTCGTCCGCCCGCATGCCGAGGCCCGCGGTCTCCTTCAGTTCCGTGAAGGAGATGCCCGTAATCTTTCCGTCCGCGTCCAGGCCCATCGCCAGCGTAACGTCGCCGCCGAAGCCTTTCCCCGTCACGCTCAGCGCGTAGCCGATGGTGTTCCCGCCGGCGTCCTTGGCGATGTACGCCTTGTTCACCCGGGGCGTCGTCTCTGCCATGGCCGCGATTTTGTCGTTCGCCGCCTCCGCCACTTCGAAGCTGTCCGCGTCGGCGCAAACCGCCTTGTAGGCTTCCGTTTCCTTGGCCAGTTCCTGTCCTTCGATCGTTTCCTTCGTCATCGAGAACACGCCGCTCAGCGCCACCCCGGCGATCAGCGCGATGATCGTCAGCGCGATCACCGGCTTCGGAATCCGGAAGGGCTCGCGCTTCACCGGCCGGGTCTTCCCGATCTTCCGGTAGGCCAGCGGCTTCTGAACGATGTAGGTGTCAATCAGCGGCGTGCAGACGTTGCCGATGATAATCGCATAGCTGAAGCTGTCCGCCGTGTTGCCCCACAGGCGGAAAATCCCGCCCAGCACGCCGATCAGGCAGCCGTAGATGAACTGCCCCAGCCGGCTCACCGGGCTGGTCACGTAGTCCGTCGCCATGAAGAAGGCGCCCATCACCACGCCGCCGCCGCAAAGATGCGCCAGCAGGAAGCGCGGCTCAAATCCCTCGCCGCCGAACAGGCCGATCAGCAGCGTGAAGCCGATCAGCACGCTGAAGCAGATCTGCCCGTGAATGATGTCCAGGCTCCACAGCAGCAGCCCGCCCACCAGCAGCGCCAGGATGGAGCTGCCGATCACGCCGTCCGCCGTCCCCAGGAACATTTTCGTAATGTCAACCTGCTCGAAGGCTTTCAGCGCGCCCACCGGCGTCGCCGAGGCCACCGCGTCCAGCGAGGGCTTGATCGTCATCGCGTTCGCGAAGGAAATCAGCAGGAAGCACCGGGCCGCCAGCGCCGGGTTGATGAAGTTCTTGCCCAGTCCGCCGAAGCAGCCTTTGCAGACCACGATCGCGAAAACCGATCCGATCACCGGCAGGTAAAGGGGCGTCTTCGGCCCAAGGCTCAGGCCCAGCAGCAATCCCGTCACCACCGCGCTCCCGTCCCAGATCGTGTCCGGCTTGTGGCACACCTTGTTGAAAACCCATTCGGAAGCCACCGCGGCCACAACCGCCAGCGCCACGATCCCGAAGGCCTGCCATCCGTGCACCAGGATGCCGACGATGGTGGCCGGCATCAGGCTCAGCGCCACCATGCGCATGATGAATGGCGTGGTCCATTTGTCCCGAATGTGCGGGGACGAAGAAAGATTCAGCACACCGTTCATTTTCCTGCGCCCCCTTCCCTCTTTTTCTTCTCCTGAATCTCGGCCTTGGCGTGTTTAAACACCTGCATCAGTGGCCGCTTCGCCGGACAGGCCACCGTGCAGCTGCCGCACTGGATGCATTCCAGGCCGTACAGTTTCTTTTCATACCGTTCCAGGTTCCCCGCGATCGCGGCTTCCGCCATTAGCTGGGGCATCAGCCCGACCGGGCAAACCGTCGTGCACCGGCCGCACCGCAGGCACGATGTCATCAGCTTCTCCGCCGCCACCACCGGGTCCTCCGCCAGCAGCGTCAGGCCGTTGTTCTGCTTCTGAATCGGAACGTCGAGGCTGCCCATCGCCACGCCCATCATCGGGCCGCCGGCCAGCGCCTTCACGGCTTCCTTCCCTTCCTTTATGCCGCCGCATGCCGCCAGCAGTTCCGCATAGCTCGTTCCCACGCGCACGAAGAAGTTCCCGGGCTCCGCCACCGCCTCGCCCGTCACCGTGAAGCACTGGCTGAACAGCGGCTCGCGGTAAAGCACCGCCCGCTGAACCGCGTAGAGTGTCCCCACGTTCTGCACGATGCAGCCCACGTCCGCCGGCAGCTTGCTGATCGGGAAGTCAACCCCCGTCACCGCCTGAATCAGGCTGCGCTCGCCGCCCTGGGGATATTTGGTGATCATCCCGTGAACGCTGATCTTCTGCTTGCCCTGGGCCGCCAGTTTCATGGCCTGAATGGCTTCCGGCTTGTTGTCTTCGATACAGATCACGCCCTCCGCGTTCGGGAAAAGCCGCAGCACCAGTTCCAGCCCTTCCACGATCGCCGGCGCATGGGTCCGCATCAGCTGATCGTTGCATGTCAGGTAAGGTTCGCATTCCGCGCCGTTGGCGATCACGTATTTGATCGCCTCCGGATCCTTCGGCGCCAGTTTCACGTGGGTCGGGAATCCCGCGCCGCCCAGGCCGACGATGCCCGCGTCCTGAACCCGCTGAAGAATCTTGCTGGGGCTCAGGTTGGCCTCCTTGTCGCGCTTGGAATAGTCCGCCGCCGGCGTAAACGCCCCGTCGTTGTCGATCACGATGCATTCCGCCATGCCGCCGCCCAGCACCCGCCGCTTTTCAATCGCCTTCACCTTGCCCGAGCAGCTTGAATAGATGTGGGCGGAAACAAATCCGTCCGCCTCCGCGATCTTTTGGCCGACCAGTACGTCGTCCCCTTTTTTGACGATGGCCTTCGCGGGTTTGCCGATGTGCTGCTGCAGGGGGAATACCATCTCGCCCTGCGGGTCAAACAGGCGCAGCCGCGCCTCCCGGCTCAGCTCCTTGCGCCCTTCCGGATGAACGCCGCCGTGAAAAGTGTTTTTCACAGTCTTCCCGACTCCTTTCTGTCGGCAGCCGTCCGTCCCTCCCGGAATCGAAGCGCTGCCCCAGCTTTTGTTTTTGCTATCTGTCTTATTTTACCAGACATTTATTGGAAAGTAAAGAAATTTGACAAGCGGCCGGAATCAACGTAAAATATTGGAAAATGACGTTTATCTCCGTGCGGAAAAGAGGTCTTGTGTTTGTCCGGAAGAATGTACAAAATCGCGTATTTCACCGTGGACTGGAATTACGAACTCGTGGACCAGACCCTCCATGGCCTTAAGGAGTACGTGGATGCCCATCGTAATGTCGTCCTCCGCATCTTCGACTGCTTCGGCAAGGATCTGGACAACGATAAGGATAAAAGCGAATACCGCATTTTCTCCCTTCCGGATCTGTCAACCTTCGACGGCGCCATCCTCCTCAGCAACCAGCTCATTCTCGAGCGCGTCCGCGATGAGCTCGTCAAAAAGATCGATGCCGCCGGCATTCCCGCCGTCTCCATCGGCTGCCCCCTGCCCGGCTGCGTCCTCGTCGATCACGATAACCGCGCCGCCCAGAAGGCCATGGCCAGCCATGTCATCCGGCAGCATAACGCCCGCCGCCTCGTGTATCTGACGGGGAATCTCGCCAACAACTGCCCCGAGGGCCGCCAGCGGCTCGACGGCTTTCTCGATGCCTGCCGCGAAAACGGCATCTTCTCCGAAAATGTCCAGGTCCTGGAAAAAACCTGGCGCACCACCGACGGCGCCGATGTCGCCCGCCAGTGGATCGAAGAGGATCTCCCCCTGCCCGATGCCTTCATCTGTGCCAACGATGAAATGGCCATGGGCCTCCTCGAAACCCTCCAGGAAAGCAAAATCCGCGTCCCGCAGGATGTCATCGTAACCGGTTATGATAATCTCGACAGCGCCCAGCTCTCCTGTCCGCGCCTGTCCTCCGTTTTCTGCGATTACCGTCTTCTCAACTACCGGGCTATGGAAACCCTGATCGATATGATCAATGAGAAGCATGTCCCCTCCGTGGTCAACGGCGATTACGAAATCATCACTTCCGAGTCCTGCGGCTGTCCCGAAACCAGCCAGGCGACCGTCCTGCGCGACCGCGTTTTCCGCCAGACCCGTTTCCTCCGCTCCTTCTATCTGCTGCAGGGCCAGCTCGCGGAAGAGCTTTTCGAGGCCAATAATCTAAAGGATCTCACCGCCGCCGTCCTCCGCAACCGGGCCATCTTCGGCTGCCATGATATTTTCCTCTGCATCAACGATTATTATTTCGATAACTATGAAAAAGCCGAATGGGCCCATGATTCCGAGTCCTACGGCGCGGAAATGGTTCTGGCCGGCCGAAGCTATATCCGCTTCCCGACCCGCCAGCTCCTGCCCGAGCCCTATCTCTCCCGCGAGCGGTTCCTCATCTTCTATCCCCTGCATTATAATACCTATTCCATCGGCTATATCGCCATGGACGGCCTCTCCGAAGCCGCCAAGATGAACCTCCACGAGAGCATCTTCAACTTCCTCGAAATCGCCATCGAAAACATCCGAAAAAAGGAGCTTCTCCGCCGCTTCAATGAAATGCTCGACGATCTCTATGTCCATGACGGCCTCACCCATCTCTTCAACCGTTTCGGTCTCGAGCGCTATGGCGAGGAAACCCTCCTCCGCCTGGTCAAGAAATACGGCTCCGCCCAGGTCCTCTTCACCGATCTCGACGAAATGAAGGAGATCAACGATACCTACGGCCACGAGGCGGGCGACACCGCTCTCTGCGCCGTCGCACAGATCCTGCAGGACAGCTGCGGCGACGAGGATTTCATCATGCGCTACGGCGGCGACGAGTTTGTCGTCATCGCCGTCGGCACCAACGAGGATCTCACCGACCAGATCCTCGCCTCGGCCGATGCCTGGAACGAATCCTCCGGCCAGCCCTTCCGCCTGGGCCTCTCCATCGGCCATATCAAGGTCACCAAGAAGGAAAAGCGCTCCCTCGAGGACTGCATCCGCGAAGCCGACACCCTCATGTACGAAATCAAAACCGCCCGCCGGGTGGGCAGATAGCTGAAAACCGCCCGCCAGGTGAGCCATAAACCAATTATCTGACCGCACGGCCGGCCCGAAATCCTCCTGATTGTCCCTTCTCCCCTGTTTTTCATATGCCGATGTGAAAACCCGGATTCCTACAAACCCGGGTTTCTTTATACCTGTGATCAAAACCCGGGCTCAATGCAAAGCCCGGGTTCCGTTTTCCAAAACCGTTATCAGGTCTCCGGCTTTGGCGTCACCTTCGGAAATCACAATCGCAAAGATCCCCTCCCGGGGCATCACGCAGTCTCCCGCCGCCTGCCGGATCGCGCAGTCCGCGTGGCATTCCTTGCCGATCTGCGTCACCTCGCAAACCGCCGTCCCGATCGCCAGCCGCGTCCCGACGGGAAGCTCCCGCAGCGCAATCCCTTCGCATCGGATGTTCTCCGCGAAAACTCCCGGCCCCAGCGGAACCTCCGTGCGCGCCTGCATCCCGTCCACGCTCTCCTGCGCCAGCAGGCTCACCTGCCGGTGCCAGTTCCCCGCGTGCGCGTCGCCCTCAATCCCGTGTTCCGGCCGAAGGTGAATCGTCTCCACGGGATGCTTCTGTTCGCCCTTCCGCTCGCTGATGCAAACAGCCCGGATCACTGCCCTGTCCTTCATCAGATCAGCTCCTGCAGCGCCTTCCGAAGCTTCTCCACCTGCGCTTCCATTTTTTCAATTTTTTCCCGTAAAATGGCGTTCTCAACCTTCAGCGCTTCAATGTTCCCCGAAGCCGCCGTCTCCGTGGCGGTCGCCGTTTCCGCCGGCGTTCCCGCGGCCTTGGGCGCAGCCTCCCCGGCCGTCGTCTTTTCCGGCGCTGCTGCCGTCTCCGGCGCCTTCGGCGCCTTCGCGGGCTTCTTTTCTTCGGCCGCTTCCTTGCCGCCGTTCTTGGCTCTCCGTTTCATCCCGGCAACCACCTGCCAGTTCACGCCGTATTCTGCCGCCGCCGCCCGCACGCCGATTTCCTCCGCCCGGGCGATCATCTGCGCCTCCTGTTCCTTTGTATATCCGCTTCTTGCAATCTCGCTCATGTCCTCTGCTTCCCCTTTCGCTGTCTCTCCGGCGCCCTCCGCCGCAATCGTTCCGTCCGAACCGTCAGCCCCGGCGCCATCCGCCGCAGCCCCGTCCGAACCGTCGGCCCCGGCGTCACCCGCCGCGCCGGTCCCGTCCGAACCTTCCGCCGCTTCCGGCACAAAGGGCACAACCGCCAGCCGGTACCACCGGTTCTCCCCCAGCAGGTTCGCGTAAACCCGGATCCGGTTCTCCTCAAAGGCGGTAATGTTGCCCTCCACCGCCTGCAATGGCCCTTCCACAATCTTCCTGTTCGCAAAGTCCAGCGTTGAAGGCGCGGGGTCGGAAATCGCCTCGATCATCTTCCATTCCTCTTCCGGAACCGGTACAGCCCCCGGGGCATACTGCAGCATAAACACATATCCCGGAACCACAAACCGTTTTCTCTCGTCCGGCCTTCCCGTCTCGTCCGCTTCCCGATAGCTCGGCAGGAATCCGCTCGCCACCTGCCGCACCTTGATCCGTTCTTTTCCGGGTTCAACTTTCACGCAGTACATCGTCTTCGTCTCCTTTATCTTTCAGTTCCAAAACCGTTTCCGTTCAGATCCGGGCCCCGCCGCATCACGGTCTCAGTCTTCTTGCAGCCCGTCCGGCCGCGCGGCCCGTCAGATCTCCGCCAGCGTTTCCCCTTCGTCCAGCATGCCTTCCACCGTCACCTGCCGGGGTTTGTGCTCCTCCGGCTTCTCAATGGCTTCCAGCAGCAGCCCCAGGGCTTCCCGTGCCAGGGCTTCCGTGTTCTGCCGATAGGTCGTCAGCATCGGCCGGATCATCCGGCTCATCCGAACGCCGTCGTATCCGATCAGGCTCACATCTTCCGGAATCCGAACGCCCGCTGCCTTCAGGTCCCAAAGGGCGCCCATGCAGCTGTAGTCGTCCGGGCAGAGGATGCATGTCGGTTTGTCCTCCCCGCTCATCATCTCCCGCGCAATCTCCGCGCATCTCTCCGGGTCGTGGAACTGTCCTTCCCGAACAAACCCATCCGTCACCCGGATCCCAAGCTCCGCGCAGATTTTGTAGAAGCCGCTCAGCCGCTCCCGCATCACCGCGCTCACCTGTCCCGTAATGAACGCAATCTTCCGGTGTCCCTTCTCCCAGGCATATCGCACAATCCGTTCCACGCTGGCCCGGTTGTCGCTGCTCACGCAGTCGCATCCTTCGAAGTTTTGGTCAATCACCACCGTCGGAATGTCGCTCCCCGCCAGCCGGATCACGTCCGGTGATTCAAAGTCCGCCTGGATCACGATCACCCCGTCCAGGTTCCGCCGCCGCGCGTGGTCGTAGTAGGTTTCCCTGCCGTTTTCCGTCCGGCCGATCAGCGTCAGGTCGTATCCCCGCTCGTCCGCCGCGCTGCGCAGCTCGTCCAGCAGCGAGCTGAAATATTCGTGGTTCATCCGGTCTTCATAGAGAATCCCGATGTTCCGCGACCGGCTGGTTTTCAGCGTCCGTGCCGCCGCGTTCGGATAGTATCCCATCTGCCGCGCCGTCTGGCAGATATAGGCCGTCCGTTCCTTGTTTTCGTTTGTAACGCCGTTCAGCGCCCGCGATACCGTTGCAACGGAAACGCCGCAGGCTTCCGCGATGTCCTTCAGTCGAATCATATACTTTTTCCGGTTCTCTTTCTGAAAACTTTGCAATCGTTTGCGACTAAATCATACCGCATTTCAAACCCGCTGTCAACGGACCGGAGGGACGGTTCTGCCGGTCCACCCAAGTCTCGTCACACCAATTCACATTTTGTTCTTAACCATCGTCAGCCCGATCCGCTGCTTCTTCTCATCCACGCTCACAACCCAAACCTTCACCACATCCCCAACCTTCAATACCTCCGAGGGATGCCGGATGAATTTGTCCGCAATCCGGGAAATATGCACCAGTCCGTCCTGATGCACGCCGATGTCCACAAACGCGCCGAAATCGATCACGTTCCGCACCGTCCCCGTCAGCTCCATTCCCGGCTTCAGGTCCTTGATGTCCAGCACGTCCGTCCGCAGCACCGGCTTGGGCAGCTCGTCACGGGGGTCCCGCCCCGGCTTCTGAAGCTCCGCAATCATGTCCTTCAGCGTCGGCAGCCCGACGCCGATCTCCGCCGCCAGTTTTTCCTCCCCGAAGGCCCGCGCCTTCAGGGGAATCTCCGGAATCCCGCCCTTCAGGTTCTTCAGGTCATATCCCAGTTTTTCCTGCAAAGCCTTCGCCGCATCATAGCTCTCCGGGTGCACCCCTGTAGAGTCCAGCGGATTCTTGCTGTCCGCCACCCGCAGGAATCCCGCGCACTGCTCAAAGGCCTTCGGCCCAAGCTTCGGCACCTTTTTCAGCGTCTGCCGGGTAGGAATCCCGTTCTCCTCCCGATAGGCAACGATGTTCTTCGCCAGCGCCGGCCCGATCCCGGCCACGTGGCTCAGCAGCTCCGCCGAGGCGGTGGCCACTTCCACGCCCACCTGGTTCACGCATTGCTCCACGACGCCGTCCAGCGCCTCCGTCAGCTCGTTCTGCTTCAGGTCGTGCTGATATTGCCCCACGCCGATGGCCTTCGGATCAATCTTCACCAGCTCCGCCAGCGGGTCCTGCATCCGCCGTGCGATGGAAACGGCGCTCCGCTGCGTCACGTCGAAGTCCGGAAACTCCTCCGCCGCCAGCTTGCTCGCGGAATAGACGGAAGCCCCGGCTTCGCTCACGATCATGTAGGCCACCCCCGGCATCTCCGGCAGCAGCGAAACGATGAACTGTTCGCTCTCCCGGCTGGCCGTGCCGTTGCCGATGGCGATCGCCGTCACCCCGTATTTCGCGACCATACCCTTAATCAGCCGCGCCGCCGCCGCTTTCCCGGCCTCATTTCCGGGCAGCGTGAAATATCCGACTCCCGTGTCCAGAACCTTCCCGTTCTCGTCCACCACCGCCAGCTTGCATCCGGTCCGGAATCCGGGGTCTACCCCCAGCGTCACCTTGCCCTTGATCGGCGGCTGCATCAGCAGCTGGTGCAGATTCTGCGAAAAAACCTTGATGGCCGAAACGTTCGCCCGGTCCGTCAGCTCGTTCCGAATCTCCCGCTCAAGGGATGGGAAAATCAGCCGTTCCCACGCGTCGCCGCAGGCTTCCGCCACCTGGGCCGAAACCGCGCCGCTGCCGCGCACATACGTCCCCCGGATGCTCTCCAGGGCCTTCTCCTCCGGAACCTCAAGCGAGACCTTCAGATATTCTTCCCGCTCGCCCCGGTTCACCGCCAGAATCCGGTGGGCCGCCATGCTCCGCACCGGCTCCCGGAAGTCGTAGTACATGCTGTAAACGCTGTCCTCTTCCTTCGCCGCTTTGGTCACCAGCACGCCTTCCCGCATCATCATCCCGCGCAGCGCCTTCCGGATGTCCGCGTCGTCGCTGACGGTCTCGGCCAGAATGTCCCGCGCTCCGGCCAGGGCGCTCTCCGCGTCCGGCACTTCCTTTTCCGCGTCGATGTATTTCCCGGCCTCCGCCATGGGATCCCCGTGCGGATCCTGCATCATCAGCCAAAGCGCCAGCGGTTCCAGTCCCCGTTCCTTCGCCACGGTGGCCCGCGTCCGCCGCTTCGGCCGGTACGGCCGGTAAAGGTCCTCCAGCTCGCTCAGCGTCCGCGCCGCCGCCAGTTTTCCTTCCAGCTCCTCCGTCAGCACGTCCTGCTCCGTCAGGCTCTTGCGGATCTCCTCCCGCCGCTTGTCCAGGTTCCGCAGGTATTCAAGCCGCTCCGCCATCTCCCGCAAAACCTGGTCGTCCAAAGACCCCGTGGCCTCTTTCCGATACCGCGCGATAAAGGGAATCGTATTCCCCGCGTCCAAAAGCTCCACCGCCGCCGAAACCTGCGCCGGCCGCAAACCAAACTCCGCAGCCAGAATAGAAACATAATCCATAAAAATCTCTCCTCATCCGATAACCTGATAAGAACCCTCTGTTATGCCCGATCCTCCAAAAAACAAGCACACTCCCGTCCGCCAAGGTCGCGCAGTGCCGGCTCGTCCGCCCGGCACCGCTCCGTCGCAAATGCGCACCGGTTGCTGAACCGGCATCCCTGCGGCAGCTCGTAAAGCTGCGGCACGTTCCCGGGAATGGTCTCCAGCAACGCGGTCTCCTCCTGAAGCGACGTCACCGCCCGCAGCAGCCCCTTCGTGTAGGGGTGCGCAGGGTCCGCAAACAGCGTCCCGATCTCCGCGTGCTCCACAATCTTCCCCGCGTACATCACGTAAACGTCTTCGCACATCCGCGCAATCACGCCCAGGTTGTGGCTGATCAGCAGGATGCTCGTCCCGCCCTCCCGCAGCTTTTCCATCAGCTCCAATATCTGTGCCTCAACCGTAACGTCCAGCGCCGTCGTCGGCTCGTCCGCAATCAGCAGTTTCGGCTTGCAGATCATCGCCATCGCGATCATCACCCGCTGCCGCAGGCCGCCGCTCAGCTCGTGCGGATAAGCGTCGTACCGCCGCTCCGGATCTGGAATCCCAACCGCCGCGAACATCTCGATCGTCCGCCGCCGGGCCTCCCCGGCGTCCGTCCCCTCGTGCAGCCGGATCACTTCGTCAACCTGCTTTCCGGCTTTCATCACCGGGTTCAGGCTGCTCATCGGATCCTGAAAAATCATGGAAATCTCGCGTCCCTGCAGCAGCCGGCGCTCCTTCGCCCCCATCTGCCCAAGGTCCCGCCCCTCCAGCAGGATCCGCCCCCCGGTCATCTTTCCGGGTTTCTTGATCAGGTTCATCACGGCCCGGGCGGTCATGCTCTTTCCGCATCCGGATTCGCCCACCAGGCCCGTAATCGTGCCCGTCCGAATCTCAAGGGAAACCCGGTCCACCGGCCGGATCTTCCCCTTTTCCGTCGGAAATTCAACGCACAGATCTTCAATCTCAAGCAGTTTTTCGTCCATGCGTTTCACCTCCTCCGCAGCCGCGGGTCGATCGCGTCCCGCAGCCCGTCTCCGAGGAAATTGAAGCTCAGCACCGCCAGCATAATCGCCCCGCTCGGCGCAAAGCTCAGCCACGGCGCGTTAAAAAGATACTGCCGCCCCGTGTTCACCATCAGACCCCAGCTCGCGCTCGGCGGCTGAATCCCCAGTCCCAGGAAGCTCAGCGCGCTCTCCGTCAGGATCGCGGAGGGAACGTTCAGCGTGAACAGCACGATCAGCGTCGGAATGCAGTTCGGCAAAATATGCCTCATGATAATCCGCCCTTTGCTCATGCCGATGCTCCGCGCCGCCTCCACATAGTCAATCGTCTTCAGTTTCAGCGTCTCCGCCCGCGCGATCCGCGCCACCGTTCCCCAGTTCATCAGCGTCAGCGTCAGAAAAACGTTGAACAGCCCGTCCCCAAGCGTGTACATAATCACCATCGCCAGCAGCATCGACGGAAAAGCCAGCACGATGTCCGCCAGCCGCATGATGATCGAATCCACGGCCCCGCCCAGGTATCCGGCCGTCACGCCCAGCACCGCCCCGATCACCATGCTCAGCAGCGTCGGCACAATCCCGACCATCAAAGAAACCCGCGATCCGTAAAGCAGCCGCGTCAGTACGTCCCGCCCGGCTTCGTCCGTGCCAAGCAGGTGCTCCGCCGAAGGCGGCGAAAGCCGGTGCATCAGGTCCATGTCCGCCTCCCCGTAGGGGGTCAGCCACGGCGCCAGGATCGAGAAAAGAATCAGCAGAAAAATCACGATCAGCGAAACCAGCGAAAGCTTGTTCGCCCGGATCATCCGTCGCAAAGCGTCTTTCATTCCTTGACCTCCCTTCTGGTGCGGGGGTCCAGCACCTTGTAAAGGAGGTCCGCAATCAGGTTGCCGAAAATCACCAGTGCCGTGGCAAACAGCACCGTCCCCTGCAGCAGGGGAATGTCCCGTCCGTTAATGGCCTGCACGGCCAGCCGCCCGATCCCGTTGATGGAAAAAACCGTCTCCGTAATCACCGCGCCGCTCAAAAGGCCCGAGAGCTGCAAAGCCATCATCGTAACCGTGGGCAGCATCGTGTTCCGCAGCGCGTGCCGCCAGATCACCGCCGTCTCGCTCAGGCCCTTGGCCCGCGCCGTGTCGATGTAGTCGTCCTCCAGCGTATCCGCCAGCGTCGACCGCACCAGCCGGGCAATGCTCCCCGCGCTGTTCCAGCCCAGCGCAATCGCCGGCAGGATGAACGACCGCCAGTCCGAAACGCCGCTGATCGGCAGCCAGTGCAGCCAGTAGCCGAAAACGTACTGAAGAATCATCGCCACCATGAATACCGGCATGGAAATCCCCAGCAAAGAAAAGCCCATAAACAGGCGGTCCGGAATGCTGTTTTTCCGGATCGCCGCCAGCAGCCCGCAAAGCCCGCCCACAATCCACGCGAACAGCGCTGCCGCCAAAGCCAGCAGCAGCGTGTTCACAAACGCGGCCCCCATCAGCTGCGATACAGGTTTTCCAAGAGAATAGCTCGTGCCGAAGTCCCCGCGGATCGCCCCGCCCAGGTATCGGAAGAACTGCACGTGAATCGGCTGATCCAGCCCAAGTTCCGCCGTCAGCCGTTCAATGGTCGCCTCGTTGGCGTGTTCGCCCATCAGAACGGCCACCGGGTTCCCCGGCACAATCCGCAGCATCACGAAAAGTGCCAGGGAAACCAGCAGCAGCACAAGCACAGCCTGTAAAAGTCGTTTCATATCGGTCCTTTAGAATGCTTAGTTAATGATCATTCGATGCCAACCATGTCGTCAGTTTTAGTCGTTCAGCACCACATCAGTGACATAGAAGTCGGTGAATCCGGCCCACTGGGGAGTAAAGGAAGCCACCCGCGGTCCTCTGCACCACAGGTGCATTGACGCGTAAAGCGGAATCCATGCGGCGTCTTCGCTGATGATTTTCTGCTCCAGCGCCTGATATTCGGCCTTCCGTGCCTCGTCGTCAACGATGGCGGGCGCAGAGGCCACCCGGGCGATGATCGCCGTGTCCGGATAGTTCAGGCTCCGGGCCTTCACGTTGGCTTCGCTGCCGAAGAACGTCACCATGATGTTCGCCGGATCGTTGTAGTCCATGCCCCAGCTGGCCACGAAGCTGTCCATCGTGCCGCTTCTCCGCACGTCCAGATACGCGGCGTGGTCATAGTTCTTCACCGTCGTGTTGAATCCAACCTTGTTCAGCGACTGGCTGATGTACTCGGCCGCGGTCTTCACCGTGGAGGACAGGGCGTTGTCCACCGCGATTTCAAAGGAAATCTGCCCGTCGGTGTATCCGGCGTCCGCCAGCAGCTTCTTCGCCGTCTCCGGGTCATAGGTAAAGCCCTGCAGATTGTCGTTGTGTCCCCAAACGCCGGTGGGAATGATGCCGTTCTCCCGGATCGCGTCCCCGTTGTAAAGCGCCGTGATGATCGTGTCCACGTCGATGGCCGCGCCGATGGCCTTCCGAACGCTCACGTCCTTCAGGAACTCGTTGTTCTCGTTCAGCGCGATGAAGATCATACCCACGTTCGGAGCGCTCACCATCCGGTCCGCATACTGGGTCTTGTAAACGCTTTGAATAATGGCGCTGTCCTGGTTCTTCAGATCGATCAGGTCCAGTTCGCCGTTCTGGAACATCAGGTTCTGGGTGTTGGCGTCCGCAATCACCTTCACGATGATCTTCTTCACCGTGGGTTCCGGTCCCCGGTATTTCTCGTTGTAAACCATCGTGTAGTGGTCGTTCGCAACCCATTCCGTAACGATGTAGGGTCCGGTGCCGATCATCGCCGCCGGATCCGTGCCGAATCCGTCCGTCATGCTCTCTTTGTCAACAATGGACATCACCGGTGAGGAAAGCTCCGCCAGGAATCCGGCGTTCGGCGCGCTCAGCGTAATGGTGAAGTGCGTGTCGTCCGCAACCTTGAAGCCTTCCAGCGTCTCCGTCTTCTTGTCCATCACGTCCTGCCCGCCCACGACTTCCAGCGGGATGTCCGTGTTCTGGTTGGCCAGGATCAGCAGCCGTTCAAAGCTGTACTGAACGTCCGAAGCCGTCAGCGCGTTCCCGTTGCTGAAAACCACGCCGTCCATCAGCGTGAATTCATAGGTCAGCCCGTCCTCGCTCACCTTGTATTCCGTGCAAAGGCTGGGAACCACAACGGCGTTTCCGTCCTGAACCCGGGTTTCAAAAAGCCGGTCGAAAACGTTCATGGGAATCATGTAGTCGTCCGTCGTCTTCGCCACGTCCATCGTCGTGATGTCATAGTTGATCGCTGTCCGCAGCAGTCCCTTCTCCTCGTCCGCTCCCGCGAAGCAGCCGCAAATCATCACCGCGGCCAAAACCAGGGCCGCAAAGCTCAATAAACGATATCGTTTCGTCATAACCGAATCCCCTTTCAATATGAAAAATACAGATCTTAAATCGTATTATATCACGTTTCTCTCCAAAATGAAACGGTAACCAGCGGACCGGAGGGCGCAGGCGCCGGTGGCGCCTGCGTATGGGGCGGTGGGCCTATGGGGACGGTTCTTTTAGGCTCACTTGAACCGGAGGGCGGTCCGTTTCAGCCGCTCCTGTTGAGTGCACCAAGATCCCGCCCAGCCCTTGATTTTCCTGCAACCAAAGCCCTTTTAAGTGCACTAAAAATTAAGTGTACCAGGCCGATTTTGCTACATGTGCAAGTTTTCTTGCGTTTGCATTGCTCTCCCTTCGCAATCCGCTTTCATAGCCCCCTCACAGACAATCCGCCGCAAATCGCTTCATAGCCCCCTTGTACTGCGTCAAAAGCAATGCGACATCGCTGTAATCCAGCCCGACCAGTTTCGTCTTTCGGGCCCGAACCGGCTGCTCTTCGAAATCTCCGTCCGCCGGATCCACCCCCGTCGTCACCATCATTTCCTCTTCCTCAACCTCCCGCGGCTCCTCCGGAATCTCCAGAAACGCCGCGTAAACCTTCCCTTCCATCATCCGTTTCAAAGGAACCAGCACTTTATTGATCCGCTGAATCTTGTATGCGTTCACAACGAAGTGCGGGCTCCGGTGCGCCTGAATCTGAAATTCATAGTACAGCCGTTCAAACATACAGTTCAGCATCCAGAAATCGTTGCTCGTCGCCTCATAGTTCTCCGCCGCCGTTCTTTCCTTTGCCGTCATTTTCTCCTCCCCGTCCTTTCCGAAATATTTCTCATAGTTTTCGTTCGAAAGCATCAGCGCAGGCGCGTTCCGAATCTGCAGTCCGATCATCGCGCGCTGCGGTGTGTTCGTCTTTTTCACGGGATTGTAAACCCTCCCGGTTTCATACAGAACATAGGTCCTGTCCGTCGTTTTCCGGAATGTAATCTTCCCCGGCGCCTTCGGTATTTTCACCGGGCTGTTCCCATAGGCCATCCTGTGTTTCTCCCCCTCCCCGTCCCCCTAATCACTATTCACTATCCACAATCCACTGCCGCGCCAAAGCGCGGCCTCTAAACCTCTTCCCCCATCTCTTTCCGGATCTCCTCCGCCATCATCTCAACAAACCGTTCCGCCTCTTCCATGTCTTCGGTGTTGTCCTCCAGGCGGATCGTCGCCTCCGGTTTGCCCATCAGCCGGTCCAGAACAATCTCATAAATCCGTACCTTCGCCGCCGGCGGCGTTTTCTCTTCCTGAAGCACCATCATCATGTCGTTCAGAACCTCCGGCGCAATCCCGCTCAGCTTCGTCTTAATCTCTTCAATCACACGAAAGTCCCGCTCCATAAAAACCTCACCCCCGTCCCCTATCCACTATTCACTATTCACTATCCACTACCCACTCTATATCCCCCGCCAGGCTGCATACTTCTCCCCGCATCCCCGCAGTTCCGCCCGCGCCTCTTCCCGCGAAATAATCCCCGCTTCAAAAAACTCCCGCACCCGGCTGCTCAGCGACCGCGCCAACTCCTCCGTCTCCACCGGCGTCACCGTCGCCAGAGGGTTGAAAACAAACCCCATGTTCTCCGGAACATATAGAAAGCAGCTCATCATCAAAACCGGCAGCAGCCGCACCGTTTCCGGTGTTCCCGGGTGAACAGTCCCTGCTGCGGAAAACGTCTCATTCGATGGTACGGAGGATCCGTTCTGGCGGCAATAGGTTGTGCGCTGCACTGTGAAGCCGGTATAGCCCAGCTCCGGGTCAAAGATGGCGTCGAAAACGTTCATGAGCGTATGCCTCCGAATGAGCGAAATAAAAAGCGTAAAAAAATTTTCTTTTCCCGCTGCCATATGGTAAAATTTCTTCGTATGAACTGTTGAGGCGGGAATGATCCTGCAGGAATAAAAAGACTGAACGCAAGGAGGATTTCAAAATGACTGAACTGAATCTGAACGAAATGGAACAGGTTTCCGGTGGCCGGGGCGGCTCTTCGTCCAAGCTGCCTCCCAAGGGTGGCTGCAGCGTTTATCGCATCCAGGGCGGCGACAACCTGACCAAAATTGCCCGGCGGTACGGTACGTCCATTGAATTCCTGATGAACATCAACGAGGGAATCATCAAAAACCGGAACGATATCACCACCGGCTGCTACATGTACGTTCCGAATTGGTAATCACTCTTCAACGTCATATCCGAATGCGTCGTACAAAGCCCCTGTGTCGAACAGGGGCTTATTAAATCCCTTGCCTTTCACGTAAACAGCTTTCTTCGCCGCCCGGTTGTAAATCCACCCGCCGGAAGCCTTCGGGCTTCCTCCGTATCCGGGCCGAAATCCGAAAAGCGGGCGTGGTCCTGCCGAAGATACTCCGGCAGGACCACGCCCTCCGCAAATGTGGAAAATTGCTGATAAAAAGCCAGGAAGGCTTCTGAAGTCAGCGCCATTACTTCGTATCGTTCTGCCCGGCGTCAGCCTTCGCTTCAGCCGCGACAGCCGCGTTTTCCGTTTTGGCCGGTTCCATCGCGCTCTTCTCCGTCTTCCCGGTTTTTTCGGTTTTTGCGGCCGTTTCGGTCTTCACAGCCTTCACGGCCTTTGCCGTTTTTGTGTTTTTCACCGGCTTTTCATTCTTCGTTATCTTCGCGTCCGGATCATTTTCCAGCGTCATCAGCTCCAGTTTGGAATCGGGAGCCTTCAGCAGCTCATCCTTCACCAGAAGGGCGAAGAGAGGATCCTGCTGGACCGCTTCCGGGACTTCGGTGATGGTGCGGAGCTCGTGGGCGTGAATACGGTGGATGACGTTGCCAGATTTGTCATGAAATTCGGCGCAGACGTAAGGGACTACAAGCATAGGGATATGATCTTTGATGGAAACCCGCGCTCCCTTCGTTTCTTATTTTTCCGCTTCCGGCAGCCCCGTCAAAGCCAAAAGCAAAGCGCTCACAAACCCGAACCCGCCGGCGGAAAGCGCCGCCACCCAGTTCACGTCCCCCAGCACCAGAGCCCCGGTACCGATGTAAGCCAACATCGCCTCCGCAAAGGTCCGAACCCCGCGGATCAAGGCCGCCTTCCCCCAGGTCACCCAGTCAACCGTTTTCATAAAGCCAACTCCCCCTTCAAAAAAGATTCACTCCATCGGCAGATCAAAAAATTACTGCCGAACGTCGTCCATCACGCCGTTCCCGCCCAGCAGGTGATACTGCACATACATGCTCTCAAAGTTCTGCCGCTCCTCTGATGTGGCATACCCCTGCAGCCGGCACAGCTGAAACCGCTGCAGCAGCTTGTCCCGCAATATCGCCTGCACCGCCGCCTTCATGGCCTTGTTCTGGTGCACCTGCAGCCGCACAAAGGCCGCCAGCCCCGCCAGCATCCCCGGAATCCCCAGTACGCAAACCCACTGATAAACCGTCACTCTGCATCAATCTCCTTTCAGTTCTTCCTTTCCAGATTATCACGTTTTTTCGCGCCACCATTCCCCCCGTAAAAAAAACCGCCGGCTTTTTTCTCTCCGCCGGCGGGCCATTCTTTTACGTCTACACTTTATCATGGGTCTTTTGTATAATCAATATAAAGTACTCCCCATGTCAAGGACAATCGAATTTAACACCCTGGAAAACAGTTACCAATCATGGTAGACTTCAGATGCCAGCAATCGGAGGATAAGGC
>CACWXP010000019.1 GCA_902764875.1 uncultured Eubacteriales bacterium
CATGTAAACATCGGCACCATCGGTCACGTCGACCACGGCAAGACCACCCTGACCGCCGCCATCACCATGACGCTGGCTCTGAAGGGCGAAGCCCAGGCCATGCGCTACGATGAAATCGACAAGGCCCCAGAAGAAAAGGCCCGCGGAATTACCATCAACACGGCTCACGTTGAATACGAAACCGCGAAGCGTCACTACGCGCACGTGGACTGCCCCGGCCATGCCGACTATGTTAAGAACATGATCACCGGCGCGGCCCAGATGGACGGCGCGATCCTGGTTGTTTCCGCTCCCGACGGCCCGATGCCCCAGACCCGTGAGCACATCCTGCTCGCCCGTCAGGTCGGCGTGCCCTACATCGTTGTGTTCATGAACAAGACGGACATGATGGACGACGAAGAGCTGCTGGAGCTGGTCGAAATGGAAATCCGTGAGCTGCTGAGCAGCTACGACTTCCCGGGCGACGAAATCCCGATCATCAAGGGATCTGCTCTGAAAGTTCTGGAGTACCTGCAGAACGGCGGCACCGACGTGGACAACGAGCCCTGCTGCAAGTGCATCTGGGAGCTGATGGACGCGGTTGACAGCTACATTCCGGAACCGGAACGTGCAACGGATCAGCCCTTCCTGATGCCTGTTGAAGACGTGTTCAGCATTTCCGGCCGCGGCACCGTGGCGACGGGCCGTGTCGAGCGCGGCACCGTGAAGGTGTCCGACCCGGTAGAAATCGTCGGCCTGATGGACAAGCCCCGGAACACGGTTGTGACCGGTGTTGAAATGTTCCACAAGCTGCTGGACCAGGCGCAGGCGGGCGACAACATTGGCGCGCTGCTGCGTGGTATCCAGCGGAACGAAGTCGAGCGCGGCCAGGTTCTGGCGAAGCCCGGCTCCATCCATCCGCACACCCACTGCATCGGCCAGGTGTACGTGCTGACCAAGGAAGAAGGCGGACGTCATACGCCCTTCTTCAACGGCTATCGTCCCCAGTTCTATTTCCGGACGACTGACGTTACCGGCAGCATCAAGCTGCCCGACGGCGTGGAAATGGTTATGCCCGGCGACAACATCGACATGGAAATCACCCTGATCACCCCCATCGCTATGGAGCAGGGACTGCGCTTCGCTATCCGTGAAGGCGGCCGTACCGTTGGTTCCGGCGTTGTGGCCAAGGTCATTGAAACAGCGATCGCAGAATAGTAAGGAGGCTTATATCATGTACAACTACAAATGCAAAGGCACCTGCTCCACCTCCATCGATCTGGAGATTCAGGACGGCGTCATCACCTACTGCAAAATCAACAACGGTTGCCGCGGTAACACCCAGGGTGTTGCCAGGCTGGCTGTAGGCCGCAGGGCGGACGAAGTGGCCGCCGAGCTGAAGGGCATTCCCTGCCGGGGAGACACTTCCTGTCCGGATCAGCTGGCCCGCGCCATTGAATCCTATCCCTATTGATTCCGAAAGGAGACTACCCTTGTCAAAGGAACAGCAATCCACCGTAACTTTTGAATCCATGGATCTGTCCCCGGAAATTCTCAAAGCGGTCCGGGCCATGGGTTTCCAGGAGCCTTCCACCGTCCAGGCCCGCACCATCCCGCTCATGATGTCCGGAACGGATATCAACGCCATCGCCCCCACCGGCACCGGTAAGACCTGCGCCTTCGGTATCCCCATGCTGGAGTATGTCCAGCTGAAGGACAGCCGGATCCAGGAGGTGGTCCTGGCGCCGACCCGGGAACTGGCGTTGCAGATCGGCGAGGAACTGACCCGCCTGGCAAAATATATCGATGGAGTGCGGATCGCTGTGATTTACGGCGGCCAGTCCATCTCCAAGCAGATCAGCGCCCTGAAGCGCAGGCCCCAGATCGTCATCGCCACACCCGGCCGGATGCTGGATCATATGCAGCGCGGCAACATCCGGCTCAACGCTGTCCACACAATAGTCCTCGACGAGGCAGATGAAATGCTGAATATGGGCTTTGTCAAGGATGTGACAAAGATCATCGAGGCAACCCCGTCCGAGCGTCAGCTGGTGCTCTTCTCCGCCACCACCAATCAGGACGTGCTCACCATCGCCTGGAAATACCAGCACGATCCGGTGGAAATCACCGTCGAGGCCACAAAGGAAGACCGGCCGCAGATCACCCAGTATGTGGTCGCCACAGAACCGGATGAAAAAACGGACCGGCTGCTCTATCTGCTGGACGCAGACGTGTACCATCGGATCATGATTTTCTGCAACACAAAGTTCATGACCGACAAGCTGACACGTCAGCTCTGCCGCGAAGGATATGACGCCCAGTGTCTCCATGGGGATATTCCACAGGCAAAACGCAATGTCGTCATGAATGATTTCAAGCGCGGCAAATTCCCGATCCTGGTTTCGACGGACGTCGCCGCCCGCGGCATTGACGTGGACGATGTGGAAGCAGTCATCAACTATGACCTGCCCAATGAAAACGAGTATTATCTCCATCGGATCGGCCGCACCGGCCGGGCCCATAAACACGGGGTCAGCTTCTCCCTGGTCACCTTCCGGGAAAGCGTCCGTATGGATGAAATCCTGAAGTATATGCTCACCGTCCCCACACCCCTGAAGTTCACGGACGATGTCCTCTGTCACGAGGACGGAACCCCGTTCTTCGAAAATATATAGAAATCTTCGGCGGCCCTCCAAAACAACTAAAACCCCCTTTAGGGGGTTTTAGTTGACCTTCCTGATTATCCGCGGCGGGCAGCAAAGCACTCGCTGCAGTATACGGGACGATCCTCTCTCGGCTCGAAAGGAACCTGAGTGGGCTTTCCGCATTCAGCGCAGATGGCGTCGTGCATCTCGCGCGGACCGCCGGCAGCACGGCTGGCTTTACGGGCCTGACGGCAAGCTTTGCAGCGGGTGGGCTCATTCTGGAATCCTTTTTCGGCATAGAATTCCTGTTCACCTGCAGTGAAAATGAACTCAGCGCCACAGTCTTTGCATACCAGCGTTTTGTCTTCGTACATGGTTTGGAACCCCCATAATGTTGATAGGCGAATTCTCCGGCTGACCTGGTCTTTGACCCCACACACGCCGCCTGGACGATTGCTCTGCGCTTCCGCGCCCTCACTCCCGCCTCTCGGGTTTCCCCGGACGGACTTACATCTAGACCGCACCATGCTCCCCGCCGCTTTGGACGGATTACGTGGACCGTTTTGCCTGCGACTGGCCTCGGCTTGCAACCACAGACCCGAAGGATTCAACCGGCAACGATTATAGCGTCCGCGATTTTATAACACAATAGTTTTTTCCTGAAATTGGAAAAAAACAGGAAAAGTTCAGTGTTTCTTTGGCAAATCAGGTTTTTTTCTGCCCATAATACGCATTCGGACCATGTTTCCGCATGAAGTGTTTTTCCTTCACATAGTCCGGCAGGCATTCCCGGGGCTGCTCCTTCGGCAGCGCTTCCGTGTGCCATGCCATCATGGCAACCTCCTCCAGAACCACCGCGTTGTGCACCGCTTCCATCGCGTCCTTGCCCCAGGCGAAGGGCCCGTGGTGCCGTGCCAGCACGCAGGGAACATGCATGGGGTTCAGTCCGTGTTCTTCAAAGTGGGTAGCAATCACCCGGCCGGTTTCCAGCTCATAGGCTCTTTCCACTTCTTCCTTCGTCAGGTCCCGGCAGCAGGGAATATTGCCGTAGATGTAGTCCGCGTGCGTGGTGCCGTAGGCGGGAATGTCCCGTCCGCTCTGGGCCCAGATCGTGGCCCACCGGGAGTGCGTGTGCACAACACCGCCGATCGTCGGAAAGCGCCGGTAAAGCTCCGCGTGGGTCGGCGTGTCGGAGGACGGATTCATTTTCCCTTCCACCTTGTTCCCATCCAGGTCGATCACCACCATATCTTCCGGTTTCATTTCCTCATAGGGAACCCCACTGGGTTTGATCACAAACATACCCTTTTCCCGGTCGATTCCGGATACGTTGCCCCAGGTAAAGGTTACCAGTTGGTACGCCGGCAGCAACATGTTTGCCTCGTAGACCTTTTGTTTCAGTTCCTTCAGCATTGTACAGTCACTCCTCTTCCTTTATTTCTTCTGGTATCACCGGAATTTCAACCGTTTCCGCTGGGTTTTCCGCCGGAACCTCCTCCGGCTGTGCGGACGCGCTTTCCGGCACAATCTGCCCGTCCTTCACCGTCAGCCGCACTTCCTGCCCAAGGCTGATGTTTCCCTCCAGCAGTTCCTCGCTCAGTGTGTCTTCCACCGTGCGCTGAATCAGCCTGCGCAGCGGCCGTGCGCCGAACTTCGGATCATATCCGTCCTCTGCCAGCTTGTTTATCACGCTTTCGTCCCAAACCAGGCGGATTTCCTGCTCTTCCAGCCGGTCCGCCACCTGCTTCAGCATCATTTCGGTAATTCTGCGGATTTCGTCCTCCGTCAGCGCGTGGAAGACGATCAGCTCGTCCACCCGGTTGATGAACTCCGGCCGGAACAGCTCCTTCACTTCCTTCATCACGGATTCTTTCATGGCTTCATAATCCCGAACCTCATTCCGGTCCGAAGATCCGAATCCCATGCTCCGCCCGCCGCCGGTCAGCTGTGCCCCGGCGTTGGAAGTCATCACGACAATGGTGTTCTTGAAGCTCACCGTCCGCCCTGTGTTGTCTGTCAGCCGGCCGTCTTCAAGAATCTGCAGCAGCACGTTGAATACATCCGGATGCGCCTTCTCGATTTCGTCCAGCAGCACAACGCTGTAGGGCTTCCTCCGCACGGCTTCCGTCAGTTCCCCGCCCTCTTCGTATCCGACATATCCGGGCGGCGAGCCCATCATCCGGCTCACCGTGTGTTTCTCCATGAATTCGCTCATATCCAGGCGGATCACGGCGTCTTCGTCCCCGAACATCGCCTCGCCCAGCGCCCGGCAGAGTTCCGTCTTTCCGACGCCCGTGGGTCCCAGGAAGATGAAGCTTCCGATGGGCCGTTTCGGATCCTTGAGTCCTGCCCGTGCCCGGCGAATCGCCCGGGCTACGGCGCTGACCGCTTCCTCCTGACCGATCAGGCGCTTGTGCAGCGTCTCTTCCAGTCGGATCAGGCGCTGGGCCTCCTGCTCCGTCATCCGGCTCACGGGGATCCCCGTCCACTGGGAAACAACCTGGGCAATGTCTTCTTCTGTTACAACGTCCCGGGCGTTCGTCTGGCTCCGGGTCCATTCGGCCCGCTTTTCTTCGATTTCCTTGTGCAGGTTCCGTTCCTGATCCCGAAGGGCAGCCGCCTTTTCAAAGTCCTGGTGGGAAACAGCGTCCTTCTTTTCAATCTGCAGCGCTTCCAGCCGCTTCTCCTGCTCCCGAACATCCAGCGGCGCCGTGCAGGCCTGAATCCGCACCCGGCTGGCCGCCTCGTCCATCAGGTCGATGGCCTTGTCCGGCAGGAACCTGTCCGGAATATACCGTTCGCTCAGTTTCACCGCCGCAGCCAGTGCCTCGTCCGTAATCCGAACTTTGTGGTGCGCCTCATACCGGTCCCGAAGCCCGATCAGGATGGAGAGTGTCTCCTCCGCCGTGGGTTCTCCGACGTTCACCGGCTGAAACCGCCTCTCCAGTGCGGCGTCCTTCTCGATGTGCTTCCGGTATTCGTCCAGCGTCGTTGCGCCGATGCACTGAATCTCGCCCCGGCTCAGGGCAGGCTTCAGGATGTTCGCCGCGTCCAGGCTGCCTTCCGAACCGCCCGCGCCGATAATTGTGTGAATTTCGTCAATGAAAAGCAGCACGTTCCCCGCCTTGTGCAGCTCGTCCATCACGTTTTTGAGCCGCTCCTCAAACTCTCCGCGGTATTTGGTGCCCGCCACCAGGCTGCCCATGTCGAGGCTCAGCACCCGTTTCCCCCGCAGCAGCTCCGGCACGTTCCCCTGAACAATCCGCTGGGCCAATCCTTCCGCTACGGCGCTTTTGCCGACACCGGGTTCACCGATCAGCACAGGGTTGTTCTTTGTCCGGCGAATCAGGATCTGGATAATCCGTTGGATTTCCTTCTCCCGCCCGATCACCGGATCCAGCTCGTTTTTCTCCGCTGCCGCCGTCAGATCCCGGCTGAATTTATCCAGCAGGCTCTTTTCTTCCTGGTCGCTCCCGCCGCCCTGCCTGCTGCGAACCTGGGCAAAGGGCAGCATGCCCGGGAATTTGCGCAGGGGCTCCTCGTTCCCCGCGTTTTCACGCATCTGTTTCAGCAGTTCCTCCCGCGCCGCGGAAAGATCCACCCCGGCCCGCCGCAGCAGCGCCCCGGCAACGCCGTCATCGTTTCCGAGCAGCGCCAGCCAAAGATGTTCCACCGTCACATACCCCTGCCCGAGCTTCCGGCTTTCGGCCATGCTGTTTTCAAGGGTTTTCTTGGCCCGGGGGCTCAGTTCAATCCGGGCGCCGGTGTTCCGGTTTGTTTCCGGATCGTTCAGCGCAGCAATCTCTTTCTTCAGTTCCTCCGTCACCGATTCAAAGCTCATCTTTTCGCTCACGGCCTTCGGAACGGAAGCGTTAGCCTTCAGAAGGGCCAGCAGAATATGCTCTGTTCCGACGTAGGGCTGCTGCAGGTCTGCGGCGATCCGCTGGGCAAGGACCAGCATCTGCTGGGCTTTTTGGGTAAAACGACCGAAAATCGGCATGGAAAATTCCTTTCTGTTCTGTCCGCCGCCGGTGGCAGAAATGGCGCTGAGCACCGTGTTGATCAGTTTGTTCATGCCGCCTTTCATCAGGTCGGCGTTCATCCGGCTCATGCAGTCCGCGCACAGGTGCCGGACCGTTGTCTCTTCTCCTGCAACAACCGAAACGGTGAAATTCGCTTCGTTGGCATGGCATTCTTCACACAGCATCTGTTTGTTCTCCTGTCGTTTATTTGTTGCGGGCTTATGTTCTGTTCCGCGCGGCGATGGTCATCAGCATGCTCTTCATCATCCGCGCCCGCAGCGCGCCCTTCATCGCGTCCGGCACCGGAATGCCCAGTGCCCTGCTGCTGACCGCAGAAGCCATCAGCGAGGCCTCCTCCGCCGTCACGATCCGCTGCTCCTTCAGCTGGCTGATCAGGCGCATGCATTCCTCCTCGTCCAGAGAATCGCCGATCCGCTCGTTGATCAGGTACATCAGCCGCTGACCGCTGCTCTCCACAATCCGGACAATCCGGATGTAGCCCCCTCCGCCCCGCCGGCTCTCCGTCAGGTATCCGTGGTCCGGGGAAAAGCGGGTAGCCAGCACATAGTTGATCTGGCTCGGAGCGCAGTTGAAGTAATGCGCCAGCTCGTTCCGCTTCAGTTCCACTTCGCTGGACTCTTCGTTCATCAGTTCCTTAATAAAATTCTCAATGGAATCGCTCAGTCTCATCTCTTGATTGACCTCCCCGGTCAAAGCTGTTTCTGACTTTCTTTGACCTACGGAGAAGTATATCATATTCCGGCAGGGAATTCAAGTCCTGAAAACCCAATAACTACCCACGAATAACGATCCACTGCCGCGCCTCAGCGTGGTCTCTCCCATTAAACCTCCCCGAAAGGAATCTCCTCCAGACCCAGCACATCCGCTACCGCCCGGTGCAGATGGGCATCCTTCTGGTGCACGTATTGAACCGAGGAAGCAATCACTTCTCCGTCCGGCCACCGGAATGTTCCGCTTCCGTCCTCCCGCAGGCCGTAATCCGTCAGTTTTTTGCCCTCTTCCGGAACCAGCACCGTCAGCCGGTTCTGCACCCGGTTTCCGAGAAAAACCGTAAAAATGCCCCGCTCCGGATCCACGGAAACGTGGTTCCCCGTGAATCCTCCGATGCCGAAGGCGTTCCGGCCCATATAGGCCGGTATTTCCGAATGGTACTGTTCCGGATGGCGAACGTAGCATTGCACCCCCAGGTACTGGGTGTGGCTCCCGTCCGGTCTTTCGTGCCCGGTCCGGTTCACGGCGATTTCCCGCAGGCTTTCCCGGCTCACGATTTTTCCCCCGATCACCGCCCTGCAAAACCGGACCATATCCCCAACTGTGGAGAAAAGCCCGGCGTGTCCGCAAAGATCCCCGCTGTCTCCCTGCAGGATCGCCGCTTTCGGGTCGTGGGGCACCCCCTGTCGAAGGCCTTCCCGCAGGATATATTTTCCGTTTTCAATCCGGTGTTCCCGATCATAGCTCTGGCAGTCCGCGATTCTCTCCTCCGGAACCTTTGCCCAGGTTTCGGTCATGCCTGCCGGCTCCAGCACACACTTCCGAACGCACTCATAAAGCGGCATTCCCCCCGCCGCCTCCAGCACATACCGCAGGATCATTGCCGGAATGTCGGAATAGGCCCGCCGGTCCGGCTGCGCCGCCGCTTTCGCGGCAAACAGGGCGTCTTCCGCCTCCTCCCGTCCGCCGCAGGCGTCCAGCCGCACCGGTGTCCGGATCGTCGTCCCGAAAGTCATCAGCTCCCAAACGCTTCTGTCCCGCAGCCCTTTGAAACGAGGATCATACGAAGAAACAGACCTGCCGAAATCCAGCAGGCCCTCTTCACCGAGTTTCATGGCGCATAGGCCCGTGAACAGCTTGGTCACGCTGGCCAGGTCAAACACGCTCCGCCCACCGACGTCCCCGTCCATGGCGGTTTCAATCCGTTCTCCCGCGCCGCAGGCGACGGAAACCCCGCTGAGGATCTCCGTCTCCCGGGTAAAAAACCGTATCCCATCCTGTAACGTCATGGCAATACTCCGATTCTCGTGCAGGGCACGCGCCCCTCCGCCAGTTCCGACAGGTGGTGCCGTGCATGGCCGATCACGACGGTCGTTCCGCCCCGTACGCAACGCAGCGCGTATTCCAGCTTTGCCCTCGCGCCGTTGGCCCCGGCCCGGCTTGCTCCGACGCAGCTGTTTTGCAGCTCCCGGACCTTCTTTTCAACCTCTTCAAAGCTTTTTCCTGTTACGTCCCGAACCAGTGAGTCCGGATTCCCGACCTCCCGATAAATGCCTTCCGTCGAGGTCATCAGTACCAGCATCCGCGCCTTCACCAGCCCGGCGATCACCGCAGCGGTTTCGTCGTTGTCAACGCATTCATAAACCTCGCCCCCCATTTTCCGCCGGGCGGCAAGTTCCATCTTCCGGTTCTCCTCGTCGGATACCGGGTCGTTGTAGTTGATAATCGGAATGGTTTTCTGTTCCGCCGCACGGATCAGCAGCTGCCGGATATGCTCCCGCTTTTCCGGGTCGTTGAAATGGGTGTGCTCCACCAGAATCTGGCGCACCCCGTATTCCGGCCGGATAAACTGGCGGTAATTCTGCATCAGGATCGCCTGCCCCTGGGAGGAATAGTCTGTCTTGTCCTGTTCCGGGTCGCCGTTCAGCTCCCGCCCCGTCCGCTTGATGTAGTCAAGCCGCCCGATCTCCGTGGCACCGCTGGTCACCCAGATCATCCCGGGCTTCAGGTCTGCTCCCAGCCGGGAAATAATGTTGTAGTCGATTTCCTGGTCTTCCTTCCGGATCAGCGCCATGCTTCCGATCTTTCCGACCAGTTCAAATGGATAGTCCATGCCTTTTCTCTCCTCCGCCGGTCAGAACCGCTCCTGCACAACCCGGCTCAGTGTGTATACCGCCATATGGTATCCTTTGTCATTCCGGATCGTAATGTCCGCCAGATCGCGATAAACCGGTGCCTGTTCCCGATAAGTTCGTTCAACCTCCGCCAGTCCGCCGTCCCGAAGGTCCGGCCTTCGGTCCAGCTTGATGTCGGAAAGGATGTCCTCCAGCGGCCGGTCCAGCCAGATGATCCGCCCCCAGCTGCGCATGATGTGCCGGTTCTCCGGATTCATCACCGTGCTTCCTCCCGTGGAAATAATCATCGGCCGCGCCCGGGTCAGCAGCACCAGCGCTCCGGTCTCCGCCTGGCGGAATTTTTCCTCGCCGTATCGGGCGTAAAAATCGTTCACCGTCCCGCCTGCGCTCCGGGCGACGATCGCGTCCGTGTCCGCAAAGGGGATCCCGGTTTCTCTGGCAACCCGCTTTCCGAGGCTGCTCTTTCCGCAGCCCTGCATCCCGATCAGAAAGATGTGTCTGTCCGGCATCACCGTTCCCCCTTTCTCTTTCTGTGTCCACTATGCATTATGCATGATTTCCCGTTTCCGTCAAGTCATGTTCCGGCCTTTCCGGCGCTTCCGCGTGCTCCAGCGTAAATCGGAAAGCCGCGCCCTCGTCCGTGTCCAGCAGCCGCAGGCTCTGCCCGTGCATCTCCATAATCCGCCGGCAGATGCTCAGCCCAAGGCCTGTTCCGGTGCCTGCGGTGTGTGCCCGGTTCACCGTGAAGAACCGGTCGAAAATCTTGTCCCGGTCTTCCTCCGCAACACCAATTCCGTTATCCCGAACCGTAATTTCGGCCTTGTCTCCCCGTACGCGGGAGGCCAGCGTAATTTTCCCCTCAACGCCCGTGAACTTGATCGCGTTGTCCAGCAGGTTAATCACAACCTGTTCAATCCGGTCCCTGTCTGCCCGAACGTAGCAGGGGTCCGTTTCCGGTTCGCAGGCAATGTCGATCTTCTTTTCATCCAGTTCCGTCATGCGCCGGATAATGGCCCGCCGCAGCATCTCGTTGATGTCGAAGACGGACATCTCCAGTTTCGCGTCGTCCTTCTCCAGCCGGCTCATAGCCAGCAGGTCATTGATCAGTCCGCTCAGCCGTTTCGATTCGTCCGCAACCAGGCGCAGGTATTTCGGATGCTCCTCCTCCGGAATCACCCCGTCCGCCATGCCTTCGGCAAATCCGCGGATGCTGGTAATCGGGCTGCGCAGTTCATGGCTCACGTTGGAAACAAATTCTCGACGCCCTTCCTCCACGTGTTCCAGCTTCTCCGTCATGGTGTTGAAGGCACGGCTCACCTTCTGGAACTCTTTGCCGCCCTTCTTTTCGTCAAGCCGGGCCTTGAAGTTTCCTTCCGCGATGCACCCCGCCGCCTCCGTCATTTTCCCGAGAGGTTTCAGCACCGACCGCACGGACAGGAAAACCGCGATCCCGGAAAGAATCAGCACCCCCAGTGTCAGCAGGCAGATCTGCAGCAGAATCCGGTCCAGCCCGGATTCGATCTCCTGGGCCCGTGTCTGAATGAAAACAGCGCCTACCGTGCTTCCGTCCCGAATAAAGGGAACCCCCACCGTAAAGGTCGGCCCGCTCGCCTCGTTGGACCGCACCCGGATGTTCTCTCCCTGAAGCACTTTCCGCAGCGCTTCCGAAATGTCTTCTCCGGACAGGGATTCAACAAAGGCCGGATCTTCGCTGTAGGCCGTCCGGATGTTGTCCATCACGTTGCCCCGCCGATCCACCACGGCGATATAAGCGCCGAATTCCCGGTTCACCTTGTCCGCCTTGGCGTTCAGGTGTTCCCGAACCGTGGTGTTCCCCCTGAAGCTGAAGTTGCTCAGCGGGATTTCCCAGGGGTTGCTCGTAATTCCGACGTTCAGATTCGCCGCCAGATAGGCAATGTCCTCCGCTTCCGAGCTCAGGTAGTTCAGCCGCGCATCAATCTGCTGATTGCGCAGCGTAATCCACCAGATGCCGGAAAGACAGATCGCGGTGATCAGAATCGCCGCCATCACCACGGCCATAATCCGTGCAAACATAAAAACCCAAAACCTCCAAAGCCTAAAGCCTTAAATCTGAAGTCCGGTTCCCAGATACCTCTGTCCGCAATCCACTATACACTGAACTTATACCCGATCCCCCGCACCGTGTAAATTGACCAGCCGTATTTCTCGCTGTCCGGCAGCTTCTCCCGCAGCCGTCTGATGTGAACGTCGACCGTTCGGCTGTCCCCGTAAAAGTCAAAGCCCCACACCTGCGAAAGCAGCTGTTCCCGGGTGAACACCTGGTTCGGATGGGACGCCAGAAAATAAAGCACTTCCAGCTCCTTCGGCGGCATCTCCAGCTTGTTCCCCTCGTAATGCACGTCGTATTCCGCAATGCTCACCGTCAGCCCGGGCCAGGAGATGTCCGCCTGCTTGTCCTCTTCCGTCCCCTGCGCCCGCCGCAGCACGGCCTTCACCCGCGCCACCATTTCCTTCCCGTCGAAGGGCTTGGTGATGTAATCGTCCGCGCCCAGTTCCAGACATAAAACCTTGTCAAACGTCTCGCCCTTGGCCGTCGCCATGATCACCGGGATGTTCCCCGTCTTGCGTATGGTTTTCAGCACGGCGTATCCGTCCATCCCCGGCAGCATCACGTCCAGCAGGATCAGGTCCGGCGGCATTTTCCGGAATTCCTCAACCGCCGTATCTCCCCGATCCGCAATCCGAACTTCAAATCCTTCCTTTTCAAGATAAAGCTGCTCCAGTCGGCTGATGTTCGGATCATCTTCCACAACCAGAATGCTGGGTCTGTCCTTCATCTGCATATTCCCCCTAAAGCCCAAAGCCTTATAACCCCTAATCCTTAAATCCTAAATCCTCATAACCCATTACCGCAAGGTAACCACCGTCACCCCGTCTTCGCCTTCTCCGTAGACGCCCCTCCGGAAGCTTTTCACGTGCTTGTTCTTCCGCAGATCCTGCTGGATGCCCGCCCGCAGGATGCCGGTGCCTTTCCCGTGAATGATGTAAACCTCGTTCAGCCCGGCCAGCACCGCCTCGTCCAGATACAGCCCCACGGCGCTCAGCGCCTCCTCCAGGCTCATTCCCCGAACGTCGCATTCCGTTTTCACCGTCCGGGTCATCATCCCCGTCTTGGCTTTCACGGTGCTCTTCTCCGGCGTCTTCGCCGCCTGAATCATCCGAAGCTGGCTGATGTTTGCCTTGAATTTCATCGCCCCGGCCTGCAGGGAAACCTCCCCCTTTTCGTCCGCTCCGGAGAGCACCGTGCCTTCCGCTCCCAGCGTCAGAATCCGAACCCGGTCGCCGGGCTTCACAGCCTTCGGTGCTTCGCTGTCCTCCTGGCTTTCCTGTCGCAGGCCTTCGCTCATCTCGTCAATCCCGCGCTCCAGCCGCCGGCGAAGCTCTGCCGCGTTTCCGTCTCCGGCCGCGTTTTTCTTCATTTTCTTCAGCTCGGAGATCACGGTCTCGCTTTCCCGCCGCGCCTGCTCAAGAATCCGTTTTGCTTCCTCCCGGGTCTTCCGCAGGGTCGTTTCCCGTTTGTTTTCCATCTCCCTGCGCAGCTGCTCCGCTTCGTCCCGAAGTCGGATCGTTTCCTTTCCGGCCTCCTGGGCAATCTGCCGTTCCCGCTCCGCCACCTGCCGGTGATATTCCGCGTTGGCAATCACGTCTTCAAAGCGAACTGTGTCACCGCTCAGCAGCTTTCGCGCCGCGTCAATCAGGTTCTCCGGCAGTCCCAGCCGCCGGCTGATTTCAAAGGCGTTGCTCTTTCCAGGTACTCCGATGGAAAGCCGGTAGGTGGGCCGCAGGGTCTCCACGTCGAATTCAACCGACGCGTTCTCAACGCCCTTCGTCGTCAGTGCGAAGATCTTCAGCTCGCTGTAGTGGGTCGTCGCCATGGTCCGCACGCCGATGTGCAGCAGCCGGGTCAGGATGCTCTGGGCCAGCGCCGCGCCCTCCGTCGGGTCCGTTCCGGCCCCGAGTTCGTCAAACAGCACCAGATCCCGGGGCGTCACTTCCCGCATGATCGTAACGATGTTCGTCATGTGCCCGCTGAAGGTGGAAAGGCTCTGCTCGATGCTCTGCTCGTCTCCGATGTCGGCAAACACCTGCTCGAAAACCGCCAGTTCCGTTCCTATGTCCGCCGGAACCTGCAGACCTGCCTGGGCCATCAGCGTGAAAAGCCCCACCGTTTTCAGCGTCACAGTCTTGCCGCCCGTGTTCGGTCCGGTCACGACCAGCGTCGTGAATTCCTTTCCGAGCCAGACGGTTTCCGGCACAACCTTTTCCGGGTCAATCAGCGGATGCCGTCCCCGGATGATGTGAAGATACCCTTCCCGGTTCATCTTCGGGCAAACGCATACAAACCGTCGGCTTAAGAGTCCCTTGGCAAAAATGAAGTCCAGTTCCGCCAGCAGTTCCACCGTTTCCGCCATGCTGTCGGCATAGGGCGCAATCTCCGCGCTCAGCGCCGCCAGAATCCGGGCGATCTCCTGCTGCTCCTTCACTTCCCATTGCTTCAGCTCGTTCCCCATCTCCACCGCGGCCATAGGTTCAATGAACAGCGTCGCCCCGCTGGAGGACTGGTCGTGCACAAGCCCCGGAACGCTGCTCCGGTATTCCGCTTTCACCGGCAAAACGTATCGGTCTCCCCGCATGGTGATGATCGGATCCTGCAGGTATTTCTGCATAGCTGCGGAATGAATCATCTGGTTCAGCTTTTCCTTGATCCGGTCCTGCGCCCCCCGCAGGTGCCGCCGGATGTTCATCAGCTCGCTGGAAGCCCGGTCTGCGATCTCGTCTTCGCTCAGGATCGCGTCTGTAATATCCTTTTCCAGGTTCCGTGCCGTGAAAAGTCCTTCCGCCTTTGCCTGAAGGATCGGAGTGTTCTCCCGCTCCGTCACCAGTGCGTCCCGTGCTGCCCGCGAAGCCCGCAAAAGCGCCGCCACATTCAGCAGCATCCCCGCGCTCAGCGTTCCGCCTTTTTGGCAGATGCCCAGCGCCGGCCGCACGTCCGGAAACGCTGTCATCGGGTGCCCGCCGATGTATTGCAGAATCACCGTGGCCTCTTCCGTCTCGGCCTGGGCCGCAAGCACCGGCTCCAGGTCGTCCAGCGGCACAAGCGTCCGGCATTTTTCCGCCCCGGCCTCGGTCAGGGCGCCCTCCGCCAGCATCTCCCGGATCCGGGTAAATTCCAGCACCCGCATCGTCCGTTCACTAATCATAATAGTAACCCCGTCTTCCCTAAACCCTATACCCTAAAACCTAAACCCTCGTAACCACTATCCACTAACCACTATTCACTATCCACTAAAAAACCGCCCGCGCCCAGTGCCCGCCCGTAGCATCCATCCCGGTCCGCGTCCCGGTTTCCAGCGCTCTCAGCACATTCTCCGTCTCTTCCGCCGTCTCCGTTGTCATTTCGACCATCGGATTCCGTATACCCTTCCGGTCTGTCCATTCCGTGGGCAGCCCGTTCATCAGCCGGATCCGGCATCCCTCCGGCATCCGCGTCCGCAGCAGCGGGAACCGGTGCCCCATGCCGTCCTCCAGCACGTTTCCTGCCAGGGCATCCGCTGCCCCCGTGTCGCACATCCGGCATTCCCGGTGTCCGTCCGTCAAACCCAGGGCTGTTCTTGCCGGGCAATGGTGCAGCAGCATCAGCTGCGTCCTCCCGAAAACCGTCACCGCGATGGGCGCACCGCCCGCCATCAGCGTCTCCAGTTCCTTTCCCGTCAGTTCCACCGAGGCCGTAACGAAGGCACATCCCGCCTCCAGCAGGAAAGCTGCCGCCTGCCGGTTCATCACCGGAATTCCGCTTCCCGCCCCGAAGGCCACGGGCCACCGGATCCCAAGCTGCCCGATGCTTCCGAGCACAACGCCGCCCAGCTTCTCCCGGTACTTCTCTGTGGCGGCATAAATCATCTGCAGCGTATTTTCCGTGCAAACCCGCGGAATCTGCAGCCAGTCGCCTTCCGGCATTTCTGTCAGCAGCGCCCGAAGCGCGTCCTCCCGCCAGTCCTCCGGATCCCATATGATCCGGCATCCGTGCCGCCGGGCCGCCTCTGCCTGTTCCCCGGTCCGAACGATCGCCATCTTCGGCAGCTCCGCCGCCGGCAGTTCTGCCGCAGGCAAGTCGCCTTCCGCTCCGGGCCCGGATCCGAAAGCTTCCGCCCGTTTCTCTTCCAGGGTCGCCAGTGCTTCCCGCCGGATCCGGTTGATCTCCGATACCGGCACAAAGGCGTCCCTGGTTTCGATCGTAATGTCTCCCGGCGTAAAAAGCGTGTCCCCCGTCCGGCCAAGGTTCCTGCGCAGTTCTTGCTCCTGCGCCGGCCGCGTCCGGGCAGCAGCTGTTTCGCCGCCCCGAACGGTCACCTCGTTCTCTCCGTCCGAAACCCTCAGCGCCAGGGGCTCCCCCGCCACGGCCCGTAAGGTCATGCGCACTTCGACCCGTCGTCCGGGCATCGCCGCAGCCTTCCGGATCTGTTCCGCGCTCGTCAGCCGGGCCACCGTGTCCCCTGCTTCCGCTCGAAGGCCTTCCCGCAGGCGCACCAGCGCCGTGCTCCCCGCCGGCATATCTTTCCCGGCATAAATCAGGGCGCTCGCGCCTTTCCAGCCCTGGATTTCAATCTCGTCTCCGTCCGCCAGGTCCCTTTCCACCCGAATCCGGGCAAATCGGCTGTCGGCCTGTTCAACTTTCCCGATCACGACCCCGCTGTGGTTCACCCGTTCCGGATAAATCACCCCCGCGTCTTCGCTTCCGAAAGCATATCCCTTCATGAATCCGCCCCGGTTGAAAATCTGCAGCAGCCCTTCCCGCTCTTCCGGGTCCGCCTTCCGGAACCGGCCGTTTTCCAGGCTGTCCAGTCCCTTCCGATAGGCCGCCGTCACGATCGCCGTATATTCCGGGCGCTTCGCCCGGCCTTCCAGCTTCACCGAAGCTACCCCCGCGTCCGCCAGTGCCGGCAGGTCATCCCGCAGGCAAACGTCCCGGGGGCTCAGCCACGCGCCTTTCCTTCCCCGGTAGATGTATTCCTTCCGGCAGGGCTGAGCGCACCGGCCCCGGTTTCCGCTCCGTTCCCCGACCATGCTGGAAAAAAGGCATTCCCCGCTTACCGCGACGCACTGGGCCCCGTGCCCGAAAACTTCAATCTCAATTCCGGTCTCCGCGCATTTCCGGATCTCCTCCAGGCTGCATTCCCGGGCCAGAACGACCCGCCGCATGTCCATCTCCCGGCACCATGCTGCCCCCGTCCGGTTGTGAATCGCCATCTGCGTGCTGGCGTGCACGGCAAGATCCGGGCACATTCCCCGGATCATCCGCAAAATCCCGCAGTCCTGCACCAGCACCGCGTCCGCCCGAACTTCCCTCAGCAGCCGGATCACCTCCGCCACTTCGGCCAGCTCTCGGTCCTTGACCAGTGTGTTCAGCGTCACGTGCACGCGCATATGCCGCGCGTGCGCATAGCGAACGGCCTCTTCCAGACCCTGCCGGTCAAAGTTGCCGGCCCCGGCCCGGGCGCTGAATGCGGCATATCCGAGATAAACCGCGTCTGCGCCGGCGGCGTCTGCCCGCTCCAAAGCGTCCCGGTTCCCGGCAGGTGCCAGATTTTCCATGCTCCGATATCTCCCCTAAACCTCTATCCACTATCCACTATCCACTATTCACTATCCACTAAAAGCTCCAGCCGCCGCTGCAGCATCCGGTTCTCGTCCTGGGCTTTCAGCAGCTCCTCCGCCATCCGGAAGCAGGTCAGCACCGCCGCCTGGGCCGAAGGCAGCTTCGTTGCTGAAGCCGTTTCACTCAGCGTCCGGTCCACATAGGCTGCCACCCGCCGAACATGCTCCGGCGGATCGGTGGAAACCAGCGTATAGGGCTTCCCCGCAACCGTCACCGTGATCTTCTGCTTTTCCATGCGCTCTTCTCCTTTTTTCGCGAAAAGCGCGGAAGGAGTCATTTCCCCTTCCGCGCTGTCAGGCACCTGTCAGATCTGTTCAAAAGGATAAACCTGTCCGAATGTGTCAACCCGCACGGATTCCATCACCTGCGGCTCCAGGGGCTTGTCCGATGGATCCCGGGGCGTCTTTTCAATCTCTTCCGCCGTCTCCATGCCCTCCAGCACCTTGCCGAAGGCGGCGTACTGCCCGTCGAGGTGGGGGCTGTCGCTGGTCATAATAAAGAACTGGCTTCCCGCGGAATCCGGCATCATGCTCCTCGCCATGCTCAGCACACCGTAGGTGTGTTTGATCGGATTGTCAACACCGTTGGCGGCAAACTCGCCCCGGATGCAGTATCCGGGCCCCCCGATGCCGATGCCCTTGGGGTCCCCGCCCTGGATCATGAATCCGGGAATCACCCGGTGAAAGGTCAGCCCGTCGTAAAAGCCGCTGTTGGCCAGGGCAATAAAGTTGCCCACGGATTGGGGCGCGGTTTCGGGATAAAGCTCGCCCTTCATTTCCTTGCCGTTACGCATCTTAATGGTAAACACAGGGTTCTGTGCCATCGTCTGTCTTCCTCCTTACGAAAACCAGGTTGTTTTCCGCACTATTTTATCAGTATTTCCATCCTATGGCAAGCTTTTTGACATCATCCTGAATTATCCTTATAATGTAGAACGTGGATTGAGGTGGATCGGAACCGTCCCTGTGGTCCACCATGACCAGTAACGAAAGGAATCACCAATGAATATTGTTCACCCTCTGCAGCCGGTCAACGGCCTGAATCCGGAAGATGTCTTTTATGCGGTCGATGATCTCGGAACGCAGACCGGATATGGGTTTATTCTCTATCAGTACCATCCCGGGCTCTATCCGGACTGCCCGGTCAATCTTTATTTCTCCATCGATGGAGATCCGGCCTCCCGCTATCTGCTGTTCGGCGCGCTGGTGGCCCGTGCACGCGTGCTCCAGTCGCTGAATCCAACCTTCCGGACCAGACTTTACACCAGTATCGCCCCGACCGACACCCAAATGAAGGATTTCTATCTGCAAAACGGCTTTGACTGCGAAGAAACCGATAATATTGTCCAGCTCACCATCCCTTACGGCGACGGCCGTATTCCCATGAGCTGTACCGTTGCCCCCACCCCTCTGAACACCTGGGATGAAATGAACGGCCTCCTCTATCGGCTGGAGGTAAACGAAATCACCTTCGTGGATATGAATTATCTCCAGTCCCTTATGCGTATGCCCCATTTCATGGTTCTGGGGCTCTATCGCAACGCAATCCTCATCGGTGAGGTCATCATGGCCGGCCAGGGCGGCGACTGCGAGCTGGCGGCCATCTATATTGAGCCCGGCTCCCGCAACCAGGGCATGGGCAGAGCCCTCCTCCACCGCATGATGGCCATCATGGCCGCCGAAGGCGTCACCCGCATCACCACCCGGATCATGAGCCGCAGTCTCCCCCAGCAGCGCCTGATGGACGATTTTGGCGGTACCGTAATCGGGGTCAACATGATTTTCCCCGGAATGTACCTGAATTAAGCCCCAAAAGGTTACAGCCAGGTACCACAATATATTGAAATTTACATGGCATGTAACCGATTTTCACTATATATTGTGTGTTTTTTGAACTCATGTAACTTTTCTGTAGTTCACGTAACCGTTTTCCTTGGATTCAATTTTGAGCAGAAACTCTCATGCAGTACGGACATCATACACGATTTCCCCGCAAATGTAAATAACCAAAAAGGATCATTTTCTTCTAAGATCGGAGCCAAATCGGCCCAGCGCGCCAGGCATCGCATCGGCGCGGTGCAGGAGTCTGAAGGCGACGTGTATGTCTGGAGGCTGCCATAAAGCGCTGTAATCTCCCGATTTAGGTGCAAGGGATTCCCTCTATGCCTTGATATTTATAGCTTCATACCCGTTTTTAGATCCAAAGAATTTTAGTGGCAAAGTCAGATGCGGCTGCGTTGTGTGTAGCCGTGTTCTGATTCGCCGCAGGTGGGCTTCTGCTGGACAAACTTCCCCATGTTGTCCAGCAGATTTTGAGTGGTAAAGTGTGAGAGTGGGACGCCTTTTGGCAAATACAGCACCTGATTCCGCCCCCGCGTTTAGTGCAATCAAGCGCCTAATATCCGTTGAGTTTGCTGGCGTTGAGCCGGTTTTTGGTGCAATCGGAATTGAGTGCAACCGGGCGTCTTTCTGCTCATGAGCATATTGGATTCCCCTGCTGGACAGCTGGACAGCTGGACAACATTTTTGGTTACTCTCCCGATCCGCGGAAATATGCTTCCGGCCCATTTTACCCATCTTCCCTGCTGTTACCCCTTCCGGATCAGGCACTCCTTCCCCCGAAAAGCCAATCCATATTTCAGAATTCGTTCTGCCGGAATTCCCTGATCCAGCAGTTCTGTGTTGTATTTCTTTTCTGCAATCTGCTTCAGGGCATTCGTGGCCGTGTCTTCCAATGACTTTTCGCCGCGTTTGACGCTGAACAGTTTGAATTCCAGGATGACAGCGGGGAGGTCATCCTTCCTCGGGATCATCATCACGTCATACCGCCCGTATCCGCTTTCCCGGTTGGATCGGATTTCATATTGATGACTCTGCTCCACCAGCAGTCCCAGCACGAGTCCGTGGTAAAAACTCTCAGGAACCTTGTCTGAAGGAATCATTCTGCCATCAAAGGAACTCATGGTCGCCAGCATGATGTCGTTCAGATACTCTTCCATAGTCTCCGGATCGCCCTGCAGCATGGCTCTGGTGAATTCAGATAATCCGCCTGTCTGTGCGAACCACAGCCGGATCAGACTGTTGAACATCCGGTATACTTCATAGTTTGTCAGCTCCAGCGTATAAATCTGCTCCGCCAGGTAAGTATCCGGCTCCCGGAAGGATGTTGTATGTACAACCTTCAGGTATCCGGAAGCCAGTAGAAGGCTCCAAATCGCTGCCTGGTTCGTGTCCAGCTGGTTAAAGATGATCTGCTCATCCACCGGAACCTGGATGGTCTCACCCTTCATCAGCTTTTCAAAAAGCCTTTTAATCTCCGGCCTTCCGGTACGCATCAGTTTCCCGACCAGCCCATTGCTGCTGGTGTTCGCCCAGTATACGTCCAGTTTTCCATCATCCAGGAAGTTTGTAATCGACCATGGATTATACATATCCATCACCGGACCAAAAGTAAACCCGTCATACCATCTCTTTACGTCCAGCTTATCCTTCTCTGTGAAGCCCTGTTCGTCCAGCGCCTGGAAGACTTCTTCTTCAGTGAATCCAAAGCAATCCGCATATTTGCCGGAAGTTGTTGTAACGACATCTAGATTGTTCAGATCCGAAAAGATTGATTCCTTGCTGACCCGGGTGATCCCGGTCATGATCCCCCGTTCCAGGGACGGGTTGGTCTTGAACGTGCTGTTAAACAGGGCCCTGATATAGGCGACCATTTCATCCCAATATCCTCCCAGCCAGGCTTCCTGCATCGGTGTATCATATTCATCCAGGAGGATGATCACTTTTTTGCCATAATACCTTTCCAGCCATCCGCACAGATTGTACAGGGAAGTAGCGGCCGTGGCATCATCCATATCCTTTTTGATGGCATAAAAGTATTCCCGGTCTTCATCGGTGAACATGGGATCGTTCATGATGTGACGAAAAGCGTTCCTGGCGCCCATCAGCTTCTCATTCAGGACTTTTCTGGCTTCTTCCCATTTCGTCTGCTTTACGTTCGCAAAACTCAGAAAGATGACCGGCCACTTTCCCTGCTGCTCCCGCAGGTCAGCGTCTTCCCATACCTTTAGGCCGTCAAACAGTTCTCCACGGTTCCTATATATATAAGAAAAGAAACAGTTGATCATGGACATATTCAGGGTCTTGCCGAAACGTCTCGTTGCGATGGACGCGTCCTGCGAAAAAGAACTGCTTCCTTTTGCTCATCCGTTGTACCGCAAGCACAGCATGGTCAGATCGTCAAACTGCGGCGCGTCTCCGACGAAGCGGTCTACGTCGGCTTTCACCATCTTCAGCACTTTCTCCGGTTCCATGCCCTGGCTGCTGTTCAGAACCGCCATCATCCGTTCGGTGCCATACAGCTCATTCCGGGCATTTGTGGCTTCCGGAACACCGTCCGTGTACAGGAACAGTTCTTCCCCGGGCCCCATCTTGATCTCATATTCTTTATACTTGATGCCTTCCATGCCGCCGATCACGAAGCCGTGCTTGTCTTTTACCAGCTCAAATTTTCCTTCAGCCCGGGTTACCACCGGGTATTCATGGCCCGCGTTGGCCGCCTTCAGTTCGCCGGTCCGCAGATCCAGAATACCGAGCCAGACGGTCACGAACATCTCCTGCTGATTGTTCCTGCAGATGCGGTTGTTCGTTGTCTCCAGGACTTCCCGCGGGCTCACACCGGTCAGGGCAATGTTCTGGATCATGATCTTGGAAGCCATCATGAACAGCGCCGCGGGAACCCCTTTGCCGCTCACGTCCGCCATCACCAGCCCCAGATGGTCGTGATCGATCAGGAAGAAGTCATAGAAATCGCCGCCCACTTCCTTGGCGGGATTCATCGATGCGTAAATATCGAATTCCGAACGGTCCGGGAACGCCGGGAACACGTTCGGCAGCATGTCTGCCTGGATCCGGGTTGCCAGCGACAGTTCCGTGCTGATGCGCTCTTTCTCCGCCGTCGCCGTCGTCAGCTCGTCAATGTACCCGGCAACCTGCTCCTCCATATGGTCGATGGATCCGGCCAGTTTTCCGATTTCGTCCTTGTTTTTGATGGTTTCCGTCAGTTTCGTTTCGGCAGGTATTTCTTCCCTGGCAAAGCGAACCGCCTCGTCCGTGATCTTTGTCAGCGGCTGCAGCAGCACCCTGTGCAGATAGAAATGCTGCGCGATCACAATGAGGACCACCAGCGCCGTCATCACCTGGAAAACAATCCGGATAAAGCGGTTGCGCACTGCTGTCAGGTTCTCCATCTGCCGCTGCACGCACAGGATGGCTTTCGTCTGCCCGTCTGTTCCCTTCACCGGCACCATGGCGGTGATATGTGCATCCGTCTCGATATAACCGCGGTCGCGGATCACAATCTCCGATTCGGATACGCCCTCATACAGCCTCCGGTATTTCTCCCTGTAGTCGTCGTTGGTCGTCTCCCGGACGTATCCGAAGTCGTATTTCGTATAGGTGCTTTCCTTGTTGATTGTGGAGAAGAGAAACGTAATATGGGCATAATCCGACAGATCCGGCTGAATCACATACACAAATGTCGCACCGGCCGAGTTGCACAGGCGATCCAGTTCCGTCCAGACATCCATGTATTCCTGGGAAGTTCCTCCGCTCTCCGCGTACGCATCCATCCGGTCGCCGCTTACTTCCGTTGCGGCAGTATTCGCGATCTCCACCGCCCCGGTTTCATACAGTTCGAGCATACCGTCTGTAAAACTGCGGTAACCCAGCACGCCGATGATCACGGACAGCACAATCAGCGGAACAATAATCCCTATAATACTTTTGAAAACAACGCTTTCGTTGGGCTTCTTCATCAACAGCTCTCCTCCGTCGTCAGCAGGATCATCATTGATCTATTTTACAGCGCAAATGCGATCCCCGCAACCCTTTCAGAGCCTCAGGACAGTTATCGTGAGAATGCTCATCTTACTTCACCATATCCTTCAGTCCGCAGCAGCTCTCTGTTTTTTGCTTGATTGATCCTGAATTGTATGGTAATAAAGGTTGTGACGACCGGCTGAACGGACGGAGATAAAGGAGCGGCCAGATGGATCTGAGGAATGCATATTTATACCCGGGGTCTTCAGGATTTGACATGAATTCATCCGCCGCACACCGGACGAATATGTCACCCGGCTGAAAAGATATTCGGTATATCGCGGCATTCTCCGAACTGGAAAAACGTTCCCGCCCATGATATAATGACAGCAGGTCGGCTGAAAGGTATGGAAACATACACTGCGGCAAAAGGAACCTGAACAGAAGGAGACAGTACTCAATGAAGAAATTCAAAAATTTCGTTCTGGGAGGCATCCAGAGTAAGATTTTTAACCTGGTGATCATTTTTCTGTTGCTGACGATGGCCGCCTACACGGTGGTGATCCTGCATCAGACCAACAGTCTGAACACCCTTGTCTCGGAATCCAACGAGCGGCAGAAACAGTCCATCGTCGGGATTTCCCGCCAGACCATGGATGCCGTCATCTCCCAGACCCAGTCCCAGAGCACCCAGATGGAAGCCATGCTGGCGGACGATATGTTCAAAGGCCTGGGATCCGCCGTCACCATGATGGCGGATTATGCGGAAAAGCTCTTCGCCGATCCCGCGGCATTTCCGTCCCATCCCTACGCCGCGCCGGATGCTTCCACCGATGGAAAAATCACGGTTCAGCTGCTGACGGAGGACCATGTGGATGTCACCGATCCGGCCGTGGCCGGACGGCTGGGGCTGGCTGCCAACCTGTCAGAGCTGATGGCCGCGCTGTACAGAACCGCCGGCATCAACTCCTGCTATATTGCCCTGACGGACGGCACCATGCTCCTGGCCGATGACCATGCCTCCTCCAAGTTCGACGAAAACGGCGCCCTCATTACTTTCCCGATGCGCCAGCGCGATTGGTACACGGGCGCCGAAAAAACGGGAAAACTGTTCTTTACCGACGTGGTAACCGACGTCTTCACCGGCCAGATCGGTATCATGTGCGGCATGCCGGTCTATCAGAACGGCAAACTGGCAGCCGTTGTCGGCGCTGATCTTTTCCTGGATAAAATGGCGGCGGCGATAGCCGGTGCGGAAACAGCCAGTTCCTTTACCTGCATCGTCAATCAGAACGGCCATGTGGTGTTTTCTCCCCGCTCCGAAGGCACTTTCCGGGTCAGAACCTCCGGCGAGGCAACTGACCTGCGGGATACGCAGGATGCGGCGCTGGCCGGTTTTGTCCGGAGCGCTCTGACGGAGTTCACCTCCGTTCAGGCCGTGGAAGCAGACGGTGAAAAATGGTACATGACCGGCGCGCCCATCTCAACCGTCGGCTGGACCGTGCTGAATGCCATAAGCGCGGCCGCTGCGGACTCTCCCACAGTGGCTATGGAAGCCAGTTACGACGGCATCCTGAATGAAGCGCAGACCTCCTACCGCACCAATCTGGATCATGCGAAGCAAACGATCTTCGTTCTGCTGATCATCGTCACCGTTCTGGGCATCACCGGTGCCCTGGTCGTGGCAAAACGGATTGTCAAACCGCTGAATACCATGACGGAGCGGATTGTGTCGCTGGGCGGGAAGGATCTGCAGTTCCACATGGAGGATACCTACCGCACAGGAGACGAAATCCAGGTGCTGGCGGAATCTTTCTCCGATCTGTCGGCCAAAACGCTGCAGTATGTGGATCAGGTGCAGCGGGTCACCGCGGAAAAGGAACGGATCGGTACGGAGCTCAGCATGGCAACAGCCATCCAGGCCAGCCAGCTGCCCAAACTGTTCCCGGCCTTCCCTACCCGGCCTGAATTTGATATCAACGCCAGCATGACCCCCGCCAAAGAGGTGGGCGGCGATTTCTACGATTTCTTCCTGATTGACCCGGATCATATCGCTCTGGTCATGGCGGACGTTTCCGGAAAGGGCGTGCCCGCCGCGCTGTTTATGATGGTCGCCCGGGTGCTGATCAAATCCCATCTGCAGAACGGCCAGCGTCTCGGCGAAGCCCTGTCCAATGTAAACAACCAGCTGTGCGAAGGCAACGAACTGGATCTGTTCGTCACCGTCTGGGCGGCCGTGATTGAAATTTCAACCGGCAAGGGCGTGGCTGTCAATGCCGGACACGAACACCCCGCCCTGCGCCGGGCCGGCGGCCTGTACGAACTGATCACCTACCGCCATTCTCTGGCGCTGGCGGCCATGGACGGGCTGCCCTTTAAAGAGCATCCTTTCCAGCTGAACCCCGGCGACAGCCTCTTTGTGTATACAGACGGCGTCGCGGAGGCCACAGACACACACAATGAACTCTTCGGAACCGATCGGATGCTGGACGCCCTGAACGAGGATCCGGATGCCGCGCCCAAAGACGTGCTCACCCACGTCATGGACAACATCCACCGCTTCGTGGACGGCGCCGAGCAGTTCGATGACATCACCATGCTCAGCTTTAAATATATCGGGCCGGCCAAAAAGGAATAACCCCTGTTTTCACAGCATCCGAAACGTGTCTGTTTCCCATGCGGCTGCACGCCGCGTCCGGAAAAACGGGAAAAGAGGAATGGTAAAGAAATGAAAGGACCGTCCATCACCGGAGAACAGGTAAAAGCGCTGCTGGATACGCCTTTTCTCCATGTGTTCGACCTGCAGTATGCGCAGGGCCGGCATTATTATAACGCCAGCCGCCGGAGCTCTGAAAATCTGGCTGCCGTGAAAACGGATGAAGCCTTCCGTCAGATGCTGCCGGACGCCGTCACCTGTATCGTCATCATCCGGACCCCGGGAGAAGATCCCCGCCTGATGCTGCTGAGGGAGTATCGGTATCCTGCCGGACGGGTTCTGACCTCCCCGCCGGCGGGTCTGGTGGATCCGGCCGACCGGGAAAAGGAGAACCCCCTGCTGACAGCGGCAAAAAGAGAAATCCGGGAAGAATCCGGCATTGTGTCCGAACCCACCCGGATGGAAGTGGTAAATCCCCTGCTGTTTTCCTCCCCCGGCATGACAGATGAGAGCAATGCCCTGGTGCTGGCGGTATACGATCTGCCGGATCTGGCAGAGCTGAACCAGGACGGTGCGGAAGGCAGCGAGCTGTTCGACGGGTTCCGGCTGCTCACCGGGAAGGAAGCGGAAGAACTCCTGCGCAGCGGCCGGGATGAGGACGGATATTTCTATTCGGTGTATACCTGGACGGCCCTCGTCTGGTTTGTATCCGGATTATGGGAGAAATAACAGGATGATACAGGATATTGCGCCGGGCAGGCTCGACAACCGGTATATTCCCCGCGCGCCCGGGCCCGGGGACCGGATCCTTCTCTTTGATCCCTCCGGCCGGATGCATGCGGTGATCCGGGACGGGCAGCTGTGTTTCCCTTCCGAAGCGGAGGCTCCGGCGGCCGGCGCCGTGTATCTGTTTTCCATGGATAACGCCGGATATTTCCTTGCCGCGGAGGACAGAAAGGAACCCCCGCTGGGGTTCGGGCTGTATACGGTCCGGGAGCTGCGGGATCTGGGCCGGGGCCGGGAACTGTTTGCGGCCTTCACCGCCTGGCATCTCTGGAAATGGTATCGGGACAACCGGTTCTGCGGCCGGTGCGGCTGCCGCAACGGATTCCATACCGCGGAAAGAGCCCTGCAATGCTCTTCCTGCGGGCAGGTCGTCTATCCCCGCATCAATCCGGCCGTCATCGTCGGCGTCATCCGGGGCGACTGCCTGCTGATTACCCGCTATCGCAGCGGATACGCCCACAACGCCCTGGTTGCCGGCTTTACGGAGATCGGGGAAACCCTTGAGCAGACGGTCGCCCGGGAAGTAATGGAAGAAACAGGCGTCCGCGTCAGAAATATACGCTACTACAAATCCCAGCCCTGGGGGATGGCCCAGGATCTGCTGGCCGGTTTCTTCTGCGACGCGGAAGGAGACGGCAAAATCCGGATGGATGAAAGTGAACTGAAATACGCGGAATGGGTCAAAAGGGATGAAATCATCCTGCAGCCCAATGCGCTGAGCCTGACCAATGAAATGATGAAAGTTTTCAAAGAGGGACGGGAAACGGATCAGTCCAGATAGCCTTCCCGCGCTTTGATCCCGAAACGCTCCTCCAGCAGGTGCATCTGCGTGTCGGTAATCGTGTTGAGCCGGGGAAGATGGGCTATCTTCATATAGATTTCCGCGCCCTTCTCCGCCGTTTCAATCAGGCCGAAGGTTTCGTCCAGGTCTTTTCCGGCGCCGTAGATCCCGTGCTGTGCCCACACCACAAGCCGCGCGGTCAGCATCTTTTCCGCCGTGGCTTCGCCGATCTCGTTGGTGCCGCACAGCATCCAGGGCAGCACGTTCACGCCCTCCGGGAACACCACAATGCACTCCGTGCACATCTGCCACAGCGTACGGGTGAACGCCCGCTCGTCCAGCTCGTGCACATAGGTCATCGCCAGCAGATTGGCCGGATGGCAGTGCATCACAACCCGGTTGTCCGGATCAACCTTCAGTCTTGCCACATGGCTCATCATGTGGGCCGGGAATTCGCTGGTAAACCTCCCTCCGTCGGAAAAGCCCCACAGCAGGTCCGCCTGCCGGCCGGCTTCCCGCAGGCGCACAATTCCCAGGTTGAAGTCCGGTGCGTACTGAACGTTTTTGAAGTATTTGCCCGTTCCGGTCACAAGGAAGGTTTTCCCCTCCAGTTCCGGCGCCGTAAACCCGGTCTCCAGCGTCCGGATCACGCGTCCCGGATCCAGGTATTCAGCTACCTCCGCGTCCTCCAGCATCAGGCTCACGTTTCCGCCGTTCCGCTCGTCCCAGCCATGCTGATACATGTTGGTCACCGTGCGGATCATTTCAATCATAAAGGGAGCCGTCATCAGGTCTTTCATTTCCGGTTCACCAGCACTTTCCGTTCATATTCTTCCACCATCGGGAACCATTCGCCGTCCCCGGGTTTTCCGCATACGTGGCAGTATTCGTTCCAGATCTCGCCGAAGGGCAGCGTCTTCATTTCTTCCTGCGCCACCAGCAGCTTGCTGAAATGTCCTTCATCCTGCAGCGCTTTCAGCTCCTCCGCCGGCTGCAGCAGGGCGAACAGCAGCGCCTTCTGAACGTTCCGGTATCCCGCGGCCCAGGCCGCGATCCGGTTGATGGAGGCGTCGAAGTAGTCCAGCGCGATATTCACCCGGCCGTCCAGTCCGCCGCAGCGCACAATTTCTTTCGCGATCTCCCTTGTCTCGTCGTCAAACAGCACCACATGGTCGCTGTCCCAGCGGATCGGCCGGGTCACGTGCAGCGCGATTTCCGGGAAGAAGGCCAGCAGGGCAGGAATCTTGTCGCTCACCACTTCCGTCGGGTGGTAGTGGCCGTTGTCCATCAGCGGAATACACTTGTCCATGTTCATCGCCGCATAGCTCAGGGCGAATTCCGCGCTGCCCACCGTATAGGCTTCCACGCCGATGCCGAAAACCTTGCTCTCGATGCAGGGTTTTACTTTTTTGAAGTCATAGGGTTCCGACAGAATCTCGTCAATGCTTTCCCGATACCGCACCCGGGGTCCCATCCGGTCCGCCGGAATGTCCTTGAATCCGTCGCCGGTCCAGATGTTCATCACGCAGGGCACACCCAGCTCCTCCGCCAGGAAACTGCTGATCCGGATGCAGGCCTTCCCGTGCTCAATCCAGAACCGGCGGGTCTCCGGATCTGGGCTGGCCAGCGTCAGGGGATCGCATTTCGGGTGGGAGAAGAACGTCGGGTTAAAGTCGCACCCCAGTCCCCGCTCCTTGCAGAATTCAATCCATTTCCGGAAGTGTTTCGGCTCCAGTTTGTCCCGGTCTGCCCATTCCCCGTTTTCAAAGATGGCATAGCTGGCATGCAGGTTCATCTTCGGCTTTCCGGGGATCAGCGAAAGCACCGTGTCCAGATCCGCCATCAGCTCCTCCGGGGTCCGTGCCCGGCCGGGATAGTTTCCGGTGGTCTGGATGCCGCCGGTCAGCGGTTTGCTGGGGTCCGTGTCAAAGCCGCGCACGTCGTCTCCCTGCCAGCAGTGCAGGGAAACCGAAACCTCCTTCAGTTTCCGGATCGCTCCGTCCGTGTCCACCCCAAGGGCGGCGTACTGTTTCCTGGCCTCTTCGTAACTCATGTTGTCTCCTCCTCCGTCTGAATTTTCAGATTTCCAAGTGCGGTAGCCTCAATCGGCAGCGCGATCACCTGCTTGCCGGTGGCCTCCTCCGTCAGCCGGTTCAGGTAGCCGTTTTTCGCGCCGCCCCCGACAATATACAGTTTCCGGTACTGCTTTCCGGTGTTCCGTTCAATCTCCTCAATGGCCTGCCGGTATCCCTCCGCCAGCGACCGGTACGCGCAGCGGAAGTATCCCGCGGTGCATTTGGGCGGATGGGGCAGTCTGGCATCAAACGCGGCCTTCATGCTTTCCGGCGCCAGAAAAACGGGATCGTTCACATCCACCAGGTGATCGAAATGTTTTTCTTCCGCCTCCGCGGTGATCTCTTCCCAGGGTTTCCCGGGACAGAGTTCCTCCCGCAGCCGGTTCACCAGCCACATGCCCATGATGTTCTTCTGATAGCGGTTGTAGCCGACCCCGCCTTCGTTGGAGTAGTTCGCCGCCCGGCTGTTTTCGTCCGTCAGCGGTTTCGGGGTTTTCACGCCCAGCAGGCTCCAGGTGCCGGAGGAAATATAAAGTTCATTTCCCTCCATGGGTATGCCCTCCACGGCGCTGCCGGTGTCGTGGGTGGCGCAGAGCATCACTTGGATGCCCCGGTATTCCCCGATGACGGTTCCCGGCTGCTGCAGCGGCCGGAACAGATGTGCCGGCAGTCCCAGGGCCCGGATGATCTCCGGATCGTATTCCCCGGTTTCCGCGCTGACCATCCCGGTGGTGGTGGCGTTGGTGTACTCATGGCTTTTCACGCCGCAGAGCTTATACATCAGGTATTCCGGAATCATCAGAAAGTCCGTTGCGCCCTCCAGCCGCCCGGCCAGTTGGTCAGCGCACAGCTGGTAAATCGTGTTGAAGGGCTGAAACTGTATGCCGGTTCGGCAATATAAATCAGAAAAGGAAATCTTCTCATGCACCTGCGGAATCACCGCTTCCGTCCGGCTGTCCCGGTAGGCATAGCAGGGCAGGAGCTCCTCCTCTCCCCGCATCAGCACATAGTCCACGGCCCAGGTGTCCACCGACAGGCTTTCGATCCCCGGATACCGTTTCAGTGCCTCGTCGATGCCCGCTTTCACGTGGTCCAGCAGCGCCCCGATGTCCCAGGTCAGGTGTCCGTCCTTTTCGGTCACGCCGTTCGGAAACCGGTACACCTCTTCCGTCCGGAGTTCCCCGCCTTCCTTCCACCCGACGATGTGCCTCCCGCTGGAGGCGCCGATGTCAATGGCAAGCGTCGTTTTCACCATCAAAGTCCTCCTCTGCTCTCTCTCCCGTCCGTCCGGTTGCGGCGCTCAATCTCGTCCGCCGTCTCCGGTCGGTCCCATCCCGCCAGGCCGATCATGGTGGTCCGCCGCGTTTCGTGCCGCAGGTTCCGCCATTCGGAGGGCGTGCAGCCGTTCAGCTCCGTAAAATGCCGGTTAAAGCAGCTCAGCGAAAGATACCCGACCTTCTCCGCAATGTCGGCAATCGGCAGGTTTGTGCTCCGCAGCAGGTCGCAGCTCTTCATCATCCGCACCTGGTGCAGATACGACAGCGGGTTAGTCCCCAGCTGTTTCTGAAAAATCCGGCGAAAATGGGTGGGGCTCATGTGGCAAAGATCCGCCAGGTACTCCTGGGGGAACCGGTCCATGTAGTGCCGGTTCACATATTCCAGGGCCGGAGACAGCCCGGAATACAGCCGGGGATAGATGCCCGTTCCCTCCTCCGCCGAATAGATCCGGAACAGGCTGAAGAACAGGGCTTCACACAGACCGTGCACTACTGCTTCACATCCCGGCTCCTTTTTCTCCGCTTCCGCAATCAGGTTCTCCGTCAGACTCCTGGTCCAGGGTTCCCTCTCGGAGGCAAGCATCAGGTGGCAGTCCGTCAGCATCCGGTAAAACCGCTGCGGCGACGCAGTTTTTTCCACCGTTTCCTCTCCCAGCAATGTCTCCGGATCCATGTGAACGTATTCCCAGGTACTCCCCTCGTCCGGATCCGACCAGGTGGTGTGGGGAACATTCCGCGCCACAAAAAGCACGTCCCCCGCCCGAAAGGGAACTTCATCCTCCCCGAAGTTCATTTTTCCCCGGCCGGAAAGGCAGATCCCGATCTCAAAACAGTTATGAATGTGCAGCCGGCTGCTTTTGACGGAACTGATCTGCCAGTTCATCCGGTGATGCGTCTCCACCGGAAGGTCCATCGGCAGTTCATAACTCCGGTATTCGATAATGCTCTGCTTCGGCCTGGCCATAATTCCTTCCTCTTGTTTTCTTACCGCCTGCCGCCCGCAGGGCGGCAGCCATTCTGAACCAGCAGCGACGGGCTTGCCGTTGTGAAGAGTATACCGGAGACGGTTGTTTTTGACAAGCCCACTCTCCCGTTTTTCGCGTAAATCGGTTGATTTTTTTCCTTTTTTTACAAATTTCTGGCGATTTGTCCGTATCTTTCTCCGGTTAATGGTTGAAATTAGTCAGTTTCTGAGCAAAACCGGAATTGATCGAAAGCGGTCCGGATTTTATAATACAGGGGAAGAAATCTGTCAACTGCACACCCGGTAGCCATGAGGGAAAGGAGGGGAAAACCGCCGTGCGCACCAAAGTGATTCAGCCGTCGCTCCGCGACCGCACCACCTGGCGCAAAGCCTTCCGGCGCGACTGGCATCTGTATCTCCTCCTGCTCGTTCCCGTTGCGCTGGTGATCATTTTCAACTACGCGGCCTACCCCGGTCTCCGCATGGTCTTCATGGATTACAAACCCGCCAAGGGCTATGACGGAAGCAAATGGGTCGGCTGGCAGACTTTCCAGAAGGTTTTTGCCGACAAGGATTTCACCCGGGCCCTGACCAACTCCATGGTTTTCAACCTGCTGGATCTGCTGGTGTCCTTTCCGATGCCCATTATCCTGGCCCTGATGCTCAACGAGCTGCGCTTCCCCCGGTTTAAAAAGGTCACGCAGACCGTTCTCTATCTGCCGCATTTTCTCTCCTGGGTCATCATCGGCTCCGTGGCCTATCAGCTCTTCAAACCCTCTTCCGGCATCGTCAACATCCTCCTCATGAAATGGGGATGGATCGAACAGGGCATCCCCTTCCTCACCGAGAAGACCCACTGGGCCGCCACCTACCTGCTCATCGGCGTATGGCAGGGCATGGGCTGGGGCACCATTATCTACCTGGCAGCCATCACCGGCATCTCCGGCGAGCTGTACGAGGCCGCCATGATCGACGGCGCCAGCCGCCTCCAGCGTATCTGGCATATCACCCTGCCCGGCATCCGCTCCACCATCGTGGTGCTGCTGATCATGAATCTGGGCAAAATCATGGGCAGCAATTTCGAGCGCCTGGACGTCTTTGCCAACACCCAGGTCCGCGAATACCAGTACCAGCTGGCCATCTATATATATGAAAAAGGTCTTTCCAACGGCAAGTTCAGCATGGCCACCGCCGTGGGTCTTTTCCAGTCCCTGGTGGGTCTGATGCTCGTGCTTCTCAGCGACCGCTTCGCCAAAGCCCTCGGCGAAGACGGGTTGCTGTAATCAGCCGCAGTGCGGCAGCAGTTCGGACATTCATGGCGGAGAATCCGCTGCAGAAGGGAGGTGTACAGGGTTGGCGAAAGAGAAAAACCGTGATCTCGACAACAGCACCGTCAACGACGGTTCCCACGCGATTCACCGGTTCACCATCGGCGATTTCCTGATCATTCTGGTGCTGGTCATCCTGTGCCTCACCTGCATCCTGCCCTTCATTCACCTGGCAGCCAAGTCGATTTCATCCAACACGGCCGTCATGCAGCGGGCCGTCGTTCTCTGGCCCATCGGCACCAATTTCGACGCCTACACCTCGATTTTCCAGGACGGTACCCTGGTACATTCCTTCCTGTACAGCGTCATGGTGGTCGTGATTTTCACCCTCCTGGGGATGATCACCTGCACCTGCGCCGCCTATCCCCTCAGCAAGAAGCGGCTCAAGGGCCGCGGCTTCTTCACCTTCCTGCTGATGATCCCCATGTATTTTAACGCCGGCCTGATCCCCAGCTATCTGCTCTATAAGGATCTGGGACTGCTGAACAACATGTGGGTGCTCATTCTTCCGCTGATCTATTCGTCCTATAACATGCTGATTATGAAGAATTATTTCCAGTCCACGATTCCGGACACCCTGGAGGAAGCCGCCTTCCTCGACGGCGCCAGCAATTTCCAGATTCTTTTCCGGATTGTACTGCCCCTGTCCCTGCCGATCATCGCGACCCTCTCGCTGTTCTATGCGGTGGGCCGCTGGAACGCCTATGCGGACAATAAATACTATATCACTTCCGAAGGGCTCAAGATGATCCAGTATAAGCTGTATCAGCTGGTGTCCTCCGCCACCGAGGCCCAGACCGCCACCCTGTCCGAGGCCATCGAGGTCAAGAGCACCCCCGAGGTGCTTCAGGCTGCCTGCATCATGTTCGCCACCCTCCCGATCATCTGCATCTACCCCTTCCTCCAGAAGTATTTCGTGAAGGGCGTTATGATCGGAGCTGTAAAAGGATGAGATTTTTTAGGGATTTAAGCCTGTGAAAGGCTGAATCATATAAGAAAAGGAGGAACCCCTATGAAGAAGATCCTTGCTCTCGTTCTGGCCGCGATGATGCTGCTGGCCTTGGTGCCCGCCGCTTCCGCGGATGTCCCCGCTGACTGGGCTCCCTTTGCAGAGAACGTCACCATCTCCGTCGCGGTGTACGACCGCGGCCAGGAAGGCGTACCCCCGGTCGAGGAAAACTACTGGACCAAGTGGATCCAGTCCAACTTCGGCGACAAGTACAACGTCACCGTGAAGTACGTTGCCATCCCCCGTTCCGATGTCATGAACAAGTATTCCATGCTGGCGGCGGCCGATGATCTGCCCACCGTCATGATGGAATACGACTATCCGAAGGTTTCCCAATGGGCCGCCGACGGCTACCTGACCACCTTCAACATGGAAGACTTCGCCAAGGTTGCCCCCACCTACTATCAGCGGATGGTGGACAACAACCAGCTGGGCTACACCCAGATCGGCGGCGAAACCTATTTTGCCGCTGCCCTGCGTCCCTTCTATGACACCTCCTACACTTTCCAGACCTTCGTCCGCATGGACTGGCTGGAGCAGGTCGGCTATGATCATGTGCCCACCTCCACCACCGAGTACAACGAAGCCATGCTGAAGATCAAGGAAGCCGGCATCTGCGAATATCCCTGCGGTGGCTCCATGGTCACCGGCGTCGGCTCCGACCAGAACTACGCCTGGCGCACCTGGCCCCTGAACGAGGAAGAGTGGGTCATGTACGGCGACTACAACATCCCCTCCCTCGGCTGGGAACCCAACAAACTGTTCCTGAAGAACGAAAACTACAAGTTCAACGCGGGCCTGCTGAACCCCGAATACTACCTCACCAACGCCGAGGATGAGAAGGCCAACTTCATCAACGGCAAGGCCTATTCCTATTCCGGCTACATTTCCGGCGCCATGGACTGGCTCACCGCTTTCTATGAAGCGAATCCCAATGCCAAACTGGCCATCGTTCCCGTTGACGGAAAGATCGACGCTGCCGCCGGCACCACCCCCGGCTACCGCACCGACAACCCCTTCGGCATGATCGTCGGCTTCTCCAAGGATGCCACGGAAGACCAGCTGAAGGCTGCCTGGATGTACATGGAATGGCTCACCCAGCCCGAAAACCTTTTCACCTTCCAGTGGGGAATCGAAGGCGAGAACTACACCCTGGATGAAAAGGGCCTGCCCGACCCCGTCTCCGATTACAACGGAGAAAGCAAGATGGGCTTCAACAACAACAAGGACTACTGGTGCGTGACCATCGAAGCCCGCCAGGCCGGTACCATCGAAGACATGATCTCCAACAACCTGCCCCATGATCTGCCCCAGGACTTCACTCAGGACGTGGTCAAGTGGTACAACGACAAGTGCAAGGTTCGTGACGCCGGTTGGGCCATCGACAACGCGAAGTTCGGTGTCGCCATGGAAGCCGAAGGCGAATTCCAGACCACCCTGGTCGAAAAGTACAAGGAATACCGTGATAAGCTGACCATGTGCAAGCCCGAGGAATTCGACGCCCTGTATGATCAGTTCGCCAAGGAATACGCCGAAGCCGGTTATCAGGCCGTGGCTGAAGAGCGTCTGGCTGCCTACAAGGATGGCAATTCCACCAAGCTGCTGAACCAGACCGCTGAAGAAGTGGACCTCAAATAATCTCCCCTGAAAAACCACCGGAAAAGGGAGGGGCCTGAGCCCAAAGGCTCCGGCCTCTCCTTTCTTTTGCCCAAAAATGCCTGAAACGGCTGCAGAAAGCGGGGATCAAACCATGGATCTGTTCACAAAAGGCGGCTTCACCCTGCCCGGAGAAGCGGGTTATGAAAAGCTGACGCTGGAGATGGCCGAAAAATGGGGCGCAGATGTGATCCGGGACAGCGACGGCACGAAGCTTTCGCCGGAAATCACTGCCGCCGGATACAGAATCTATTCCACCCTCTGTATCATCCGGGAGCATAACGAATTCGCCCGGCAGCATCCCGATGCTCAGCAGCAGTGTTTCCTCTCCTCCGATCCGGTCACAGCCACCGCCGGCACGCTGGAGATCCGCCCGCTGGAAGGCTATTTTGAGGAACAGTTTCAGCTGAACGACAGCCCGGAAGCCATGCCTTTCTGGCAGGTCTGGGACCGGACGGAAAACCGCCTGCTCCCTTCCGATGCCTGGCGGTATAAAAACGGCGTCGTTACCGTCACCGGCCGCGTTCCGTATCACCGCTACACCGTCTCTTTCCTTGTCTGGCGGATCTGGGAAGAGATCAATATGTACAACCACACCACCAACCACTGGACCACCGCGCATCTCCGCCAGCTGGATCCCCGTCATCCCCTGGCCTGGGAATATCTGAAAAACTGGCTGGAAAAGTGGTGCGAAGCAAACCCGCAGACGAACGTGGTGCGTCTGACCTCGCTTTTCTACAACTTTGTCTGGATCTTCGGCAGCGACCTCCGGCGCCGCACTCGCTTTGTGGACTGGGCCAGCTATGATTTCACGGTCAGTCCCGCCGCCCTGAAAGCCTTTGAGCAGGAAGCCGGCTATGCCCTGACGGCCGAGGATTTTATCAACAAGGGTAAACTGCAGGCAACCCACCGTCCCCCGACGGCCCCCAAACGGGACTATATGGACTTCATCCAGCGCTTTGTGGCGGAAAAAGCGAAAACCCTGGTGGAGATCATCCACAAGTGGGGCAAGGAAGCCTATGTTTTCTATGACGACAGCTGGGTCGGCATGGAACCCTACGGAAAATTCTTTTCCTCCATCGGTTTTGACGGCCTGATCAAATGCGTATTCTCCGGCTTTGAATGCCGCCTGTGTGCCGGTGCAGACGTCCCGGTGCATGAGCTCCGGTTCCATCCCTACCTGTTCCCCGTGGGTCTGGGCGGCCTGCCCACCTTCTCGGAGGGCGGCCATCCGGAAAGGGATGCCGTGGCCTACTGGCTCCATGTCCGCCGGGCCCTGGCGCGGCAGTGTGTGGACCGCATCGGCCTGGGCGGATATCTCCACCTGACGGTGGGGCAGGATGCCTTCAACAACGCCATCCGGGATATGGCCGTCGCTTTCCGGGTGCTGAAAGCCCTGCATGCAAAGGGTGAGCCCGCGGAGCTGCCGATCACCGTCGCCGTGCTGCACGCATGGGGCAGCCTCCGTTCCTGGACGCTCTCCGGGCATTTCCACGAGACGGACCGGAATCCGCTGATTCATGTAAACGAGGCCCTGTCCGGGCTGCCGGTGAAGGTCAAATTCATTGATTTTGAAGATGTCAAAAAAGGCGCCCTGCGGGATGCGGACGTGTTGATCAATGCCGGCCGGGCGGGAGACGCCTGGAGCGGCGGCGATGCCTGGAAATCCCCGGAAATCGTCAGCGAGGTCACGCGCTTTGTCTGGGAAGGCGGCAGCCTGATCGGCGTCGGCGAGCCTTCGGCTGCAGAGGGTGGGGATACCCGCTTTGCCCTGGCCCATGTCCTCGGCGTGGACCAGGATGACGGCTCCTATGCCTGTCACGCGCCCTGGGAATTCACCACCGAGATGTCGGATCCGTTCTTTGTGGCCGGCGAATCCCTCGGAGAAACAAAAGGCATCCGACTGACGGATCCGGAAACCCGGGTGCTGACCGCCCGGGGAGATACGCCGATCCTGACGCTGCACGCCTTCGGCAGGGGCAAGGGCGTCTATATGGGCAATTTCTTCTATACGCCCGCCGGCGCCCGGATGCTGCTGGAAATGCTGCTTTATGTGACCGGCAAAGACGGCACCGCCGCGGGCATCACGGAGGATGGGATGGCCGAATGTGCCTGGTATCCGGAAAGCCGGATGCTGCTGGTCATGAACAACACCCCGGATCCCCTCGAAACGGAGGTCCGTTTCCCGCTCGGAGCCCTCACCGTCTCCCTGAATCCCTTTGAAATGAAATTCGTCCCGGTCTGATTTTTTCAGGGCAAAACAGAAAGCCGTCCGTCCCCGCACGAACCGGGTTCGGACGGCTTTCTGCCGTTTCAGTCCATTCGGAACATCAGCCGCAGTTTCGGCTGGGCGCCGGTTTCCGGATCCATTTCCAGATCCAGCACATCCTGCATATAATCGTTCCATTTGTCGACGATCGGGCTTTCCGCCTGGGTCTTCTCGGCGAACGCGATGCCTTTTTCGCATTCATAGTAGCCGAACACGTCCCGTCCGTCGCTCCAGATCGTATAGTTTCCGATGCCGGCTTCCTTCAGCAGCGCCAGCATCTCCGGCCAGATCTCGTCGTGGCGGCGCTTGTATTCCTCCTGCATGCCTTCTTTGATGCGGCCCTTCCATGCAAACCGTTCCATAAACCGATCCCTCCGTCTTTTTTATGATTTCACCCGGGCGCAGGAAGCCCTTTCCACCAGCTCCCAGTCCGCGGTTTCCTTTTTGTTTTCCCCGCTGATCAGAAGCTGCACCGCCCGGGCGCCGGTGCGCTGCTGGTGGGTGTTGATGCTGCTCAGCGGCGGAACCAGATACGGCGCGCAAAACAGGTTATCGCATCCGATCACCGACAGCTGCTCCGGAACGGAAATCCCTGCCTCCCGGGCCGCCGTCATACATCCCATTGCCACCAGATCGTTCAGGGCGATCACCGCCGTGGGCCAGTATTCCTCCTTCAGGGAAGCCAGCATTTTTCTCAGAGCGTCGCCGCCGTCCTCCGCCGTTCCCCTGCAGTACACCCGGTAGGACGCAATATACGGCAGGCGGGCGTCCCGCAGGCCGTTTTCATACCCCACATCCCGGCGCAGGGGATCCTGATCCTCCTCTACGCCGCCGATAAAGGCAATCTTTTCATGTCCCAGAGACGTCAGGTACCGGACGATTTCCTGCATCATGGCGGCGTTGTTGTTGGCCACCGCCGGAAAATCGTAGGCCGGGGGCACGCAGCCGATCAGCACCACCGGCATATACTGCCGCAGGTCCCGAAGCGCGGAAAGCACCTGCTCCTCGTGATCCGGAGGAAGGTATTCAACGCAGACAATCAGCCCGTCCAGCCGCCGCTCCGCCAGCATGGCGGCAGGGTCGTATTCCCGGGTATCCAGGCTGGACCAGGGGAACAGGCTCATGGTGTAGCCGGACTTCCGGGCTTCCTCCTGGGCGCCGGTAAAAATCATGGCGTAATGCGGGTTCAGCAGCTTCGGCAAAATGATCCCCAGGGAGTGGGTCGTTTTCGTGGTCATTCCCCGTGCGATGGAGCTGGGCCGGTAGTTCCGGCGGTCAATGACGTCCTGCACCTTTTTTCGGGTGGCCTCGGACACGTTGCTTTCGCCCCGAAGCACCCGTGACACCGTGGCAATGGAAACCCCTGCATCGGATGCGATATCATAGATGGTGACGTTTTCGCTGTTCATGCTGAATCCCTTCATTCGCCGTTCAGGCTTTTGCAGCGCCCCGCGCTTTTTCGGACTGTAAGCGCTACCATTATAGAGGATTATTTTTCCATATGCAAGCGGAAAATGTTCTATTTGGAAAAAAACAAATTGTATATTGACATGAATTGCGTCGTTGTTTATAATGTAAGCGCTATCATGAGCGGCAAAAAGTGACAGGCAGGTGAGTTTGATGGGTGAATCCTACCGGCAGACGGCGGACCGGGTCCTGGCGATGCTCCAACGTGCGGACGGGAACGATCCCTCCCGGGGTCATCTGACCATGAACAACTGGGAGTGGCCCACCGGCGTGGCACTCTACGGGATTTACAAAACGTGGCAGCAAAGCAGCGATCCTTCCATCCTGGCATACCTGACGGGGTGGTACGACGATATGCTCTCCCGTCCCGATCAGCCGCACCGGAATGTGAACACCGTGGCCCCCGTGCTCACGCTGACCTGCCTCTACGGCGAAACGAAAAATGAAAAATACCTCCCTGTCATTGAGAGCTGGCTCTCCTGGGTGATGGAGGAAATGCCCCGCACGGAGTACGGCGGCCTTCAGCACTGCACGGTTTGGAACAAGCATTACCAGCAGCTCTGGTGCGACACGCTGTTCATGGTCTGCCTCTTCCTGGCAAAGGCCGGCGTCGTGCTCAACCGGCCGCAGCTGATCGAGGAATCCGAATATCAGTTCCTCATCCATATCCGCTATCTGCAGAACAAGGTCAGCGGCTTGTTCTATCACGGTTGGACCTTTGACCGGCGGCACAATTTTGCCGAGGCCTTCTGGGCCCGGGGCAACGCCTGGTTCACCGCCGCGGCCATCGAGCTCTACGATATCACAAAGCGGGAGAACGCTGCCATGCGGATGATCCGCTCCGCCTGGACGGATCAGGTCCTGGCCCTCTGGAAGTACCAGCGGGTAAACGGCCTTTACACGACGCTGATTGACGTGGAGGAAACCTACTGCGAAACCAGCGCCACCGCCGCCATCGCCTACGGGGTTCTGAAGGGGATTCGCCTGGGCTGGCTGCCCCAGGAGCCCTACCAGCAGATGGGTATGCTGTCGGCCTCCGCCGTCATCGGCCAGATCGACGAGACCGGCGCGGTCCAGGGCGTTTCCGGCGGCACAGGCATGGGCCACAACCTTCAGCACTACAAAGACATTATCGTCACCCCCACGGCCTACGGTCAGGGGCTGACCTTCCTGATGCTCACCGAGCTGATGATCCGGGACACCCGGCCCGACTGAAAAAGGAGGCGGAAAGGCGCATGACGACAAAAGCCGCGGAGCGCAAAGCAGTCCGGGGGTCCGGCAAAGAATACTGGCAGCGCCTCGGAAACAATCTGAAGCGGGATAAATGGCTGTACCTGCTCCTGGTTCCGGGTGTCATCTATTTCATCGTCTTCAAGTATCTGCCGATGTTCGGCATCGTGATCGCCTTTGAAAACTATGTGCCCTATTCCGGCGTGCTGGGCAGCGAATGGGTCGGCTTCAAATGGTTCCAGTCCTTCTTCGGCTATCCGGACTGGATCACCTATCTGACCAACACCCTGATCCTGAGCCTGATGAACCTGGTGTTCTTCTTCCCGGCGCCCATCATTCTGGCGCTGCTGCTCAACGAAATGCGCTGCCTCCGGTACAAGAAGGCCCTGCAGACCATGCTGTATGTGCCGCATTTCATCTCCATCGTCATTGTCGTTTCCATCACCTTCGTGATGTTCGGCTCCTCGGGCATTGTCTACAAGCTGACCGCTCAGCTCCTGGGCCATCCGATTAAGTACATGAGCTCCCCGGATACCTTCCGCTGGATGATCATCGGCCAGACGATCTGGAAGGAAACCGGCTGGGGTACGATCATTTTCCTGGCCGCCCTCACCAATGTGGACACCCAGCTGTATGAAGCCGCCATGGTGGACGGCGCCGGCCGTTTCCGCCGCCTGTGGCACATCACCCTGCCCGCCATCCGTTCCACCATCGTGCTGATGCTGATCCTGCGGATGGGCAGCATGCTCGACACCGGATACGACCACCTGATCCTGATGGCCAATTCCATGAACCGCAAAGTCAGCCAGACCCTGGACGTGTTCGTTTATCAGCAGGGCATTCAGCAGGGCCGCTTCAGCTACGCTTCGGCCATCGGTCTGATGAAATCCGTCGTCAGCGTGACCCTGGTGCTGATTTCCAACAAGATTGCCCACCTCATGGGTGAGCAGGGTCTGTATTAAGGAGGGGCAGAGAGATGGATAAAACGATTTCCTCCCCGAACAGGAAACTGAAAATCTCCTCCGGCCCGGTGGGCCAGAGCAATTCCGTGGGAAGCCGCATCTTTGATATCTTCAATTATGTCTTCCTGACCCTGGTGGCCGTCACCACGATCCTTCCCTTCGTGTATATCATCGGCGCGTCTTTCGCCACCGAGTATGAAATCGCCACCCGGCCCATGTTCTTCATTCCCCAGAACGTGTCCACCGCCGCCTATGAGTTCATCTTCTCTTCGAACAAGATCCTCCGCGGCTTCGCCAACTCGATTTTCATCACGGTCTGCGGAACAGCCATCAACCTGTTCTGCACGGTGACCATGGCCTACGCCCTGTCCAAAACCCGGCTGCGGGGCCGGAACTTCTTTCTGAACATGGTCATCATCTCCATGTTCTTCTCCGGCGGCATGATTCCCGGATATATCGTCATCGCGAATATCCTGAATCTATCCAACACCTACTGGTCGGTCCTGCTGCCCGGCGCCATCAGCGCCTATAACATGATGATCGTCAAAAACTTCTTCCAGAGCATTCCCCAGGAGCTGGAAGAGTCCGCTTCCATGGACGGGTGCACGGATATCGGCGTGCTGCTGAAGATTGTGCTGCCCCTGTCCCTGCCGGTGCTGGCCACCTTCGGCCTGTTCTACGCCGTCGGTCACTGGAACGCCTATTTCGGCGCCATGATCTACATGAAGAGTGCCAAGGAAAAATGGCCGCTGCAGGTGCTGCTGCGCGAGCTGATCATCCTGTCCAACGGCTCTGCCGGCGACATGAACGCCATGGATCCCGAATTTATCCAGCCGCCGGAACAGTCCGTCAAAATGGCCGTCATCGTGGTCTCCACAGTGCCGATCATGCTGGTCTACCCCTTCCTGCAGAAGTATTTCGTCAAAGGCGTCATGGTCGGTGCCCTGAAGGGATAAGGAATTTCCGACCGAATCCCCATCATCCAGGTTATCCGCGGAGCAGAGAGTCCGCCGGAAATAACACATTCAAAAAGGAGGAACCCCGTATGAAGAAACTGGTTGCCCTGCTTCTGTCCGTGGCGCTGCTGCTCTCCGTGATGAGCTTTGCCGCCGCCGACGAGCCCTTCGAGATCACCGTCATGGTGCCCGAGTTCACGCTGGATGTGGACTACGTGGAAGAAGGAAACCCGATCCTGGCGAAGATCGAAGAAGCCACCGGAGTGAAACTGAAGATGCAGTTCGTGTCCAATGAAGGATACGGCGACATCGTCAGCACCACCCTGACCGAAAACGATCCGCCCATGCTGATGGCCGTCACCGACGCCCGTGCGCCGTCCATCATCGATTCCGCCCGTGCCGGCGCGTTCTGGGACCTGACCGATTTCATCGCCGATGCGGCAAACTATCCCTACCTGGCCGCCGGTTCTGCCGGTATCTACAACAACATCTCCATCGACGGACGGATCTACGGCATCTACCGCTCCCGCGCGTATCCCCGCGCCGGTATCTACTACCGTCTGGATGTGGCCAAGGAAGCCGGCTTTGACAAGGAAGTCAAGACCATCGACGATCTGACCGAGTTGGCCGAGAAGCTGGCCGCCGTCAGCGATGACACCTATGCTCTGAATATGTGCTCCTATGCCAACGGCACCATCAGCGTGATCACCGTGGCGATGGGCGCTCCCAACGTCTGGGGCGTGGACGAGAACGGCGACATCTATCCCGCTCACAAGTCCCCCGCCTATCTGGAAGGCCTGAACTGGCTGCGTCACCTGTATGAAATCGGCGGCATCGATCCCGACTTCATCGAAATCCCCACCTCTGAATGGGACAACATCGAGCGCAACGGCAAAGCCTTCATGCGGTTCGACTGCCTGGACAACGCGCACCGTCAGCAGGAATGGTTCGAAGCCAACGTGGAAGGCGTGACCGGACAGCTGTTCCAGACCGTGGGCCCGATGGCCAAGGCGGACGGCAGCGTCACCGTGTGGCCGCAGAACAACGGCTTCGCGGGTGAAATCCTGATCAACAAGAAGAGCGTTTCCGAAGAAGATCTGCCCAAGGTCCTGAAGTTCCTCGACTGGTGCAACGGTCCCGAAGGCCAGACCATCCTGAACGCCGGCCTCGAAGGCCTCACCTACTGGGTCAACGAAGAAGGCTTCCGCTATGTGCCGGATGACAAGGCCGACGAAGCCAGCGAAAACTCCAAGAAGTACCTGCATGACTTCAACCAGCTGGGCATGGGTGTCCCCGGTGACCTGGAGACCCCCAAGGCTGCCCTGAACCGCGGACTGACCACCCTGCGTGAACGTTATGCGAACCTGAACAAGGAACTGGCGCCCTACGCGGTAAGCAACCCCTGCTTCCCCTTCGTCAGCCAGACGGCTGTCGATCGCGGTGCCGAACTGGATCAGATCATCACCGACGCGGCGGTGCAGTACATTGCCGGCGTCATCGATGAGGACGGTCTGAAGGCTGCCTGGGATGAGTGGGCAACCAAGGGCGGCGATCAGGAAACGGCTGAGTACAACGAAGCCTATCATGCCGCGCAGAAGTAATTTCTGAAAAGAAAACCTTTACGGGGCTGCCGCAGGTGCGGCAGTCCCGCCTTTTAGAGCATCAGACAGGAGTTCCCGCCATGAACCGAATCTACTGCTGCTTTCCCGGCGGAAAGCATAAAGCGCTCACCATGAGCTACGACGACGGTCGCACCCAGGACCGCCGCCTGATCGAAATCTTTAATCAGAACGGAATCAAAGGCACCTTCCATCTGAACAGCGGTCTCTTCGACCGCGGCGACCGGATTCTTCCGGAGGAAATCAGCTCCCTTTATGCCGGTCACGAAGTCGCCTGCCACACCGTGACCCATCCGACCATCGCCCGCTGTCCCCTGCCGGAGGTGGCGCAGGAAGTGCTGGAGGACCGGAAATTTCTCGAGTCCGTCACCGGCACGCCCGTCCGCGGCCTCAGCTATCCCAACGGATCCGTAACAGAGGAGATTGAGAAACTGCTGCCCTCCCTGGGCATCCGTTATTCCCGGGTGGTCGGCTCCTCCGACAGCTTCGCCCTGCCGGAAAATCCTTACCGCTGGCAGGCCACCTGCCATCATAACCATCGCCTGTTGGAACTGGGAGAACAGTTCCTGGGGCTCTTCAAAAAGCAATATCTGTATCTCATGTATGTCTGGGGCCACAGCTATGAGTTCGACGACAAAAACAACTGGGACCTCATGGAATCCTTCTGCCGCATGATGGGCGGGAAAGACGATATCTGGTACTGCACCAATATCGAGTTCATGGATTGCATGGATGATTTCGCCCGCCTGCAGTTTGCGGCGGACAACAGCTTTGTCTATAATCCCAATGCCAGGGACTGCTATATATCTGTCAATGACCAGCCGGCCGTAAAAATCCCCGCCGGTAAAACTGTCGTCCTGTAAAGCCGAAACCCTGCCTCATACCCTAAATCCTATATCCTAAACGAAGGAGGACCCCCAAAATGGAACTGTATCGCGATCCGGTCACCGGCTATGAAATCCGCCGCTACGCGGAGGGCCCGGAAAGAAACGCCAAACTGTATTTCACCTGTGAAAACTTCTCCGTGGACGACAAATATTTCTTCTTTATGAAGCAGCAGCTGGAAGGCAGAACCGACGGTGGCTGCTATCGGGCCAACGTGGAAACCGGGGAAATCGACCGGGTCACGGACTATGCCTACCGGGGCTTTGCCACCGACCGGGAAAAGAACATCGGCTACACCTGCAAAAACGAAACGGAAGTCTACGCCGTGGATCTGACAACTCTGGAGATGACAAAGATCGGCGATCTCCCAAAGGGCGGACAGATTACCGGCCATCTGACCGCGGCGGATACCGGCCGCATCGCCTGCAGCTACCACCTGGCCAACAAATATTACGGCCTGGTCATCATGGATCCCGGCAAGGAAGCCGAGGTTGTTTATCAGAGCGACTACCGCCTGGGCCACGCCCAGATCTGCCCCACCGATGAAAATCTGATCTTCTATATCCACGAAACCGAAGGCGACGCGTTCCAGCGCACCTGGATGTTCGACGTAAAGGAACGCTATGTCCGTCCCTACTATGTAGAGCACCCCAGCGAGTGGATCACCCATGAGGTCTGGTCTGCCGACGGAACGGAAATGGCCCTGATGAAGCTGGATCCCGCCGGCTTCGTGGACGGAAGCAAAGGCGAAGTCCATACCGGCAATATCATCATCGGCGACAAGGACGGAAGGCATTTCGACATCGCTGCCCAAAGCACCCAGATCCTCCATCCCTGCATCAGCCGGGATCACAAATGGCTCTGCGCCGACCGGATCAGCTATCTGGGCACCGAGATTCAGGAGGGCGTGGTGCTCTTCGAGCGGGCCACCGGAAAGCAGAAGTTCATCGCCTCCACCGGCAGCTGCAAGTCCGGCGCGGATCATCAGCATCCGTCCTTCAACCGGAAGGGCGATCAGATTCTCTTCTCCAATCCCGACGCAAACGGCGTGGGCCAGGTCTGTGTCATTGATCTGAAACAGGTCCTGCAGGACTGGTAAGAAAGGACAGGTGATATCCCATGCCGGCCATTTGGATCATCGGCGACTCCACCGTGGAGGATAACCAGCCTCCGTTCCGGGGCTGGGGCTGGGCCCTGCCGAAGTACGTAAAAGAAGGCGTGGAAGTCAAAAACCACGCCCTCTCCGGCCGAAGCACCCGGTCTTTCCGGGAGGAAGGCCTCTGGACCCCCGTGGAGCAGGGGCTTTCCGCCGGCGACTTGCTGCTCATCCAGTTCGGACACAACGATGAAAAGGACGACGAGCGGCACACCGATCCGGATTCAACCTATCCGGAAAACCTGTGGCGCTATTGTCAGACCGCCCTGGAAAAAGGCGCTCAACCAATCCTGCTGACGCCCGTTTCCCGCCGTTTCTTTGTGGGCGGCGGTTCCCTGCTCTATACCCACGGGGAATATCCGGGCGCGGTACGGAAGCTGGCTGCGGAAAAGCATATTCCCCTGATCGACCTGAAGAAGGACAGCCGGGAGCTGTATCTTTCCCTGGGAGAGGAAAAAACCGCGGAACTGTTTGTCCGCCTCGCCCCCGGCGAGCACCCGGACTTCCCCGAAGGCCACGATGACAAAACCCATTTCAACGCCTATGGAGCAGACCGGATCTGCGCCCTGGTGGTGGAAGGCCTGCGAAAAATCCCGGAAGCCGCCCCGTTTCTGAAGGAGGTTTCCGTATGAACATCGGCATCCGTCTCCACGACACCCTTCCCGGTTCCCTGGCAGATCGTCTGGCCTTCGCGAAGGCGCAGGGCTTTTCCTGTGCCCATGTAGCCCTCAGCAAGGTACTGGATGATTTTGCCATGAACGAAGCCCCGGAAAAGCTGACAGAGGAATATGCCGTCCGGGTCCGGGAGGATTTCGACGCTTCCGGTCTGGAATGCGCCGTCCTCGGCTGCTATCTGAATCTGGCGGATCCGGATACGGAACGCCGGACCCGCACCCAGGAAATCTATAAGGCACATCTGCGCTTTGCCCTGAAAATCGGCGCCCGGGTCGTCGGAACGGAAACCTTTGCCAATCCGGCCTCTGGTTTTGCCGATCCCGCTTCAAGTGAGGAAGCATTTCAGCTGTTCATGGACAGCCTCCGACCGGTGGTCCGCTGTGCGGAAGAGGTCGGCGCGCTGCTCGCTGTGGAACCGGTGTATTACCATATCATTTCAACGCCGGAGCGGGCGGCCCGTATGCTGGAGGAGCTTCCCTCCGATTCCCTGCGCATCATTCTCGACGCGATGAACCTCATCGCGCCGGAGAACGCGGAAAAAACAGAGTCTGTCATTCAGCGCGCGATCTCCCTTCTGGGTGACCGGGTTGAAATCCTCCATATGAAGGATTTCGTCCTCACTTCGGAAGGCAAAATGGACGCCTGCGCCTGCGGCCTGGGATCCATGAAATATGAAACCCTGCTTTCCTTTGCCAAGGCAAAGAATCTGCCCATGACGCTGGAAAACACGGTTCCCTCCAACGCCGAGGCCGCCCGGAAGCATCTGGAAGCCATCGCGGAAAAACTGCCGCCGAAGCAGTAAGCTTGAAGAATCCGTTTCACAATGCGTGGATCAATGGGAGATGGGGAGCATAACCATGCAGATCTTTATCTGCGGCGATTCCACCGCCGCCTCCTACAACCCGGAAGAAACCCAAATGGTGGGCTGGGGCCAGCTGCTGGGGAATCATTTGCCGGCAGTTACCGTCGTCAATCTGGCCATGGCCGGACGCAGCACAAAAACCTTCCTGCAGGAGCACCGTCTGGATCCGGTTTCATCCAAAGCCCGCCCCGGGGATCTGATGCTGGTGCAGTTCGCCCACAACGACGAAAACGAAAAAAAGCCGGAGCGGTATGTGCCGCTTCCGGCCTTTCGGGAAAACCTGTCCACTTTCGTGCGTTTTGCCCGGGAACTGAAGTTGATCCCCGTTCTGCTGACGCCAATCTGTATGCGTGTCTGGCAGGGCGGCGTCCTGCAGCCGACCCACGGGGAATACCCCGCGGCCGCTGCCGCAGTGGCGGATTCCCTGTCCGTTCCCCTGATTGATCTTTACACGGAAAGTTTCCGCATCGTCTCCGCCCTGGGCGAGGAGGGTAGCAAAGGCCTCTTCATGCCGGACGATATCGCTCACACCCGTTTTGCCGGTGCAGACCGTTTTGCGGTCTTCGCGGCCGATGGGCTGAAAAGAAAAGGACTGATCCCCGGGTCATAAGCCGCCACACCTCCCGGCGGTTCGTGGGGAATCCTGCCGCTCAGGGCAGCAGCGCCCGCAGCGCTTCCGGCGTCATCTCCGTTTTCGGGGAAAAGGCGCCGGTTTTCATATATTTCAGGATCGCGTTCTGCAGCGCACGGACCTCCGGTTTTGGCGGCAGCCGCTTCAGATCCATCGTGGAAATCATCAGCCGACCCGAACCGACGCAAACCTCCATCAGCATGGCAAAGGATCGGAGCGTGGCAAAGGAATCCATCTGCCGAACCAGCACGCCGCCGGCATACCGTTCGTCCGGCAGGCGCAGTGCCCGCTGCCCCGCCATCAGCCACCATTGGTAATCCGTGTGAAAAGCTGTCGGGAAATCACTGAACAGCGGGTGATCCTCCCGAATCAGCAGTCCCATGCCGCCTTCCTGCTGTGGAAAGGTCCCCACAGACCAGAAGTCCGTCGTGAACTGTCCCTGGATGCTTCCCGGAAGCGCCTCCTCCGTTGACGGTGGTTCCAACAGTACCCGTTCACCCCGTTCCAGCGCGGAGAGCACTTCCTCCGTCACCCGCTCCGCCCGCAGAACCCCGTCTGCAGACACCTCCGCTTCTTCCGGATAAATCCATATCCTCCGCCGGCCGCAAAACCGGTCTTCCTCTTCGGCCATCCGCAGAATCATCTCCGCTGTGACGGCTTTTTCAATGGGAGGCAGCGTCAGGCAGACTTCACCCCTGATCTCCGCGCTGCCGGCAGGAATGTCCAGATCCGGGATCACCTGTTCCGCCAGGGTCTCTTCGTCCGCTTCCTGTTGAAGCACGAGCGAAACCCGCAGATCCCCCCGGAGATCCTCTGCCCCGTAGTTGACGCACCGCAGCGGCGCCCTCAGGGTTTCTCCTGCCGTCCAGGTATATTTCTCCACCTCCGGCAGCGGTACCGCGTCCCGGAAGAAAGCCCGGAACCGCTCCGGCTGGGCGAAAGCGAAAGGTTTCGGCTGCAGGTGGGCATTCATCATCCCCACCAGGGCCGTTCCCTGCCCCGGAAAATCCTGCAGCGAAAGCAGCGACAGACCGGACATCCCGGGGGTTCGCATGACGGCTTCCGTCTCCTCCCGATATCCGATCAGCGCCAGTTCTCCGCCGGCCTCCACCATCTGATTCCAAAGGGGAAGCAGTCCTTTCTTTTCCGCCTTCTCCCGGATCATCCGGTAGTTCACCGGCTCCGTCACGCCGCGGAATGCCGCCATCTCACCGAAATCCGGCAGCACTTCATACTGTCCGACTTCAAAAGAAAACATCGGCTGCGGAAAAGCCTCCCGCAGGGCGGCCATGCCCTCCCGGTAATTGGCCCGGGCGGACGGATAGGTATTATTCAGATATCCCTTGATTCTGGTTTTTCGGTCCGGGTGTTCCTCATCCTGCGCCGCGCTGATGGCCCGCATCTGCCATTTTCCGAAATTCTGCGCCGTATAGAAATCGCTTTCCGTATCGCAGTCTTTCGCGCCGTAGAAAGCGTTGGATCCCCAGGCATACAGCCGGTCCGGCAGCGTTTCTTTGGCGCATCGCACCAGCTTTGCCATGCGTTCCTGTCCTTTTTCGTCGCAGCTCAGTTCATTTCCCAGCGTCAGCATCACAAAGGACGGATGCTTTCCAAGCATCCGAAGAATTTCCGTCAGTTCTTCCCGATAATACTTAAAGGACACATCGCTTTCAAAGGCGTGCGCCGGATCCCAGTGGGAAAGCTCCGGCTGCATCAGCATCCCGATCCGGTCCGCTGCCGCAAAGGCCGCCTCCGGCGGGCAGTGGGAATGAAACCGCATGCAGTTCACGCCGTAGGCCTGATAGCGCCGCAGCATCTCTTCCCATTCCCCTTCTGTCATGGGCGGATGCCCCGTTTCCGGCCAGGTGGCGCAGTTGGCCTCGCCCCGCAGGAAGATTCGCTGCCCGTTCAGACACAGGCGGTGTTCACCGTCCGGAAGGAAAGTCCGGAAGCCGGTCAGAAGGACTGTTTCGTCCGTTTCACCTGGATGGCCGTTCGCCTGCAAAGCAACCCGGATGGTATAGAGCTGCGGATCTTCCATCTGCCATTTTCGAACATTTTCCGCCAGCGGAATCCCAGGAATACAGATTGTCCGGATACCGCCGGATATTCTTTCCGGATGTTCCCACACACCCCCTGCCAGCGCGTCGCTTTCCATCCGGATCGTCACGCCGCTTTCTGTTGCCCCCTCCGGTGCGCAGACTTCCGCCTGAAAACACACACTGCTTCCTTCCGCGTTCATCACCATCCGCGGGTTCAGCAAAAAGACGGAAGGCTTTGTTTCCAGCCGGATGTCTCCGATCAGTCCGTTCCAGTTGGTCTGTGTTTCGTCCGTAGCCGCCGAGGAATACAGAATCGCCTCCGCCGGCCATTCCGGATAGCTGTTGTCGCAGATAAAGCAGATCTCGTTTTTTCCCGGTCTCAGCGCTTCCGTTTCAAACACCCAAGGAGTCGACAGCGTTCCCGGAAGAAGCGGCCGCGCCTCCTGCCCGTTCACCGTCAGCTGCAGCTTCCGGCTTCTTTCCACGCGAATGATGCAGCGCCGGCCCTCCGGCGTTCCTTCCCAAAGAATCTTGCGTGTAAAGCATGCCGGCCCGGTATAGGTCACTTTCCGGGTGAACCGGGTTCCGATGCCCTGCGCTCCGTTTTCTCCGGAGAACGCAGGCGCCGCCGACTGCCAGAGTTTTTCCGGCCGGTCCGGAACCCCGATGCCGTTTTCGTCCAGCGTGCCGGGAAGCAAGGCCTGCGCCTCCGTACCGTCCTGCAGCCGCACCGTCCATTTTCCGGAAAGATCCATTCGAATCCCCTTTCCCGCGTTCATGAAGCGCTTCCATACTGTTTATAGTCAGCTCTCGTAATACTGCAGGATTATCATATCTTTTTTTGGTCGTTTTGTCACTCATTCTTCCTTGGGCCGGGACTTCCGGTTGTACACCACCACTTCTTCCTGTTCCGTATCCGGATTGTGCATGTTGCTTTCCAGCGTCACGGTCTCCAGTCCCGTCGTGGGAAGTTCGGCCGTTTCGCCTTTCTGCACCCGGAAGGCCAGCGCGTCACCGAGATCCGACGGTTTTTTGCAGGTCAGGATCAGGTGCAGCAGGTCCAGTGGCAGCCCGGTTTCAAAGATTTCTCTCACAACGTCTCTGAAGTGAACCTCTCTGGCGCCGGTCACAAAGGCGAGCAGCGCGGTCAGATCCACCCAGCGGCTCCCCGTCCAGGCCACGATCTTCATCTGGCTGATCTGATCCGAATTCGGAAGCACGTCGATATACATCAGCACGGGAATCAGGTGTCCGGGAATTGTGGTCATGCTGATCGTGTGTCCATCCTGTCCAGCCGCGGCGTCGCTCATAAAGAAGATATCCTGCATCTGGCTCCGGAGCCATTCCCGCGCTTCTTCGTCCTCCTGATCCGTGTTCTCTTTGGATTCAACGTCTTCATCGCTGAAGATGTTGAGCAGAGACCGGGGATAGTCCTCAGTTGTTCCGTTTTCCAGATCGCTGAAAAGCTGTTCAAACAGTTCGGAAAACCCTTCCGGATTCAGCGTCACGGCGCTCAGGAACCATTTCCCGTTGTTGAACACTTCCGTATCCGGCAGGTTCAAAACGATCCGTCCGTATTCCTCCGCCGTCAGTTCGGGAACGGCGTTTTCTCCCATGCGCGTGGTCTCCATGGCGCCCGTCAGTGCCTCCTGATACCTGTCCATCCCCGCGATGTGCAGCACCCAGGGCAGCAGCACCCGCAGCTGCGGATAGTCCGAGCCGGGCACCATGGCACAGTCCGCGGCAAACCAGTAAGCCCTGGCATCTTCCAGCGGCATGCCGGAAGCGCAGAGCAGATATGCCGTGTAGTTCAGCAGGGAAGAGTTCGTGTGGACGCCGCCCCGGTCGTTGATCTCCGTCGGCTCCTTCACGCCGTCGTCATAGTACAGATCCCAGGTGTATTCCGGCTGGCTGTACCGGTGCGGATCGCTCATGCTGCGAACAGCTTCCAGGCTGTGCTCCCCGAGGGTCCAGCTTTCATCTTCCGTATCCTGTGCCAGCATCTCGCACAGGTTGCCGTGAATATCACTCATGGCCTCGTTGATCGCGCCGAAATCATTGGTATAGGAATTGTATGTCACAACCGCATCGGTCACGCCGTGGGTAAATTCATGGGCTGCCACATCCAGGCACTGGGAAAGGTCGTTGGCCGAACTGGACAGGAAACATTGCCAGCCGTAAATTTTTCCCGCATATGCCGCGTTGTCAACCGGATGATGTTCCTCGTCGCAGAAATCCTTCAGAACCAGAATGGGGGTGTTCTTTCCGTCCGGGCCTTCCCAGCCCACTTCCCGGAAGTAATCAAAGGCCCGGCAGTAATTGTACAGGGACATCAGGCCCACCTGGTCCCATTCCCGGTTGTCCTCACTGCTCTCCGGCACTACGTTCCCGTGATTGAACAGGAACTCCCAGCAGTCCGCCACCAGGATTCTGTGCTCCAGGTTGCCGAGATAATATGTCCCCGTCCGGGTATCCCGCATCAGGGAGACCGTGATTTCCTTTTCCGAGCCGTCGGACCAGTCCACATAGCCCGTATAGGACACGGGTTCCATATGGGCAAAGAAATACTCCGCGTCATAGCCTTCGTCCGCCGCGCCGTCCGCGGGCAGCATCGTCTGCAGGCTGTACAGGTATTCTCCGCCCAAAGTCACATAGTGAGCCAGATAGGGGAAGTCCATGGCCGATTCCGTGTCCGGATTGGTCGTGCAGACCGCCCAGACGAAGCGGGTCGGGATTTCATCCGCTTCCGGATCCAGCTCCCGGTCCACCGGCAGCACGATCTTCCGGGTCACTTCCGCAAGCAGGGAAGGCGCGTCGTCTCCCGCTTCATGCTGCATAACGATCTTCTCCGCCTCCTCGGCGGAAATGCCTTCGGAATCCTCCGTCTCCGGCAGCTCGGAAACAATGCTGGCGGTCATTCCCTGCATAGTCCCATTCCCGTCGACGATGATCTTCATCGCGCCACCCTGAACCACACTGTCCCCGTAAACCTGCTGGAAAACATAATACGTGTTTCCGGCGTTATCCCGCAGCGTGCGCCAGGGCACAAACCGGGTGCGGTCATCCCCGCCTGCCAGGGGAATCAGCCTTTCCGCAACCCGGGCTGCGTCCTCTTCGTTCAGAACGGGAGAGGCCGTTGCGGTACCCTCGATGAGGGTCACGCTGTCTCCCTCCGTATATACGATGGCCTTCCCGCCGTTCAGGGTCTGAATCTCCTCCGGTGTCAGCGGCCCCTGTTCCGCAGCGGCCGCGGTCTCTCCGTTTCCCGCGGCCAGCGCGCCGCAGCAGGTCAGCATCATAATAAAAGCAGTCAGCATCGCAAGAATCTTTTTCATCAAAAATCCGTCCTTTCCGGATATTGTTCATCAGTTGATACGCAGTTGGCGGCGCCCTGGCAATCATTTCCTTTTGCCGGGGACATTTTTTGCGGCGCCTGTTCCGCAAACCCGCGGCGGCCCCGGTTCGTCCGTGCGGTTTTGTATTGACGAAACAAGGCCCCGAGGCTATAATAGCTTTATCTGTGTTTCGAAGGAGGAAACGATTGTCATGAAATCCAACAAGAAGCGTTCCGGCGGGAAAACCGGTGCCGTCGTAGCGCTGTGCGTCGTGCTCGTTGTCACGATCCTGCTCGGCTGGATCGGGCTGACCGGGCTGAGCATCCCGCCCCGCGGGCTGTATAAGGTGCTCTCCTGGCTGCCGACGACGAACGCTGAAAAATGGCCTGAATCCCTGCCTCTGGGTCTTGACCTGCGGGGCGGTATGTTTGTGGAGTATTCCGGCAAGGCTCCGGAAGGCTCCGAAGCCAATTTTGACGATCTGGTGGAAGGGACTATTTCCATCATCCGCTCCCGTCTGGGCGACAAGGGCTACAACGAAGTCACCGTCCAGCGCCTGGGAACCGACGGCATCCGCGTTGAAATCCCGGATGTGCAGGACGATACCGTTCTCGACCTGATCGGCCAGACCGCCGAAATGAAATTCCTGGATCCCGACGGCAACGTGATCATGAAGGGCGACATGGTAAAAACCGCCACCTACGCCTATCAGGACGGTAAGCACGTGATTGCTTTCGAACTGACCGACGAAGGCCGCAATCTCTTCGCCGACGCCACCTCCAAGAACGTGGGCAAGAATATCAAGATCACCCTGGATGACGAAGTGCTGGTCAACGCCACGGTGCAGACCGCCATCACCGACGGCCGCGGCATCATCTCCGGCAGCTACACCCAGGAACAGGCCCTGACCACCGCCGCCCAGATCCAGTCCGGCGCGCTGCCTCTGGAGCTGACGCAGCAGAAGGTGGACAAGGTTTCCGCCACCCTGGGGCAGGACGCTCTGTCCTCTTCCGTGAAAGCGGCCCTGATCGGCATCGTGCTGATCATGCTGCTGATGATCTTCCGCTACCGGCTGAACGGCCTCATCGCTTCCTGGGCGCTGACGCTGTACGTTATCATCCTCTTCCTGCTGATCGCGCTGTTCCACATCCAGCTGACCCTGCCGGGTCTGGCCGGCGTGGTGCTGGGCATCGGTATGGCCGTGGACGCCAACGTCATTATCTTCGAACGTTTCAATGAGGAAGCGCGCAAGGGCCGCAGCGCCAAGGCTTCCGTGCGGGCCGGTTTCAAGAACGCCATGTCCGCCGTGCTCGACGCCAACGTAACCACCCTGATCGCCGCCATCGTGCTGCTGATCTTCGGTACCGGCTCTATCCAGGGCTTCGCCAAGACCCTGCTGCTGGGCGTAGTCGTCTCCATGCTGAGCGCCATCCTGATCACCCGCTTCCTGATGAACCGCTTCGTGAACGCAGGAGCAACCAATATGAACCTCTATACGAAAATTAAGCCCGCCACGGAAGCGGTCGCCGGAAAGGAGGTCGATCAGTAATGGTAATTAAGAATCGTTCCAAGATCTGCCTCATCATCTCCGGCGCGATCATCCTGATCGCTCTGATCCTGACCCTCTGCGGCCGCGGCATCAACATGGGTATCGACTTCGAAGGCGGCCTCTCCATGCAGTACGATCTGAAGACTGCCGCGGAAAAGACGGACGTCGAAACCGTGCTGAACGGTATGGATATCTCCAGCTACACCATCACCGTGCAGGGCGCGAACAATAACGAAATCAATATCCGCATCAAGGACGTTGCCAAGGATGACATCCAGAAGGTTCAGGCTGACTTCGAAACCGGCCTGAAGGAAAAGTATCCGGATGCCGCTTCCATCGGCGATGTGAACTACGTCGGTCCTGTCGCCGGCGCCACGCTGGTCAAGAACGCCATCGTATCCGTGCTGCTGGCCGCCGTGCTGATGCTGATCTACATCGCCATCCGGTTTGACTTCAACTCCGGTCTTTCCGCTGTGTTCGGCCTGCTGCACGACGTGCTTATGATGCTGTCCTTCATGGTCATCTTCCGCAGCTTCATCCAGATGAACTCCTCGTTCATCGCTGCTGCCCTGACCATCGTCGGTTACTCCATCAACAACACCATCGTGATCTTCGACCGGATCCGTGAGAATCACAAGAAGATGCCCACCGCTCCGAAGGAAGAGGTTACGAACATCTCCATCAAGGAAAGTCTGGGCCGCACCATCTGCACAACCCTCACCACCCTGATCACCATCGTGGCGCTGTGCATCCTGGGCGTGGCTTCCATCCGGGAGTTCGCGCTGCCCATCATCATCGGTATCCTGTCCGGCGTCTACAGCGCCAACATGATCAACGGCTACGTGTGGGCTTTCCTCGAGGAAAAGCGTGCGGGCCGGAAAGCGGCAAAGAAGGCCTGATTCTGTCATCTATCGGGAGGGGCTGTGAAGAGCAGTCCCTCCTTATACTTTTTCAAAAAAGGGAGACATCCCCATGAACTTCACTCCTCGCTGCACCCCGGACTTCTCGCCGCTGGGCACACTGCCCGGCTGGCTCAGCGCGCTGCTGCGTGCCCGGGGCGTGGATACGAAGGAAAAGGCGGATCGCTTCCTGAACCCGTCGCTGAAGGATCTGCACGATCCATATAGAATGGAAGGAATGGAAACCGCGGTGAAGCTGATCCGCCGGGCTATCGCCGCCGGAGACCGGATCATGATCTTCGGGGACTACGATGCCGACGGCGTCTGCGCCACCTCGATCCTCCTGGAAACCCTGACGGAGTTGGGCGCCCAGGTTTCCTTCCGGCTGCCCTCCCGTCAGAAGGACGGCTACGGCCTGAATGAAAACGCGGTCCGCGAAATCAGCGAAAAGGCAAAGCTCCTGATCACTGTGGACTGTGGCATTTCCAACCGGGCGGAAGTCGCCCTGGCAAAGGAACTGGGCATGACCGTCATCGTCACGGATCACCACCAGTTGCCGGAAGAGCTGCCGGAGGCGGATGCCGTTCTGAATCCCCTGATTGGAAACTATCCCTGCCCCTTCCTGTGCGGTGCAGGTGTAGCGCTGAAGATTTGCCAGGCACTGCAGGGAACCGCCGGGTTGGAAAAGCGGCTGGATCTGGCCGCCATCGCCACCGTGGCGGATATCGTTCCTCTGATGGATGAGAACCGGGTCATCGTCCGGGAAGGCCTGGAGCTCATCCGAAGAACCGGGCGTCCCGGGCTGAAAGCACTCTTGGAATGTTCCGGTACCGCCGGTTCCCTGCAGGCCGATGCTCTGGCGTTCCGGCTCGGGCCGCGGCTGAATGCCGCAGGCCGGCTCGGTGACGCCTCCCTGGCGGTGCGGCTGCTGCTGACCGGCATACCGGAAAAAGCTGCTGACACCGCGGGCAAAATAGAGGAAATGAACCGCCAAAGACAGAATATGGAGCGGGAGATCACCGCTGCCGCCATGGCGCAGATTGCCGAGTCTCCTTCCTTCACGGAAGACCGGATCCTCATCGCTGCGGGCGAAGGCTGGAACCCAGGCCTGATAGGCCTTGCCGCCGGTAAGATCTGCGAGAAATTCTACCGGCCGGCGATTGTCCTGAGCCTGCCGGAGGACGGCGGTCCCGCTGTCGGCTCCTGCCGGTCCATTCCCGGCGTGAACATCTTTGAACTCCTGCTGGATTGCGAAGATCTGCTCGTCCGCTTCGGAGGGCATGCCCAGGCGGCCGGTCTCACCGTGGCCCGGGAAAACATCCCGGCCCTGCGGGAGAGAATGAACCGGATCCTGCGGGAGCAGATCGATGCGGCCGTCTTCGTCCGCACCCTGGATTACGATCTGGAAGTTCCCTTCCGGAACTGGACGGCGGAAACGCTCGCCGAGCTGGATCTGCTGGAACCCACCGGTTACGGCAATCCGGTGCCCGTGTTTCTGCTCTCCGGCGCCCAGGTTCAGAGCATGCGCCGCGTCGGCCGGGACCTCAGTCATCTCCAACTCCAGCTTCTTACCCCGGAAAGCACCCTTGTCAAAGGAATAGCGTTTTCCATGGGCGAGGAAGCGGAAAAGGATCATATGGACGTCGATGTCCTCTACCGCCCTGTAAGAAACGAATTCAATGGCCGCACCTCGATCGAAGCGCAGATTTCAGCCCTGCGCCCCAGCGGCATCCCCATTCCCTAAACCCTTAAACCTAACCCCTAAAACCTCCAAGTCCGTCCCCAACCACCGGCCCACTATCCACTCCCCACTATTCACTATCCACTGCCGTGCTGTCGCGCCGCAGCGCGGCCCTTGACTCCGCTCAGAAAGGAGGAATCCACATGGCCTTTACTTCCTATGAAGCCATGCCGCTGGACCAGATGCTGAACCGGGTGCAGAAATATCACCCCGGGGATGGCTACAAACTTGTCGAACGGGCATGGACTTTCGCGGAGAAAGCCCATGCCGGACAGATCCGCAAATCCGGGGAGCCGTATTTCACGCACCCCTGTTTGGTCGCGTCCATTCTGACGGATCTGATGATTGATCCGCCCACCATCGCGGCCGGCCTCCTGCATGACACGGTGGAGGACTGTGAAGGAATCACTCTGGATACCATCCGCTCGGAATTCGGGCAGGAAGTGGCCGACCTGGTGGACGGCGTCACCAAGCTGAACAAACTGGACTTCGCCAACCGGGAGGAAGCCCAGGCCGAGTCCCTGCGCAAAATGATTCTGGCCATGAGCCGGGATATCCGCGTGGTATTGATCAAGCTGGCGGACCGGCTGCACAACATGCGCACCCTCCGCTTCCAGCCGGAGGATCGGCGAAAAGCCATCGCCCGGGAAACGCTGGATATTTACGCTCCCCTGGCCCACCGCCTGGGCGTGTATGCCCTGAAGCAGGAGCTGGAGGATCTTTCCCTCAAATATATCGATCCGGATGGATACAACCGCATTGTCCATCTGGTGGGTATGAAACGGGCTGAGCGGGAAGAAAGCATCCGCCTGGTGATCTCCGAGCTTTCCGAGCGTCTGGATGCCCAGGGCATTCATTACGATATCGACGGCCGCTCCAAGCATTTCTATTCCATCTACCGCAAGATGGTGCTGCAGCAGAAGTCCTTCGACCAGATCTACGACCTCATCGCGATTCGGGTCATCGTGGATACCATTCCGGACTGCTACACCGTCCTGGGTATCGTCCACACCCTCTGGAACCAGGTGCCCGGCCGGTTCAAGGACTATATCTCCGTTCCGAAGGCAAACATGTATCAGTCTCTGCATACAACGGTGGTCGGCGGCCGGAGAATTCCCTTCCCCTTCGAGGTCCAGATCCGAACCTGGGAAATGCACCGGGTCGCGGAATACGGCATTGCGGCCCACTGGCGCTACAAGGAAGGCGCCTCTCAGGAGGACAACCTGGATCATAAACTGTTCTGGGTGCGCCAGATGCTGGACTGGCAGACAGAAACCCGGGATTCCCGGGAATTCCTGGACACCCTGAAAACCGACCTTTTCTCTGAGGAGGTTTTCCTCTTCACACCCAAGGGCGACGTCATCTCCATGCCCAAAGGCGCAACGCCCCTGGACTTTGCCTACCGGATCCATTCCGCCGTCGGCAACCAGTGTGTCGGCGCCCGGGTAAACGGAAAAATCATTCCCCTGGATACAGCCCTGTCCACCGGCGATCGGGTGGAGATCATCACCTCCGCCTCCTCCAAGGGACCGAGCACCGACTGGCTGCGCATCTGCAAAACGCCCCAGGCCAAGGCGAAAATCCGCCAGTTCCTGAAAAAATCCCTCAAGGAAGAAAACATCGATCTGGGCCGCAGCATTATTGAAAAGGAATGCACCCGCCGCGGCGTGAAGATGTCCGATATCGTAAAGCCGGAATACTACGAGCCGCTCCTTCGGAAGTACGGTTTCCTGGATTTCGAGGATATATGCGGCGCCGTCGGCTACGGCGGCATGGCCGCCATCTATGTGGTTTCCCGCCTGCTGGAAGAGCAGAAGGCGAAGGAAGCTCCACCCCAGCCCATCAAGACCGTCAACGATCTTGTTTCCACCGAGCAGCAGCTGTCCCAGCGCCGGGCCCATCACGGCATCGTCATGACCGGCTCCGAGGATCTGGATATCCCGGTCCGCTTTGCCAAGTGCTGCTCCCCCGTTCCTGGGGATGAAATCGTCGGCTATATCACCCGCGGCCGCGGCGTCACCATCCATAAAGCGGAATGCGTCAATGTCGCCGCCGGCGAGGATGAGCGCAAGGTGGCCGTGGAATGGGCGCTGGACGGCGAAGGCACATTCTCCGCAACCATCACCATCCTGGCCTACGATCGGGTGAACATGCTCGGCGAAATCGCCACGATCATCGGGGAAAACGGTGTGTCCATCCGGGCCGCCTCCATCCAGTCCAGCGGCAAAACCCGGATTTCCACCCTCCGCCTGACCCTCGACGTCCATTCCCGGGAAGAGATGGAACGGGTCATCAAGGCCCTCCGCAACAAGTCCGACATCCTGGATGTCTACCGCACTGCTACCTAAGGAGGTTTTTATGCGCTGTGTAGTCCAAAGAGTCACTTCATCTTCCGTCACCGTGGACGGAGTCGTTTCCGGCCAAATCGATGCAGGCCTGATGGTGCTCATCGGCGTCTCCGTCGATGACACGGAAGCCGATCTCAAATATATGGCGGAAAAAGTTCCGAACCTCCGCATCTTTGACGATGAAAACGGCGTCATGAACCGCTCTGTTCTGGATGTGGGCGGCAGCATTCTCGCCGTCTCCCAGTTCACCCTCTACGGAGACGCCCGGGGAGGCCGCCGGCCTTCCTATATCCGGGCCGCCAAACCCGACAAGGCAGATGAGCTCTACGAAAAGTTGATCGCCCGCTGGCGGGAAAAAGGCATTCATGTGGAAACCGGTGTTTTCCGCACGGAAATGAAGGTGTCGCTCATCAACGACGGCCCCGTCACCATACTGCTGGACAGCGAAAAGACTTTCTGAAAACAGAACCGGAAAGCTCCGTTTTCAGACATACTCCTCTTAGCAGTCGTAAAAAACGATGCGGCCGCAAAACGATCCCGAGGTATCGCAATGAACATCAAAACGCTCACCGTAGGCCCCGTGGCCACCTGCTGCTACATTCTCAGTAAGGAGGACCGTCAGGACTGCATCGTCATTGATCCCGGCGCGGAACCGGAGCGCATCCGCCGCGCGGCAGACGGAAAAAAAATAGCCGCGGTCCTTCTGACCCACGGCCACTTTGATCATATCGGCGCCGTCTCCGCCTTGATGGACAAAGACACCGCTCTGCTGATTCATGAGCTGGACGCCCCGATGCTGGGTGATCCGGTGCTGAATGTTTCCCGCCTCCTGATGAACCGGGAAACCATAGCCCCGGCCGCCACGGACCTGCTGCAGGAGGGCAGCCGTCGCACCCTGGCCGGTCTGGAAATCGAAGTGCTGCATACGCCCGGTCATACCCCGGGCAGCGTCTGCTACCGGATTGAGGATCACCTCTTCACCGGGGATACGCTCTTTGAACACGGCTGGGGACGCACCGACTTCCCCGGCGGAGACGAACACGCCCTGTTCGCCTCCCTCCGCCGTATCATGCCCCTGGCCAAAACCATGCCCTTCCATCCCGGGCATGAAACCTGACTGAACTGAAGGGAGGATTCCCGTGTCTGAGCTGTCCGCCGCCCTCGAAACCATCCAGCCGGAGCTGCTTGCCATGACCCGGCTTTTTGGCCTTCCGGACGCATACTGGGATCCACCCGCCCGCTATAGAATGCAGACCGAGGAACTGCCGGAAATCTATCGGATCACTTTCACCTTTGAAAACCTGTCTGCTGCCCGGGAAGCCGCCATTCCTTCCGATCCGGATCCCCGTGTGCAGCAGCTTCATCGCCGCCGGGCCGCCCGGCGCCTGTGCAAACAAACGCTATATAATCTGCTCCGTAAAATGACCGGAATGCATCCCCCCTGGGGAAGCCTCACCGGTGTCCGCCCGACCCATCTGATGCTGGAAGCTCTGGCGGAAGGCCTGTCTCCGGAAGCCGCGGTGGAACGGCTTGTCCGGGACTATGACGTAACGTTGCCGAAAGCAGAACTGTTGGCGGAAATCGCCGCGGTTCAGCGTCAGCTGCCAGCCCCCGGCGATGCGTTCATGGATGTCTATATCGGCATTCCCTTCTGCACCACCCGCTGTGCCTATTGCTCCTTCTCTTCCGGCGAAATCGGGGACGGCCGTCTGGTTGCACCGTATATGGAAGCGCTGGAGCGGGAAATCCGCGCCTGCGCGCCGCTGATTTCCTCCACCGGCCGCAGTCTCCGGGCCCTGTATGTGGGCGGCGGAACCCCCACGGCCCTGCCGGAAAAAGAGTTCCATCATCTGCTTTCCCTGATCCGGGAATGCTTTCCAAACGCCTGTGAAACGACGGTGGAAGCCGGCCGGCCGGATACCCTGTCCCGTGAGAAACTCCGGGCCATCCGGGAGGCAGAAATCTCCAGGATTTCCATCAACCCCCAGACCATGAATGACCGAACGCTGCAGGTCATCGGCCGGGCGCATACCGCACAGCAGGTACGCGATGCCTATGCCCTGGCCCGGGAGGAAGGCATTCCACATATCAATATGGATGTCATCGCCGGACTGCCCGGAGAAAACGAAGCCGATTTCGACTGTACCCTGGCCGAGGCAGTCCGGCTGCATCCGGAAAGTCTCACAGTCCATACCCTGGCCATCAAGCGTTCATCCCGCATGTCGCTGGAGAACGCGCCGCTGCCGGACGGTGATATGACCGCGCGCATGGTTACCCGCGGGCTGAAAACCGCCCGGACGCTCGGCATGGTACCCTATTATCTGTACCGCCAGAAATACATGGCCGGCAATCTGGAAAACACCGGATATGCCCTGCCCGGCCACGCCTGCCTCTACAATGTGGATATGATGGAGGAAACCTCCCATATTCTTGCACTGGGCGCCGGCGGCATCTCCAAGAAAATCTTCCCGGAGGAAGGCCATATCGAGCGTGCACCCAATGTTGCCAATATTCAGGAGTATATCACCCGTGTGGATGAAATGATTCAATAGGGTAGAGGGAGGGCGTTAGCCCTCGCCCCTCCCGTTGCACCGTACGTACCGGTCAGGTATACGGCGCTACATCGTAACATGGGTTCAAGTATT
>CACWXP010000020.1 GCA_902764875.1 uncultured Eubacteriales bacterium
CTTTTTCCAACGTCCATATTATGGGATTCAGGCTATTTCGAATGTCCACAAACCGGGATCGTGTTAAATTCATGTGTCCATTCTACGGGGAGTATTTTAGGTACTCATTGACGCAAAAGGGCTGAAATGCCCCGGACCGATTGTAAAGGTGGCGGATTATTTACGGGAAAAACCTGCGGGAACAGTTGTCCAGATAGAAGCAACTGAAGATGCCTTTGCGTCCGATATTCGGGTGTGGTGTGAGCGAACCGGGAATCGCCTTGATGAACTGTCGATTGAAGACGGAATCATCAAGGCACAGATTACCAGGGCGAATCAGCAGACAGAGGCCATTGGCAAAGAGAAGAACGACAAGACATTTGTGGTGTTTTCAGGAGACCTGGACAAAACCATCGCAGCGTTTATCATGGCTAACGGTGCTGCGGCTATGGGCAGAAAAGTCACGATGTTCTTTACTTTCTGGGGACTGAATATTCTGAGAAAAGCCAACAAAATCAGGGTTAAAAAGACGTTTGTTGAGAAGATGTTCGGTTTCATGATGCCCAGGGGAACGACGCATCTTGGGTTGTCCCGTATGAATATGGGCGGCGCAGGCGCAAAAATGATCCGGGGGATTATGAAACAGAAGGGTATCAGTTCTCTGGAGGAACTGATAGACAGTGCGAAAACTCATGGCGTTCGGATCGTGGCGTGCCAGATGTCGATGGATATCATGGGGATTCATCAGGAAGAACTGATTGACGGTGTTGAGCTGGGCGGGGTATCGACTTTCCTCGGTTCAGGGGAAGAATCAGATATGAGCCTGTTTATCTGAGCTTGCAGGGTAACGATCCTTGTATCAGCTTTTGAGAAACCGGAGGTGATTTGAATGCAGTTTAACACGAGGCTTTGGTATCAAAAGAACTGAATGGATACGGCGGAGGGATTCTTTCCTTCCGGGCCGGTTCCAAAGGAAAGGCGTTCCGGATTATCAACACTTTGAAGTATGCCATGATCGCCAGCAATATCGGGGACGTCAGGACGCTGGTTATTCATCCCGTTTCAACGTTGTATCTGCATACAGACCAGGCAGAACAGGAGGCTGCGGGTGTATATGATGACACGATTCGGGTGAGCGTAGGAATCGAGGATGCGGAGGATCTGATTCATGACTTTACTGAAGCAGTGTTGTCTGCCGGATCATCTGACATTCGGCAGTGATGTCCGGCATGCAATAGAATTGGCTGCGATATGTGCTTACCCAAACGAGGCATGCGGCATACTGCTTGGCCATAGCGAAACAGGTACGGTGGAAAAGGCCTTAGCCATGGAAAACCGAACGGGAAAAGGCATTTCCGGCTTGCATTACCGGATTGATCCGCTGGACCTTTACCGGCAGGAACGCCGGATCGAAAAGGAAGGGTACGATATGATGGGCTTCTTTCATTCCCATGTGGAGGCGGAGACGATCCTGTCCGATGAAGATGAGGGAAATATGATTCCCGGAATGATCTATGCAATCCTTCCTGTATTTCATGGAAAACCCGGACGGATCCAGACATACGGAAAGACAGGAACAGACGGAAAAGCAACTGAGATCAGCATAAGGCTAGAGGAGAAAGCAAAGCAATGAAGATCTATATCTCGGCAACGTTGAGGATTTTTTTCGGGAGAAATCCTGTCATTGAAATCCCCGGAGAAAGCATCGGTGAAACACTGAACAACCTGACAGACGAATATCCGGAAGGCAGGAAGGTTTTGTTTGAAGAATCCGGTGAACTTCGGCGTTTTGTGCAGATTTATATCGGGGATGAAAACAGGACGGCAAAGGAATACCGAAATGTAAAGCTTCCGGCCGGGACTGAAATCCTGCTCCTTCCGGCGATCGCCGGCGGTTCTCCCAACGCCAGCCTGATTCCGGACGACAGAAGAAAAGCAGCGCTTCTGGATGATTCCGAGGTGGAACGGTTCGGAAGACATCTGCTACTGAAAGACATCGGCGTAAAGGGACAGAAGAGAATCAAAGCGGCCCGAGTGGTTGTCGCTGGCGCCGGGGCTTTGGGATCTCCCGTTATTCAATATCTGGCGGCAGCCGGCGTCGGGACCATTAAAGTGGTGGATTTCGACGATGTTTCACTGGAAAACCTGCAGAGCCAGGTGCTGCATACCACCAGGGATCTGAAACGTCCCAAGGTGGCCTCCGCAAAGGACAAGGTCAGGAATATCAACCGTAACATCAATCTGGAAGCCGAGAATATCAAACTGGAAGCGGACAATATTGTTTCCGTGATCGACGGTTATGATCTGGTGGTTGACTGTACGGATAATTATAAGGCCCGTTACCTGATCAGCGATGCATGTGTGCTGTGCGGCATTCCAGAGGTATTCGGCGCCATTTATCAGTTTGAAGGCCAGGTCGGAATCTTTAACCTCAACGGAGGTCCATGCTATCGGTGCCAGTTCCCGGAACCGCCGGAAACAGGTCTGGTTCCGACGTGTGCGGAAGGCGGTGCAATCAGTCCGCTGCCCGGAATCATCGGAAGTATCCAGGCCAATGAAGCGTTAAAACTGATCATCGGAATCGGCGAGCATCTGGATGGGAAACTGCTGGTTATTGACAGTCTTTATCTTCAGTCACGAATCCTGCAGGTCAGGAAAAACCCGGAGTGTCCGGTCTGCGGAACGAATGCCGCAATCACTACAGTAGAAGACTATGATTATGAGGACTTCTGCGGGCTAAAAGCCAGGGAAGAAGAAATACCCATCGAAGGGCTTACTCCGGAAGAACTTGCCAGGCGCATTGAAAACGGGCCGCCCGTCACCCTGGTGGATGTGCGTGAACCGCATGAACGGTCTATCCTTCGGTTCCCGGGGGTTATCGTGATTCCGATCGGGCAGCTGGCCCGCAGAAAGAATGAATTGAATCCCGAAGTGGATACCGTCTTCATCTGCAAGGAAGGCAAACGCAGCATCCTTGCCATTAATACGCTGAGAGAAGCCGGATATGCGGGACCCATGTATAACCTGAAAGGCGGCATGGACGCTATGAAGGATATCATCTTCACGCATGAAGGCGCATGGCTGTAACAGGCAGTATGACCGGGTGGTCTGAATATATATTGCAATAAATTACACAAACAGGAGGAGAACAAAATGGCGAATGACGCAACAGTAAAAAAAGGAATCAATGCACTGGGGGCAAAGGCTGCCTACAATCTGGCTAATGTCACTAAAACGAAACCGCAGTACGGAGCGCTCACGCCCAAATGGCTGACAAAGTTCCTCGAGTTCAAGGGACTTGAAACAGGCATTTTCCGGGTGAACAAGGTTGTGGAGGGAGATACTCCCCTGGATGTGCTCTGCAGCCAGACAAAAAAGTCGGACATCATCCCGGAAGGATATGTGGAATATGAGACAGAGCCCCGTGAATATGTACTCAATTCCATTTCCACAATCATCAACGTAAATACCGCCGTTGAAGATGTTTACAGCGTTCCGTACGATCAGGTTCAGGAACAGCTGGGCCTTGCGATTGAATCACTTCGGGAACGTCAGGAAAGTCAGCTGATCAACAACGATGATTACGGCTTGCTGAAAAACGTTGCGGATTCGCAGCGGATTCAGACCCGGAACGGTGCGCCGACTCCGGATGATCTGGATGAACTGATCTCCAAGGTATGGAAGGAGCCATCCTTCTTCCTGGCCCATCCGAGAGCAATCGCGGCGTTTGAAAGAGAATGCACGAAGCGCGGCGTTCCGCCTGTAGTTGTCAACATTGCCGGAGGCACGTTCCTGACCTGGAGAGGGATTCCGATCCTGCCCACGGATAAGCTGCTGGTGGACGGACTGAAGAATCCGAAGTCCGAAAGCGGAAAGACCAACATCCTGCTGATCCGTACAGGCGAAGCAAAACGCGGTGTGATCGGACTGTTCCAGGCCGGACTGAAGAACGAGCACTCCAGAGGCCTGTCTGTACGCTTCAGGGGAATCGACGATAAAGGCGTCGCGTCCTATCTGTTGTCTCTGTACTGCTCCGCGGCGATCCTGGCGGATGACGCCATCGCTGTACTGGAAGATGTGGAAGTAGGAGAATACTATGACTACGATTGAAGAACTGGCCGGAGTCCCAAGCGCGGCTGAGCTTGCCAGATTGGCAAACGAAATGTTTCCGGATCTGACAGAAGGCGCATACGGTATTCCGAAAGCGGATACAGAGACGCCGGCAGTTCCGGAAGCAAACGCACCTGCCATTCCTGCGGCATACGGCGATCAGGTTCAGGCAGAAGCGCCTTTTGATTGGGAGCATCCGTTTACATACGGCGGAGTCTCAACGGATCCCTGGCTCAGGACTGCCCAGGACGCAGAAGCGCCTGAAGCTGCTTTCCTGCCGGGCACCGGAGATGCGCCTGCTGTGGAACACACAGAGAATACGGCCTATGCCCCTGTTGTGATTTCACAGAAACAGGCTGCGGAAAAAGGGAAAGTGATTGACGCGCCAACCTCCCTGGGAGGAGATGCTGTCAGCAGAAAGGAACAGGCTGAACCGGTTTCATCGCGAAATGATTCCATCCGGATCGGAAGCAAGAGCCTTTCGCAAATCAGAAGCGATTTCCCGATCCTTTCGGAGCGGGTCAACGGCAATCCGCTGGTCTGGCTCGATAACGGAGCAACAACCCAGCGGCCTCAGGCTGTGATCGACAGGATCAAATATTATTATGAGCATGAAAACTCCAATGTGCACAGAGGAGCTCATACCCTGGCCGCAAGATCAACCGACGCCTATGAAGGCGCACGGGATATCGTCAGGGACTTTATCGGCGCGTCCACCTCGGAAGAGATTATCTTTGTCAGGGGGACAACCGAAGGAATCAACCTGGTCGCAAACGCATATGTGAAACCGATTCTTCAGCCCGGGGACGAAATCATCGTTTCCATTCTTGAACATCATGCCAATATTGTCCCCTGGCAGCTGATTTCGCAGGCAACGGGTGCTGTGATCAAAGTGATTCCCTGCGATGAAACAGGGCAGCTTTTGATGCATGAATATGAGAAGCTGTTTACGGCCAGAACGAAATTCGTTGCGGTGACTCATGTGTCCAATGTGCTGGGGACGGTTACCCCTGTGGAGGAACTGATTGCGGTTGCTCACAGGCACGGCGTGCGGATTCTGATTGACGGTGCTCAGTCTGTCGCTCATATTCCGGTGAATGTATCAGCCCTGGATGCGGATTTCTTTGCCTTCTCCGGACATAAGATCTTCGCACCGACCGGAATCGGTGTGGTTTACGGTAAAAAAGAACTGCTGGAAGCTGCGCAGCCTTATCACGGTGGCGGGAATATGATCGCGGATGTCACGTTTGAACGGACCATCTACAATCCTGTTCCGAACAAGTTCGAAGCCGGAACAGGAAGTATTGCGGATGCTGTCGGACTCGGAGCTGCTCTGAACTATCTGTCGGAGATCGGAATGCCCTGCGTATACCGGTGGGAACACGAACTGCTGCAGTATGCCATGAAAGAAATGCGGACGGTTAAGGGACTGCATCTGATCGGCACCGCGCTGAACAAGTCCTCCGCTCTTTCGTTCAAACTGGATGGCTACTCGGATGAAGAAGTCGGAAAGCGGCTTGACAGTTACGGTGTTGCGGTCCACACGGGTCATCACTGCGCTCAGCCTGTGCTGAGACGCTTTGGATATGAAGGTTCAGTCAGGCCGACGATCGCATTGTACAATTCCCCGGATGATATTGACACACTGGTCAAAGTGCTTAAGACATTTGCGTGACGGAACATCTGCCTGCTGCCGCGGGAATCATTCCGGGGCAGGAGGCGGGATGTTAACGGGAAAGAGGACGGCATGAACAACATCATCAGAGGAGAAGAGATCGAAAAGATCACCCGGAATATCTTTTCTGACCTTGAAGGCGGGAAAAGGATTGATGAGATCAACATCTATAACAAGCCCAACAAGGCGGAAGTACATGAACTGATTCAGGACCTGTTCGGGATTATCTATCCGGGATACTTCAGGGATCGGTCTTATAAAACCTACAATCCAAAGAACAATCTGGCTGTTATCATTGAAGATGTCTTTTATCATCTGAGCAAGCAGGTTTATCTGGCGCTGGACTATTGCAGGAGAAGAGGCACGCTGACAGACGGCGAGAGAAAGCAGGAAAGCTATCGGATCTGTAAGGCTTTTTTCGACAGGATCCCAAAGATCAGGGAATATATCGAAACAGATTTGCAGGCAGCCTTTGACGGTGATCCCGCAGCAGGATGCTATGAGGAAATTATCCTGGCCTACCCCGGGCTGATGGCAATTACCGTATACAGGTTTGCCCATGAATTGTATCTTGAAATGGTCCCCGTCCTTCCAAGACTGATGACAGAGTATGCCCATTCCAGGACCGGAATTGATATCCATCCCGGAGCAACTATCGGGAAATATTTCTTTATTGATCACGGGACAGGAATCGTGATCGGTGAAACAACCGTGATTGGACAGAACGTGAAGATTTACCAGGGCGTAACGCTCGGTGCGCTTTCCACCCGCGGCGGACAGAAACTGTCCGGGAAAAAGCGGCATCCGACCATATGCGATAATGTCACAATTTACGCGGGTGCTTCCATTCTTGGCGGTGAAACGGTGATCGGTGAAAACGCAGTCATCGGCGGCAACACTTTCATCACCTGCCCGATTGAAGCCAATACAAAAGTCAGCATGAAGAACCTTGAAATGGAGTACCGGACCGGTGAAAACGAACGCAGGCGTGAAGAAATTTCGCAGAGCGACGAATGGTATTATATCATTTGAAAAAAAACAGAAGGAAGGAAAAGAACATGAAAATCACTGTTGGCGGAGAAAAGAAGGAAGTGGCTGAAGGACTGACCGTTGCCGAACTGATTGTACTTGAAGAGGTGGAGATGCCGGAATACGTTACGGTTTCCATCAACGAGCAGTTCATCGAAAGATCGGCCTTTGAAAGCCATGTGCTGCAAGAAGGGGACGAAGTGGAGTTTCTGTACTTTATGGGAGGCGGTCAATAATGGCATTTACTAATGAACAGCTGGAGCGCTATTCAAGGCATATCATCCTGAAAGAAATCGGCGTTAAGGGACAGAAAAAGCTTCTGAGCGCAAAAGTGCTGATTATCGGGGCGGGCGGCCTCGGAGCCCCGGCGGCACTGTATCTTGCCGCGGCAGGCGTGGGAACGATCGGGATTGTGGATGCGGACGTGGTGGATCTGTCCAATCTGCAGCGGCAGGTAATCCATACGACAAACGATATCGGCAAGAAAAAGGTGGATTCCGCGGCGGAGACCATGCGGGCAATCAATCCGGACGTGACAGTCAATACCTATTATCAGTTTGTGGACAGTTCCAACATCCTGGATCTGATCCGTGATTATGACTTCATTCTGGACGGTACGGATAACTTCCCGGCCAAGTTCCTGATTAACGATGCGTGCGTGATGGCAAAGAAACCGTTTTCGCACGCCGGGATTATTCGCTTCAAGGGCCAGCTGACCACGATCATCCCCGGTGAAGGGCCCTGTTACAGATGTATTTTCAAGAATCCGCCGCCTAAGGATGCCGTCCCTACCTGTAAGCAGGCAGGCGTGATCGGAGCGATGGGCGGAGTCATCGGATCCCTGCAGGCGATGGAGGCTATCAAGTATATTACCGGAACGGGCGATCTGCTGGTTGGCTATTTGCTGACCTACGATGCGCTGAAGATGGAATTCCATAAAATCAAGCTGCCGCCCCGGGGAGCAGGTTGTGCAGTGTGTTCCGATACGCCGACCATTACGGAACTGATTGACTATGAACAGGCAGCATGTGAACTGAAGCACTGAATGGAGAAAAAGAAATGCGGATTACAATCAGACAGGAAGATTTCAACAGCATGCTTGCGCATGCGCTCAGGGAGCGGCCGGATGAGGCGTGCGGCCTGATCGCCGGTTACGACAGGGAGGACGGTGTCCGGGAGATTGACAGGGTTTATTTGCTGACCAATACTGATCATACAAATGAGCACTTTACAATCGATCCGAAAGAACAGCTGAGAGCGATCAAGGATATGCGTGCAAACGGACTGAAACCGCTTGGGAACTGGCATTCGCATCCGGAGTCTCCTTCCAGGCCTTCCGAAGAGGACAAGCGCCTGGCAAACGACAGCCGGGCAAGCTATCTGATTCTCTCGCTGATGGATGCAAAACACCCTGTACTGAATGCTTTCCATATTGAAAATACGGACGCCGGAAAGACAGTCCGAAAAGAAGAAGTGATCATCATAATGGAGGAAAACGGAAATGGCTGAGCCTGGATTTCAGTTCGATGACAAAGTGGATATTACAGACGTTAATTGCCCGGTAACTTTTGTGAAAACAAAAGTGGCACTGGAGGAGCTGGATGAAGGCCAAATCCTTCAGGTACATCTGAACGACGGAGAACCCGTTCAAAATGTGCCGAGAAGCCTGAAGGAAGAGGGCCATGAAATCCTCAAACTAGAGGATAACGGAGACGGTACGTTTGAACTGTATATAAAAAAAATCGGAGATTAGTCCCAAAGATATACACAGAGAGGATCAGAACATGAAAAGAATACTGACAATTCAGGATATCTCCTGCTTTGGGAAATGCTCCCTGACTGTTGCTCTTCCGCTTTTATCGGTGATGGGAATTGAAACCGTGATCCTGCCTACCGCGGTTCTCAGCACTCATACACTGTTTAAGGGATTTACCTGCAAAGATCTTTCAGATCAACTGGAGCCTATCACGAATCATTGGAAGCAGGAAGGAATTACCTTTGATGCCATTTATACCGGCTATCTGGGGACTGAAGAAGAAATAGATACGGTCATCGGTATTATTGAAACATTCAGAAACAAAAACACACTTGTTTTTGTGGATCCTGCTATGGGCGACAATGGCAGGCTTTATCCGGCTTTTGATGAGCATTATGCAAGGAAAAACGCAGACCTTTGCGCGGTAGCGGATATTGTGGATCCCAACATAACGGAGGCCAGTTTTTTGACAGGCCTACCCTATAAAGAAATATATACTGAAGATTATATCAAAGAGATGCTACTGGCACTTGCAGATATTGGAACAAAAACACCGATTCTTACCGGTGTTTCCCTCAGTGACGGAAAAACCGGTGCGATGGGATATGACACAAAAAAGAGAGAGTTCTTTCATTATCAGAATGATCGAATTCCTGCATCTTATCACGGCACAGGGGATGTTTTTTCGAGTGTGTTGGCCGGAGCATTTGTTTTGGATCTGGACAGAAAGGACGCCCTTCGTATCGCTGCAGATTACACGGCGCTGACGATTGAGGAAACGCTGAAAAAGCCGGGAACTCCCTGGTATGGTGTAGACTTTGAATCAACCATTCCTGTACTTATTGATGCATTGAAACAGATCAGGCTGTGATCCTGTTTACAGATCAGGAACAAATAAAATGAAAGTGTTCACACGAATCGAGTACGGAATGCTTGATTTGACAGATATAGAGCTGTACTCAGATAACGGCAGTAGTGTATGAGCAAATGAAAGAGATAACATATGAGAAACTGTACAGGATGAAAAAGGATTCCTATATTCTGATTGATATCCGTGATGAGGGGCTTGCTTCATACGGAATGATTCCCGGAGCAATGAATTTCCCCCTTGATGAACCGGAGGAAGCTTTCAGCAAACGAATTGAGGAACTACCCAAAGAGAAAAAGCTGGTGTTTTATTGCCAGATCGGTCGCAGATCCAGGGAACTGGATGATCTTGCGTGTATTGAGGGACGTAAGGTTTTTAGTCTTCAGGACGGATATATGGGATACATCCGGTCCCGGACGGCAAACGAAACCGATCTGGAAGAAAGACGGCTTAAAGCCGAGGACAGCATCCGGAGGAAAATATCACGAACAGTTGTTCACTCCCTTTGCGAGGGCCTGCAAGACATATCAACTGATCTCAGAGGGGGATCGGATTGCCGTCTGTATGTCCGGTGGGAAAGACTCCATGCTGATGGCAAAGCTTTTCCAGGAGATACAAAAGCACCGGAAAGTCAACTTTGAGCTTGTTTTCCTCGTCATGGATCCGGGATACAACAAAGAAAACAGAGCGCTGATAGAGAGCAATGCAAGATTACTTGGTATTCCTGTTACCTTTTTCGAAAGCCGGATATTCGATGCTGTAGACAGAATCGAGAAAAATCCGTGTTATCTCTGCGCCAGAATGCGCCGCGGATATCTTTACAGCAAAGCAAAAACGCTGGAATGCAACAAAATCGCATTAGGCCACCATTACGACGACGTGATCGAGACTGTTCTGATGGGTATGCTTCACAGCGGGCAGTTTCGTACCATGATGCCGAAACTTCGCAGTTCCAACTTTGAGGGCATGGAACTGATTCGACCGATGTATCTTATCCATGAAAGCGATATCTGTGCATGGAGAGACTATAACGACCTGACATTTTTACAGTGCGCCTGTCATTTTACAGACACCTGTACGACATGCCATGAAGACGGAACCACATCATCTAAGCGTCTGGAGACGAAAAAGCTGATTGCTGAGCTGAAGAAAGAAAACCCGTACATTGAAGCCAATATCTTCAACAGCATAGAGAATGTGGATCTTGATGCTGTGATTGGCTACAAGAAAGATGGCGTGAAACACTGCTTTTTGGATGAATATTGATTCACTGAGAGAAAAGCAATCCATATGAGCAGGCAGCATGTGAACTGAAACGCTGGCTTTTGCTGTTCTCCAACAACTCTTTTTTCATATCGGAATAGAAGATGCCTATTGACTTAGTAGGCAAATGGTGATAGTTTTCTTTTGCCCGGATTTGCGGGAGATGTGCGGGGAAACACGCCATTGTTGCAGACCGGGGATAGGGCAAAGGAAGAACGGGAAAGATCGGTTTGCGAGGGAAACAAATGCTGAATCAGTTTTCAAGAACGCAGCTGCTGTTCGGTCCGGAGGCTATGGAGAAGCTGCAGCGGAGCAGGGTCGCCGTTTTCGGGATCGGCGGCGTTGGCGGCTATGCGGTGGAAGCGCTGGCACGGTCGGGAATCGGTACGCTGGATCTGATTGACGACGACCGGGTTTGCCTGACCAATCTGAATCGCCAGCTTCACGCCACCCGTAAAACGGTTGGGAAATACAAGGTGGATGTAGCGGAGGAACGGGTGCATGAGATCAATCCGGATTGCCGAGTTTATAGCTATAAAACCTTTTATATGCCGGACACCCGGGATCAGTTTGATTTTTCACTGTATGATTACGTGATTGACGCGATCGACACCGTGACCGGGAAGCTGTCGCTGATTGAGGCGGCGAAGGAGGCCGGTGTGCCTATCATCTGCTCCATGGGCGCCGGAAACAAGACGGATCCGACGGCTTTCCGGGTGGCGGATATCTATCAGACATCTGTTTGTCCGCTGGCACGGGTGATCCGGAGCGAATGCCGCAAACGCAGGATCAAACATCTGAAAGTGGTTTATTCCACAGAACAGCCGGTCCGTCCTTTGGAAGATCCGGCGATCAGCTGCCGAAACCATTGTATCTGCCCGCCGGGGACCCGGAAATGCACGGTCCGGCGGGATATTCCGGGTTCCACCGCGTTTGTTCCTTCGGTTGCCGGCCTGATCATCGCCGGAGAAGTCGTGAAAGACCTGGCGGAAGAAAAAAGAAAGAGGACGGAGGAACGTGACGGAAGATGAAATCGCTGCTGATTCAAGACACCACGAAGGAAGAACGGGAAAGAATCGTTTATCAGGCCTTATGGGGCAGCTGCGGGATTGACTGTGAATTCTGCTCCGGCTGTGACAATCGCGGCGGAGACCGTATTGAAGGCATCTATCAGGATTATATCGACGGAAAAAAGGAGATCCGGGAGATCAACGAGGAATATCGAGCTCCGTTTGTGAGAGGATGAATGCAATGAGAAAAGTGATCGTTTTGATTCTGTTACTCGTATTGATCACGGCTGCAATACCCGCGTTCGGCTCGGAACCGCTGCAACCCGTGAAAGAGTCGGAAGCAGGGATCACTTTTGATCTTACTGATCTGGCGGATGAACCGATGTTTCTGGATACAGAAGCCGACGGCATCGCGATGCAGCTGATCGTCCTGAAGACGGAGGATGAAGTGCGGCTGGCGGTTGAGGCTGCGGATTACAAGGTCCTGGAATAAGAGCGCAGATCATCGTACAAACTTCTTCAGGAAAATTCAAAAAACCCATTGACATAGTGGGCGAATAATGATATACTCCGTTCCATCAACCGAGGGAAAGGGGTGCGGAACATGTTCAGGAAGACATGGATGACGGACGGCATGTGTTGTCGAATGCTGATCTCCCGGGCATGTTCCATGGCGGAAGGGGCCGGCTCATTTGCCGCGCACCTTTGAGCCGCGCAGCGGTGATGCTGCGGCCGGCCGGCCGCTAAATGCCCGGGAGCGAATAAGCCCCGGCGTTTTATTTTCCCGAAAGGAAAGGAAGACAGCCGCGTGAACTGGAGCTATATTCAGGAGGTGCTGCCGCTGTTTGGAAAAGCGGCGCTGCTGACGGTCCGCATCGGACTGATCGGCATCCTGTTTGCGATTCTGGTCGGCCTGCTGTGCAGCCTGATCCGGCAGCTGAAGATTCCGGTACTGCGGACGGTGGTTTCGGTATATATCGAGCTGAGCCGGAACACGCCGCTGCTGATCCAGCTGTTCTTCATCTACTACGGACTGCCGAAGATCGGCATCCGGACCAGCGCGGAAGCCTGCGGTGTCGCAGGGCTGGCTTTCCTCGGCGGCAGCTACATGGCGGAGGCTTTCCGCAGCGGCCTGGAGGCCGTCGGAAAGATTCAGCATGAAAGCGCGCTGAGCCTGGGGCTGACGGGGATGCAGACATTCCGGTACGTGATCCTGCCGCAGGCTTTTGCGATCAGCGTTCCGGCGCTGGTGGCTAACGTGATCTTCCTGCTGAAGGAAACGAGCGTTTTTTCCGCGATCAGCCTGATGGACCTGATGTTCACGGCGAAGGATCAGATCGGCCTGTACTACAACACGACGGAATGCCTGTTCCTGCTGGTTGCCTTCTATCTGGTGATCCTGCTCCCTGTATCGCTGCTGGGAAGCCTGCTGGAAAGGAGGGTCCGGCATGCAGAGTTTGGGACTTGAGGTGCTGTTCAAGGGAAAGAACTTTGAACGGCTGATGGGCGGCATGTGGACGGCGCTGCGGATCAGCCTGATTTCCATCGCGATCAGCATGGTGCTGGGGCTGCTGCTGGGGTTCCTGATGAGCAGGGGAAACCGGTTTGTGCGGGGGCTGATGCGGTGCTATCTGGAGTTTGTGCACATCATGCCGCAGATGGTGCTGCTGTTCCTGGTGTTCTTCGGAACATCGAAGACCTTCGGGTGGAATCTTTCCGGGGAGCTGAGCAGCGTGATTGTGTTCTCCCTTTGGGGAACGGCGGAAATGAGCGACCTGGTTCGCGGCGCAGTGACGAGCGTGCCGAAGATCCAGTACGAAAGCGCGATGGCGCTGGGGATGACGAAGGGACAGGTGAACCTGCATGTGATCCTGCCCCAGGCCGTGCGGCGGCTGATTCCGCAGTCCATCAACCTGATCACAAGGATGATCAAAACAACGAGCCTGGTGCTGATGATTGGCGTAGTGGAGATTCTGAAGATTGCACAGCAGATCATCGAGGCCAACCGAAAGGCCAGCCCGAACGCGGCCTTCGGGGTTTATCTGACAGTTTTCCTGATGTATTTCCTGCTCTGCTGGCCGGTGAGCCTGCTGGCAAAGCGGCTTGAAAAACGATGGGGGTGAGATCATGGCGGAAACGGTGCTGACAATCGAACACCTGACAAAGGAATATGACGGCCAGGCCGTTCTGAATGATATCAGCCTCGATGTACACGAGGGCGAAGTGATCGTCATCGTCGGTCCGAGCGGCAGCGGCAAGAGCACACTTCTGCGATGTATTAACGCTCTGGAAGACATCCAGGGCGGAGAGATCCGGCTGCGGGGGCAGAAGATCGTCGCGGGAGCGAAGGATCTGCCGCAGATCCGGCAGAAGATCGGGATGGTTTTCCAGAGCTATGAGCTGTTTCCTCACCTGACGGTGATGAACAATATCCTGCTGGCGCCGACGAAGGCCCAGAAGAGAAAGAAAGAGGAGGTGGCGGCAGAGGCAATGACATTGCTGACCCGCGTCGGCCTTGCGGACAAGGCGGACAGCCTGCCGAGGCAGCTTTCCGGCGGCCAGAAGCAGCGGGTTGCGATCGTCAGAGCTTTATGCATGCACCCGGAAATCCTGCTGTTTGACGAGGTGACGGCGGCGCTGGACCCGGAGATGGTCCGGGAAGTGCTGGAAGTCATCCTGCAGCTGGCGGAAAACAAACGGACCATGCTGATCGTGACACACGAGATGCAGTTTGCAAGGGCGGTGGCCGACCGGATCCTCCTGCTGGACGACGGCAGAATTCAGGAAGACACGGATCCGGAGACCTTCTTCGAAAACCCGAAGACAGAACTGGCAAAAAGGTTCCTTCAGTCCTTTGAATACACCCGGACGGCGAAGTCCGACAACTAAAAATTATTAAAAATCAAACGGACCACAGGTCCAAAAGGAGAATGAAAATGAAAAAGTATACGGTTAAGGTGATTGCAATCCTGGTTCTTCTGGCACTGGCACTGACTTCCGCGGCGGCGGAGGACGGAAAAGTATACCGCACTCTGGACGAGATTAAAGCGAGCGGCACGATCAACATCGGTGTTTTCTCCGACAAGAACCCCTTCGGCTATGTGGACGAGAACGGTGAATACCAGGGCTACGACGTATACTTTGCAAAGCGGATCGGCGAAGACCTGGGCGTCGCGGTGAACTATGTTTCCACCGAAGCGGCCAACCGCGTTGAATACCTGGAGACCGGCAAGGTGGACATCATCCTGGCGAACTTCACGGTGACCGCGGAACGGGCCGAAAAAGTCGATTTCGCGCTGCCCTACATGAACGTGGCGCTGGGCGTGGTTTCTCCCGAAAGCCGCGTGATCAAAGACCTTTCCGAGATCGGCGCGGACGACCAGGTGATCGTCATTTCTGGCACGACGGCGGAGGATTACCTGATCAAGAACAATCCGGAAATCAAACTGCAGAAATATGACACCTATGCCAACGCCAAGACCGCCCTTGAAAACGGAAACGCCGTGGCCTGGGCCAACGACAACACGGAAGTGATCGCCTTCGCGCTGGAAAACGAAGGATACGAAGTGGGCATTCCTTCGCTGGGCAGCCAGGACACCATTGCCCCGGCAGTGAGCAAGGGGAATGAAACGCTGCTGACATGGATCAACGACGAGATCGTCGCGCTGGCCGCTGAGAATTTCTTCCACGCGGATTATGAAGCGACGCTGGTGGATACCTATGGACTGGACTATGAGGACAGCCTGGTGCTTGAAGGCGGCGGGCAGGCAAAATAACGAACCCGTCAGCGAGCAGGCGGCCGGATCGGCCGCCTGTTCCTTATACGGGGGCTGACAGAAGATGACACCGTGAAAGAGGACCGGGCGCGGACGGGCGGCCGGACAGCGGAGGAGGGGAAAATGCATGAAGCAGATGATTGCCTTCGGGGATTCCAACACCTGGGGACTGAATCCGGTGCTGAACAGCCGCTATCCGGAAAACGTGCGCTGGACCGGTTTGCTGCGGAAAAAACTGAGCCGGGAAGGGATCCTGCTGGTTGAGGAAGGGCTCTGCGGGAGGACCACTGTTTTCAACGATCCGATCCGAAAGGGACTCAAAGGCGCGGACGACATTCCCGGCATTCTTGCCCGGAACGAGGAGGCATCCGGGACGATTGTGATGCTCGGAACCAACGACTGCAAAACCGTGTTCGGGCTGACGGCGGAGGAGATCGGGAAAGGGCTGGAGGAATGCCTGGATCTGTTTGAGCAAAGGATTCGGCCGGAACACATTCTGGTGATTTCACCGGTGGTATTGGGGGCGGACGTGTGGAAGCCGGAAAAGGATCCGGCGTTCAGCCGGGCGTCGGTGCGGGTTTCGGCGGAACTGAAAGCCGTGTATTCGCGGATTGCCGCAAAGCGAGGCCATCTGTTTTTGGCGGCATCGGACATTGTGAGCCCTTGTTCGTATGACGACGAACATCTGAATGCGGAAGGGCACGGCAGACTGGCGGACGCTGTGGGACGGATTCTGATTGACCGGATGCGTTGGGTATGAGATAATATATTGTCTTTGCCGCCGGGGAGCAGAGCCGGCGGAAGACTGAAAGGAACACCATGAACAGGGAAGAGTTTACACACTACAGCCGGTGCCTGGACCGGGAGATGCACATCATGATCTACGGCCAGGGCGGGATTCCTTTTCTTGCTTTTCCGACGCAGGATTCCATGTGCCGCAACTATGAGGACTTCGGCATGATCCACCAGCTGGCGGATTTCATCGAAGAGAACAAAATTCAGCTGTTTGTGGTGGATACGGTGGACCGGGAAAGCTGGTCACCCAAAGACTGGGACAAGGAATTCCGCGCGGCGCGGCAGGAACAGTATTTTCACTATATCGTCGACGAGGTTGTGCCCTTCATCCGGACCCGCAACCCGGAAACGCCGGCCGTGACCGGTTTTTCCATGGGCGCGAATCACGCGGTGATCACCTTCATGCGCCGGCCGGACCTTTTCCGGGGCGTGATCGCCCTTTCCGGGGTTTACGACGCGGACTATTTCTTCGACGGGTGGATGAACCCGACGCTGTACGACAATTCCCCGGAGCGCTTCCTGCCCAACATGCCGGCGGACCATCCCTGGATCCGGATGTACAACGAGCGAAAGATCATCCTGTGCTGCGGGCAGGGCGCGTGGGAAGAGGACGGGGTGCGGACGCTGCGGAACCTGGACCGGATTTTCGGCGAGAAGGGCATCGAAGCCTGGTGCGATTTCTGGGGCTTTGACGTGTGTCACGACTGGCCCTGGTGGTTTAAACAGATGCGGTATTTCCTGCCGTTTATGATCAACGAGTAAAGGATCTGATTTTTCATGAATTTTGTGTTTGTTTCCCCGCATTTTCCCCATACGTACTGGCAGTTTTGCGACCGGCTGCGCCGGAACGGGATCAACGTGCTGGGCATCGGCGACGCGCCCTACGACGGCCTGGAGGCGCCGCTGAAGGCGGCCCTGACGGAATACTACCGGGTGGACAGCCTGGAGGACTACGACCAGGTGTACCGGGCGGTGGCCTTCTTTGCTTTCAAATACGGCAGGATCGACTGGGTTGAATCCATGAACGAATACTGGCTGGAGCAGGACGCCCGGCTGCGGACGGATTTCAACATCACCACCGGCATCCGGTCGGACCGGATCAGCTTCATCAAAGAAAAACGGCTGATGAAGCAGCTGTACCTGGAGGCGGGGATCCCCACGGCGCGGCAGCACGTGGTCAGCACCCGGGAGGCGGGGAAAGCCTTTGTCGCGGAGGTCGGCTATCCGGTGATCGTGAAGCCGGACGTGGGCGTCGGGGCGACGCACACCTGGAAGCTGGAAAACGACGGGGACCTGGAAGCATTCTACAACGATCTGCCCGCCGTGCCTTATGTGATGGAGGAGTTCATCAAAGGGGAAATCTGCTCCTACGACGCGATTCTGGATTCCCGGTGCGAGCCGGTGTTTGAAAGCATGACGGTGTGGCCGCCGGTGATGGACATTGTGAACAAGGATCTGGACCTGATGTACTATACGTGCCCGGAGGTTCCGGAAAAGCTGCGGGAACTGGGCCGGAAGACAGTGAAGGCCTTCGGCGTGGACCGGCGGTTTGTGCACCTGGAGTTCTTCCGCCTGACGGAGGCGCGCAAAGGCCTCGGGGAGGTCGGGAATTTCGCGGCGCTGGAGGTGAACATGCGGCCGGCCGGCGGTTATACGCCGGACATGATGGATTTTGCCCATTCCACGGACGTTTATCAGATCTATGCCGACATGGTCGCCTTTGACGCGCGGAGGGTTCCGGAAAGCGCGGAGCATTTCTACTGCGTGTATGCCAGCCGGAAGGACGGACATACCTACGCCCGGACGCATGAGGACATCATGGCTGCATACGGCGGGTGCATGATGATGCAGGAGGAAATGCCGCCGATGAACTGGCCACAGATGGGGCGGTATATGTACACGGCGCGGCTGAAGACCTTTGAGGAAGCGCAGGCATTCATCCGCTTTGTGCAGGGAGCGGAATGACGACGGGAGCTTTTTGATCGCAGGATTTGTATGACGACGGGAGCTGTATGAACGCGGTTGCTGTGTGATCACGGGAGGAGGAAACGCGATGAAACTGATGGACAGAACACTGGGAAACATTCTGGAGGATCCGGCGATTGCCGAGATCGCGCCGGACGCGATCAGCAAATGGGATCTTTCGAAGGAAGAATTCTACGGATGGACGCTGCAGGAGATTGCGGACCGGATGGGCTGGGGGTGCCTGGAGCGGGGATTCAAACGGCTGTTCAAGGCGGCGGAGGGAGAATACTACTTCCGCCTGTATTCTGATGAAGAATGCACGGCGGCGCCGGAAAAGAAGGACAGGAACCTGGTGTGGTTTCCTTCGGACGATCCCGCGACGGACGGCAGGCCCTTCATCCTGCTGGTCCCCGGCGGCGGGTTTGTCAACGTATGGAACCTGACGGAAGGCTGGCCCGTGGCGCAGCACTTCAACGCACGCGGATACCATGTGTTCATTCTGACGTATCAGGTGAAAACGGAAGCGGCGGTTGTGAAGGCCATGGGCGATATGGCCCGGGCGCTGGAGATTATTGAAGAGAATAAAGAAAAATTCAGGGTGGATCCCGGAAAGTACATTACCTGCGGCTTTTCCGCCGGCGGGTATCTTGTATGCCTGTGGAACACGGAAAAGGGATACAGCGCCTTTGGGCTGCCGAAACCCGCCGCCTGCTTCCCGGTGTATCCCGTGACCTCTTACCGGCTGATGGACGCGGAGGAATGGGACGAAGGGGAGGACAAGGACGAAGCTGCCCGGGCGGGTGTCGGCTGCACGATGAAGGAAGCCTGCAACAGCTGCTTCGAGATCCCGCTGCATACAGAGGGCTTCCCGCCCGCTGCCATTTTCCTGGCGGCGGGGGATGATCTGGTGCCGCCGGAACACTCCAAGCTGTTGGCCGCGAGCCTGGAAAAGAACGGGATTCCATGCCGGCTGGAGATCGGGCCGACGGGTGGCCACGGCTTTGCCGACGGCACGGGGATGAGCATGGAAGGCTGGCCGGAGCGGGCCATCGACTGGTTTGAGAGCCTATCGGAAGGATGATTGAATACAGTATACGGTTGGCTTACTGCTCCGTTTCGCCTTCCAGGTCATAGAGATAATAGTATTCATCGTAGAACCCAAGGCAGGCGTCCATGCCGGCGTTGGTTCCCAGCGCCTTGAGCAGCACCGTTTCCCAGGAACCGTATTTTTCGAAGAGGGCATCCTGGGTCGGGCCGAACTCGTTTCCGTAGGTTTCCAGGTTCCGCTTTTTTACGGTTTCCAGGCCCTCCGGATCGTCCTTGTAGGCTTCGAAGCGCAATTCGTTCCGCCGCTGGCTGATGGCCCTCGCAATGGTTTCGATATCCTTGTCTTCCTTCGTCATGGACAGGATCATGTCGTAGAGCTCCTGGAGGCTTTCGTGGTAGGCGGCCCGCTGCTCCCGGGCTGAGGCTACCTGGGCCGGATCCGTCCAGTCAATGGCGTTCACATAATCCTTCAGGGTGGACTGTTCGTCACCGCTTGGGGAAAAACCGTATACCGCGTCCGGATTCACCACGATATCCCGCATGGCAGACGGGTTTTCCCGGGGATCATGCTCATAGGAAAAGGGCGCTTTTTCCGCAGGAGCCGCATCCTCCACAGGGGCTGCATCTTCCACAGGGGCTGCATCTTCCACAGGGGCTGCTTTTTCCGAGGACACAGCGTTTTTCACGTTTTCGCGGATCACCGCCGGAGCGAAGATCAACAGGAAAGCCAACAGCAGGGCAAGAAATTTCGTCATGGATACCGCCGCCTTTTCATCGAATTCATCCTCCATACTACTCCAGCGGCCGGGAAAAAACAAGGACTCCCGGCTGCGCCGGGAGCTGCAAAATCCGCGCAGCCGATAAAAAACAGGACTCCCGGCTGCGCCGGGAGCTGCAATATCCGCGCGGCCGATAAAAAACAGGACTCCCGGCTTGCGGAAGTAAAGCCGGGACTGTACAATGGGTTCAACAGGAGGAGGGGATGCAGTTGCCCTGGATCTGGATTCTGGTGATCCTTTCCGCGATCATCGGCCCCTTTGAGGCGATGTACGCCCTGAACAAGGCGCGGCGCAACCGGGAGGAAGCGGAGAAAAGACGGCAAGAAGCACAGGAGAAAAGACGGCAAGAAGCACAGGAAACACAAAAATAACGCGAAAAGACGGTTTGCATTGTCTGCAGACCGTTTTTTACGTCAGAAATCCGGGGATCATTTCTTCTGCTCTTCGTTCGCTTTCCACGGCCAGCGCGTAACGCCGGCGGCGGAAATCTGCTCCATGTCCTCGAAGGACAGTTCGCGGGTCTGGTAGCGGGAATGAACAGAATCAATGACATTCTGAAGGGCGGTGTTGCCCTCGAATTTCTGATAATCAAAGAGTTCTTTCAGCTTACGTTCCATCGTTCCTGACTCCTTTCATCGTGGTTTCACATTTATATACGCAGCATCCGGCGGAAGTGGCAGCAGTTTTCCCCAAAGTTTTTTGTCGGTTTTTTGCGTTTTGCTCTTGCATCCCGCGAGGTTTTATGTATAATGTTCTTCGGTTTAATAATTCTTCTCTTTTTGTTTAGTGATTCTAAACGACGGAAAGGGGGGCGGGCGCCTTGGATATCGGAAGGAGAATCCGCCAGCTGCGGGTTCGGAACGGACTGACCCAGGAAGAGCTGGCCAGCCGGTGCGAGCTGACAAAAGGATTTGTGAGCCAGCTTGAAAACAACCTGACGACCCCTTCGCTTCCGGCCCTGATGGACCTGGTGGAGGCCCTGGGGACGGACATGTCCTCCTTCTTTTCGGAGGAGCAGGAGCAGAAAGTCGTTTTCGGGGAAGAGGACTACTTTGAGGACGTTCGGGAGAACTGCAGGATCCTGTGGGTTGTGCCCAACGCTCAGAAGAACGCCATGGAGCCCATCCTGCTGACGATTCAGCCCCACTGCGCCAGCCGCAGCATGACGCCCCACGAGGGGGAGGAGTTCGGATACGTGCTGAGCGGCAGCGTGATCCTGGACAACGGCGGAAGGCAGTACCCGGTGAAGAAGGGCGAAACCTTCTACATCCGCGGGGATCACGAGCACAGCCTGCTCAACGACACACGGGAACCGGCCCAGGTGCTTTGGATCACCACGCCGCCGAGTTTCTGATGAGCAGCCGCATGAGGCCGCGGGTTGCGGACAAACGGGCTTTGGGAACGGCGACCGCGCTGCAGGTATTATAGATGAAGGAGAAATCGACCATGCGCAAACTGATTGAATTCCGGAACATCGTGAAAACCTTTGACGGCCAGGTGGTGCTCAAGGGCGTGAACCTGAATATCTACGAAAACGAATTCGTGACGCTGCTGGGGCCCAGCGGCTGCGGGAAGACCACGCTGCTGCGGATTTTGGGAGGGTTTCTTGAACAGGACGAGGGCACGGTGATCTTCGACGGCCAGTGCATCGACAAGGTGCCGCCATACCGCCGGGAGATCAACACCGTTTTCCAGCGCTACGCGCTGTTTCCGCACCTGAACGTATATGAAAACATCGCTTTCGGCCTGCGGATCAAGAAGACCGGCGAGGATATCATTCGCCAGAAGGTGAGCCGGATGCTGAGCCTGGTGAACCTGGAAGGATACGAGAAGCGCAAGGTGACGAAGCTGAGCGGCGGCCAGCAGCAGCGGGTGGCCATCGCGAGGGCGCTGGTGAACGAGCCGAACGTGCTGCTGCTGGACGAGCCCCTGGGGGCGTTGGACCTGAAGCTGCGCAAGGAGATGCAGCGGGAACTGAAGCGGATTCAGCAGGAAGTCGGCATCACCTTCATCTACGTAACCCACGACCAGGAAGAAGCCCTGACCATGAGCGACAAGATCGTGGTGATGAACGCGGGAGAAATCAAACAGATCGGCACGCCGCTGGAGATCTACAACGAGCCGGTGAACGCCTATGTAGCCAGGTTTATCGGCGAAAGCAACATTGTGGACGGCATCATGAAAGAGGACTACAAGGTCCGCCTTGACGACAAGAATTATGAATGCGTCGATTTCGGCTTCCGGCCCGACGAGCCCGTGGACGTGCTGATCCGGCCGGAGGACATCGCGATCGTGAGCCCCGGAAAGGGCGTGATGCGCGGGGAAGTCAAGAGCGCGATCTTCAAGGGCGTGCACTACGAACTGATGGTCGAAACCAAGACGGGCGTGACGAAGACCGTGGAGATGCACGTGGTGACGCAGCACGACAAGGAAAATCCGCAGGCCGGCGAAAAGATTTCCGCCAACGATTTCTTCGTCGACGCCGAGGACCTGACCGAGAAGGAAATGACGGACGCGGACTTTGTACGCATCGCCAACGCCCAGGCCTGGGACGCGGACAACCGGGACATCAGCCTGACGAAGGTGACGCACAACATCGAGAACAAGCCGGGCGTTTACGAGATTACCTTCAGCACGGAGAAGGGCACGGCGGTGACGGTGAAAGTGAACGTGGTTTCCCCCGAATACGTGGAGGACGCGCGGCACAACATCGGCATCAGCGCGCTGGACTTCTTCATCACCGCGGAGGAAATTCAGGAATCCATGGCGATTTCCACGGACCTGAAGACCTGGGCCAGCGCCGAGGCCTGGAACCTGCAGGACGATACCTCCGTCGAGATTACGGACGTGAAGTTCGACTTTGACCCCGCCACCGTGACCGAGGGCACCTACAAGATCACCTTCGCGACGCAGGGCCGGGAATACAAGGTGGAGACCACGGCGTGCCACGAGGTTGGCGACCGGGTGGGACTGAGCTTCGGTCCGGAGGATATCCATGTTATGCATAAGGAAGTGGCGGACGCATGAAATCATTTTTCCGGATGAGCTATCCCTACATCCTTTGGATCGGGTTCTTCATCGTGGCGCCGATGTTCATGATCCTGCTGTACGCGGTGACCAAGGGCGGCAACAACACCCTGACCTTCCACTTCACGCTGGAGAACTTCGGCCGGTTCTTTTCCGACCCGGACTTCATGCGCGTGCTTTGGACCAGCCTGCGGATCGCTTTCATCACCACGGTGGTTTGCATCCTGATCGGCTATCCCGCGGCGCTGTTCATCGCGAACCTTTCGGAACGGAAACAGACGATGATGATCCTGCTGATGACGCTGCCGATGTGGATCAACATGCTGCTGAAAACCTATGCCTGGCGCGGCATCCTGATGAACTTTGACGATCTTTCAAGCGAGATCAAGGTGTTCATCGGCATGGTGTACGACTTCCTGCCGTACATGATCATTCAGATTCACACGGCCATCGCCAAGCTGGACAGGGAACTGCTGACGGCCTCCTATGACCTGGGGGCCAACAAATGGCAGAGCTTCCTGAAGGTGACGCTGCCGCTGAGCGTGCCGGGGATCATCTCCGGGGTGACGCTGGTGTTTCTGCCGGCGGTTTCCAGCTTCGTGATTCCGAAACTGCTGGGCGGCGGCAACTACGTGCTGATCGGAACCCTGATCGAGAACTACTTCCTGGTGGCGGGCGACTGGAACTTCGGCAGCGCGATCTCCCTGATTATGGCGCTGATCATCATTGCCGCCATGTATGTCACCCGGAAGATTGACCGGGGAGCGGAGGAGTGAGCCTTATGAACGAAATGAAAGCAAAAACCCGCCGGGAACACCACTTCTTCCGCACCGGCTACCTGATTCTTGTGCTGCTGTTTATCTATCTCCCGATTGCCTACGTGATGCTCTTTTCCTTCAACGATTCGAAGAGCATGATCAACTTCAGCGGATTCTCCCTTCGCTGGTATGAAGAGATGATCAACAACCAGGATATGCTGGAGAGCCTGAAGTACACGGTGATCATCGCGGTGATCGCCACGGTGGTTTCGACGGTGATCGGAACGGTGGCGGCCATCGGCCTGAGCAAGGCCCGGAAGATCATCCGGACGGTGATTCTGGAGATCAACAACCTGCCGGTGCTGAACCCGGACATCGTGACGGCCATCGGGCTGATGCTGCTGTTCCTATCGCTGAAGATCCGGCGCAGCATTGTGACCATGACGCTGGCGCACATCACCTTCTGCATCCCTTACGTGATCCTTTCGGTGCTGCCGAAGCTTCGGCAGCTGGACGACAACGTGGCGGAGGCCGCCATGGACCTGGGGGCCACGCCGGTGAAGGCGCTGACGAAGGTGATCATTCCCCAGATTTACCCGGCCATTTTCTCCGGCGCGCTGATCGCCTTCAGCATGTCGTTCGACGATTTCGTGATTTCCTATTTCACCGCGGGCATGGACGTTCAGAACATTTCCATGTTCGTGTATTCGATGAAGCGGTTCAACCCCGCTGTCAACGCATTGTCTGCCGTGATCGTAGTCGTGGTGACCGTGATACTGATTCTGGCCAACCTGATTCCGGTCCTCAGGGATAAGAAAATCAACAAGGAGGAAGTTTGAACATGAAAAAGACCCTTTCCGTACTGCTGGCGCTGGCGATGGTGCTGTGCGCGCTGCCCCTCTTCGCCTTCGGCGAGGACGCTGCCGAGGATTTCGGCGGCGTGACGCTGAACGTTTACAACTGGGGTGAGTATATCGACAAGGATGTGCTGCGGGATTTTGAAAAGAAATACAACTGCAAGGTGAACTACAAGACCTATGAATCCAACGAAGCGCTGTATACCAACATCATCGGCGGCGACGATCCCTGGGACATCCTGGTGCCCAGCGACTATATGATCGAGCGCCTGAAGAATGAAGACCGGCTGCAGCCGCTGGACAAGTCCATCGTCGACAACCTGGACAACTTGACGGACGCCGTGAAGAACCTGCCCTTCGACCCGGACAACACCTATTCCGTACCCTACCTTTGGCAGAGCGTCGGCATCGTTTACAACACGACGAAGATCGACGAGGCGACCATTGAGGACAAGGGCTGGGAAATCTTCCTGGACGAGGACCTGAAGGGCCACGTGTATATGTACGATTCCTCCAGGGACGCTTTCATGGTCGCCCTGAAGGCACTGGGATATTCGGCGAATTCGTCCAACGAGGATGAAATTCAGCAGGCTTTTGACTGGCTGCTGCAGATGAACAGCGCGCTGAACCCCAACTATGTGACGGACGAGATGATCGACGGCATGGCGGAGGGCATGAAGTGGATGTCCCTGGGATACAGCGGCGACATCGCCTATATCATCAACGAGAACGAGGACATGGCCTTCTGCGCGCCGAAGCAGGGCACCAACATCGCCGTGGACGCCATGGTGATTCCCGCCAAGGCCGGCAATCCGAGACTGGCAAACTACTTCATCCGCTTCATTACGGAATACGATGCCAGCCTGGCGATTTCCACCGAAACGGGCTACACTTCTCCCAACGCGGAAGTGATCGCGGAACTGAGCGGCGCCGGCGGGGAATATGAAGGCAACAGCGCCTACATCCCGCGGGCGGGCTATGAAAAGGATGAAATGTATACGGACAATCCGAAACTGGCCGCGGAGCTTTCCGACAAATGGCTGAAAGTGATGTCCTCGAAGTAATATCTGGTTGCTTATGCAAAGCGCCGTCCCGGTTGGGACGGCGTTTTTGGCTGAGACTGTGATGCAGATGACTTCGCCTTGTGCAGACTGCTTTGAGGGTTGCGCGGAGCGCTTCGCTTTTCGCGGGTTGTTCGCCTTGTAGGGGAGGACGTTTGCTGTTCGGGCGGCTTCGGCATCAGGGCGTCTGGAACCGGCTCATAAACTTCCAGGCCTGTTCGCAGGTGTGCTCGCGACATTCGTGACCCTGGTTATCGATGCCGGCGAAAACCGTGCGGCAGACGCCGCCGGTGCTGTCGTATTCATGGAGGGTGAGGGTGGCGCCGCGGGAAGGATCCAAAACCTTTTCAATCCGGTCGCCGGGCACGCCCCAGAACTTCTCCGGCCAGGACGCCCGGTCCTCAAAGGACAGATCATAAGGCTTGCGGACTTTATTCACCTCGAAGAGATACTTCATGCGCTCGAGGCACTTCACTTCCTGGCAGGGCATTTCCGGCAGGGGCGTCAGCTCGCCCGCGGCATAGAACACCGGTACGGGATGAGTTCGGTTGATTTCCGTTGGGGCAAGCTCGCCGTAGGCGTTCAGGCCCACGGGGAAGGTGGCGTCCATGGGCGCGAGGGCCGCGAAGGCTTCCGGGTATTCCTGATACAGATCCCAGGTTTTGCAGCCGCCCATGGAGAAGCCGGAGGCATAGATCCGCCGCGAATCAACGGGATATTTGGTTTTCAGCTGTTCGATGAGCTCCATGGTCTCCGTCGCGGTGGTGTTCAGGTGGTTTTCCACGCACACCAGGAGGAACTTATTCCGCATGGCCACCCGCCACCAGCCGGAAACCCAGGCAATATGGAAGGCGGAATCCCCGCCGCCGTGGAAAGCGAGGACCAGGGGCAGCGGGCCGTCCGTGTTTTTAGGGTAATAGGCCACATAACCCACCGGATGGCGAGCGGAGCCGGCGTAATCCCCGCGGTTTTCCGGGGAGGTCGTGACTTCGGTGATGCAGACTTCTTCCGCCATGCCCAGGGCGTCCGGGTCTTCCTCCCGCAGGAGAATGCCGCACCAGCGCTTCATGCGGCTCCAGAATTCGCGGTAATCCGCCCGGTAGTCCGCTTCGTCGCGGATCAGCAGGTGATCGCAGGCAGCGCGCAGGGCTTCATTCACCCCCTCGCTGTTTCCGACGGAGACCACGGGGATATCCGGACGCTCCGGACGGGGAATGACCGACAGGTTTTCCAGGGTGACCGCCATGGGCGTGTTTTCCCCGGGACCCCAGAGATATTCGCCCCGGAGGGTTTTCAGGCAGTTGCGGGCGATATAATCCGCGGAAGGGCCGACGCCATAGAGCATGGTTCGGAAGAGGGAACCCCGGATGGAGACACCGGTGAATTCCTTCGTGCGGAACTTATAGTTGATGACATAGCCATCCTCATAATACTGGCCGATTTTGCTTTCCGCGGCAATTTTCTGAAAAAGATCGTCCGGGGCGGCCTGCCAGCCGCCCACGCAGCGGGGAACGACGAAGACCACACTTGAGGAGAAACCGCGGGCCAGATCCGCCAGGCCCCGGCGCTCGGCAAAGTCCACCGCGTCGCCGATGGAGCGGTCCGGCTCGCCGAAAACCAGGAGATACGGGGCCTTGAAGCCGTAATTGATCACCTCGGCGGAAGGATCCCCCGCGGGGACGTAGACCATGGCGCTGAAATCCTCAAAGTCGTGGGTCCAGTATTTTCCGCCGTCCGGCAGGAGCGAGACAGTCGGCTTTTGCTGCATGCTCATGGATAAAACCTCCGGAATATGAAAATCGGTTCGAACAACATATGCGGATATCATACCATCCGGCGCGCTTTTTTGCAAATCCGGGGCGGGATCGTCCGTGAAACGGATCTGTACCGGGAGGGGGGAATGTGCTATACTGAAGGCAGACGGACAAAACACGGGAACGGAACCCGAACCCAAACACCGAGAGGAGGACTCCCCCAATGAAGAAACGGATTGCCCTGCTGCTGGCCCTTTGCCTGCTGCTGCCCTGCATTGCCCTCGGAGAGACGACCGCGGAAGTACCCGCGGCAAAGGAGACGACCGCGGAACCCCCCGTCGCCGCAGAAACCGCAGTGGACGCCGCGCTGCCGACCGCCTATGATGTTCGCTATTATTTTGAGCAGATGCTCCTGCCGCAGCTGTTTTATGAGTATGAGGATCCCAATCAGTTCCTGGGCTATCTGACGGAAAACGGTGTTTTTTCCGTATGGGAAAGCTTTACCGGCAACAACGGATTTGACCGGGTTTACGGGCAGGAGGATTTTGCACAGAACCTCTATCTTGAGGACGACGGAACCCTGATGATGCTGGTGAACCTTCCGAAACCGGAGGATCTGCATCTTTGCAACCGCGTGTATCTTTGCCTGAACCCGAATACCGGCAAAAGGGGATATTATACGGTTGAACTGATTCAGGCAGGAGAAGAAAAATGGTCTCTCGGCGGCCGAACGGAGCAGGGCGAAACCTTGAACTTCGGCGAGGCCCGGGCCATTTCGGAGGATCCGAACGATCCGGCCTATACGGAGATCCTGACGGCGGAAATGGCAGAGGTGTTGAAGATTCTGAATACGGACGCCGCTTCTGAAGGTTCCGCGGCCCCTGCAGCTGATGAAAGCGGAAAATGAGGCCGGACGGCGTATGAAAAAAGTTTTGCGCTGCGGGGTTGCGCTGCTGCTGGCGCTTTTCCTGCCCGTTTCCGCGCTGGCCTCCGGCACCTGGCGGACCGTTGCGGGCGAGATTCCGGAGGAGGAACTTTGGATCCCCGTTTCGGAATACACCGGGGAAGTACGAATGACCTTCCTCGGGGACTGCACGCTGGGCGGCGAATCGCCGCCGCAGTACCGGAACATTGATTTCGCCAGCCGGATTGAGCAGAACGGCATGGACTTTCCCTTCCGAAACCTGGTGGAACTGACGGGGAAGGACGACCTGACGGTGGCCAACCTGGAGGTCGTGCTGAGCGACCGGAAGCTGACGAAGGAGAAAAAGAAATTCAACTTCATCGGGCCGACGGCCTATACGGAGATCCTGACCCTCGGATCCATTGAATGCGTTACGATTGCGAACAACCATTCCCACGACTACGGCGAGGCGGGATACAAGGACACCAAAGCCGCCCTGGAAGCAGCCAGCGTGTGCTGGTTCGGAACGGACGCTCCGGCCATCTGGCAGAGCGACGAGGGACTGCGGATCGGCTTCCTCGGCGTGAGCGGATCCCTTTCGGGCAACCGGGCGAAGCAGTATCAGCGCGAGGCGGACAAGCTGCGCGAGGCCGGCTGCGCCGCGGTGATCACGGTGATGCACGCCGGGACCGAATACAGCTATGACCCACCGGACGGCTATCAGAAACAGATTGTCAGCGCGGCGACGCCCTTTTCCGACCTGATCATCGGCCATCATCCCCACGTGGTGCAGGGATGGAAGCCGGTGGACGGGGTGCCCGTGGTTTACAGCCTTGGGAACTGCTCCTTCGGCGGCAACACGAAGCCCAAGGACTTTGACGCCCTGGTGGTTCAGGCCGTGATGCATTTCGAAGAGGGCGAGCTTTTTCAGACGGATCTGCATTTCTGGCCGATCAGCATTTCAAGCGATTCACACTACAACAATTATTCCCCGGTTTTCCTTTCCGGCGCGGACGCGGAGCGGGTGCTGCAGAAGCTGGAGAAATCCACCGGCACATCGCCAGGCGAATGGAACGAAACCGAGGGCGCGGTGGTGACCGTGCCCGCCGGGCAGGCCGCGAAGGAATAGCGGAAGACGAAGGGACAGGGAGCACACAGCCATGGAAGACCGATCTGAAAACAAGCTTGAAATCATCCGGGCCACGGAGACCTGGCAGCAGGCCGGGGCCTACTATGTCCGCATCCAGGCCATGGCGAAGAAGCACCATATCACGCTGCGGCGGGAGTTTGACGACCACGACACGCCGGACACCCGGTATATCGTCGTGACAGACGACGATTTTCCGGTGGCCACGGCGCGGATGTATCCCATGGATGAAGGGGCCGTGATGATCGGCCGGGTGGTGGTGCTGCGGGAATACCGGCACCGGGGGATCGGCACCCGGGTGGTTCATGAATGCGAAAAATGGGCAAAAGAACTCGGCTTTCGCAGGACGGTCCTGGAAAGCCGGGACAATAAGATTGATTTCTATCTGCAGATGGGGTATGAAATCCGCGGGGAAGCGGCGGACGGGGATACCTTCCGCTGCATCCGGATGGAGAAGGAACTGTAGGAAACGGATCTTATTTTTGAACCTTGGGCACGTGGTATTCGACGCCGGGATCGAAGCGAACTTCTTCGGGCGGGGTTTCCAGCTCCTCCGGATGATCCATGTAGTGGATGACATCGAAGAAGAAGGCCGCGTAATGGGCGCCGGAGCAGACCCGCTCGTCCGCCGTGATGCCGACGGGCAGCACCCGGCGCATCCGGGCTTTGCCGCCTTCCACAACGGCTTCCTTCAGGATGCTGCCCATGCCGAAGAACAGGCTGACGTTGCCGAAATTATAGATATGGTGCAGGGGATGGTGGAGGCCGATGGAGCCGTTGTTGGTGACATAGAGGCCGCTGTAAAGGGGCAGCTCCCGGATGAGGACGGCCGGGGCGATGCCGTAGCGGTCCAGGAGCTTCACAATGCCGACCACCAGCGTGGCCAGGCCGGGAATGGCCAGCAGCGTCTTGGCCAGCTTAATCACGGAGCCGTCGACTTCCGCGTTCCGGGCTTTTTCCACGGCGTCGTTCATGCGGTCGCGGACGTCGAAGATCGTGTCCGTGAGGTCGAAGAGAATGCGGACGGTATCCTCGTTGCTGTTGGTGTCCTGGGGATTTTTCAGAATCGTGTAGGACACGGAACAGTTGTTCCGGGAATAATACTGCTTGTTGAAGATAAAGCGGTTGACCTCCGGATTGCGGCTGACGGCGCGGACATAGGCGGCTACCAGGATCTGCATGAAGGTGACCTTTTGGCCTTCGCGGCTTTTTTCGGCGATATAGCGGTTCATCTTTTCATAGTCCGCCTTGTGCTCGAGGAACACCTGGGCGTCGCAGCGCATCGGCATCAGGTAAGGGGTTATCTGTACAATGGGATCCAGTTTGCCGACTCGTTTTCCATCCGGTCTGTGTCCGAACATAGGTTTGTCCTCCTCTTTGTCTCATCTGTTTTTTATATATCTCTTATGAAAGTTCTTCTGCTGATTCGCCGGAGGCAAACCCTTACGATCCAAGCCGACGGATTCAGCGGTTATACCCGTCAACGGTTACATCGTTCAGCGTTAACGCGTACCAGGCGAATACGCGCTACGGGTGCGGGGTTTCGTCGGTGCGGGCGGCGCCGCGTTCGCAGCGGTTGCCCCAGAAGTCGATGAGCCGGCCGTTGCGGTAAACGCAGATGACTTCGCAGTTGTTGGAACAGCCGCCGCAGTTCCGCTCCCGGGTGACGAACTCCATGTTTTCCACGGAGAAATCGAACTGCGTTCGTTTCAGGCTGCGCCGTGCGAGGATCGCCGCGCCGGTGGCGCCCATCAGGTGGCCGTTGTCGTCCACGATGACCGGGCAGCCGAGCAGGTCCTCAAAGGCCCGGACGACGCCGACATTTTTGCTGACACCGCCCTGGAACACCACCGGAGAGCAGATTTTCTTGCCCTTGCCGACGTTGTTGATATAGTTGGAAGCGACGGCCCGGCAGACGCCGGCGATGATGTCCTCGCGGGGATGGCCCATCTGGATCTTATGGACCAGGTCCGACTCAGCGAAGACGGTGCAGCGGGCGGCGATCATGGTCGGGTGGGTGGACCGGAGGGCGTACTGTCCCATTTCCTCCACCTCAATGCCCAGGCGCCGGGCCTGGCTTGAAAGGAAGGCGCCCGTTCCGGCGGCGCAGAGGGTGTTCATGGCGTAGTCCACGGCGATGCCGTTTTCCACGAGGATGATCTTTGAATCCTGGCCGCCGATCTCCAGGATGGTCCGCACGTCCGGGTGGAAGGTGGTGGTGCCCACGGCGTGGGCGGTGATTTCGTTCTTCACGACCGTCGCACCCACGATGGAACCGACCAGCCTGCGGGCGCTGCCGGTGGCCCCGACGCCGACGATCTGCCAGGATTCCGGATCAAACTGCTTTTCCAGCAGGCCCAGGAGCTTCTTGACGGCGCCGATGGGGTTACCCTCCGTCCAGATATACTCCTGCGCCAGGATGGCGTTGCCTTCATCCAGAATCACGGCCTTGGTGGAGATGGATCCCACGTCGATGCCGAGGAAAGCGTTCAGTTTGCTCAAGAGTTCACCTTCTTTCTCATCTCGACCATATCGTAAAAAGCTTCCAGCCTTGTCATCAGGCCCACGTCGCTGGACTGGGAATCATAGGTCAGATACAGGACGGGGATTTTGTAATCCCGGGAGAGGTTGGCCAGGATGGGCATGATATCCGTCTCCGGCATGCAGCCGGCGGATTTGACCTGGATGATGCCGTCGAACCCCCGCTCGGCGAAGTTCTGGGCCTGCCAGATGTCCGCGGTGGAACTGGCGCCCAGGGAGTATTCGGCAAAATCGCGGATCTTCGCCTGCTTGTTCTTTCCGCCGCCGCGCAGCATGTCGTTGGCGAGATTCATCAGCCGGTGAACTTCCACGCCCATGTCCGCCAGCTTCTGCTCCAGCTCCAGGTTGGAGAAGGGATCCATGACCGTATAATAATCGCCGATGATGCCGATCCGGATCGGATCGGAGGGCTTGTTCAGGGTGATATCCTCGAAGGCCCGGCTGGCGACCCGGAAGGCTTCGTGGATTTCATTGAGATTCCGGGCCTCATACATGTCGGCGATAAACTGCCTGTAGACCTTCGGATAGGTCTTCGTCGGATCAAAACCGCAGTTTTCGTAATACAGAGTGGTGATATCGTCCAGATGCTCGATCATTTTGGCTGCTTCGTACAGGGCACGGGCGGTCTTCACCATGCTGCGGCGGGGATTGACGACCCGCAGGGCCTTCAGCAGATCCTTCGCATTCCCGGTGTTGTACAGGGAGAGATTGATGAATTCAAAGGTGAAGCCCATGTCCCGCAGAATCTGCTCCTGCAGCTCGCCGAAATAGTTCAGCCGGCAGGCCCCGGGCACCATCAGGATCGTGTCCGCGCCGGCTTCCAGCGCCTCGATCATGCTGCCGAGGGTCGTTTTGAAGGGAGTGCAGACCAGGTCCGGGCTGTTCCTTGCCCCCAGGTCCTCCGTCCGCCGGGAAAGCGGTGGCGGGAGAATGCACCGGGCCTCGAAGCCCTGCTCCACGATATACTTCAGGGCGCAGTTGTATTCGCCCCAGCGGGGGAGGGCGACTTTCCGATGCTGTTTCATACCATGTCCCCCCTCTGGAAGCGGATAATGTCCAGGAAGCTTTCGATACGCGTTTCAACGCCGGCCATGCCGCTCTGGGTGTCCAGCACCAGCGGCAGGATCGGCATGCCTTTGAGCCGGCGAATCAGCAGCTCGTTGGTCATGGAATCCGGGCCGCAGGGGAAGGCGCTGACCAGGATGATGCCGTCAGCTTTCTCCTTCCAGTGCAGCACACCGCCGACGATCTCCTCGCTGACGATCCAGCGGCAGGTGGGGGAGAACTTCGCACAGGCTTTCCGGGCTGTTTCCGACTCCAGCGCGTCCGCCCGGAGCGTGACCGCGCCGGACGACACCAGACAATCCAGAATGGGCATGCCGAGATACGGATCGGACAGGATATAGCTGTGGCCGGCGATCAGTACCTTCATGCCGGGCTTTGCGGCAAGCTCTTTCTGGGACTGTTCTTCCGCTTTCTGCTTTTGCTTCAGCGCTTTGGAAGCTTCCTGCCAGGCGCGGCGGCTTTGGCGGGCGGAAAAGCCCAGTTCCACGCCAAAGAGCTCGAAGGCTTTGGCCTCCGGGGAACCGTTCTGGGCGTCGATGTTGCAGGTGATGAAGCGCTGACCCGAGGAACGGAAGATGTTCCGGGCCTGGTCGTAGAGGCCTTCATAGCGGGTGCAGAAAAGCTCGGTGTATCCGTAGTTGCTGTATCTGGGAATCAGAATCCTTTCGCACCGGCCGACCAGCGTATCCACGTGCCCCATGAACATTTTCAGGGAAAGGCAGCTTTCGTCCGGGGCGAGCCGGGTTCCGGTTTCAAGGATCCCCCGGCTGGAGGGAGGACTCAGCTGAAAAGAGACCCCCAGCGCCTGCAGAAACTGCTCCCACAGGGCGCCGTACCGGTAATACAGCATGGCCCGCGGTATGCCGATCGCGGGCATCCTGCTTTCGTTCATCCTTATGCCCCCAATCTCACATTGACCAATGCGTTATGAAACGTTGCTATCAAAACTATTTACTCCTTACAGCGGCGTTTTTCGCCTATCCATTCTGACCGACTACCGCCCTGCCGCGGCAGACGGCGGTTTTTCGAAAGCGCAAAGGCGCAAAAAGACTATATGCCAGCCTTTTCCAATTGTCAAATAAATCTGTATCGGAGCGCAGAAAGAATACCGACGCGGGGGCCGGTTTGCTCCGGGCGGAAGGAAAAGGAGAGAGCTTTGACGAAATGATAAGGATATCGTTTTTGCGGAAGTAAGGCACCATTGCCGGGAAACAGAGGATTGACGAATGAAAAAAAGACTGGCGTCTTTTGTCGTAGAACACCGCCGCCCGATTTTCGTTATTATGGCGGTGATTGCGGCGGTCTGCGCTTTTTTGACGACAAAGGTCGTGACCAACGAGGATCTGACCAAATACCTGCCGGACAAGTCTCCGATGAAGCAGGGGATCGACATTATGGCGGAGGAGTTCCCCGGGACGCAATCCGTGCAGACTGTGCGGGTGATGTTCACCCATCTGAAGCCGGAGGAAAAGGAAGACATCCTGGCCCGGCTGAAAGGCATTCCGTATGTGACGGACGTGACCTGGCAGGCGGATCATCCGGATTACAACAAGGACGACCATACGCTGTATGTCGTCAGCACTGAAGCGGGCTACAAATCCGCGGAAATGAAAAGCATCAAGAAGGCCCTGGATCAGGAATTTTCGGGCTATGAAATGGCCTGGCACGACGACGACGTGAGCAATCCGGAGGTACCCGCGTGGATCCTGCTTTGCGGGGTTGCCGCCATTCTGATCATCCTGCTGGTGATGTGCGGATCCTGGATTGAGCCGTTCCTGTTTCTGGCGGGGATCGGGTTTGCGGTGATCATCAACCAGGGGACCAATCTTGTGATGCGGAGCGTTTCCACCGTTACCGCTTCCATGTCCGCGATCATGCAGCTGGTGCTTTCCATGGACTATTCCATCATCCTGAGCAACCGGTTCAAGCAGGAACGGGCGAAGAACGACGACATCATCGCTTCCATGAAAACGGCAGTGGTGAACGCTTTTCCGTCGGTGGTTTCCAGCGGGATGACGACGGTGGTCGGCCTGTTGATGCTTTTGTTCATGAGCTTCAAGATCGGCATGGACCTTGGCATTGTGCTGGCGAAAGGCGTGTTTCTGAGCATGTTCTGCGTGCTGGTGATCATGCCGGGCATCCTGATCGCCTGCGACGGGCTGATCCGTAAAACAAAAAAGAAATCGCTCCGGATTCCGACGAAGGGACTGGCGGTGTTTTCCAACAAAATGCACATGGCGATCGCGGTCGTATTCGTGCTGGTGATGGCCGGAGCGGTCGTACTGCAGCAGCAGACCGCGATTGTTTACACGCTGCAGCGGGAAGACCCGGTGGCGGAGGTTTTTCCCGCCGACAACACGATGGTGCTGGTGTATGAGAATGCGGACGAACCCGCCATTCCGGGGATCTGCGGCATGCTGGAGAAGGATGATGAAGTGAAATCCGTCGCATGCTATTATTCGGCCCTGGCCACGCCGTACACCGCAGAGGAAATGGTCCGGAACATGCCGGAGATGCAGGGCGGGATGAAGCTGGACGGGAATCTGCTTTCCATGATCTACTACCTTCGGTACGGCGGGGATCAGCCGCTGAAAATGACCGCGGCGGAGTTTCTGAGTTTCCTTTCCGAACACGTGGCCGGAAACGAGCTGTTCGAATCCTACATGAGCGAGGATCAGCGGACCATGCTTTCCCAGGTCGGGAATGCCGCGGGCCTGGTCAGCCTGATTGCCGGGGACGATCCGATGATGCCGAAGCAGATGGCGGAGCTGCTTTCGGCTTTTTCACCGGACATGAACGAAGAAGCGCTGGAGCTGATGTTCCTTTACCGGGCGGGCCTGGAGAACGGCGATCCGAAGTGGACCATGACGATGGAAGAGCTGTTCGAGTTCCTTTACGGAACGGTGCAGCACGATCCGCGGTTCGCGCCGCTGCTGGGGGAGGACGCGAAAGCCGCGCTTTCAGACGGCAGGCAGCAGCTGACGGAAGGGAAGGCGCAACTGGTCGGGGAAAACCATTCCCGGCTGATCGTGACCACCCGGTATCCGGATGAAGACGAGGAAACCTTCCGGTTTATCGACCGGCTTTCCGCCGCATGCGATGAAACCTTCAAAGGGAAGACATATCTGATCGGTAATTCGGCCATGAACCTGGAGATGTCGCGTTCCTTCGGGGGCGAGTATCTGTTCATCACGATCCTGACGGCCGTGGTGATCTTCCTGATCGTTGCCCTGTCCACTCGGTCGCTGATGATTCCGCTGATCCTGGTGCTGATTGTGCAGACCGGTGTTTTCATCACGGTGGCCAGCATCGGCCTTGCCGGAAACAGCATTTATTTCCTGGCGATGCTGATTGTGCAGTGCATTCTGATGGGCGCCACCATCGACTATGGGATCCTGTTTACGAACTACTACACCGAAAACCGGAGGGATGCGTGCGTATTTGAGGCTGTGCGGAAAGCATACGAGGGCGCGATTCATACGATTACGACCTCCGGGCTGATCCTGGTGATTGTGCCGTCGATCGTGGGCCGGTTTTTCCAGGATCCGACGATCACCGCCATTGTGGATACCATCGGCATCGGATCGCTGGTGGCGATCCTGCTGATCCTGGTGTTCCTGCCGGGCATTCTGATTACCTGCGATAAGCTTGTCGCCCGGAAACGCCGGTAAGCTGCATTCAGAATTTACATTATGTTCACATTTCATTCACGGTTGCCTGATATGCTTTTAATGCAGAAGCAGGATCATGGCAGGTGAAAAGGGGGCGACTCCGGCATGGCACAGACCGGTCTGTACGGTTTCTTTCGGGAGACGATGCAACAGATCATGAATCGCATGACAGGTCAAATAGAGGAATACGGCAGGGCATATGAGGCAGCGCATGGAGAGAAACTATATGAGCACCTGATATGCAGAATTAAAAGCGAGGAAAGCGCACGCGAAAAGCTGTGCCGTCTGGGGCAAACGGCTGATACGTGGCACGCGCTGCGATCTATCACCGATACGATCGGCATTCGGATTGTGTGCCTGTTTATTGATGACGTATATGAAAACGTGCGGCAGATCAAAAGCATTCCCGGATGCTCTGTTGTTCGGGAAAAAGACTATATTCATAACGCAAAACCCAATGGATACCGGAGTTATCACATGATTCTGGAGGTTGAAGCGGATGAACCGGACGTGGATGGAAACACGCCCGGGCATTACTATGTGGAGATTCAGCTGCGGACGATCGCCATGGATACCTGGGCGGCCCTTGAACATGAAATAAAGTATAAAAAAAGCATTGAAAACCAGGAGCTGATTATTCAGGAACTGCGGCGCTGCGCCAATGAACTGGCTGCCTGCGACGTGTCCATGCAGACGCTGAAGCGGATTATTCGGGAAGGAGAATAACGGCATGAAGATCCTGTTTGCGGAAGATGAAACGGATCTCCGGGAAGTCGTGACAGCTTACCTGGAGTATCAGGGATACCATGTGAAGGCGGTCAGCAACGGCAGGGAGGCTGTGGAAAATGCAGCTTCGGACGCCTATGATACCCTTGTTCTGGATGTGATGATGCCGGAAATGGACGGGGTAACCGCCATACGCAAGATTCGGGAAACCGGGAACACGACGCCGGCCATTTTCCTGACAGCAAAGGCGGAAGTGGCGGACCGTGTGGAAGGACTGGACGCCGGAGCGGACGACTATCTGACCAAACCGTTTTCCATGGAGGAACTGAGCGCCAGACTGCGTGCGCTTGGAAGGAGAAAACGGGAATACAAAGTGAGGGTGATGTGCTTCGGCAATCTGGAGCTGGATACGGAAGCTTCCGAGATCCGGGCGTTGAACACGATCGGGCTGGCTCACCGAGAAGTCCGGCTTCTCAGCTGCCTGCTGGCAAACACTGACCGGGAGATGACCGCAGAAGACCTGCTGAAGGAAGTCTGGAACAACGAACCGGCCGACGCGGAAACGGTCTGGATGTATGTTTCCTTCCTGAAAGCCAAACTGCAGTCCGTTCAGGCGAATGTGACGATTGAGGGAGACCGGAATCATTCATTCCGGCTGAAGGAGTTCTGAAATGTTCAAGAAACTGCAGCGCAAATTTCTGTGGGGATCAACGCTTGTCCTGCTGTTGGTGATTGTTCTGGTCATCGGGATTATCTTCTGGGTCACTTCCAATACTGTCTCCAGACAGTCCCAGCTGTTCATCAGCCAGATTCTGGACAATGACGGACATCTTCCGGAGCAGGGGGTTTTTGAACCCCGGGAGGAAGCTTTCCTGGCCCTGAACACAGAATCACTCAACGAAATCCGGTTTGTCTCGGTCGCTTTCTCAGGGGATCAGGGCATGGTCATCAGCAAATTTATGGCGGGGATCTCCGACGATGACGCCGTCAGAATCGCGTCGGAAGCACTTGAAAAGAACGCAGACAGCGGACACCTGAACACAGGCCGTAAGCGATTCCTCCATTACGGACGGAGAACGCTGGAGGACGGGACGACACTGGTGGTTATCGCGGACAGCACCAGCCGGTACGGTCTGTCCCGTTTGATTATTCTGTATATGGCGGGCCTCTGGCTTATTATTCTGGTTTTGTTCATTCTTTTCATGAGTCATTATTCCAAAAAGCTGGTCAGGCCTTTTGTTGAAAATGATGAAAAACAGAAGCGCTTTATTACCAACGCAAGTCACGAACTGAAGACACCGCTTGCCGTCATTTCAGCCAATAACGAAATGGCGGAAGCCATCAGCGGAAAAACAAAATGGACGGAAAGCACAAGCCGCCAGGTAAAACGGCTGCAGTCGCTGATTGAAAATCTGGTCGTTCTGACCCGGCTTGACGAAATGAAAGAAATATCCCTGACAGACATCGACCTTTCATCTGCGATCAGCGAAACTGCGGAACCGTTCCGCAGCGTCATCGAATCCACCGGCAGAAAGTTTGACTGCCAGATTGAACAGGATATTCACATTCAGGGTGAAAAAAGAACGATTCAGCAAATTGCATCCATTTTGCTGGATAATGCCGCCAAATACTGCGATGAAGAAGGGGCCGTTTCCGTACGCCTGATCAGGAAAAGCAAAGGCGCTCAGCTGAACGTTGCCAACACCTACAGGGAAGGAAACAATGTGGATACCTCCCGTTTCTTTGAACGCTTTTATAGGGAGGATGAATCTCACCATTCCGGAAAATCCGGATTCGGAATCGGCCTTTCCATGGCAAAGGAGATGACGGAACGGCTGAAAGGCAAACTGGAAGTAAGCTATGAAGGGGATACGATTATCTTCTCTGTGATTTTTCCATGATAATCTGATTGATCATTCAGTCATGAATCCCGAGATCAGCATTCGCAATCATACAGACCGGGAAAACAGAAAAAAGAGGATTGGTGTTTCGATACCAGGGAAGGGAGTGAGTCAATCATGAATATTGCGGCGATGACCTTTCGGCTTCGGGCATCCTGGGTGCACAGCCTGAAGGAAAAACGGATGATCGTCAAAAGCCTGACCGCGCAGCTGCAGAACAGGTTCCATGTTTCTGCCGCTGAAATTGATGAACAGGACACGCACCAGATCATCGTGATCGGCGTTGCAGCCATTGTTCCTCACAACGCGATGGCGGACAGCCTGATGGAGGAAATCTCCCTCTTCGTGGAGAATAACTGCGAGGCAGAGATCGTTGAAGAGACGAGGGAGATTCGTTAAAAGACGGATAAAAGACAAAACCGGGGGTTAGAAGGTGATGAGATGAAAGTCGGGAAAAAATACCTGGCACCCGTTCTGTTTTTGGTGATCTTTGAATCAATTGCAGTCACGCTGTGGCTGACAAAGAATAACCTGTTTTATCTTGTCAACTTCTCTTATATCGGTATTTCAATCTCCCTCGGCCTTTTCCTGTTTATCAGAAAAAACGAACACGCAAGGAGAATCACCCAGCTGCTTGTTGGATTATATATGCTCGTATACCTTGGCCTGATCTGCGGCGAAAACATGCAGATAGAGGGTTTCTGGTATTATCTGTTCACCGGCGTTTTCGAAGCGGCAACGATCCATTATGCCGTTGCCAAAATCTTCGGCCCTTTGATTTTCGGACGGGGTTGGTGCGGCTATGCCTGCTGGACAGCAATGGTTCTGGATTTTCTCCCTTTCAAGACGCCGCAGAAGCCGAGGAAAAAGATCGGATGGATCAGATATATCACATTTGCTGTATCGCTGATCTTTGTAGCGGCACTCTTTCTTGCAAAAGTCGGCAATATTGAACGAATCATGTTCTGGGCATTCATTATCGGCAATGCTGTGTATTATGGGGTCGGAATCGTGTTAGCGTTCCTGTTTCAGGATAACAGGGCTTTCTGTAAGTATATTTGTCCGATCACTGTGTTTCTGAAGCCCATGAGTTATTTCTCTCTGTTGAGGATCAAATGCAATACAGACAAATGTGTATCCTGCGGGAAATGTAAAAAAGTCTGTCCGATGGAAGTTGATGTAACAGACAACTCGAGGAAAAGAAAGAACGGAACAGAATGTATTCTGTGCATGGAGTGTGTGAAAAACTGCCCAAAGAATGCGCTTTGATAATCAGGCAGAAAGGCTATCTGCGCATCGACACCCATTTTTCTTTCCAAGCATAACGAATGACGGGCGGAATACAATGAAAAGTAAAACAGCCAAGGAAATCCTTGCCGAATCCTTACTGGAAGTGGCGGAGACCAACCAGATCGACAAGATCACGATCCGGGATATCGTGGATAACTGCGGCTATGGAAAAATGTGAATTTATAAAAGAAGGAACTGTTCGCCAAGGAAAAATGGTTTCTGTTTATTGCGATTATAATATTTATGGTACTCTACAAACCCACACTTACAGTCACACTACATAAACAGAAGGGGGTGAGGAATGCTCGCTATGAAGGTGTGACTCACACTTTCGATTCTGAAAAAAGGCAGAAAAAGAAGGACACCCACTTGCGCGGGTATCCGACAGAACTGTTGAGAATACTGTGTTATTACTTTCCGAAGTACCTGTCCAGCAGGCCCTTGAAGGCTTTGCCGTGACGCGCTTCGTCGCGGGCCATCTCATGGACCGTGTCGTGGATGGCATCGAGGCCGAGCTCCTTGGCTTTCTTGGCCAGGTCGGTCTTGCCCTGGGTGGCGCCGTTTTCGGCTTCTACGCGGACTTTCAGGTTTTCCTTGGTGCTGGGGGAGACGACCTCGCCCAGGAGTTCGGCGAACCTGGCGGCATGATCCGCTTCTTCGAAAGCGGCGGTCTTCCAGTATTCGGCGATTTCCGGATAACCTTCACGGGCGGCGGCACGGCCCATGGCCAAATACATACCGACTTCGCAGCACTCACCTTCAAAGTTGGAGCGCAGACCGGCCTTGATTTCTTCCGGAACGTCCTTGGCGATGCCGATCACATGCTCGGCGGCCCAGGTCATTTCGCCTTCCTGCTTGATGAACTTGGAGCCGGGCACCTTGCAAACCGGGCACTTTTCGGGCGGTTCGGGTCCTTCATGTACATAACCGCAGACAGGGCATACCCACTTCATAATTGTTTACCTCCAAATTTAAAATTTTCCTTTCACGGCAACTGCCGTACCTGATTATACCATTGAAGGGGAGGGAAAGTAAAGCGGAAAAAACTGGAAGAATCTCTTTCATCCGGAAACGGGTTGTGCTATAATCCTGTACGCACAAATTCCGGCGATCCTTCCGGGTTTGCGCGAAGAATGCAGGACACACAGGACGACCCGGAAGACAGGAAACAGAAAGGGAACTCATGGAACAAACCGAACGGACGACTCAGAATGACCGCAAATACATGACAAGGAAAGCAATCTCCGTAGCATGGCCTGCCATGGCGGAGAGTTTTTTCGTAACCCTGGCCGGCATGATTGACACGATGATGGTGTCGGAGATGGGCCCTTCCGCGGTGGCGGCGGTGGGGCTGACCAACCAGCCGAAGTTCATCGGCCTGACGCTTTTCTTCGGAATCAACATTGCGGTTTCCGCCCTGATCGCCCGCCGAAAGGGAGAACAGAAGCGGGAGAGCGCGAACACCGTGCTGCTGACAGCGCTGGTGCTGTCCACGATCCTTTGCGCCGTGATCACCTTGCTGTTTGTCGTGCTCAGCACGCAGATCATGGAGCTGGCCGGCAGCAACGCGGATACCCATGAGATGGCGGTGGAATATTTCCAGATTATTATGGGCGGCATGTTCTTCAGCGTGCTGACGATGGTGATTAACGCAGCCCAGCGGGGCAGCGGAAACACCCGTCTCTCCATGACCACCAACCTTACGAGCAGTATTGTCAACGTGTTCTTCAACTATCTGCTGATCGGCGGCAACCTGGGCTTCCCGGCGTGGGGGATTCGGGGCGCGGCCATCGCGACGGTGCTGGGCACCGTTGTTTCGGCGATCATGGCGGTGTTCTCCCTGTTCAGGCCGAACAGCTATGTGCGCATACCGGACATCATCCGCCAAAAGATCCGGATGACGAAGGAAAGCCTGCGATCCATCTGGAAGCTGGCCTACAATTCTTCCCTCGAGAACATTGCGATGCGTATCGGCTTCCTGGCCACGGCGCTGCTGGCGGCCCGGCTGGGGACGGACGAGTTCGCGGCCCACAACGTGGGTATGAGCATTCTCGGCCTGGGCTTCTCCTTCGCGGACGGGATGCAGGTGGCCGCGGTGGCGCTGGCCGGAGAGGCACTGGGCGCCGGGGAAAAACAGAAAGCACGGGAATACGGCAACATCTGCCAGCGGATCGGTCTCATTATTTCCATTGCCCTGGCGATCCTGCTGCTGGTGGGCGGACGCTGGTTCTACAGCCTGTACTTTAGGGAAGAGCATATTCTGGATATGGGCATGCTGATCAACCGCTACACGATGGTGATCGTGCTGCTTCAAATTTCCCAGATCATCTATACCGGCTGCCTGCGGGCGGCGGGGGACGTGCGTTATACCCTGGTGGGTGCGCTGATCAGTGTGACGGTGATCCGGACGGTGGTGACAGTGGTGCTGGTGCTGGTGTTCAACCTGGGGCTGCACGGGATCTGGCTGGGCGTGCTGAGCGATCAGCTGTCCCGCTTCACGCTGATGCGGCGGCGGTTTAAACAGGGGAACTGGGTGAATCTGAGGATATAGGTGTTAGGATATAGGGTTTAGGGGGCCGCGCTGAGGCTCGGCAGTGGATAGTGAATAGTGGTCAGTGGATCGAGGTTAATGGAGAAGGCTTTGGATATGGCAAAAATTTTGGTTGATTTTCAGCTTTGAATGTGCTAAAATCCATCCGATTACGCACCTTTTCTCTGCGATTGCTTGTGCCGCCTTGCGCGGTGGCCGGTCGCGAAGGAGAAAGGGGTGGAAAATAACAAGGAGGGAACCCCAAATGGCAGTCATTTCCATGAAACAGCTCCTGGAAGCCGGCGTACACTTCGGTCATCAGACCCGCCGGTGGAACCCGAAGATGGCACAGTACATCTTCACCGAACGCAACGGCATCTACATCATCGACCTGCAGAAGACCGTCCGCAAGGTTGACGAAGCGTACGCGTTCGTCCGCGACATCGCGATGGAAGGCAAGAGCATCCTGTTCGTCGGCACCAAGAAGCAGGCCCAGGAATCCATCGAGAGCGAAGCAAAGCGCTGCAACATGTTCTATGTGAACAATCGCTGGCTGGGCGGCATGCTGACCAACTTCAAGACGATCCGCACCCGTATCGACCGGCTGAACCAGATCGACAAGATGGAACAGAACGGACAGTTCGACGTTCTGCCCAAGAAGGAAGTTATTAAGCTGATCCATGAGCGCGAAAAGCTGCAGACCAACCTGGGCGGCATCCGCGAAATGAAGAAGCTCCCCGGCGCCCTGTTCGTTGTGGACCCCCGCAAGGAACACATCGCCGTGACCGAAGCCCGCATCCTGGGCATCCCGATCGTCGGTATCGTTGATACCAACTGCGATCCGGACGAAATCGACTACGTGATCCCCGGCAACGACGACGCCATCCGCGCCGTGAAGCTGATTGCCGGCAAGATGGCCGACGCTGTGCTGGAAGGCAAGCAGGGCGAGCAGACCGAAGAAGCGGAAGCCGCGGCTCCCGCCGAAGCGGCCGCAGAAGCCGAAGAGAAGCCCGCCGAATAAGACTGAATCAGTATTATAGTAGAAAGGATTGATCGAATTATGGCAGCAATTACTTCCGCTATGGTAAAAGAACTGCGCGAGCGCACCAGCGCCGGCATGATGGACTGCAAAAAAGCGCTGGTCGAGAGCGACGGCGATATGGAAAAAGCCATTGAATGGCTGCGTGAAAAGGGACTGAGCCAGGCCGCCAAGAAGGCCAGCCGCATTGCCGCGGAAGGCGTGGTCGCCCAGTATGTGACCGAAGACGGAAAGATCGGCGCGATCGTTGAAGTCAACTGCGAAACCGACTTCGTCGCCAAGACCGACAACTTCATCAAATTCGCCAACAACGTTGCGAAGCACGTGGCGCTGGCGAATCCAGCAGACGTGGACGCCCTGATGGCGCAGGCCTTCGTGGACGACAGCAGCAAGACGATCAACGACCTGGTGAGCGATGCGACCGTCGCCATCGGCGAGAAGATCAGCATCCGCCGTTTCAGCCGCTATGAGACCACCGGCGTGGTTTCCACCTACATCCATCTGGGCGGCAAGGTTGGCGTTATGGTCGAGGTGGCCGCGGACGAAGCCGGCCGTGAGAACGACACCGTGAAGACCTTTGCCCATGACTTGGCGCTGCAGATCGCCGCGGCCAAGCCCGAAGCGGTTCGCCGTGAAGAAGTGGACACTGCGAAGCTCGAGAAGGAAAAGGAAATCCTGCGGGCGCAGGCGCTGAACGAAGGCAAGCCCGAGAAGATCGTCGACCGGATGGTCGAAGGCCGGATCGAGAAGTACTACAAGGAAGTGTGCCTGCTGGAGCAGCCCTTCGTGAAGGACGGCGACAAGAACATCAAGACCCTGATGGCCGAGATCGCCAAGGAAACCGGCGCGACGCTGGACATAGTGAAGTTCAGCCGGTTCGAGCGGGGCGAAGGCATCGAGAAGCGCAAGGACGACCTGGCCGCGGAAATCGCCGCCATGACTTCCAAATAAAACAAAACATGCAAAGGGCTGTCGGCTGACAGCCTTTTGTTTGTTTACAGGGAGGACAAAGATGGATCATTCGAAAGACAGAATGGAAGGCAGCGTACATCTTTCCGAAAAGGGAGACAGCATTGTGATCCTGGACCAACGGCTGCTTCCGAACAGGCTGGTATACAGGGAACTGAAAACCGCGGAGGAGATCTACGACGCCATTAAAACCCTGGCCGTGCGCGGGGCGCCGGCCATCGGGATCTGCGCCGCATACGGCATGTATGTACTGTCACTGCAGGCGGACGGAGAGGATATGGATGCCTTCCGCGCCGCGATGGAGCAAAACGGAGAATACCTGATTTCCTCCCGGCCCACGGCGGTGAACCTGAGCTGGGCGGTGCGGCGGATGCTGGGGGTGATCGGGAAAAACGGGGAGAAGAACGTTCCGGAGATCCGGGAGCTGCTCCTGCAGGAAAGCCTGGCGATTCACGATGAAGACATCGAAATGTGCTTCCGGATTTCGGAATACGGCCTGTCCCTGGTGAAGCCCGGCGACGGCATCCTGACCCACTGCAACGCAGGACCGCTGGCCACATCGAAATACGGGACGGCGATCGGGCCGATGCTGCTGGGGAAGGAGCGGGGGATCGACTTCAAGGTCTTCTCGGATGAAACCCGGCCGCTGCTGCAGGGGGCGCGGCTGACCTCCTTCGAACTGCAGCGGGCGGGGGTCGACGTGACGCTGATCTGCGACAACATGGCCAGCCTTGTGATGAAGAACGGCTGGGTGCAGGCTTGCTTCGTGGGCTGCGACCGGATCGCGGCCAACGGCGACTTCGCCAATAAGATCGGCACCAGCGGCGTGGCGATTCTGGCGAAACATTACGGGATTCCGTTCTATTCTCTGGGACCGACTTCCACGATTGACATGAACTGCCCCACGGGGGCGGACATCCGGATTGAACAGCGGGACCCGGACGAGATCAGGACCATGTGGTACAAGGAACCCATGGCGCTGCCGGAAGTGAAATGCTACAATCCGGCCTTCGACGTGACGGATCATTCGCTGCTGACGGCCATCGTGACCGACCGGGGCATCGTGTATCCGCCCTTTGACGTGAACCTGAAGAAACTGTTTGAATGACGAAATGAAACCGAAAATATTAGAGGAGGAATGAACCGTGATGAATGTTTCCCCGTCCACCTGCATTGAACTGAAGGAAGGAACCCATGTGGCCAAGGCGGTCCTGATGCCCGGGGATCCGCTGCGAGCCAAATATGTGGCGGAGCACTACCTGGAGAACCCCGTACTTTTCAACGATGTCCGGAACATGTTCGGCTACACCGGCATGTACAAAGGCCGGGAGATCTCCGTGATGGGATCCGGGATGGGCATGCCTTCCTTCACCCTGTATGCCTACGAACTGTTCCATTTCTTCGGCGTGGAAGCCATCATCCGGATTGGCTCCGCGGGCGGCCTGACCGATGATACTCACCTGCGGGACCTGATCATCGCCATTTCCGCCTCCACCAATTCCGGCATGGCCACCTCCTACGGCGTGCCCGGCATTGTGGCCCCGACGGCCAGCTTTGACCTGCTGCAGGAGGCGGTGAAGGCCGCCGACGAACTGGGGATCCACAAGAAGGTCGGCACAGTTTACACATCGGATTTCTTCTATCATCCGGATCCGGAAGTAAACGACAAGGCGAAGGCGATGGGCCACCTGGCGGTGGAAATGGAAGCGGCGGGGCTTTACCTGACGGCCATGGCCGCCCACAAGAAGGCGCTGGCGCTGTTCCAGATTTCCGACCATATCTATACCGGGGAGACGCTTAGCGCCGCGGAGCGGCAGGACGGCTTCCGGGAAATGATGGAGGTTGCGCTGACGGCGGCTTCCAGAGTGGCTTTATAGGTTTTAGGGTTCAGGGAATTGATGTATACAGAGAAATAAATGAAAAAGTAATTCTTGTGCAGGTCATGCCCTGTGTGGTATACTGAATTGGTTGCCAAGAATCTATCAACATGAGACAGGAGGAACCGAGTCACATGCAATACACCAAAGAAGTAGAAGACATGGTCTGTGTTGCGAAGGGCCCGAACCACGGCCCCGCACCTATTCCTGAAGAAGGAAAATGGATTCAGGCCAAGGAAATCAAAGACATTTCCGGTTATACACACGGCATCGGCTGGTGCGCACCGCAGCAGGGCGCCTGCAAGCTGAGCCTGAACGTGAAGGACGGCGTGATTCAGGAAGCGCTGGTGGAGACCATCGGCTGCTCCGGCATGACCCATTCCGCCGCCATGGCCAGCGAAATTCTTCCCGGCAAGACCATTCTGGAAGCACTGAACACCGACCTGGTGTGCGACGCGATCAACACCGCCATGCGCGAGCTGTTCCTGCAGATCGTGTATGGCCGGACCCAGAGCGCCTTCTCTGACGACGGTCTGCGCATCGGCGCCGGCCTGGAAGACCTGGGCAAGGGCCTGCGCTCCATGGTGGGTACCATGTACGGCACCAAGGAAAAGGGCACCCGGTATCTGGAAATGACCGAAGGCTACGTGGTCAAGATGGCCCTGGACAAGGACGATCAGGTTTGCGGCTATCAGTTCCTGAGCCTGGGCAAGATGATGGACGCCATCAAGAAGGGCATGTCCCCGAATGAAGCGTACGAGAAGAATCTCGGTACCTACGGCCGGTTCAAGGCTGAAGACGGCGCGGTCAAATGGATTGACCCGCGCAAAGAGTAAGGGGAGGTGGCACGAATGGCTCTGTTTGAAAACTATGAAGGCCGCATGCCTCAGCTGCAGCCTGTTCTCGACAAGTACGGATTCAAAAACTTTGACGAAGTCAAGGCTTTCACCAACGGCAAGGGCGTTGACGCGTATTCCATCGTCGAAAGCACTCAGCCCATCTGCTTCGAAAACGTGAAGTGGGCGTATGAACTGGGCGCCGCCATCGCCATCAAGGAAAATGCCAAGAACGCCGCAGAAGCCGCCAAGTGGATCGGCACCGCGCTGCAGGCTTTCTGCATCCCCGGTTCCGTTGCGGACCAGCGCCAGGTCGGTATCGGCCACGGCAATCTGGGAGCCATGCTGCTGGACGAGGAGACCGAGTGCTTCGCGTTCCTGGCCGGCCATGAATCCTTCGCCGCCGCGGAAGGCGCCATCAAGATCGCGCTGAACGCCAACAAGGTTCGGAAAAAACCCCTGCGGGTCATTCTGAACGGCCTGGGCAAGGACGCCGCCATGATCATCAGCCGGATCAACGGCTTCACCTATGTGCAGACCAAGTATGACTACCTGAGCGCCGACGTGAAGGAAGACCATGCACTGACTGTGGTCAAGAAGACGGCCTACTCCAACGGCGACCGGGCGAAGGTTAACTGCTACGGTGCGGATGATGTGCGCGAAGGCGTTGCCATCATGTGGCACGAAGGCGCCGACATCTCCATCACCGGCAACAGCACCAACCCCACCCGTTTCCAGCACCCCGTTGCGGGCACCTACAAGAAGGAACGCTGGGAAGCCGGCAAGAAGTACTTCTCCGTGGCTTCCGGCGGCGGCACCGGACGTACCCTGCATCCTGACAACATGGCTGCGGGCCCTGCCAGCTACGGCATGACCGACACCATGGGCCGGATGCACTCCGACGCCCAGTTCGCGGGCTCCTCTTCCGTTCCCGCCCATGTTGAAATGATGGGATTCCTGGGCGCCGGCAACAACCCCATGGTCGGTATGACCGTGGCCGTGGCTGTGGCGGTTCAGGAAGCTATGAGCAAATAATATAGAGCTTTTGAAAGGGCTCCCGAAGAAAGCTTCGGGAGCCTTTTACTAAGGAGTTTGGCGTGAAGAATACGCAGAAAACGGTATGGGTGACGGGGGCTTCCAGCGGGCTTGGGCTGCACACGGCCATGGCCCTGCGGGACGACGGATGGCAGGTGATTGCCGGGGCCCGTAGTTTTACCGGCGGCCAGAAGGACGGAATGACCTGTCTTCCGCTGGACGTGACGGACGAAAACAGCGTACGTGATTTCTGCCGCCGGGCGCAGGAAATCGCGCCGCCGGACGCGCTGGTACAGTGCGCCGGGATGCTGGTACTGGGTTCCTGCGAGGAAACAAGCGTTGAGGAATTTCACCGGGTCATGGACACCAACTATCTGGGCATGGTGCGGATGAACCGGGAAGTGCTTCCCATGATGCGGGCGGCAGGGGAAGGAAAGATTGTGCTCTTCTCTTCCATCAACGGGCTGCTGGGCATTCCTTTCCAGAGCGCCTACACGGCCAGCAAGCACGCGATCGAGGGGTATGCCGAATGCCTGGCGCTCGAGGTGAAGCCCTTTGGCATCCAGGTGATGCTGGTGGAACCCGGGGATCACCGCAGCGGCAGCGAAAAGTACCGGCCTCACGCGGCTTCCATGACGGATGAGTCGCCCTACGCGGCGGCCTATGAAAGCGCCACCGCGCGGATTCATCACGACGAAAGCAACGGATCGGATCCGGATGTGCTGGGAAGAAAAATCGCCCGGATCCTGGACCGGAAGCGGATTCCCTTCCGGAAGCGGATCGCAAGCGTGGACCAGCACATGGCGGTTTATGTGCACCGGTTCCTGGGCGCCCGGATTAACGGCGCAATTTTAGAGAAGTACTACATTCGGACAGAAAACGGGTCGAAACAGAAGGAAGGTGGAACGGAAGGAAAGTGAACCGAAAAGAACCGTCCCCATAGGTTCAGAATGTGCGGAAACACAAGAGTATCCCGGAAAGTTCCGGGATGTTTTTGCAAGCCGTTTAATACGGGACCCAGACGCCGAGGTAGCCGTCTTCCGCGCGGTCGGCTTTATAGGTCCAGGTGGCGCGGCGGTCGGAGAAGGTCTTTTCGAAATGATCGCCCTCAGGATTGATGAAAGTCAGCGGCGCGCCGCAGGGGGACACGGGAATATTCTCGCCTTCCTGGAACAGCTGGATATTGCCGCCGGTGACCATGAAGCGGGAATGGTTGCTGCCGATCAGATAGCGCTCGCCTGCCAGCACGTCGCCCCGGATATCGCCGCTTTCGATTCGGGTGTCGCAGGCGCCGTTCAGGCTGCCGAAACCGGCGATGCGGTTGCCTTCACCATGAATCCGGACTTTCGTATCCCGGAAGATCACTTTGGCTTCGCCGTTGAAGGTTCCGAGCACGGCGCCGGAGTCGCAGCGGATGGTGGCGTTGACACTGCCGCCTGAAAAGAGGACGTCTGCCGTGCCGCTCATGGTGCCGACAGAAGTGGTGCGTTCGCTGGCGGAATACAGGCGGTAGGTTCCGGTAAGACGGATCTGGGCATCGCCGGACACGCTGCCGATCAGCAGGGCGTCGTTTCCCTCGGCGTGGATGGATACATCGGATTCGGAGATCTCAATATCAGCGTCGCCGGAGGCGGAGCCGATACCGACCACGCTGACACCGCTGGCGTTCAGATCCAGTATGCTGCTGCGGATCCGTATGCCTTCTCCGCCGCTGACGCCGCCGCCGATACAGACCGTCTTATTTCCGGAGGAGCGGATGGCGATCATGCCGGTGGTTTCCAGGATGATGGTGCCGTAAGGATCGTTGTAGTTGGTGCCGATGCCGACGGAATAGTTCCGGGTGTTATGCACCAGCAGGCTGCCTTCGCCGCGGACGGTCAGTCTGGCTGTGGGCGGAACGATGATGCCGTCCCGGTTCAGGGTGTTGTGGCCTGTAAGAACCAGATCCAGAACACTGTTGTTCCCCAGACGGATACAGGGTTCCGTGGGTCCGGTGACGTTGATGTTGGAAAGATTCAGGGTGACCTTTGCATTGTCCGCGATGCGGATGTTCATATCCACACTGTGGGACTTTTCGCCGTGAAGCCGGTATTCCCCGCCGGCCAGGAAGATGCAGGAATATTTGCGCAAGGCCAGATCCAAAAGATCCACGTTTGATCCGGGTTCGGGCTCGTACAGGAGTACTTCCATGTTTCCCTGGGCAAGATGGACGTTTTCGTCCCGGATTTCCCGCAGAACCTTGTCGGAAATGGTTTTGATGGGCATTTCCGACGGACGGGCGGTATAGAACCCCTGGATCAGGTCGATACCGCAGTCGATGACGGTGCGGAGTTCCTCGGCGGTTTCCACGCCTTCCGCAAGGGCCCGGATACCGTTCTGGTGGGCGAATTCAATGGTGTTCCGGACGAAAAGTTTGCGGTTGGCGTCGGAAGCGATACCGGCGATCAGGCCCCGGTCGATTTTAATGATCTGGGGCGCATAGCGCAAGAGGTTCAGGATGTTGGAATGACCGGTGCCGAAATCGTCGATGGCGATCTGGGTCTGGGCACCGGGCTTGCAGACTCGCTTCAGCCGGGACAGTTCCTCGTTGGAAGTCGGATTATCCTCCGTCAGCTCGAATACAAAGCAATCCAGGAAGCTTTCGTACTTGCCAATCAGGGCGCTGCAGTCATCCTCGGAAAGGAAGAATCCGGGAATGGTGTTGATGAACACTTTGCAGCCGTTGAATTCGTTGTAGTTGCGGACATACCGCTCCATGATGCCGAAGACCGTCGCATGCTCCACCTCGTACAGCCGGCCTTTTTCCCGGGCAATCTTCAGGATTTCCAGGGGCGTCAGGTTGATGACGGAATCCGTGCGCATCAGGGCCTCATAGGCATAAATGAGGCCGCTGTGGGCATCAATGATGGGCTGAAAGTGGAAACGGAAGAGGTTTTTCTCCATCAGGAGATTGAAAGTACTGTTCTGGGCATCGCTGATGCCGGTCTGGGCGCCGGCGTCCGGGTTATCGATCCGCAGCCGGTTCAGATACATTTCGCCCACGGCGAGGCTGATCAGATTCTCCAGGGGAACGGGGTTCCAGCCCCGGTCCAGATGGGTGACGCCGGAGGAAACCTCCAGGAAATAGGACTTGGAGGTTCCGGAATTGTACTGCTCGATCTGGCGGTAGAAGGCGTTTGTGTTCCGAACAATCAGAGCGGAGAGCGCCACATCATCCGTTGGCGCGTCGATCACGACAAACTGGTCCTCGCTGATGCGGGCAATGTGCTGTGCTTCCGGGTTGGCAGCGAGCAACGCCCGGGTCACCGTGCGGACGACATCCTCCGTTTCGGCCATGCCGTAGGTTTCATAGATCCAGGAATAGCGGGGAAGCCCGTAAACGGAAACGGCGAGGATCCGGCCCCTGGCGCTGTCCTGGGTCACATAGTACTCGTACCAACGGGTGAGGCCTTTCAGGTTGGAAAGACCGGCGATGGAATCCATATACAGGTTGTTTTCCAGCCGGGCCACCAGCTGCTGCTGGCGCATACGGCCCAGCTGGACAGAGGCGATCAGGTTCATGACGTCGGACAGGCGCTTGATGAGCTGGCTCCCGGAGGCATAGTCTTCGGTATGCGCGGCAAAATAACCGCAGACCCGGACGTCGGAATGAACGATATTGATGATTGTGACGCCGGAAGAATTCAGGGACGGCAGCGCCATATCCCGGAGGTAGACTTTCCGCAGGACGGGCTGCTCATCGGCGTTGCAGTGCGGAACCATGATCAGCTCATCTTCCGGATGATCGGGCATATTATCCGTATCCGGATTGGACTCCAGCAGGCTCCGGTTCAGGTACAGCGCAGAACCCGGAAGCAGCAACTCGCCTACCCTTGCCAGGAAGCCGTACAGCTCCTTCTCCTCCAGGAGGCGGTCCACCGCGTAATACATGGTGTTTTCATGGGTGAAGAGCGCATCAGCATGGCGCAGGGTACGCAGGGGATTAAAGCGATTATGGCCGACGAAAGGACAGCCGCAGGATTCCGTGAGCACGGTGCGGTAGCCGTGAGTCAGGACGGGCATCTCCTCCGGGAAGCCCTGCTTCGGATCAAAGGAAAGGATCCGCTCCATCACGAGGCGGGCCAGATCTTCCGGGTTGCTGTCGCAGGTGGTCAGCTGGGGCTGGAGGAGATAGGCGGTGGGTGTCCCGTCGAAACCGGTGACGATGACGTCCTCCGGCACGCGGTATCCGTGCTTTTTCAACTCATCGCAGACCGCGACAGCCATGCTGTCATTGGCACAGAAAACAGCCCGGGGCGGTCTTTGGCGCTTCTCCAGCAGGGACTGCAGAATCTGCAGAGCGATCGTATCAAGATAGTTGCCGTAAGCATAGCATTCTTCCGAACAGGGAAGGCCGAACTCCTTCATGACCTCCTGCCAGCACTGCAGGCGGAAACGGGAATTGTCTTCATCCTGGATGCCGCCGATGAAAAAACAGTCGCGTACGTTATGATCCCGGACAACGTGGCGGATCATTTCCTTGAAAGAAGGGCCGTAGTCGTCCACGATGCTTTCGCACAGGGGATGACGGCCACCGAGATACAGCACGGGAATTTTCTCCGACCGGGCGCGGCAGATCATCCGCTCCAGCTGATCCTGATCGTAAATGTTTCCGTGAAGGATGACCAGGGCGGACAGCCGGTCATACCGGATGAGATCGTAGACGCAGCCGGTGATGTTTCCGCCGTGGCGGGACCAGTACCAGTCCATGGAGGAATTGAACACAAGCAGACCGTATCCGGCCCGGCGGGCTTCCTTTTCCAGCTCGCAGAGAAAATTGTCCTTCAGCAGCGTATGCGCCTGGGACAAACAGATGCCGATCCACTTCGGGGCGACTGCGACATTGACCCTGTCTTCCATGGGGCACCTCCGAAAACCGAATATATAAACGAAGAAAAGAACAGTAAGAGTATACCATATTGTTCCCGGAAAAGGAACAGAACATTGCGAAAAGAACCAAAATAAGGTATACTGCCGGTTGCATGCGTCTGTATGCGGTGAGTTCGAAACCATCCTCACCTAAAACAAAACTAAGGAGAGAAAAAACATGAGGAAATCTACTGCCCAAACGGTTGCCTTCGGCGGCATCATTGCCGCCCTGTATGTGGCGCTGACCTACCTGGCGAATCTGCTGGGTCTGGCCAGCGGCGCGATCCAGGTCCGCTTCTCGGAAGCGCTGACCATTCTGCCGGTGTTTTCGCTGTCCGCTGTTCCGGGACTGACGGTGGGCTGCGTGCTGGCGAACCTGCTGACCGGCTGTGCCCCGTGGGATGTGGTATTCGGCTCCCTGGCCACGCTGATCGGCGCCGTGGGAACGCGGCTGCTGCGGAAAAAACCGTATGTCGCCTGGATTCCCCCGGTGGTCAGCAACATGGCGATCGTCCCGATCGTGCTGATGAAAGTGTACGGCGTGGAAGACGCCTGGTGGTACCTGGTGTGCACGGTGAGCGTGGGCGAGATCATCAGCTGCGGCGTGCTGGGCCTTTTGCTGTATAAGTCCCTGAAGAAAATACCCCAGCTGGAAAGAACAGGGTTCATTGATCCGTAATTACCGCGGCGCGGTATCTGAAGGCCGGGGAATATCCCGGAGAAAGAAGGTTCAGGATGAGCGGCATTGTGATCCCTATGAATCTCGGGGCGGACAGCTATGACATCATTCTGGAACGGGGCGCCCTGCAAAGGGCCGGGGAACTGCTGCATCTTCGCCGCAAGGTGATGATTGTGACTGACAGCGGCGTGCCGGAAAAGTGGCCGAAGATGCTGGCGGATCAGTGTGAAGAGGCGGAGATTTTCGTTCTTCCGGAGGGGGAAAAGAACAAAAATCTGGACAGCTTCCGCGAGGTTCTGCGGCGGATGCTGACCTTCGGCATGCGCCGGGGCGACTGCGTAGCCGCGGTGGGCGGCGGCGTGCCCGGAGATCTGGCCGGATTTGCGGCGGCCTGCTATATGCGGGGGATTGACTTCTACAACTGTCCGACCACGGTGCTGAGCCAGGTGGATTCCTCCATCGGCGGCAAGACGGCGGTGGATCTGGACGGGATCAAGAATATTGTCGGCGCCTTCTGGCAGCCGAAACGGGTGCTGATTGATCCGGACGTGCTGAGCACGCTGCCCCGGCGGCAGGTTTCCAACGGTCTGGCCGAGGCGGTGAAGATGGCCCTGTGCTTTGATGAAAAAGGCTTTGCGTTGTTTGAAGAAGGCGATGTTTCTGTCCACATGGACCGGATCATCGAAAACGCCCTGCGGACCAAGAAATACGTGGTGGAGCAGGACGAGAAGGAGCAGGGCCTGCGCCGGACGCTGAACTTCGGCCACACCCTGGGCCACGGGATTGAAGCGCTGCAGGGGGAGGACGGCCTGTACCACGGGGAATGCGTCGCCCTTGGCATGCTGCCCATGTGCTCTCCGGAGGTGCGGGAGCGCCTTGTGAAAGTGCTTGAAAGACTGGAACTGCCGGTCCGGTGCGACGCGGAGGTTTCCCGCGTGATGGAAGCGGCGGTTCACGACAAGAAAGCCTCCGGGAATACCATCACCGCGATTCTGGTGGAAAAGGCCGGAAGCTGTCTGGAAAAGAAAATGACGCCGGAGGAACTGGCAGCGCGGTATACCGCGGTATTCGGATGAACACAGAAAGCCGGAGGAAACGACGGTAAAAACGGGCCGCAGAATCAGCGGAAAGAAAGGCGGAGGAAGATGAAAAATACCTTCGGCAGCAGTGTCTGCGTGACCCTGTTCGGGGAAAGCCACGGGGCAAAGATCGGCGCCGTGCTGGACGGACTGGCCCCCGGAATTCCGGTGGACGAAGACCTGATCCGGCATCAGCTGACCCTGCGCCGGCCCGCCGGCCGCATCAGCACCGCGCGGCAGGAGCAGGATGCCTTTGACATCGTGAGCGGCGTGTTTGAAGGACATACCACGGGAACGCCGCTGACGATCCTGATTCCGAACAGCGACACCCGCAGCGGGGATTACCGGCGGGGCGCCCTTCGGCCGGGACACGCGGACTATACGGCCCATGTGAAATACCACGGGTTTGAGGACTACCGGGGCGGCGGTCATTTCAGCGGTCGGATTACGGCGGCTCTGACGGCAGCCGGGGCGATTGCCATCGGTGCTCTGCGGGGCCGGGGGATCCGGATTGCCACCCATGTGGCGCGCTGCGCCGGGATTGCCGACGCGCCTTTCAGCAATCCCGAAACACAGACGGAGATGCTGAATCAGATGACCTTCGCGGTGCTGGACGAAGCAAAGGGCGAAGAAATGCGCACGGCCATCGAGAAGGCAGCAGAGCGCGGAGACAGCGTCGGCGGCGTACTGGAAACTTTGGTGACGGGTATGCCGGCGGGGGTCGGGGAGCCGTGGTTTGACACACTGGAAAGCATGCTGGCCCACGGGCTGTTTGCCATTCCCGCAGTGAAGGGCGTGGAATTCGGCGACGGGTTTGCCCTGGCCGAGAAGTGCGGAAGCGAAGCCAACGATCCTTTTGTTCTGAAGGACGGGAAAACCGTTACCGCCACCAACCGCAACGGGGGCATCAACGGCGGCATTTCCAACGGCATGCCGATTCTTTTCCGCTGCGCGGTGAAGCCGACGCCTTCCATTGCCCTGCCTCAACAGTCCGTGAACGCGGAGGGCACGGCGGAAGAAACGCTGACCCTCGGCGGACGGCACGACCCGGCGATTGTGCACCGGGCCCGGGTGGTGGCGGACAGCGTGACGGCATTGGTGCTGTGCGACGCGCTGGCGCTGCGCTTCGGAACGGACTGGCTGACAGGAGCGAATGTATGATTTACGGACTGATCGGGGAACATCTCGGCCACAGCTTTTCCGCGGAGATTCATGCCCGCCTGGGGGAGGAACCCTATGAGCTGAAAGAGCTTCCGCCGGATGGTGTGGAAGCTTTTCTGCGATCGGGGGATTTCCGCGGGATCAACGTGACGATCCCCTATAAACAGACGGTGATCCCTTTCCTGGACGGCATCAGCGAAACGGCACGGGCCATCGGCGCGGTGAACACGATTGTGCGCCGGGACGGAAAACTGTTCGGCGACAACACGGACGCCGCGGGGCTGACCATGCTGCTGGCGCGGATCGGCGCGGAGCTGAAGGGCAAAAAGGTGCTGATCCTCGGCACCGGCGGAACCAGCAAAACCGCGAAGTATGCAGCGGAAACGCTGGGCGCGGCGGAGGCGATCCGCGTGAGCCGGACTGCCAGGGAAGACGCTGTGACCTATGAAGAGGCGGCGGACAGGTACCGGGACGCCCGGATCCTGATCAACACCACCCCCTGCGGCATGTACCCCCACGGGGAGGACTGTCCCGTGGATATCGGCAACTGGCCGGAGCTGGAGGCAGTGGCGGACGCGGTTTACAACCCCCTGCGGACCAATCTGATTCTGAACGCCCGGGAAAGAGGCATTCCCGCGGAAGGCGGGCTGTTCATGCTGACGGCTCAGGCGGTTCGGGCGGCGGAGCTTTTCCGCGGAACGGAATATCCGCCGGAAACAGCGGAAAGAATTTTTCGGGAGCTTTTGCAGGAGAAGGAAAACACAGTGCTGATCGGCATGCCGGGCAGCGGCAAGAGCACGGTTTCCACCGCGCTGCAGCGGCTGACGGGTCGGCCGGCCGTGGATACGGACGCGCTGATTGAGGAGAAGGCCGGGAAAACCATACCGGAGATCTTCCGGGAGGACGGGGAGAAACATTTCCGGGATCTGGAGAGCGAAGTGATCGCGGAGGTTTCCGCCAGGGGCGGGCAGATCATTGCCACCGGCGGCGGCGCGGTGCTCCGGGAGGAAAATGTGCGGGCCCTGAAGCGGAACGGAAGGCTTGTTCTGCTGGAGCGGCCGATGGAGGAACTGATTCCGACGGCGGACCGGCCGCTGGCGGATACGCAGGAGAAAATGGACCGGCTGCGCCGGGAGCGGGAACCCGTATACCGGGCGGCGGCGGACTGCACGGTATGGCTGCGCGGCACGCCGGAAGAAGCCGCCCGGGAGATGATTGAAAACCGGCCGGACTGAAGGAGCTGTATTTTCATGAAAATACTGGTGATTAACGGACCGAATCTGAATATGTTGGGCATCCGGGAACCGGATCTCTACGGGCATGAAACCTATGCGGATCTGCTGGAAAAAATCCGGCGTCACGCGGAGAAATCCGGGACGGAAGTGAACTTTTTCCAGAGCAACCACGAGGGGGATCTGGTGGACGCGATCCAGGGCGCATACGGCGTTCAGGACGGGATTATTCTGAATCCCGGGGCCTATACTCATACCAGCGTGGCCTTGCTGGACGCGCTGAAAGCCGTCGGGATCCGGACGGTGGAAGTGCATATCACCGACGTGGACGAACGGGAACCGTTCAGGAAGATCAGCTATGTGCGGGCGGCCTGTGAGAAAACGATCATCGGTCACGGAACGGACGGCTATCTGGAAGCGATGGACGCTCTGACAGGAGGAAAAGCCTGATGCGGATCAGAATGGAGCCCGCGGAACTGCGGGGAACGGTTTCTGCACCGCCGTCGAAGTCCATGGCTCACCGGATGCTGATTTGCGCGGCGCTGGCGGAGGGCGAAAGCCTGGTGCGGCCCATCGAGCTGAGCGAGGATATTCTGGCCACCATGGACGGCCTGCGGGCGCTGGGTGCGGACATCCGCCAGGAGGGAGACGCTCTTCGCGTGGCCGGGTGCCGACCGGCAGAGGCAGAGAGCGCGGTGATTCCCTGCCGGGAGAGCGGGAGTACGCTGCGGTTCCTGCTGCCCCTGTGCCTGCTGAACGGCAGGGAAATGCTGCTGACCGGAAGCAGGCGTCTGTTGGAGCGGCCGCTGGACGTCTATGAAACCCTTTGCAGAGAACGGGGATTCCGGCTGGAGCGGAGCCCGGAGAACATCCGGGTACAGGGGAAACTGGAAGCAGGGGAATATACGGTGCGCGGGGATCTTTCCAGCCAGTTTCTGACAGGAATGGCCTATGCGCTGTCCCTGCTGGACGGGGAAAGCGTGCTGCGGATTCTGCCGCCCATTGAAAGCGAACCGTATCTGCGGATGACACTGGAAGCGATGGCGGCCTGCGGCGTGACCATCCGGCGGCCGGAACCGGAAACACTGGTGATTCCCGGGGGAATACCGTACAGCGCCGGAGAGAAAACCGTGGAAGGCGATTGGAGCAACGCCGCCTTCTTCGAAGCCCTGCGTCAGGCGGGTCACGGGATCCGGATTACCGGGCTCCGGGAGGACAGCCTGCAGGGCGACAAGGTGTGCAGGGAATACTTCCGGCAGATTGCGGAAGGCGGCGAGGAGGTCGACGTGACGGACTGTCCGGACCTGGCGCCGGTGCTGATGACCTTTGCGGCGATGAACGGGGGCGCCCGGCTGGCGGGTACACGGCGGCTGCGCTTCAAGGAAAGCGACCGGGGGCAGGTGATGGCGGAGGAGCTGGCGAAATTCGGCGTTACGGTTTCGATCGGCGAAAACGAGATCACCGTCGGCGGGGAAACGCCGACTGCGCCCCGGAAGATTCTGGACGGACACAACGACCACCGGATCGTGATGGCACTGGCCGTGCTGTGCACCCGCACCGGCGGCGTGATCGACGGCGCTGAGGCAGTGCGCAAGAGCTTTCCGGGGTTCTGGGATGCGATGGATGCGCTGGGTGCGCTGCTTGAGAGGATTATAGTAGGGTAGTTTGAGAGATGGGTTTATGCCGAAAAAGAAAAATAAGAGAAAGAAAAGTGGGCCGAAGAGAACCGTCCCCATAGGTCCACAGACGGGAATGAGGTGAAAACCGATGGAATGGGTTGCGAAGAAGAATGTTCTGATTGTCGGGCTGGGGCTGATGGGCGGAAGCTATGCACGGGCGCTGAAACGGCTTGGGTATCACGTGGCGGCGCTGGACCGGGACGCGGAGGCCATTGAATACGCGCTGCGGGAACACATCATTTCCGAGGGCTCGGCGGATAAGGATGAGCGGATGATCCGGGAAGCGGACGCCATTATCTTCGCACTGTATCCAGGGATCTTTCCGGCTTGGGTGGAGGAAAACCAGGGTCTGTTCAAGCCCGGCATGATGTTGACCGACGTGACCGGCGTGAAGAGCTGCATCGTTTACCGGATTCAGGAGATGCTGCGGCGGGATGTGGAGTTTATCGCGGCCCATCCCATGGCCGGGCGGGAATTGAGCGGCGTTCAGAACAGTGACGACCGGATTTTCCGGGACGCCAACTATATTATTGTTCCGACGGAAAAGAACACGGCAAAGGGCATTGAATGGTGCGCAGGGCTGGGACGGCTGCTTGGCTGTGGACGGATCTCCGTGCTTTCGCCGGAAGAACATGACGAGATGATCGCCTTTGTATCCCAGCTGACTCACTGCATCGCCGTGTCTCTGATGACCTGCAGCGACAACACGCATCTGTCAGACTATACCGGAGATTCCTTCCGGGACCTGACCCGGATCGCGCGGATCAACGACAAAATGTGGAGCGAACTGTTCATGATGAACCGGGAACCCCTGTTGAAACAGATGGACGTTTTCCTCAATGAGCTGCAGGGCTTCCGGGATATGCTTGCGCGCGGCGATACGGAAGGTATGCGGGCCAAAATGCGGCTTTCCACGGAGCGGCGGGCCATGTTCGACAAACGGTAGGGAATCGTGGTATACTACTGGAAACACGGTATAGAAGGAGGATCTCCCATGGCCGTTTATCACCGGGTTCTGCTGAAACTGAGCGGAGAAGCGCTCAAGAGCGACAAGGATCTTTTCGATTTTGACAAAGTCAACAACGCGGCGGGCATCATTCGCCGCATGCACGATATGGGCACCGAGATCGGCATCGTGATCGGCGCGGGCAATATCTGGCGCGGACGCCAGGGCCCCGCGGCGAACATGGACGCGGTGACCGCCGACCAGATGGGCATGCTGGGCACGGTGATCAACTGCCTGTGCATGGCGGACGCGCTGCGCAAGGTGGGACTGGACGCGGTGGTGCAGAGCGCGGTGGACATGAACCGCTTTGCCGAACCCTTCAACGCCATGGCGGCCCGGCGGCACCTGGCAGAAGGCCGGGTGGTGCTGTTTGCCTGCGGAACGGGGAACCCCTTCTTTTCCACGGATTCCGGCGTTGCGCTGCGGGCAGTGGAAATGGAAGTGGACGCCGTCCTGATGGCCAAGAATATCGACGGGGTGTATACCGCCGATCCACTGAAGGATCCCACGGCCACCCTGATCAAGGACATCACCTATACGGACGCCCTGAAGAAAGGGCTGAAGGTGATGGACGCCGCGGCCTTTGCCCTGTGCGCGGAAAACAAGGTGCCCATGGTTCGGGTGTTCGGCCTGGACGATCCGGAGAATCTGATCCGCGTGCTGGAAGGCAGCGATATCGGGACTTTTGTGCATCCCTGATGATGGGGGAAAATAAAGGGGCTGTCTCAAAATGATCTGAGAGGATCATAAGAGGCAGCCCCTCTTCATTTGCCCCAAAATCAGTAATAGTATGAAAATCCTGGGTATAGCAA
>CACWXP010000021.1 GCA_902764875.1 uncultured Eubacteriales bacterium
TCACACCTGTTCCCATACCGAACACAGAAGTTAAGCCCTTCAGTGCCGATGGTACTTGACTGGTAACGGTCCGGGAGAGTAGGTCGCCGCCGGATTCCATATTCCTCAGTAGCTCAATGGCAGAGCATTCGGCTGTTAACCGAAGGGTTGTAGGTTCGAGCCCTACCTGGGGAGCGCAAAAACCCTCGAAGAATCAACGCTTCGAGGGTTTTCGTTTTGCTCAAGTCGGAAGGGCAACCGGACTTTCCGGGCTTGATATCGTAGTCAATTGGGAATCGAAGAGAAAGGGAAGTTGCTGAAATCAGCTGTTGCAAAGGAAAGATGTGAAGCCCAAATCATAGACCATGATCTTCTGACCGTAGAAATCAGCAGAATGTCCTTCGGCTTTACCGGCCAGAATGCTTTCTGCGCCTTCCCGAAGCCTCGGGATACAGTCGGGACGGAGCGGAAGATCCGAATGGGAAGGCCAGATTTCATCAAATTCTGCTGTCCGCTTCTCCAGTTTTTCCAGGCTGGCGATATAGTCCCGCATGCTGCGGTGTTCACCGAACATAAAGATTCTTCCGTGTTCCTGGATCGGATCTCCGCTGATCAGAATCCGCCGGCTGACATCGAGCACGGCAATGCTTCCGGGAGTATGCCCGGGAAGGTGGATGATCTTCAGCTTCCGGCTGCCGAGATCGATTTCATCACCGTTCTGCAAGGGAACCAGGGTTCCGCTTTTTCCGGTGCTGCGATAATGTGGTTCATCTGCCGGGTGCATATAGAAAGAATCAAACTGATCGTTACAACCGACATGATCCACGTCTGCATGTGTGTTTGCGAGAAGAACGGGAAGTCTGGTCAACGCTTCGGCAATGTTCCGGGCATGGCGGACCGTCATGCCGGAGTCGATCAGGATTGCTTTTTCCGTTCCTTTCAGCAGGAAAATTGTCACCGCCTCTGCTTCGGATTGCTTTGATAGTATTTTTCCTTATCCAGATACATCAGCTCGTCTGCTTTCTTCAGGGCGTCACGAATCTTTCCGGAATCCTGAATCACACACCAGCCGACCGCAAAACTGACATGCGGATAGTCGACAGCCAGCCGTTTGACTTCCTCACATCTCTTTTTGAGTTCTTCTTCCTCCATGCCGCGGGTCAGGATCATGAATTCATCGCCGCCCGCCCGGTAGATTTCATCCCCGGCAAAAACCTGACGCAGTATAGCTGCACCGTTTTTCAGCATGCGGTCTCCTTCTTCATGACCGTACCGGTCGTTGACGCGCTTCAGGCCGTTCAGGTCTGCGAAGACAATACCCGGACGATCCATACGGACTTTCCCTTCCCGAAGCTCGTCGATCCGGTTGTTCATTTCGTTCCGGTTCATGATGCCGGTCAGCAGATCCATCGTGCTGAGCTCTCTCAGCCGGGACAGAAGAATATAGTTGGCAATCTCGGAAGCGATAAAGTATGTACTCAGTTCAAGGGTTTCCTTAATCCTCAGGGTGTCCACCGTATCAAAATTAGTTGCCCAGATATAACCGAGCAGTTCGTCTCCGGATCTGAGCGGGAAAAGCACCAGGCTCTGGACCTGGGACTTGATCAGGGACGCATACCATGCCGGGTTTCTTTTTCGAATGTATTCCATGTCTGCCTGATCCTTCACAATGAGACAGTTGCTTCCGCCGATCGTGTCAAGCCAGGACAGCGCAATGTCATAGAAATCCGGCATCATTGCTCTTCTCAGATGATCCAGATCATCTGTGGCTTCCAGTGCTTCGCAGAGGATCCGGCAGGTTTTCTGTCGGGAATCCATCAGCAGAAGCACGCAGTTTTTGGCTTTGCACAGATCCCGCAGATCCAGGATCACGCTGCCCATCGTGCGCTCAAAACCGGATTCATCCTTTACGCCCCGCAGTTTGATACAGGTGCTGAGAACGTCCTGGGCAATATCCTGGGAAAGGCCGGCCATTTTTCCGGTTTCGGCCTGATGCGTAATTTCCTGGGTATAGGTACAGTAATGAATATGCCCTTCGCTTCCCACCGGGAGCATAAAAATGTCGAACCAGAAGTCAAAGCGTTCCGGGTGGACATAGGTATGCATGGGTTTCTTCCGAACCGCACAGTTAAAACAGAACAGTTCAAAATTCAGATCTTTCGGTATATAGCGTTCATAGAGGCAGTTCGGCTCAAAACGGGTTGCCTTCAGCAGCGGAACATCCGGAGAGGGGTTTTCAATCGAATCAATATAAGCTTTGTTTCCGGTTACAATCCGGATTTCTCCGCAGGAACCGTCTTCCTTTTCTTCCACCGACATGATGCAGGTCATCGGCTCAATCTGATCCACGAATTTCTGCAGATCCATAAAACCCCTCCAAATGAAAACGGCACTCCGGATTGCGCAGTGTCTCAGGTCGCTTATATTGTACGTTATCGGCAATTGTGCGTCAAGCAGCCCGGTTGAAAGATCAGGCCTTTTTGTTGCGTCCGGAAAATGATATACTGAAGAATGAAAACCGGTTTGAGGAGGAGATCCACCATGCTGAACAAATTTTGCAAAAAGCCTCTTTATGAAGTGACCAGAACCCTGGCAAAGGTTGCCATGGGTGCGGAAAAAGCCGATCTTGTGATCAAAAACGCCCGGTTGGTGAATGTCTGCACCTGCGAAATCCAGGAAAGGATTGATGTGGCGATTGCCGAGGGCAGGATCGCTCTGGTCGGCGATGCGGATCACTGCATCGGCGGAAAAACAAAAGTGATCAACGCGGCCGGGCAGTATATTGCCCCGGGTTTTATGGACGCGCATATCCATGTCGAGTCTTCCATGATCAGCGTCGGAGAGTATGCCCGGGCCGTTGTGCCTCACGGAACGACCGGGATCTTCATGGATCCGCATGAAATCTGCAATGTGTGCGGGCCGGAAGGCGTGAAGGCCATGATTGACGACGCCAAAAGATCGCCGCTGAAAGCGATGTCCAATGTGCCTTCCTGCGTTCCGGCTGTTGCCGGGTTTGAGGATACAGGATCGCATATCGGGCCGGACGAAGTGCGGGAGATGATGACCTGGGACGGTGTTATGGGCCTGGGGGAAATGATGAGCTTTCCGAATGTGCTCGGCGCGGAGGAAAACATCCACGGCGAACTGGCGGAAACGCTGAAAGCGGATCAGGTGATTACCGGCCACTATTCCGTTCCGGATACCGGGGCTGGCCTGAATGCCTATATTGCCTCCGGCATCCGCTGCTGCCACGAGTCAACGCGCGCGGAGGATGTGCTGGAGAAGATGCGGCGCGGCATGTATGCACTGATGCGCTACGGCAGCGCATGGCACGATATGCCGGTGATCATCCGCGCCATTCTTGACAACCAGATTGACGACCGCTTTGCCTGTCTGATCTCGGACGACACCCATCCGGACACTTTAATTAATGAAGGACACCTGGATCATATTGTTCGCTGCGCGATTCGGGAGGGACTGGACCCCGTCAAAGCCATCCAGTATGTGACCATCAACCCTGCGACCTGCTTCCGGATGGATCATGAGATGGGCAGCATTGCTCCGGGCAAGTGCGCGGACATCGTTTTCTTCAGCGACCTGAATGATATCCGCATTACCCGGACGATTATTGACGGGGAAGTGGTTGCAGAAAACGGGGCCATGACGGTGAAAATCGGACAGTCCCGGTTCCCTGCATCCGTTTATGACACTATGCATGTGGGTCATCCGGTCACGGCGGAAAGCTTCCGGATTGACGCTCCTGACGGCGGCGACACGGTGAAAGCTCGTGTGATCGAAATCATTCCGAATCGGGTCGGGAATTATGAAAGGATTCTGGACCTGAAAGTGAAAGACGGTGCCGTTGAGGCGGATCCAGGTCAGGACGTGATGAAGATGGCGGTGTTCGAACGGCATCATGCCACGGGAACCAAAGGCGTCGGTTTCGTAAAAGGATTCGGATTCAAAAAAGGCGCGATGGCACAAACCGTTGCCCACGACGCGCACAATCTGCTGGTTGCCGGAACCAACGACGAAGATATGGCACTGGCGGCAAACACGCTGATTGAATGCGGTGGCGGTATGTGCGCTGCTGCAGACGGAAAAGTTCTGGCGCTTGTTCCGCTGCCCATTGCCGGATTGATGAACGATCTGCCGGTTGAGCAGATGGCAAAGCTGGTGAACGACCTGAGCATTGCCTGGAAAGAAATGGGGTGCGTCATCAACTCGCCCTATATGACCATGGCGCTGATCCCGCTGGCCTGTCTGCCGGAGCTTCGACTGACAAACCGGGGACTTGTGGACTGCAGAACCTTCAGCTTTGCGGAGTTATTTGTTCAGGAGTAAAGAGAATGGAGAATCCGAAACGCATCCGGCGAAGGATTGAAGGCAACCTTTCGCGAAAACGAGCGTTAGGACGGACAGGGGTTTGCTGATGAAAAATGATCTGTTTATCCGGGCTTTGTCGATTGACTGGAATGAAGTGGAAAAGGATTCTTATCTGAGGCATATTCCTGCCCTGAAGGATCTCGATTATCTGCAGTTTCGGGAAAACGTGACATTCTTTGTGGGCGAAAACGGTTCCGGAAAGTCCACGCTGCTGGAAGCCATTGCTGTTTCTTACGGCTTCAATGCGGAAGGCGGAACAAAGAATTACAACTTCAGCACGTACAACGATCTGTCCGGTTTGGCAGAAGCCATTCGTCTGTCGCGGGGGATCATCAGACCACTGGCAGGGTATTTCTTCAGGGCGGAGAGTTTCTTCAACGTTGCAACAGCGATCATGGAGAAATACAACGACGACGGTTTTTTGCCTGATTATCATAAGGTTTCCCACGGAGAAAGCTTTCTTGACTTCATGAGCCATTCCAACCGGCAGGGGATCTATCTGATGGACGAACCGGAAGCCGCGCTTTCTCCTCAGCGCCAACTGACGCTGCTGCTTCATATTATACAGATGGCAGAAGCAGGATCGCAGTTTATCATCGTTACTCATTCTCCGATTTTGCTGGGGATTCCGGACGCGGAGATTCTGGAGTTTTCGGACGCCGGAATATGCCCGTGCGAATACGAAGAAACAGAAAGCTACCGGATCACAAAGCTTTTCATCGAGAACAGACAGCGGATGCTGGACAGACTGCTGCATGACGATGAATAACGGGTTTAAACCGGTGGACGAAGTACACAAAAGTAACGAAATTCATAAAATAAAAACAACGGAAAAGACGAAAAACATAAAACAAAAGTTGCGAAAAACATAAAATAAATTTTAAAATGCTGCCTGATGAGGGTAGCAGGAGGAAGAAAATGAAAACAGCAATTGTATACTATTCAAAGCACCACGGGAACACCAAAAAACTGCTGGATGCCATCGCGGCGGAGAATGAAGTGACGCTGATTGACGTGACCGAGCAGCCGTCAGCGGATCTTTCCGGTTATGACCGCATCGGTTTTGCTTCCGGCATTTATTACAACAGTTTCGCAAAACAATTGCTTACCTATGCCCAGGACTGTCTTCCTGCAAAGAAAGACGTGTTCTATCTCTTTACCCACGGCGCACCCAAGGGCGTCTTTCTGACGGCTATCCGTAAGATTGCCGAGCAGAAGCAGTGCAGAGAGATTGGATCCTATCATTGTCTGGGATTTGACACCTTCGGTCCGTTCAAGCTGGTTGGCGGGATCGCAAAAGGTCACCCGACGGAAGAAGAGATCAACGAGGCAGTCGCCTTTTATCAGAAGCTATGAAGATTATGGTCAGCGCCTGCCTTCTGGGCGAAAACTGCAAGTATAACGGCGGGAACAACCGAAGCCCGGAACTCCTTCTCCTGTTGTCTGGGCATGAGGTCGTTCCGGTCTGTCCGGAAGTGCTGGGCGGATTACCCACACCACGAGCTCCCGCGGAAATCGTGAATGGTGTCGTCATCAACCGCGAAGGGGTTTCTGTGGACGATGCCTTCAGGCTGGGAGCCAAAAAGGCAATAGAGATGGCAAGGCAGGAGAAACCGGATTTGATCATTCTGCAGTCACGGAGCCCCAGCTGCGGCGTGAAAGAGATCTATGACGGAACGTTCTCCGGAAAGCTGATTCCGGGTTACGGTGTATTCGCTGAGATGGCTTTGCAGGCCGGTTTCCGGGTGATAGACGCGGAAGACGTTCCGGAGATCATTTGACTGAAGAAGCGTTTATTTCATTAAGTAAAGAGTAATTGAAACTAACCCGTGGTTCTCTTTTTTGAGGGCTTTGGGTTGATTTTTGTCCAGCAGATTGATTTTTCGTCCAAAATCGAGTATAATTGGACGAAAAGGGATCTGATCAGAACCCTGTGCCGCATTCGCCAGAGTCCGTCCCACTCTAAAGTAAACCGAAGTCTGCATCCCGAAAACCGATTGTCACTCTGTAACTATGCCACTCGGAATTCTGATTGTAACCCGATCGCGATATCCAGTCCCCTATCAACCAAAAATGCTGTCCAGCTGTCCACCTGTCCAGCAATTCGCTTTTGTGTTGACCCCGGCTTTTAGTATTACCGAATGTGCCTATTCTTTGCCCCTAAAAGCAGGCAGAAATCCATAGATATCAACGTGTTCAGGCTATTCCTTGCACCTAAAAGGACGGGCTGACTGACTGTGGCTCGGTATTCATAAAAGCTTATCCCACTCTACCACTCGACAGCTGGACGTCAACGAGCGATCAGCTTGTCATCCTGCCTTAAGTTCAGAGCTTTGGAGTATTCACAATTATTTATACCTATTGTCAAGAATGAGGAATATGGCATATTTTTGAAACAGGCAACAAAAAACTAACACGTTGTCCTGCTGATCAGCTGTCTAGCATGGAATTTATTGGTTTATGCCCAGTTAAACCAGTAGCACTAAACCGGAGTTGCACTAAAAACCGGCCTGAAGCAAGTGTTGATAATGGATTCAGCTTAATCGGTAGCACTAAAAAGCCGGTTTTCAAGGAAGGCTTTGTTTGAATAAAAGTGTGCTCGAAAAAGGCTGTACTCGAAAGATGCCAGGCAACAACGAAGAATTTGCCCGGCTGCTGTACAGATGTATCACTCGAAATAAGTATCACTCGCTACTTTTTACCCTCGAGTATCTTTACCCTCGAAGCCTGCTCGTCTTTGCCCTCAAAATCCTTGCCCTCAAAGCCGGGAAGGCAGATTATTCACGCTTTTTGGCTGATTGAAACCCTGCCCTCAAGGATTTCTTGAGGGCAAAGCTTCCTTATGCATATCAGTAATTCTCTGCAGCGATCTCGAAGTAGCTCTGGGGATGGTTGCAGACGGGGCAGACATCGGGAGCCTTGGTGCCGACGACAATGTGGCCGCAGTTCCGGCATTCCCAGATCTTCACTTCGCTCTTCTCGAACACCTGCTGCATTTCAACGTTCTTCAGCAGGGCGCGGTAGCGTTCCTCATGATGCTTTTCGATGGCAGCGACGCCGCGGAACTTGGCGGCCAGCTCCGGGAAGCCTTCTTCCTCGGCGGTTTTGGCGAAGGATTCGTACATATCGGTCCACTCGTAGTTTTCGCCTTCGGCAGCTGCCTTCAGGTTTTCCGTCGTGGAGCCGATGCCCTTCAGTTCCTTGAACCACATCTTGGCATGCTCTTTTTCGTTTTCCGCGGTTTTCAGAAAGAGGGCAGAAATTTGTTCATAGCCTTCCTTTTTCGCGACGGAGGCAAAGTAGGTGTACTTGTTCCGGGCCTGGGACTCGCCGGCAAAGGCGGCTTCAAGGTTTTTCTCGGTTTGGGTTCCGCTGTATGGATTCGACATGGTGGTTCCTCCTTGTTTTTCAAATTCTATCAGTCTGATTGTAACGACCGGACTTTACGGGGAAACCATACCACAAGGCGTAATTGTCTGTCAACAGGCAGAAGCGGGGTTGACACGGGAGCAAGAAAGGAACATACTGCGTTTATGCATTCACGAAGGAGGAACGGAAACATGCTGACACTGGAAAGAGCGGCGGAACTGAACGGAACCATGGTGACAGAAGAACACCTGATTATTCACGCGAAAAACGTGAGCTATGCCATGGGAGCTATGGCGGCGCACTTCGGAGAAGACGTGGAACACTGGCAGGCGGTGGGTCTGCTTCACGACTATGACTACGAAAAATATCCGGAAGAGCATTTGCAGCATACAAAGGAGCCGCTGCTGGCCGCCGGGGTTCCGGAGGAAGACGTTCGGGCGATCCTGAGCCACGGATGGGGGATCTGCACGGACGTGAAACCGGAAACGAACATGGAAAAGAGTCTGTTCACCGTGGACGAACTGACGGGCATTATCCAGGCCTGCGCCCGCATGCGGCCCAACGGTATTCAGGATCTGGAGATCAAAAGCTTCATGAAGAAATACAAGGACAAAAAATTCGCGGCCAAATGCGACCGTGAACTGATTCAGAAAGGCTGCGACATGCTCGGAATGGAAGTTCGCGACGTTGCGGAGATCTGCATTGAGGGAATGAAACCCCACGCGGCGGAGATCGGCCTGGAGGGTACCGGCGCGGAATAAAGCCGCTTCAGCCGACGGGTTCTTCTTCCCGGGACACAGAGAAAAGCTGCAGCGAACGGCTGAGGGAGGAAATACCGGAGGCGGCAGATTTCGGAACCGTCATGACATAAAGGCCCGTGTCGGTGGCCGCGTGAACGCGGACGGTATCGGTATTCTCCATGCGTACGGACTCGACGCCGAAAAGCGTCGGACCGGCAATTGTACTGAAATGATAACCGTTATCCAGCAGGGAAAGCGCAGAAGCGGGATAGATGCTTTGCAGAATCAGAGGATCTCCGTCCGCGGTCTGCCAGTAAAGGGTGACCACGCGGCCGAAGCCTCCGCTGAGTCCCGCGTCGGAAGAGGTTCCGGAAACAAAAGACATGCCCGAACCGCTCATAAAGCTGAGCACGGGAACGGGAAAACTTTCCACCAGGGAACGGAGTTCGGTTTCATTGTCAATATTCAGGGCGGGACTGGCAGTCAGAAGGGGCTGCGGTTCCGCTTTTTCCTTATCCTCCTTTTGCGGCTGGGCCAGGACGAGCAGCGCACCGACCGCCGCAATCAGAACAATGGAAAAGAGACCTGTCAGAATTTTCAGCAGGGTGTGCAGGAATCCTTTCCGGCCGGATCCGGTTTCCGCCATGGCAGCCTCCTTCCCGGAAGAACGGGATCATCCTCCTGCCGGAATCAATCCGGCGGAATGCACCGTTATTATAACGGGGGCAAAACGGGGTGTCAAACCGCTGAAACTTGCCCGAAAGGGAAAACCGATGTAAAATAAGATGTTATGGAGGGAAGAGGGATGAGGAAGTTTCTGACAGTGCTGGCAGCGATCTGCCTGGGGGCGACGGCGGTTGCCGGCGCCGCAGGCGAAGAGATTGCGCTTGAGGAAAAAGCGCTGGAACTGGCCGGAAGCAGCCTTTGCTTTCCCGCCGTTACGGGAATGGAGGACGAAAGCCTGCAGGAGGCGGTCAACAGCCGGATTCGGGAGGATCTGGGGGTGGACGGATACCTGCAGCGGATGAATGCCCTGATCTCGGACGACGCGCACACGATTACGGCGGGCTGGAGCGGGGAGATCCGCGGGGATGTTTTCAGCAGCCTGCTGGAGGCGGAAGGCGCGGTGAAGTCCCTGCGCGGGGGACACGAGTGGAAATGGAGCAACGTGGACCTGCGGGACGGGCACGAGATTGCCTTCGGAGAACTGTTTACCGACGAGGCCGCGGCCCGGGAAGCGATCGAAATCTATCTGGAGGAAACGGTGGCGCCGGAACTGAGCCCGCACCTGGGCAACAGCGCACTGACGCCCCTGCCGGAGGGATTTCGGATCGAGCAAACCGGACTGACCCTCCTTTATGAAGCGGAGCAGCTGAGTACCCTTCGGGACCGGGCCGGAGCCGTGAAGATCGGATGGAACGAGCTTCGGGATGTTGTAAACTGGAACGAAGACGGAATTCCGGCGCGTATCGGGGCGGCGGAAATGGCGGCCTTGACGGCGGACAGCGCGGAGGGAATCCGGGCGATGACGGAAAGCGGAAAGCTTCCGGATATCCCGGTGAAAATCGGGGACAGCGTTTCGGAATGGACAGAGCGGGCGCATCTGCTGAACGATCCGGAGGAATATACGGGCGGACGGATGTTTGCCCTGGAAGGCGCCGCTTTCCGGGATGTATACCTGCTGTCGGACGCGGTGAGCGACGACTGGGACAGAAGCCTTGTGCAGGGAATCCGGGCGGACCGGGGATGCTTTTGGGGCCTTTGCATCGGGGAGACCCGGGCGGAGGAATGGCACGCGCTGCTGGGGGAACCGGATCATTCGGCGGTGCTGGACGAGGAAGACGCGGAAGGCGCGCGAACGGTTCCGGGCACCTGCGACTATTATTTGTTCGGAGAATACCGGCTGCAGCTGCAGGCGGACACGGACGGGTTTCTGGCGAGTATCACGCTTATGGCGCAATAGGGTTTAGGTTTGGAGGATACGAATGGCTCAGAACGGCGGCAAACGGAAACAGGCTCCGGCTTATTCAGCGGACACCATGGCCTTGCGGTATATCGCAGGAATGGCGCTGGCGGCCCTTGGCGTCATGATTTTTATGGCGGTGGATCTGAACATGAGCGGGAATATTTTCCAGGGCCTGCGTCAGGTTTCCTTCGGTATTTGCGGAAGCCTGGCTTTTGTGCTGGCGGCGCTTCCGCTGTGGGCCGGCGGGCTGGTGATCTGGTCCACCCAGCGGCGGGCGCCTGTGCGTCCCTGGGTTTTTGCCTGCCTGAGCTTTATTCTGCTTTGCGCGTTTATTATGCTGATCAGCGGAAACGCGATGCAAAGTTTAGACCGGCTGAACGGCGGAAACTGGGGCGGCGTGATTTCCAGCGTTTACCGCGACTGCATTACAAAAGCACAGAGTGGACAGACCGCTTTGGGCGGCGGGGCGATCGGAGCGATGCTGGCCTGGCCGCTGTGGAAATTCCTGGGTACGGCGCTGGGTGTGGTGCTGGTTTTCCTTGGGATGGCTTTCTGTCTGCTGATGACGGTGAACCTGACGCCGGCGCGGATCCGGGATCTGATCACCGGACAGGCAGGGGCACGGCGGGAACAGCAGGAAGCGCAACGCGTACAGGCGGAACAGCAGCAGATGGCCTGGCAGCAGCAACAGGCGATGCAGCAGCAGGCCTGGCAGCAACAGCAAGCTTATATTCTTGAACAACAGCAACAGCAATACTATCAGCAGCAACAACAGCAGACGCGGCAGCCTGCACCGGCACAGCAGCCGACGCCGATGATGCCGGCGAATCCCGGGAACGGCGTTGCGCAATGGCAGGAAACACTTACGGCGCAGCAAACCGCTGCAACGGCACCGACCAACCACCAGAGCCGGATTTTCGCGGCGGGGAGTATTGTAGAAGCGGCAAAGCCGGCAAGAAACTGGAAGAGCAGGATCTTCGGGAAAAAAGAAGACGAATACGACGGACTGGTGGATCAAACCGAGACACAGGCGCCGGAACCCCCACAGCCCAGGAAGCCGGCCCGCCGCACTGCCACGGGGGAACCCATCGGTCAGCATGCTACGAGATGGGATTATGAAAACAGAGAAACGGAAGCGGCGATCCGTGAACAGGCCGCAAAACCCGCGCAGACAGCACAGACGAAGCGCGGCGAACGCACCGGCCAGCCAGCAGCGCAGCAGATGGTGCTGAATACCGACGAAGAACCGCGGACAGAAACGCCGGCGCCGGAGATGCCGAAAACGGTGAATCGGGACAATTACCGGCGGCCCGGCAATGCTGCGGCGTCGGAAAAAGAAGAATCGGAAGAACCGGTTCGCACCGGCCGCAGGCAGATGGGCACACGCGCAGAGACCCGGAGCGAGATGCCGGCGCCGAAACCCAACAAGGTGCCCGTGGTTCAGCAGACCATCAGCAATGAAACCTGGTCTCCGGATCCGAAACTTCCTCCCAGCGAAAAGAATCCGCACATGCCGGAAGAGGAAGAGTGGACGCCGCGGCAGTACAATTATCCGCCGATTACGGACCTGGCGATGCCGCAGGCGGTGGCCTACGACACAAGCGCGGAGGACGAGATTCGCAGCCGGAAGCTGGAGGAGACGCTGGCTTCCTTCCGGGTTCAGGCCCACGTTGTGCACGTTACCCACGGGCCGGCGGTTTCGCGCTTTGAAATGGAACTGGCGGCGGGAACAAAGGTCAACAAGGTTTCGGAACTGGAGAAGGACATCGCCTATGGCATGGAAGCCACGACGGTCCGGATTGAGGCACCGATTCCCGGAAAGAGCCTGGTGGGCGTGGAGGTGCCGAACCGGAAGATCGAGACGGTTACGCTGCGGGAAGTGCTTTCCAGCGAGAAGATGCAGAATGCCCGGTCCCTGCTGACGGTGGCGCTGGGCAAAGATCTGACGGGGACACCGATTGTCTGTGACCTGGCGAAGATGCCGCACATGCTGATTGCCGGTCAGACGGGCAGCGGCAAATCCGTTTGCATCAACGCGATTATCAACAGCCTGCTTTACCGGGCTTCACCGGACGAGGTGAAACTGATCCTGGTAGACCCTAAGGTGGTTGAGCTTCAATGCTACAACGGCATACCGCACCTGCTGATTCCGGTGGTGAACGACCCGCACAAAGCGGCGGCGGCGCTGGCCTGGGCAGTTGCGGAGATGAAGGAACGCTACGATAAATTCGCGGAGCGGAAGGTCCGGAACCTGGACGGATACAACGCGGGGCTTTCGCGCGGTGAGAAGCCGATGAGCCGGATCGTCATTATTATCGACGAACTGGCGGACCTGATGATGGTTTGCAAAAAAGATGTTGAAGAATACATCTGCCGGCTGACACAGCTGGCCCGGGCGGCGGGCATTCACCTGATTGTCGCGACGCAGCGGCCTTCCGTGGACGTGATTACGGGCCTGATCAAGGCAAACATTCCGAGCCGGATCGCCTTCAAGACGGCGAGCAGCGTCGACAGCCGGACGATCCTGGACCGGAACGGAAGCGAACAGCTGCTGGGCTGGGGCGACATGCTGTACCTGCCGACGGGGGCCTTTGCGCCGACGCGGGTGCAGGGCTGCTTCCTGAGCGATGAGGAAGTGAACCGGATTGTGAAGCACGTTCGGGACGCGAACCCCAGCACCTATGATCCGGACATTCTGGAAAAAATGGAAGAGATCGCCAGCGGCGGAAGCAACGAGAGCACCGGTGCGGATATGATTGCCGGGGAGATGACCGGCGGAGACGGCGGGCTGTTTGAACAGGCGGTTGAATATGCGATTGCTGACGGACAGATTTCCACGAGTACGCTGCAGCGGCGGCTGAAGATCGGCTATGCCCGGGCGGGACGGCTGACGGACGAGATGGAGGAGCGCGGGATCGTGGCGGCCAAGGACGGGAGCAAGCCGCGGAAGTGCCTGATTACGCGGGAAGAATGGGAAGCCATGAAGGCGAACAGCGAGTGAAGAACAGAGGGCTTAGGGTATAGGATTCATGCTTAAGGGTTATGAGGATTTAGTAACAGGGGAGACTTGAGTTTGGGAAACATTATTGACTATTTATCCTGGCGGGGGGACGTTCCTTTTTCGGTGAGTCCCTGGAACGCTGTCGACGGACTGCTGCTGAGCGTGCTGAGCTATCTGGATTTTCACGGAGTGGCGGACCGGCGGGGCTGGACGATTCGGGAGGCAAAGCGGATTGACCTGCTGATGGAAGGCAGCGGGAACACCTTCGAGATGCGGAAAAAGATGTTCGAGGCCATGGCAGAATCGGAACGGTTCGGGGATCTTCGGATGCATCACTTCATCGCGCTGACGAACGAGGACATCAGCATGCAGTTTTCCGCGATGTGCATCGACCTGCCGGACGGAACGATGGCGATTGCTTTCCGGGGAACGGACAATACGCTGATCGGCTGGCGGGAAGACTTCAACATGAGCTTTCAGACACGGGTGCCGGGACAGCAGGCGGCGGCCTACTACCTGGCCAAGGCGGCGGGGCTTAGCGATGCGCCGATCCGCCTGATGGGCCACAGCAAGGGTGGGAACCTGGCGGTCTACGCGGCGGCTCACGCGGGGGAGAAGGTTGCGGAACGGATCGAGAGCATCTGGAGTTATGACGGGCCGGGCATGAACTTGGAGCTTTCGCGGGGTGAAGGCTACGGGCGAATCCGGAAGAAGATCCACTCCTATATTCCGCAGACCAGTATTATCGGCCTGCTGATGGAATACTACCGGCCTTACACGGTGATTCGGAGCGTTGCAAAAGGACTGGAACAGCACGATCCGATGACCTGGCAGGTGTTCGGGCGGCGGTTTGAGGAGATGGACAGCATTGATAAAACGGCGCAGGTTACCTGTGACACGCTGCATGAGATGCTGGCCAACAGCACGCCGGAGCAGCGATCGATCTTTGTGGACACGCTGTTCAAGCTGGCGGATAACACGAACGCCACGCGGATGAGCGACATTTTGAACGAAAAGTTCCGGAGCCTTTGGAAGATGGCGGGCGGACGGAAGGAAGTGGACCCGGAAGCCAGGCGGGTTTTCAACCGGCTGACAGCCCAGGCGGTTACGCTCGGCTTTGGAAACGCGGTTGAACGGGTGCGGAAGAAGAGCGAGGCGGAGGAGCCGGAGAGCAGCGGCGAATGGACCACGATGGAAGGGGCTCCGGAGCCGGCAGCGGCGGAAAAACAGGAAAAAATCACGGAGCCGGAGGCGGAAGCAGCAACGGAGAAGACGAAAAGGACGCGGAAAAAGAAGGCCAAAGCCGCACAGGAGGAAGCGAAAGAAAAGAGCGAAACGGCGCTTGACAAGAAGGCTGACCTGTGATAAAAAAGGGAGCGGTGCCTGATCTTTAAGGCGATACGAGATATCGGCAAGATCCGGATGAGACCGTTTGCCGCGGCGCGGCAGGCGGATATAACAACGCGATCCGAACTCTGCCGATATGCGGCAGAGTTTTTTCTGTCCGCGGGACTTTGAGATAAAAGGGAGAACGCGCGATGATTGCCGGAGCGAAAGGGTTGATTCGAAAAGATCCGAACGGTCGGAACGGACAGGACGGCGTGTTTGTATTCCCCGGTTTCTGTGATGTGCATGTGCACTTTCGGGAACCGGGGTTTTCTTATAAGGAAACGATCGTGAGCGGAAGCCGGGCGGCGGCACGGGGCGGATACACGGCGGTGTGCGCGATGCCGAACCTGAACCCGGTGCCGGACAGCCTTGCACACCTGGCGGCGGAGGAAGCGCTGATCCGGGAAGCCGGGGATATTGTTGATGTTTACCCCTACGGAGCACTGACCGTCGGGGAGAAGGGCGCGGAAGCTGCGGACCTGGAAGGAATGGCGGAGCGGGTGATCGCCTTTTCCGACGACGGAAAGGGTGTTCAGAGCGAAAGCATGATGAGGAGCCTGATGGAGCGGTGCCGGAAGCTCGGGAAGATTCTGGCGGCCCACTGTGAGGACGAAAGGCTGGTGGCGGGCGGATATATCCACGACGGAAATTACGCCCGGACACACGGACACAAAGGCATCTGCAGCGAGAGCGAATGGGGGCCCATTGCGCGGGATCTGCGGCTTGCGAAGGAAACGGGATGCGCCTACCACGTATGCCACATCAGCTGCCGGGAGAGCGTTGAGCTGATCCGGGCGGCGAAGAAGGAAGGCGTGGACGTTACCTGCGAAACAGGGCCGCACTACCTGCTGCTGGACGAAAACGATCTTCAGGAGGACGGACGGTTCCGGATGAATCCGCCGCTGCGGAGCCGGGAGGATCGGGAAGCCCTGGTTGAGGGGTTGCTGGACGGGACGATCGACATGATCGCGACGGACCATGCGCCGCACAGTGCGGAGGAGAAAAGTCGGGGACTGAGCGGGAGCGCCTTCGGGATTGTCGGGTTGGAATGTGCTTTCCCGGTGCTTTACACCGGGCTGGTGCGGACGGGAAGAATGAGTCTGGAATTGCTGGTTGAGAAAATGGCGATTGCGCCGCGGGTTCGGTTCGGGATTCCCCTTGCGGAGGGAGACCGGACGGAATGGGACCTGGAGGCACGGTACTCAATCGATCCGGAAGAATTTCTGAGCATGGGACGGGCAACGCCCTTCGCTGGAAAAGAGGTTTACGGCCGGTGCCTGCGGACGGCGCACGGCGGCAGGATTGTTTGGGAGGGGCCCGGGAGAGTTTAGGTTTTAGGGTTCAGGCGGTAACGCTTACACGCGGAGATACAGAGAGAAAAACGGAGGGGAGATTTTTCATGGCAAAGCGGACAGACGTCAAAAAGGTATTGATTATCGGGAGCGGTCCCATCGTGATCGGGCAGGCGGCGGAATTTGACTACGCGGGCACGCAGGCCTGCCTGGCCCTGAAGGAAGAGGGATACGAGGTGGTGCTTTGCAACTCGAATCCGGCGACGATCATGACGGATACTTCCATTGCAGATAAGGTTTATATGGAGCCTTTGACACTCGAATACATTGCTAAAATTCTGCGGTATGAGCGGCCGGACGCCATCGTGCCCGGCATCGGCGGACAGACGGGCCTGAACCTGGCCGTGCAGCTGGAACGCAAGGGCGTGCTGAAGGAATGCGGAACGGAGCTGTTGGGGACCTCGAGCCGGAGCATCGAGCGGGCGGAGGACCGGGAACTGTTCAAGGAAATGTGCCAGAGCATCGGCGAGCCCGTAATCCCCAGCGAGATTACCTACAACCTGGAAGAGGCGAAGAAGGCGGCCTTGGATATCGGGTACCCGGTGGTTCTGCGTCCTGCCTTCACCTTGGGCGGCACCGGCGGCGGATTTGCCAACAACGAGGAAGAACTGATTGAAATCGGGACGAACGCCTTCCGGCTGAGCCCGGTGCACCAGGTGTTGGTCGAAAAGAGTGTCCGCGGATACAAGGAGATCGAATTCGAGGTCATGCGGGACAGCAACGACAAGGCGATCACGATCTGCGGGATGGAGAACGTGGACCCCGTGGGCGTGCATACCGGCGACAGCGTGGTGGTGGCGCCGATTCTGAGCCTGAACGACCACGACCTGAAGATGCTGAACGACAGCGCCATCAAGATCATCCGGGAACTGAAGGTTGAAGGCGGCTGCAACGTACAGTTCGCCCTGAACCCGAACAGCAGCGAGTACTTCCTGATCGAGGTCAATCCCCGGGTGAGCCGTTCTTCCGCCCTGGCCAGCAAGGCCAGCGGGTATCCAATTGCGCGGGTGACGGCGAAGATCGCGCTGGGCATGGCACTGGAAGAGATTCCGGTGGCCGGAGGAAACGCGGCGATGGAACCGAGCCTGGACTACATTGTCGCGAAGTTCCCGCGGTTCCCCTTTGATAAGTTTACATCTGCCAGCAATGCCCTGGGGACCCAGATGAAGGCTACGGGCGAAGTGATGGGCATCGGGAGCAACCTGGAGGAATGCATGCTGAAGAGCGTGCGGAGCCTGGAGACCGGAGTGTGCCATCTTCAGCTGGCCAAGTTTGATAACGAGAGTACCGAAGCCCTGCTGGAATACGTGAAGGAATTCCGGGCGGATACGCTTTACGCGGTTTGCGAACTGCTGCGCCGGGGGATCGGGATTGACGAGATCCACGAACGGACGATGATTACGGAGCTTTTCCTCGAAAGCCTGAAGAAAATCACGGACATGGAGAAAAAGCTGGCGGCGAAGAAGGGCGACGCGGAGCTGCTGCGGGAAGCGAAGAAAATGGGCTTCGGGGACGAGTACATCGCGAAGCTGTGGGGCATGGCAGAGACGGAGATCTACGGGCTGCGGAAAGAAAAGGGCATCGTGCCGGTTTTCCGGATGGTGGACACGTTACACACCGGGAAATACATCGCTTATCTTTACAGCAGCTACAGTAACGGGAACGATTCGATCCTGACGGACAAAAAGAAGATCGTGGTGCTCGGGGCCGGGCCGATCCGCATCGGCCAGGGCGTGGAGTTCGACTATTCCACGGTGCACGCGGTGCAGACCATCCGGCGGGCCGGATATGAAGCCATTATCATCAACAACAACCCGGAGACGGTTTCTACGGACTACACTACCGCGGACAAGCTGTACTTTGAGCCGCTGACGCCGGAAGACGTGATGGCGATCATCGACTTTGAACAGCCGGAGGGCGTAATCGCCTCCCTCGGCGGACAGACAGCCATCAACCTGGCCCAGCCGCTGATGGATCGGGGTGTGAAGATCATCGGGACGGACTGCGCGGCCATCGAACGGGCGGAGAATCGGGACAGCTTTGAGAAGATTCTGCTGGATCTTGGTATTCCGCAGCCGAAGGGACAGGCTGTGACGAAAATCGAAGACGGCGTGCGGGCGGCGGAGGAGATCGGGTATCCGGTGCTGGTGCGGCCGAGCTTCGTGCTGGGCGGCCGGGCGATGCAGATTGTGGCCGACGAGAAGCAGCTGCGGCATTACCTGAAAACCGCGGTGGAGATTGACGCGGACAAGCCGGTGCTGGTGGACAAATACATCCGGGGCAAAGAGGTTGAGGTGGATGCGATCTGCGACGGGCGGGACGTGTTCGTGCCCGGGATTATGGAACTGGTGGAGCGGACGGGCATCCACAGCGGTGACTCCATCTCCGTTTATCCGGCGTTTTCCATCAGTAACAAGGTGAAGGGGATCATCCTGCAGTACGCGAAGAAGTTGGGTCTCGGGATCGGGATCGTCGGGCTTTACAACATCCAGTTCATCGTGGACTCCAATGAGGATGTATATATTATTGAAGTGAATCCGCGGTCCAGCCGGACGGTGCCGTTCCTGAGCAAGGCGACGGGGTATTCCCTGGCGGACATCGCCACGGAGGTGATTCTGGGGAAGAGCCTGAAGGAGCAGGGGATCTTCGACCTGTATCCGGAGGAGAAGAAGCGGTTCTATGTGAAGGTACCGGTGTTCAGCTTTAACAAGATCAAGGGACTGGACGCCTATCTGAGCCCGGAAATGAAATCCACGGGCGAGGCAATCGGCTATGACGACAAGCTGAACCGGGCGCTGTACAAGGCGCTGCAGGCCGGTGGAACGCGGCTGCAGAACTACGGAACGGTGCTGGCGACGATCGCCGACCGGGACAAGAACGAGGCGCTGCCGCTGATCCGGCGGTTCTACAACCTGGGGTTCAACATTGAGGCGACCAACGGCACGGCCCGGTTCCTGAAGGAGCACGGGATTCGCACCCACGCGCTGAAGAAGATCAGCGAGGGCAGCAACGAGATTCCCGAAAGCATCCGGCAGGGGCATGTGGCCTACATCATCAACACAAGCGAGATCGGGGCTTCGGACTCGGAAAGCGACGGGCTGAAGATTCGCCAGAGCGCCACGGAGAACAACGCTACGATCTTTACGAGCCTGGATACGGTGCGGGTGCTGCTGGACGTGCTGGAGGAGACGACGCTGACGATTTCGACGATCGACGCTTGACGAGGTGTTCATGAAACAACTGATTCTGAAGGTCTGGGAGAATGACCGGATTGCGGAAAGTGTTTACAGAATGGTGCTGGAAGGGCCGGAACTGGAGGAGCAGAAGCCGGGACAGTTTGTGAATATCCGGCTGGACGGGCAGTTCCTGCGGCGGCCGATTTCCGTCTGCGAGTCGGAGGCGGGAATGCTGACGATCATCTATAAGGTGGTTGGCCGGGGAACGGAGGCGCTGAGCCGGCGCCGGCGGCGGGACACGCTGGATGTGCTGACCGGGCTCGGGAACGGGTATGACCTGTCGAAAGCCGGGGACCGGCCGCTGCTGCTGGGCGGCGGCGTGGGCGTGCCGCCGCTGGTGATGCTGGCCCGGAAGCTGCGGGAGCAGGGAAAAGAAGTGACCGCGGTGCTGGGGTTCAACACGAAAGAAGAAGTGTTCGGAGAGACGGCTTTCCGGATGATGGATTGCACGGCGATCGTGACCACGGTGGACGGCAGTTATGGCACGAAGGGGTTTGTGACCGACGCTTTGCCGGAGGATTACAGCTACTTCTATACCTGCGGACCGGAGCCGATGCTGAAGGCGGTATACCGGAAGACGGTGACCTCCGGGCAGTTCAGCTTTGAAGAGCGAATGGGATGCGGGTTCGGCGCGTGCATGGGATGCAGCTGCAGGACAATCACGGGGTACAAGCGGATCTGCCGGGAGGGGCCGGTGCTGGAGAAGGAAGAGATCCTGTGGGAATAGGGGTTACGGAGAGGTTTTAGGTTTTAGGGTTAAAGAGTGGAGCGTGGGGAAATTTGAGTGATATTTTGAAGACTTCGCTTTGCGGGATTGAGTTGGACAACCCGGTGATTCCCGCCAGCGGAACTTTCGGGTTTGGATATGAGTTCGCGCAGTGGTATGATATCAACTGCCTGGGGACCTTCTCCTTCAAGGGAACGACGAAGGAAGAACGGTTCGGAAACCCGACGCCGCGGATTGCGGAATGTGCGGCGGGGATGATCAATTCCGTCGGACTGCAGAATCCCGGGGTGGAACGGGTCATTGCGGAAGAGCTGCCGAAGCTGAAACAGGTTTTCCGCAAAAAGGTAATGGCCAACGTCAGCGGGTTCAGCGTGGAGGACTACGCTTATACCTGTGAAAAGCTGGACCGGGAGGAACAGGTGGGCTGGCTGGAGGTGAACATCTCCTGCCCCAACGTCCACGGGGGCGGCATGAGCTTCGGCACGGATCCGAAGGCCGCGGCGGAAGTGACGGCGGCGGTGAAGCGGGTGACGACGAAGCCGGTGATCATGAAGCTGAGCCCCAACGTGACGGACATCACGGAGATCGCGAAGGCCTGCGAAGGCGCAGGGGCGGACGGGGTCAGCCTGATCAATACCCTGCAGGGAATGCGGATCAGTCTGCGGACCCGGAAGCCGGTGCTGGCCAACGTGATGGGCGGCGTCAGCGGGCCGGCGGTGTTCCCGGTGGCACTGCGGATGGTGTGGCAGGTGTGCCGGGCGGTGAAGATCCCGGTCGTCGGCATGGGCGGCATCACGACGGCGGAAGATGTGCTGGAGATGATGATGGCCGGAGCCTGCGCCGTGGAGGTCGGAGCTGCGAACCTGACGGATCCCTGTGCGTGCAAAACGATTATCGACGGGCTGCCGGCGGCCATGGACAAATACGGCATCCGGAACCTTGAGGAACTCAGAATATAAGGAAGGAGCGGAACAGGATGGGGAAAGACGTTATTGTTGCCTGTGATTTTGACAGCATGGAGAAGACCCTGGCTTTTCTGGACAGATTTCAGGGACTGGGGCGGAAGCCTTTTGTGAAGATCGGGATGGAACTGTATTATGCGGAGGGGCCGCAGATTGTCCGGGAGATCAAGAAACGCGGGCACAAAATCTTTCTGGACCTGAAATTGCACGACATTCCGAACACGGTGAAGAAGGCCATGGCGGTGCTAAGCCGGCTGGATGTGGATATCTGCAATCTCCACGCGGCGGGGACGGTTCGCATGATGGAGGCGGCGCTGGAAGGGCTGACCCGGCCGGACGGAACCCGGCCGCTGCTGATTGCTGTGACGCAGCTGACCAGTACGGACCAGGCGGCGCTGGAACAGGACCTGTGGATTGAGCGGCCGATGGATGAAGTGGTGATGCACTACGCGAAAAACGCGAAGGCGGCCGGGCTGGACGGCGTGGTGTGCTCGCCGCTGGAGGCGGAGAAAGTGCATGCTTCCTGCGGCGCGGCGTTTCTGACGGTGACGCCCGGTGTTCGGTTTGCCGACGGGGACGTGGGCGACCAGAAACGGGTGATGACACCGGCGGAGGCGAAAAAGATCGGCAGCGACTACATCGTGGTCGGGCGGCCGATCACCGCGGCGGAGGATCCTGTTGCCGCTTATGAGCGGTGTGTAAGGGAGTTTTGCGATTGATGGCGGCGCACGGGAAGAGTGCGGGAAACGAGAAACGGAAGAGGAGGATGCAGACAATGACCAGAGAAGAAATCAATGTTCTGATCGCGAAGGATCTTTTGAAGATCAAGGCGGTGTTTTTCCGGCCGGAGGAGCCTTTTACCTGGGCCAGCGGGATCAAAAGCCCGGTTTACTGCGACAACCGGCTGACGCTGACCGCGCCGGAGGTTCGCAACGACGTGGAAAAATCCCTGGCACAGGTGATCGGCGAGGAGTATCCTTCGGTGGAAGTGCTGATGGGCACTTCGACGGCGGGCATTGCCCACGCGGCGATCACCGGCCATCTGATGGGCCTGCCCATGGGATATGTGCGTTCCGGGGCCAAGGATCACGGCCGGCAGAACCAGATTGAAGGGAAGCTAGAGCCCGGGCAGAAGGTGGTTGTGGTGGAAGATCTGATTTCCACCGGCGGCAGCGTGCTGGAAGTGGTCGATGTGCTGCGGGCGGCCGGCGCGGAAGTGCTGGGCATTGCCAGTATCTTTACCTATGGGATGAAGAAGGGGATCGAGCGGCTGGCGGCGGCGAAGGTGAGGAACGTTTCGCTGACGAATTTCGATGTCATTGCCGAGGAGGCCGCGAAGGAAGGGTATATCCGGCCGGAGGACGTTTCGCGGCTGCTGAAGTTCCGGAACGATCCCGCGGATGAGCACTGGCGGGATTAGGATTTACGAGGACGTGTCCAAATCTATGATTTGGGTAATACGTCTCGTGCAACAACTGTCAAAGTCGCTTCGCGACTTTGGTAACAGCGATCGCAGGGGTCACGGGATTCAGGGGATTTAGAGAGGGGGAAGATTCTTTGGTTCGGAGTGTTATTGACGTACCGGATCTGAGTCTGGAGGAACTGACGGGGTTGATGGATACGGCGGAGGATATCATCGGGCATCCGGATGATTACGCGGATGCCTGCCGGCGGAAGAAGCTGGCGACGCTGTTCTTTGAGCCCAGCACCCGCACGCGGCTGAGCTTTGAGGCAGCGATGTATGAACTGGGCGGAAACGTGCTGAGCGTGACCGGCGCGGGGACCAGCTCGGCGGCCAAGGGCGAAAGCGTGGCGGACACGGCCAAAACGGTTTCCTGCTACGCGGATATCATCGCTATGCGGCATCCGAAGGAAGGCGCGGCGCTGGTGGCGGCGAAGGCGGCTTCCGTTCCGGTGATCAACGCCGGGGACGGCGGCCACTGCCATCCGACCCAGACACTGGCGGACCTGCTGACGATCCGGCGGGAGAAAGGGCGGCTTGGCGATCTGACGGTGGGTCTGTGCGGCGACCTGAAGTTCGGGCGGACCGTGCATTCCCTGATCAACGCCATGAGCCGGTATGAGGGACTGAAGTTTGTGCTGATCAGCCCGGAAGAGCTGAAGGTGCCCAGCTATGTGAAGAACGAATCCCTGAAAAAACGGGGTATTCCCTATGAGCAGACCACGGACCTGGAGCAGGTGATCGGGAAGCTGGATATCCTTTACATGACACGGGTGCAGCGGGAACGCTTCTTCAACGAGGAGGATTACCTGCGGCTGCGGGACAGCTATATCCTGACGCCGGAGAAACTGAAGAAGGCGCGGCCGGATCTGTGTGTGATGCATCCCCTGCCCCGGGTGAACGAGATCAGCGTGGCGGTGGACGACGATCCGCGGGCATGCTATTTCAAACAGGTGCTGAACGGGAAGTATATGCGCATGGCGCTGATCCTGATGCTGCTTGGACTGACGGGAGGTGCTCGGGCATGAATGTGGATTCCATCCGGGACGGGATTGTGATTGACCATATTTCCGCGGGCAACGGCATGAAGCTGTACCGGCTGCTGGGGCTGGAAGGGCTGGATGTGCCGGTGGCCATGATTACGAATGTGATTTCCCAGAAGCGGGGGCGGAAGGATATTATCAAGATCGACGCGGATATTCCGGTGAATTTCGACGTGATCGGATATGTGGATCCGGGAGCCACGGTGAACGTGATCCGGCATGGCGAGCTTTCGGAAAAAAAGCAGATCGGGATGCCGGAGCGGCTTACCAATGTGCTGTTCTGTAAAAACCCGCGGTGCATTACCTCCTGCGAGCAGGAAATTGAGCATGTTTTCCGCCTGAGCGACCGGGGGAAAAAAGAATATCGCTGTATATGGTGCGAAACGAAGGCTGCTGAGTTATAATAGGAGCATCTTCGGTGTCGGAAAGGGGGCGGCCTGGGTGCAGATGGCAAGAAAGGGTACGGTCAGGGTCGTTCTGACGGTGCTCCTGCTGCTGGTGTTCAGCGCGTTTGTTTTCGCGCAGCCGGTTTTGCGGACAAGGAAATTCTGGTTCGCGTATCTTTGCGGCGTTTTCGCGGTGTTCTTCCAGTTTTACGCAATTAATACCGTCTATGGCAGAAAGATTGAGAAGGGCCGGTTCTACGGTTTCCCGGTCAGCCGCCTGAGTATCTATTATCTTCTGCTGCAGCTGGCGGCCAGTACGATTGAGATCACTTCGGGCATGAGCGGCTGGGGGATGCTGGTAATCAACGGGCTGCTGTTTGCTTTCCCGATCATCGGTTTTATTACCACCAGAACCGTTCAGGCGGAGATTGCCCGTCAGGACGCGAAACGTAAACAGGCGGAATAACAGCCAGATCGGTTCATTCGGCCAAAAGAAGACCAGAACACACAAAAACACGAACGTTTAATTACGAACGTTCGTGTTTTTGTGATATTTTCCGGAATATTCAGCAACCGTTCATTGACATTGTTCGGATTTTCAGGTAAAATGACAGAGGTTTTCAAGCGCACTGCGGTGGAATGTTCGTGCATAAAGGCGAACAATCCTGCCCGGGAAGGACGGATGGAAGCGCATGAGGAAAGTCGGAATTGTCATGGGCAGCGACAGCGATCTGCCGGTGATCAAAAAGGCAACGGATCAGCTGAAAAAACTGGAAATACCTTTTGAGGTTCATATTTATTCCGCGCACCGCACACCGGCGGAGGCGCGGGATTTTGCGCTGAACGCCCGAAAGAACGGATTCGGCGTGATTATCGCGGCAGCAGGGATGGCGGCGCACCTGGCGGGCGCGCTGGCGGCAAACACGACGCTGCCGGTGATCGGAATCCCCTGCGCCGGGCCGGTTTTGGACGGGCTGGACGCGCTGCTGAGCACGGTGCAGATGCCGACGGGGATCCCGGTGGCAACGGTGGCGGTTGGCGGCGGGGCGAACGCGGCCTTGCTGGCGGCCCAGATTCTGGCGGTGGAAGACGCGGAGCTGGCGGCGCAGCTGGACGCGAAGCGGGCAGCGGACGCGGCGGCGGTGCTGGAAAAAGATGCGGGCGTTTTGGAGAGAATTTAAGGGTTACAAGGTTTAAGGCTAAAAGGCAGAGGAGATTTTGCAATATGGGCGGATTTTTCGGGATTGCTTCGAAGAAGGACTGCATGCTGGACGTGTTTTTCGGAGTGGACTATCACAGCCACCTGGGAACGCGGCGGGGCGGCATGGCGGCATGGGACAGGGAGATCGGGCTGCAGCGGAAGATTCATAACATCTGCAACGCGCCGTTCCGGACGAAGTTTGAGCATGTTTTTGAGGAGATGCGGGGCACCTCGGCGATCGGGTGCATTTCGGACGCGGATCCCCAGCCGCTGCTGATCCGGTCGAACCTGGGAACCTACGCGATCTGCATGACCGGGGTGATCAACAACGCGGAGGAGCTGATTGAGCAGTTCCTGAGCTTCAGCGGCGGGCACTTCGACAGCATGACCGGTGGAAAGATCAACCAGACGGAGCTGTTCAGCGCGCTGATGAACCAGAAGAGCAACTTCACCGACGGGATCCGCTTCGCGCAGAAGAGCATTCAGGGGACGGCGTCCATAATGATCCTGACCGACAGCGGCAGCCTGATCGTGGCGCGGGACCGGATGGGACGGCTACCGGTGGCCATTGGCAGAAACGACGACGGATACGCCGCGGCGTTTGAATCCTTCGCCTTCCACAAAACGGGGTTTGAGGACGTCGGCGAGCTGGGGTCCGGGGAGATCGTTGAGCTGACGGCGACGGAGATGAAACAGCTTTCGCCGCCGCGGAAGGAAAAGAAGATCTGCAGTTTTCTCTGGAGCTATTACGGATATCCGACCTCTACGTATGAAGGCGTGAACGTTGAGGAGATGCGCTATCGCAACGGGGCAATCATGGCGGAGAACGACGCGGCGGCGGGAAAGACCGATCCCATCGACTACGTGGGCGGGGTTCCGGACAGCGGGACGCCCCATGCCATCGGATATGCCAATCGGAGCGGGATCCCCTTTGCCCGGGCATTCATCAAATACACGCCCACATGGAGCCGGAGCTTCATGCCGGCCAACCAGACGGACCGGGACAAGATTGCGAAGATGAAGCAGATCCCGGTGAATGCGCTGATTAAGGACAAGAATCTGCTGTTCGTGGACGACAGCATTGTGCGGGGCACCCAGCTTCGGGAAACGGTTGAATTCCTCTATGAAAGCGGAGCTAAATCCGTTCACATGCGGAGCGCGTGCCCGCCGATCATGTATGCGTGCAAATACCTGAACTTCAGCCGCAGCAACAGCGACATGGAATTGATCGCCCGGCGGGTGATCGTGGAGCTGGAAGGCGAAGAGGGACTGCAATACATAGACGAATATGCGGATGGCACCACCGAGCGGGGCAAAAAGCTGCGGCAGGCGATCTGCGAGAAATTCAACTTTGCGTCGCTGGAGTTCCAGAGCCTTGAAGGGGTGATCCGGGCCATCGGGCTGGATCCCTGCGAACTGTGCACCTACTGTTGGAACGGAAAGGAATGAGCGCATGAACAACGAATCACGATCGGAAGCATACGCCGCGGCGGGGGTGGATATTACCGCCGGATACCGCAGCGTGGAACTGATGAAAAAACACATTGCCCGGACGAAGACGCCCGGGGCGGACACGGACGTGGGCGGCTTCGGCGGCTTATTCCAGCCGGATCTTGGCGGGATGGCGGAGCCGGTGCTGGTTTCCGGAACGGACGGCGTGGGCACAAAGCTGAAAATTGCCTTCCTGATGAACAAACACGACACGATCGGCATAGACTGCGTGGCGATGTGTGTGAACGACATCATCTGCTGCGGGGCACGGCCGTTATTCTTCCTGGACTATATCGCGTGCGGAAAGAATGTGCCGGAAGTCATTGAGCAGATTGTGAAGGGTGTATGCGACGGATGCGTTCAGGCCGGATGCGCCCTGATCGGCGGGGAAACAGCAGAGCATCCCGGGATGATGCCGGAAGACGAATACGATCTGGCGGGATATTCCACGGGGATTGTGGACAAGGCGAAGGTGATTGATAACCGGACCATGCAGGTCGGGGACGTCGTGATTGCGCTGCCGAGCTCCGGCGTTCATTCCAACGGCTTCAGCCTGGTGCGGAAGGTTTTCGACATCGAAAACGCGGACCTGAACGCGCCGGTGGCGGAGCTTGGGGGGAAGAGCCTGGGCGAAACACTGCTTGAGCCTACGAAAATCTATGTGAAGCCTGTGCTGGCTTTGCTGCGGGAAGTGGCAGTACGGGGCATCAGCCACATCACCGGCGGCGGCTTTTATGAGAACATTCCGCGGTGCATCCCGGACGGACTGTGCGCACGGATTGAGAAGAACAAGGTGAAAGTGCCGCCGATTTTCGGGCTGATTGCCGATCGCGGCGCCATCAGCGAACACGACATGTTCAACACCTACAACATGGGCGTGGGGATGAGCGTTGTGGTTCCGGCGGCGGAGGCAGAGAAGGCGCTTCGGATTCTGGCGGAAAATGGCGTGGACGCCTATTTGATCGGGGAGATCGTGCGCGGAGAGCGGAAGATTGAGATTGTGTGACGCGGTATGAGGTTCCGGGTTTTTCGGGGCCGCGCTGTGACGCGGCAGTGATTTGCGGACAGAGATCAGGAGATGAAACGGATGATGAACGGAACGAAGGCGCGGATTGCGGTGCTGGTATCCGGAGGGGGAACCAACCTTCAGGCGATTCTGGACGCGGGAAACCGCGGAGAAATTCCCCACGGGGAAGTGACGCTGGTGGTCAGTGACCGGGCAGGGGCTTATGCCCTGGAGCGGGCCAGGAACGCGGGGATTCCCGCCCTGGAGATCAGCAAAAAGGCATGCGGCGGGCAGGCGGCTTTTGAGGAAAAACTGATGGCCGCGCTTGAGGAAAACCGGACGGACGTGATTGTGCTGGCCGGGTTCCTGAGCATTCTGACGGGGAACTTCACCGGGAAATATGCCCGCCGGATCCTGAACGTGCATCCCAGCCTGATTCCCAGCTTCTGCGGCGAGGGATTCTACGGACTGAAGGTGCATGAGGCGGCGCTGGCGCGGGGCGTGAAGGTAACCGGCGCGACGGTGCACTTTGTGAACGAGATTCCCGACGGCGGAGAGATCATCGCCCAGAAGGCGGTGGAGATCCGGGAAGGAGACACGCCGGAAGTGCTGCAGCGCCGGGTGATGGAGCAGGCGGAATGGGTGATTCTGCCGGCGAGCGTGGAGAAGGTATGCGCCGCGCTTGCGCGGGGTGCTGAATGAGGGCAGAACGCGGAGAACGAAAGCAAAGAGATCATTGAAATAAGAAAGCGGAGGGAAAAGAGCATGGACATCTATCGGATCAACACCATCGAGGAACTGCTGGCGGACAATACCTATCCCGGACGGGGCATCATCATCGGCAAGACGCCGGACGGTGCCAAGGCCATGACTGCATATTTCATCATGGGCCGCAGCGACAACAGCCGGAACCGGATTTTCACCGAGAAGAACGGCGAAGTGTTCACTGAACCTTTTGATGCCAGCCGCGTGCAGGATCCGAGTCTGATCATCTATGCGGCGATCCGGCAGTTTGAAAACAACCTGATCGTGACCAACGGCAACCAGACGGATACGATTTACGACGGGCTGAAGGAAGGCAAGTGCTTCACGAAAGCCCTGGAGAGCCGTGAATTTGAGCCTGACGGCCCGAACTTCACCCCCCGCATCAGCGGTATGCTGACCTTCGGCGAAGGGGACTTCACCTACCAGATGAGCATCCTGAAGAGCGCTGACGCGGAAGGCAGCGCCTGCAACCGCTTCACCTGGAAGTATGCGCCGCTGAACGGTCTGGGACATTTCCTGCACACCTATGTGTGCGACGGGAACCCGATCCCGACCTTCCAGGGCGAGCCGGAACGCATCGCGGTGTGCGACAACATCGACGAAGAGACCGACCGGTTGTGGAAAGCGCTGAATGAGCAGAACAAGATCAGCCTGTATGTGCGGTACATTGACCTGAAAACCGGCGCCGTCGAAAACCGGCTGGTGAACAAGAACAAGTGACCGCGCGGAGGGTATAGGTTTTAGGATGAAGGGAACGGACATTTGAAAGGAGAAACCACAGATGAAAGAGTTTGAACTGAAGTACGGCTGCAACCCCAACCAGAAACCCGCGAAGATTTACATGAAAGACGGCAGCGAGCTGCCGATCACGATCCTTTCCGGCCGTCCCGGATATATCAACTTCCTGGACGCCTTCAACAGCTGGCAGCTGGTGAAAGAACTGAAAGCGGCTCTGGGCCTGCCGGCGGTGACCAGCTTCAAACACGTGAGCCCCACTTCCGCGGCGGTCGGCATCCCGCTGAGCGAAGACCTGAAGAAGGCCTGTTTCGTGGATGACATCGAAGGGCTGGACGATTCTCCTCTGGCCTGCGCGTATGCCCGGGCCCGCGGCACGGATCGGATGTGCTCCTTCGGCGACTGGGTTGCGATGAGCGATGTTTGCGACGTGACGACGGCAAAAATGCTGAAGCGGGAAGTTTCCGACGGCGTGATCGCTCCCGGATATACGCCGGAAGCCCTGGAGATTCTGAAAAGCAAGCGCAAGGGCAACTACAACATCGTGCAGATCGATCCCGACTATGTACCCGAGGTTCAGGAGACCAAGCAGGTGTTCGGCATCACCTTCGAGCAGGGCCGGAACAACTTCGAGATTAACAGGGAACTGCTGAGCGACATCGTGACGAAGAACAAGGATCTGCCGGACAGCGCGGTTCGCGACCTGATCATTGCGCTGATCACGTTGAAATATACCCAGTCGAACTCCGTTTGCTACGCGGTGGACGGACAGGCAATCGGCGTGGGCGCCGGACAGCAGAGCCGCATCCACTGCACACGGCTGGCGGGTTCGAAGGCGGATACCTGGTTCCTGCGGCAGCACGGGAAGGTGCTGAATCTGCCCTTCCGGGCAGATCTGGGCCGGCCCGAGCGGGACAACGTGATCGATGGCTACATCAACCAGAACGAAGAAGACGTTTGCGCGGAAGGCAACTGGCAGAAGTATTTCACCGCGCAGCCTGCTCCCCTGACCGATGAAGAGAAGAAAGCCTTCCTGGCCACGCGGCAGAACGTGGCTCTGGGCAGCGATGCGTTCTTCCCCTTCAGCGACAACATCGAGCGGGCATACCGCAGCGGCGTGAAGTACATTGCCGAGCCCGGCGGATCCATCCGGGACGACGCGGTGATCGAATGCGCGGATAAATACGGGATGGTCATGAGCTTCACGAAGATGCGGCTGTTCCATCATTAATTTGAGGATGTCAGCATATAGGGTCAGGGTTACGGAGTCGGGAGAAGATTTTTAGAGATTGTTCACCGAAACGAGGTATTTCATTGATGAAGATATTGGTTGTCGGCGGCGGCGGACGGGAACACGCCATCATTCAAAAACTGAAGGAAAATCCGGAGGTTACGGAGATCTTTGCTTTGCCCGGGAACGGCGGGATCGCCGCGGACGCAACCTGCGTTGCAATCGGCGCGAAGGATATCGACAGCATCGTGGCCTTCGCGAGGGAAAAGGGGATTGACTACGCCGTGGTAGCGCCGGACGATCCGCTGGTGCTGGGATGCGTGGACGCGCTGGAAGCCATCGGTGTCCCCTGCTTCGGCCCCCGGAAGAACGCCGCTATCATTGAAGGCAGCAAGGTGTTTTCCAAGGATCTGATGAAGAAATACGGCATTCCCACAGCGGCTTACGATGTGTTTACTTCCCCGGAAGAGGCGCTTCGGTATCTGGAAACGGCGCCGATTCCAACGGTGGTCAAAGCCGACGGCCTGGCCCTGGGCAAGGGCGTGACGGTGGCCATGACGCGGGAGGAAGCCCGGGCCGCTGTTCGTGAAGCGATGGAAGACAAAAAGTTCGGCGAGAGCGGCAACCGGATCGTGATTGAGGAATACCTGGAAGGCCCGGAGGTTTCGGTGCTGAGCTTCACCGACGGGAATACGGTGATTCCGATGGTTTCCAGTATGGACCATAAGCGGGCGGGCGACGGAGATACCGGCCCGAACACCGGCGGCATGGGAACGATTGCGCCGAATCCATATTACACGGAGACGGTGGCCGCGGAATGCATGGAGAAGATTTTCCTGCCGACGATCCGGGCAATGAAGGCGGAGGGCCGGGAATTCCGGGGATGCCTGTATTTCGGGCTGATGATCACGAAAGACGGACCGAAGGTAATCGAATACAACTGCCGGTTCGGGGATCCGGAAACACAGGTGGTACTGCCGCTGCTGGAGAGTGATCTGCTGACGGTGATGCGGGCGTGCACCTATGGAACGCTGGAGGAATGCAAAGTAAAATTCCGGGAAGGGAATGCCTGCTGCGTGGTGCTGGCTTCGAAAGGATATCCGGGATCCTATGGCAAAGGATATGAGATTACGATTCCGGAAAGGCTGCGGCAGAATGTCTATGTAGCCGGTGCGGTGCTGAAGGACGGGAAACTGGTGACCGGCGGCGGCCGGGTGCTGGGCGTTACGGCAGTGGCGAAAACTTTGCCGGAGGCGGTGAAGGACGCTTATGCGATGGCAGAGCAGGTGACGTTTGAGAACCGGTATTACAGGAAAGATATCGGGGCGCGGGCGCTTAAAGCAGTGAAGTAAGGAGCAAAAAAATGGTCTACAGAATCTTTGTGGAAAAGAAACCGGGACTGGACAATGAAGCGCGGGAGCTGCTGGGCGAAGCCCGGAACCTGCTGGGCATTACCGGGCTGGAGAAGGTCCGCCTGCTGAATCGCTATGACGCGGAAAACATGGATCCGGAACTTTTCCGGCGGGCGGTGAAAACCGTTTTCTCTGAGCCGCAGCTGGACATTGCGACGGAGGCGCCGAAGCTTGACGGGGCGACCGTGTTCGCGGTGGAATACCTGCCGGGTCAGTTTGACCAGCGGGCGGATTCCGCGGCGCAGTGCATCCAGTTCATCAGCCGGGGGGAACGGCCCCTGATTCGCAGCGCGAAGCTTTATGCCCTGTACGGAAAGCTGACGGCGGAAGAGATCGCGGAGATCAAAAAGTACGTGATCAACCCGGTGGAAGCGCGGGAGGCTTCTCTTGAAAAACCGGAGACCCTGAAGATTGAATACGCGGTGCCCATGGAAGTGGCGACGCTTGACGGTTTTACGAAGCTGGACCGGGCGGGGCTTGAGAAGTTTGTGGAACAATACGGGCTGGCGATGGACGCCGACGATATAGCATTCTGCCAGCAGTACTTCCTGCAGGAAAAGCGGGATCCCACCATCACGGAGATCCGGATGCTGGATACCTACTGGAGCGATCACTGCCGCCATACGACCTTCCTGACGGAGATCGACGGCGTGGCGTTTGAGGATCCGCTGCTGGAGAAAGCTTACAGGGATTACCTGGATACGCGCAAGGCACTGGGCCGGACGAAGCCGGTGTGCCTGATGGACGTGGCGACGATCGCGGTGCGGGCACTGAAGGCCCGGGGCAAGCTGCCGAAGCTGGACGAGAGCGAAGAGATCAACGCCTGCACGGTGAAAATAGAAGTGGAGGCCGACGGAAAGAAAGAGCCGTGGCTGCTGCTGTTCAAGAACGAGACCCACAACCATCCCACAGAGATTGAACCCTTCGGCGGCGCGGCCACCTGCATCGGCGGGGCGATCCGCGATCCGCTGAGCGGCCGGGCATACGTCTACGGCGCGATGCGGGTGACCGGCGCGGCGGATCCGACCGTGCCCGTGAGCGAGACCATTCCCGGCAAGCTGCCCCAGCGCAAGCTGGTGACGACGGCAGCGGCCGGCTATGCTTCCTATGGCAACCAGATCGGCCTGGCCACCGGGATCGTGGACGAGATTTACCACCCCGGCTATGCGGCAAAGCGCATGGAGATCGGTGCAGTGGTGGCGGCGGCGCCGGCGGAGAACGTGCGGCGGGAGCGGCCCGAACCCGGGGACATTGTGATCCTGTTGGGCGGAAGCACCGGCCGGGACGGCATCGGCGGGGCGACGGGATCTTCCAAGGCGCATAACGCGCATAGCGTGGAAACCTGCGGCGCCGAGGTGCAAAAGGGCAACGCCCCCGAGGAACGGAAGCTGCAGCGGCTGTTCCGGAACGGCGAAGCGACCCGGATGATCAAGCGGTGCAACGACTTCGGCGCGGGCGGCGTGAGTGTTGCCATCGGCGAGCTGGCCGACGGGCTGGAGATCGACCTGAACAAAGTACCGAAAAAGTATGAAGGCCTGGACGGTACCGAACTGGCGATTTCCGAAAGCCAGGAGCGGATGGCCGTAGTCGTGGCAAAGGAAGATGCAGAAGCATTCCTTGCCCTGGCGCGGGAAGAAAACCTGCAGGCCTGCCCGGTGGCGGAAGTCAAGGCGGAACCTCGCCTGACCATGCACTGGAACGGAAAGACGATCGTGGATATCAGCCGCGATTTCCTGAATTCCAACGGCGCGCCGAAGCATATTACCATTGCTCCGGCGAAACCGGAAGCCTGGCAGAAGAAGGCAGAGGGCTCCTTCACCGACAATCTGAAGCGGCTGGCCTCCGACCTGAACGTCTGCTCCCGCAGGGGCCTGAGCGAACGGTTCGACAGCACGATCGGCGCCGGCACCGTGCTGATGCCCTTCGGCGGAAAGCACCAGCTGACCCCCATCCAGGCGATGGCGCAGCTGGTGAGCATGGAAAAGAAGCACACGGAGGACTGCTCTCTGATGGCCTGGGGATACAACCCCTTCATCACGGAAAAGAGTCCTTATCACGGGGCATATCTGGCAGTGGTTGAATCGGTGAGCAAGCTGATCGCTAGCGGCGCGGATTTCCGCGATGTATACCTGACCTTCCAGGAATACTTCGAAAAGCCCGGGAAGGACGGAAAGCGCTGGGGCAAGCCCCTGGCCGCGCTGCTGGGCGCCTTTGAAGCCCAGATGGCGCTTGGGATCGCGGCCATCGGCGGCAAGGACTCCATGAGCGGATCCTTTGAGAAACTGGATGTGCCGCCGACGCTGGTCTCCTTCGCGGTGACCATGGCGAAGACCGGCGACATCATTTCCCCCGAGACGAAGAAGGCGGGGAATAAGGTCGTCCTGCTCCGGACAAAGACGGACGCGGACGGTCTGCCGGAAACAGCGAGCCTGCTTTCAAATTTCGGGAAGGTGACCGCGCTGGTCCGGGCGGGGAAAGCCGTCAGCTGCTATACGCCCGGCATGGGCGGGATCCTCGGCGCGATCATGAAGATGAGCTTTGGTAACGGGCTGGGCTTCCGCTTTGCGGACGGCTGGAACGTAGAGGAGCTGACCGCGTGGCGGTACGGCGACTTCCTCGTGGAAGTTACAGGTGAAGCTGAAGGTGAACTGCTCGGCGAAGTAACAGACGACGGTCAGATTTCGATGGGTGGGGAAAGCGTTTCACTATCCGGACTGCAGAAAATTTGGGAGGACAGGCTGGAATCCGTGTTCGCCTGCAATATTTCCACACCGGACGAAAAGGCGGAGAATGTTTCCTTTGAAGCGGTGAGCTGGCCGGCGCCGGCGGTGAAATGCGCAAAGCCCCGGGTGTTGATTCCGGCGTTCCCCGGCACGAACTGCGAATGCGACAGCGCGAAGGCGGTACTCGATGCAGGAGCTGAAGCGAAGATTGCGGTGATCAACAACCTGACGGCAGACGGCCTGAACCGGAGCATTGAAAGCTTTGCGGAAGAGATCCGGAAGAGTCAGATCATCTTCATCCCCGGCGGATTCAGCGGCGGCGACGAACCGGACGGCAGTGCCAAGTTCATCACGGCGTTCTTCCGGAACGAAGCGGTGAAGGAAGCGGTGGCGGACCTGCTGGACAGGCGGGACGGCCTGATGTGCGGGATCTGCAACGGGTTCCAGGCACTGATCAAGCTGGGGCTGGTGCCTTTCGGAAAGATCATCGACACGGACGAGAGCTGCCCGACGCTGACCTTCAACACCATCGGCCGGCACCAGAGCCGGATTGTGCATACCCGTGTTGCCAGTAACAAGAGCCCCTGGTTGCGGGGGGTGAACGTGGGCGACGTGTTTACGGTTCCGATCAGCCACGGTGAAGGCCGGTTCCTGGCGGACGACGCGACCCTGAAGCGGCTGGCGGGGAACGGCCAGATCGCCACCCAGTATGTGGATCTGAACGGACAGGCGACGATGGATATCCGGTTCAATCCCAATGGCAGCCGGATGGCCATTGAGGGCATCACCAGCCCGGACGGCCGGGTGTTTGGCAAGATGGGACACAGCGAACGGTGGACAAAGGGACTTTATAAGAATGTACCGGGGAATTACGAGATCGGGATGTTTGAATCTGCAGTGAAGTATTTCAAGTGATTCAGGACGATGAACAACGAGCGGGAAGCGAAAGCAGGAGGTAAAGGAAAATGGCATGGTTATCGGATATTGAGATTGCCCAGCAGTGCGAAATGAAGCCGATCATGGAGATTGCGAAAAGGGCCCATGTGGACGAGAAGTATGTGGAACAGTACGGACGGTACAAGGCCAAAATCGATCCCGCGCTGATTGACGAAACCGACCGGAAGCCCGGCAAGCTGGTGCTGGTGACGGCCATTACGCCTACGCCCGCCGGCGAGGGCAAGACCACGACCACTATCGGCCTGGCAGACGGCCTGAGCCGGATCGGCAAGGACGTGACCGTGGCGCTGCGGGAGCCGAGCCTGGGCCCGGTGTTCGGCGTAAAGGGCGGCGCGGCCGGCGGCGGATACGCCCAGGTGGTGCCGATGGAGGACATCAACCTGCACTTCAACGGCGATTTCCACGCCATCGGCGCGGCCAACAACCTGCTGGCGGCCATGCTGGACAACCACATTCAGCAGGGGAACGCCCTGGGAATCGACGTGAAGAAGATCACGTGGAAGCGCTGCGTGGATATGAACGACCGGCAGCTGCGGTTTGTGGTGGACGGTCTGGGCGGCAGGACCAACGGCGTGCCGCGGGAGGACGGATTCGACATCACCGTGGCCAGCGAGATTATGGCTGTGTTCTGCCTGGCTTCCTCAATCAAAGACCTGAAGGAACGGCTGAGCCGGATCATCGTGGCCTATACCTATGACGACAAACCCGTGACCGCAGGGGACCTGAAGGCCACCGGTGCCATGGCGGCGCTGCTGCGGGACGCGCTGAAGCCGAACCTGGTGCAGACGCTGGAAGGGACGCCCGCCTTCGTACACGGCGGACCGTTTGCGAATATCGCCCACGGCTGCAACAGCGTGATGGCAACCCGGATGGCGATGCGGATGGGCGACTATACCGTAACGGAAGCCGGCTTCGGCGCGGATCTGGGGGCGGAGAAGTTCCTGGACATCAAGTGCCGCATGGCCGGGCTGACTCCGGACGCGGTGGTGGTGGTCGGGACCGTGAGGGCTTTGAAGATGCACGGCGGACTGGACAAGAAACAGCTGTCGGAAGAAAACCTGGAGGCGCTGGAGAAGGGCATTCCGAACCTGCTGCGCCACGTGCATAACATTAAGGAAGTGTATCAGCTGCCCTGTGTGGTGGCGATCAACCGGTTCCCGACGGATACAGACGCGGAGATTGATTTCATTATCCGCAAGTGCCGCGAGCTGGGCGTGAATACCGTGCTGAGTACCGTTTGGGCCGAGGGCGGCAAGGGCGGCGAGGACCTGGCCCGGGAAGTGGTTCGGCTGTGCGAAGAGGAGAAGGGCAACTTTACCTTCAGCTATGACCTGGAGATGAGCATCGAGGAGAAGCTGGAAGCCGTGACGAAGAAAATCTACGGCGGAGCGGGCGTGGTGCTGACCCAGGCGGCAAAGAAGCAGGCGGAACGGCTGACCGCGCTGGGCTTTGACAAAATGCCCGTATGCGTGGCCAAGACGCAATACTCCTTCTCGGACGATCCGCTGCTTTTGGGCGCGCCGGAAGGCTTTATCGTCACCGTGCGGAATCTGAAGGTTTCGGCGGGGGCCGGATTCCTGGTGGCGCTGACCGGGGAGATCATGACGATGCCCGGGCTGCCGAAGGCGCCGGCAGCGGAGCGCATTGACGTGGACGACGTGACCGGAAAGATTACGGGGCTGTTCTGAGGCTTTACCGGAACCTGTTTTCCCGCAGCAGCGGATACCTGATGCCTTCAAAGAACACATCCAGGGCTGCCCGGTGATCCTCCGCGAAAATTTCCGGAAGTTCGTCCTTTCCGAAGAAGCGCAGCTCATAGGATTCTTCGTCGATTCGCGGTTCCCCGCGGATAATCGACGCGGTAAACATAGCGGAAATCACATGGGCGGCGTCCCCGTTGCTCCAGACCATGTTGTGGTTGTGAAAGATTCCGAGAAAACTGTCCAGCTTTACCTCCAGGCCGGTTTCTTCCCGGATTTCGCGCAGCGCCGCTTGTTCATAGGTTTCGTTCATTTCCACCAGGCCGCCGATCAGGCCCCATTTGCCGTTGTCGGTTCTGCGCTGGAAAAGAATTTTCCCTTCCCGAACGATCACCGCGCCGGCACAGTTCAGAATGATCTTCCGCGGGCCGATTTCCTTTCGAAGTTCATGAATGTAATCCATACGAATCCTTCTCCTTCGGTTGGTCTGTATGCCTATTATCCCTGATCGGGCGGCTGATTTCAAGGAGAAAAAAGACAAACAGAAGCGGCTCTCCCGGGTATGAGGGAGAACCGCTTCTGCTCTTTGGAGGTAAGGAGGTATTTTTCAAGGCGGAAAAGGATATCCGCATTCATTTACTCGGTGAACAGGGGCGTGGAGTAATACCGGTCGCCGCTGTCGGGCAGGAGGGCTACGATGACTTTGCCCTTGTTTTCAGGGCGTTTTGCCAGCTCAATAGCGCCGTGGAGGGCAGCGCCGGAGGAGATACCGACGGAAATGCCTTCTTTTCTCGCCAGCAGCTTTGCGGCGGCGAAGGCGTCCTCGGCAGCGGCGGCGAAGACTTCGTCATATACCCCGGTGTTCAGCACGTCCGGCACGAAGCCGGCGCCGATGCCCTGGATCTTGTGGGCGCCCGCGTGACCTTCGGAAAGAACGGGGGAATCCTTCGGCTCCAGCGCGACGACTTTGATTGCGGGATTCTTTTCCTTCAGGAATTCGCCGGTGCCGGTGACGGTGCCGCCGGTGCCGATGCCCGCGATGAAGATGTCGACCTTGCCGTCGGTGTCGTTCCAGATTTCGGGGCCGGTGGTGGCTTTATGCACGGCGGGGTTCGCGGGGTTTACAAACTGCCCGGGGATGAAGCTGTTCGGGATTTCCTTTGCCAGCTCGTCCGCTTTGGCAATGGCGCCTTTCATACCCTTGGCGCCCTCGGTCAGCACCAGCTCGGCGCCGTAGGCCTTCAGAATATTCCGGCGTTCCACGCTCATGGTTTCCGGCATGGTCAGAATAATGCGGTATCCCTTGGCGGCGGCGATGGCGGCCAGACCGATGCCGGTGTTGCCGCTGGTGGGCTCGATGATAACGGAACCTTCTTTCAGGAGACCTTTTGCTTCAGCGTCCTCAATCATGGCTTTCGCAATCCGGTCTTTCACACTGCCGGCGGGATTGAAGTATTCGAGCTTTACAAGAACCGTGGCTTCCAGGCCCAGTTCCTTTTCAATATTCGCAACTTCAACCAGGGGCGTATTTCCGATGAGACCCAGGGTTCCCTTGTAAATTTTAGACATTGTTTTATCCTTCTTTCTTTTTATTTCTTATTTCATTTCTTCGGGGTAAAAGAAAACCGGGAGATTCTGCCCTCTCCCGGAATGGTTCCAAATGCTTTGTGTCCGTCAACATCGATCGGCGGCGCGCACGGAAACATCCGGGATGTTCTTCAACCAGTACCAACAGTACTTCATGATCCGCAGCGCTCCTTTCGTTTGAACTGAACACAGGATAACACTAAATACCTACTATGTCAATAGGTAAATTGATATTTTTTTCCTGCCGTATTGAGGAGGGAGCCATGAAACAGTCCCGTTCCCGACGAACGGAATCATGCTGTAATGACGCAAAAGTATCGGACAAACCGTTTCAGATGAAGACAACACAGAGAAAGGATGAAGAAAATGATGCGTCTCCGGAGTAAGCCCGGTCAGGTTTCAGGGGACGGCGCTTCCTCGTATACCAGGAAGGATTCCATCACATAGCCCTCAATGACGTCGGTTTTTACATGCACCCAGCCGGGAACGTCGCTCTTCTCCAATACCGCCAGCTCCTGATGACGATACAGGCGCATCAGGATTTCCGCTCCGGCAGAAGGCTGCGCCCGGAGGTTCAGCGTGCTGTCATCGGCAATGTTTTCCACCTTTGCCCGGAGTGCGCCTTCTGGCGGTTCTTCCGTGACGGGCATCAGGGTGGGCCTGGGCGTCGCGGTCGGGGCCGGGCCGGGATCCCGGGCCAGCATCGGCGGCGGCGTCGGCAGCGGAGCTGTTTCTCCGGCGTATTCCTTCAGCTTTGCGCCGGGGAAATAGAAGGAAAGGATTTCTTTGAAGGTTTTTTCTCCCTCCCGGGCCATCTGCTGGGCGCCGCGCTGGCTGAGACCGACACCGTGGCCGTAGCGGCCGGCGATCAGGGTGAAGGAGGTTTCATCTTCCTTCAGGGTAATGATTTCATTGTTTGCGCCGGAAACGCTCAGGCCCAGGGCGATCACGGTTTCCGGGAAAAGATCCAGTGTCACCGTCATGGGAACAGCGGAAAGAAGCTCGGTGATGTCGAGATCGTCTTCGGCCTCACCGGTTGCGCCATTGCCTTCGGAAGCCGGTTCACCTTCCGGGGCGTTGTTTTTCGAAACAGGTTTTATTTCAAAGGCAACCTGCAGCTGCGTCATCAGCCGGCTGGGGGCGGCGTATCGGGGCGTCATCAGTTCCAGAGAAACCAGCTTCTGAATGTAGAAATCCATTTCTTCCGGAACGGATTCCTTCAGCGCAGGATTATTCAGCGCCGCCTGCCGCAGCAACTTCACGAAGGCAGGCGAGAGGTCGGTCCCGTCCCGATTCAATATTGAGGTACGTATGGTGGATTCCGGGTTTTCCGCGTCCCACGGGTCATCGGTCATGGCGTAGCAGCGGGGAACATCGCCCTTCCAGATGTTGGAGGGCAGTTCTGTCTGTCCGCCGTTGGAGGCGCCGTACCAGGCAGTGATCAGCTTCCCGTCACATGTCAGCACCAGGCCGGCCGTATCCGCAACGGCCTGCAGGGATTTCGGACTGTTTTCGGGGATCCCGCGAAATACCTGGTCGTTGGTGGTGTCCACCACGTCCCAGGCCGCGTCCGGATTCAGATGGCTCAGAGCATAGGTCCGGGCACAGACGGCCTGGGCCTTTAAAGCTTCCTCCGGAAAACCGTCGCCCATTTCATAGGGAACCACACCCTGCAGATAAGTTTCCACCGGCAGGGTGAGAACGGGAACGATTTTCAGAGTTCCGGAATCCGTATCTTTTTCTATGGATAGGGAGAGATCTCCGGGATAGAATCCGGCCTGCAGGTTAAAACGAATGCCGGGGGCCGTATTTCCGGAATCCTGCCGCAGCAGGGTCAGTTTTTTGCCCATGTCGGCGGAAACGCTGCCGGAAAACAGAATCAGCCGTTGATCCTGCAGGAGGACGGTGACTTTTGCCCCGTCTGTCAACAGGAGTTCAGCGTCTTTTTCGGAGCGAACCAGGTATCGTCCGGACAGCGTCAGATCCGCGCGGTCCGTCAGGTACAGGCGCCGCAGCAGGACGCGCACTTCCGAGACTTTTTCACCTTTTGCGAGGGAAGCCGCCGGCACCAGCAGCATGCAGGCCAGCAGCAGGCAGAGGATTTTTTTCATCATGATCGTCCTTATTTCCGGTGTTCTTTCTTCCAGGCCAGGATCTGTTCCAGCCGCTCCTTGTAGCGGGCTTCCTGCCCCTGGGTGGTGGGGTGGTAGAAATGCCGGTCTTTCAGCACGTCCGGCAGACACTGCATGGCGGTAATTTTCTCTTCATAATCATGGGCGTACTGGTATCCGCGGCCATAGTTCAGTTCTTTCATCAGGCGGGTCGGCGCGTTGCGGATAACCAGCGGAACCGGCGCATCCGGTTCTTTTTCAATCGCTTCACGGGCTTCCATGACGGCCATTTCCATGGCGTTGGATTTGGAAGCCAGGGACATATAAACGACCGCTTCGGCCAGATGCACGTTGCATTCCGGAACGCCGATAAAGTGGCAGGCCTGATAGGCGGCCACCGCGACCTCCATGGCCCGGGGATCCGCAAGCCCCACGTCCTCGGCAGCAAAGCGCAGAACCCTCCGGGCAATGTACAGGGGATCCTCCCCGCCTTCCAGCATCCGCATCATCCAGTACACCGCGGCGTCCGGATCGGAATTGCGCATGGATTTATGCAGGGCGGAAATGATGTTGTAGTGTTCCTCTCCGTCCTTGTCATACATCAGGTTTTTTCGGCTGAGGCACTGGGCTACGATTTCGTCAGATACGGTGATGCTGCCTTCGCCGGCGTCGCCGTTGAGCACCACCATCTCCAGCGTACTCAAAGCGCTGCGGGCATCCCCGTTGCAGAAATCGGCAATGGATTCAAGCGCCGTGTCGCTGATTTCCACGTGATCCCGTCCAAAGCCGCGTTCATCCGTCAGCGCCCGGCGGAGCAAAGTCAGGATATCTTCTTTTGTCAGCGCCTGGAGCACAAAGACCTTGCAGCGGGAAAGAAGCGCGCTGTTGACCTCAAAGGAGGGGTTCTCCGTCGTCGCACCGATCAGCACGATACTGCCCTTTTCCACAAAGGGAAGGAAGGCGTCCTGCTGGGCCTTGTTGAAACGGTGAATTTCATCCACAAACACGATAGTGCGCACGCCGTAAGTCCGGTTTTCCTCAGCTTTCAGCATCACCTGGCGGATTTCCTTGATCCCGCTGGTCACAGCGGAAAAATCAATGAAGGTCGCCCGGGTCTGCAGGGCAATCACCCGGGCCAGTGTGGTTTTCCCGACGCCGGGCGGACCCCAGAAAATCATGGAAGAAATAACATCGGAGGAGATCAGGCGTCGCAGCACCTTTCCGGGACCCAGCAGATGCTGCTGGCCGACAATTTCATCCAGGGAAGCAGGCCGCATGCGGGCAGCCAGCGGCTGTCCGGCCAGGGATGGCTCTTCCGGAGGAAGCAGGGTTTCACTCATTTGCAGCGCACCTCCTGAGGATGTATTCCTTCACATTATACCGGATTTTCTCCGGAATGAAAAGCGAACAAAACGTTGTCGGGTGAAGGCGGTGATCATGTCCGGGGAACAGGAAACGGGAAGGAAATCTGACCTGTTGATTATTTCTTTGACAATTACCGCGCTTTGGAAATACAATGTTTAATATACCATTATTCAGAACGAAATGAATGGCGAAGAACAGGAAAAGCGGAGGAGGCGCTGGATACAATGCCCGGCTCAAAAACAAAGCCCGGTATGGATAAATACCTGGCATTTATCAGCTATAAGCATCAGGCACGGGATCAGAAAATCTCCGGCTTATTGCGTCGGGGACTTGAATCATATGCGATACCCCGCGGCACCCGGATTTCAAAAAACCGAAAAGTTTTCCGGGATACAGACGAACTGCCGACCAGTTCGGACCTTGGGAAAGACATTGAAGACGCACTTGCCGGAAGCGGCTGGCTGATCACGCTATGTTCGGAGGAGTATGCCAAATCCCGCTGGTGCCTGCGGGAAATCGATGAATTCATTGCATTGGGCAGAAAAGACAGAATCCTTCCTGTCCTGACCGTGGGTAATCCGGAAACAGCGATTCCCGAAGCGATCCGGGATGTTCCGATTGCCGCTGATCTGCGGAAGGTAAAGGATCAGGCATTGGCGGGAGAGATGAAAAAACTGATCCCGTTACTTCTGAGCCGGATGTCGGGGAGTTCAGAATATGAAATTGCGGCTGCGCAGCGGAATCGTCGGATTGCTGCGTGGGCAGGCGCTTTGGCGGCTTTGGCTGCTGCGGCTGTTGGTTTTGCGTTTTATGCTGTGCATACAGCGGATGTGATTGAGGGGAAAAACACGGAAATAGCTGAAGCTACCCGTCTTGCGGAACGTGAAAAAACAGAAGCGATTGTACAGCGAAACGATGCGCTGAAAAAGCGGTCTGCATATTATTCCGGTGAGGCGGAGAAGGCACTGCTGGACGGAAACGAGAGAGAAGCGGCAAAGCTCGCTCTTGAAGCAATGCCCGGAGAGGACGACGAGGAAACGGATGCCGCCCGGGCGGTGAATGTGCTGCGCCAGGTGCTGAATATCCCCGCGAAGCCAAAAGAAGGATACACGCTGACATACAAAACGAATTGCGATTTCCTGATCGGCGGTGTGATGGAGCACCTGGAGGATGGCGTACGGCTTTATGACCGGGAGAATCCGGAAATCGCTCATATGGTTTCATTTGCGACGGGAGAAATATCCGAAGAGGAAAACGTTGCACAGCGGATGGCAAAGGAAAACGGATACAGGATTGGTCATTCGATCGTGAATGATTATCAAAATATGATTCTCTACGGTTCCGACCGACAAATGCATGAAGATATCGGCGGGCATACGCAGCGGGATTTCACCCTGAAGGGTGAACCTTTTTATGCGGATCATCTCTGGCAGACCGCGAGCGGCAATTATCTTCTGGCCTGGCTGGAAGAACCCGAGGGAGAGCAGGAGATGCATACGGCACTGTTCAGAATTTACGGTGTCGGTCAAACTTCATATAAAAGAAACCCGTCTGAAGCATTGGCGGAGATTCGGGTAAAAGGGCCTGTTCTTTCGGCTGATATGTTGTCTTCCCGTTTGGCTGTTGTGGACGGGGGAGGGATATTGAGGGTTTTTGACATTTATTCCGGTGAATGCCGTACGCAGGCGGAAGGATCTTGGAGCTTTGTTCATTACGCCTACAATTCGGAAGGTCTTTTTGCCGTGACTGCAGACGGGCGGGGTATGCAACTGGATCCGGTGACTTTGGAAGTGGTTTACAAACTGGAGTCCCCGGCGTCTATGAAACAGATCTGGTACTGTCATCGGCGGAAACAACTGCTCTGCTGCTGTGATGACGGATTCAGGATTTATGACGTCACAGACGGATCGCTGGTGACGGAAGTGGGGACGGAAGATGAACCGCTTGGCGTATACTGGGGTGGATATGATGGTTGGGTATTTTCCCATACCGGGAATACCGTGATGGTGTTGTATGACCAAAGAGTGGAGATATACACGGTCGGTGTGATTCGTGATGAGAAGGTTTCTGACGCGATAACATTATACGAACCGGGGCTGCAGGAAGGATGCAGGACAATCCTGATCAGCCCGGACAGCCGTTATGTTTATACAGAAGCCGGGCGCGGGAGCATTTATAAATGGGACGCGAAAAACGGGGAACTGATCTGGAAAAATGAGAACGTTTGGTCCACGCAGCCAAGTATATACTGCAGCGCGTTTCTTTCCCGGGATGGGAAAACGGTTTGGCGCGGTAACGATGCCATGGACGGTTATGTCAGCATTGATGCTGAAACGGGGGAGACGCTGCGGGAGCTTGAAGTTTCCCACGGTTCTGATCTGGAAACACCGGAGGAAAGTGCAGGGGGCCTCATGCTTGCAAAGAAACAGTACAACGGCGGATTCTATGTATTTGATCCATCCGGCGGGGAAACACTTTGGAACAAAGATGGGAAGGGAGATGTTTCCTTTTCTCCGGATGGCGGGATTGTGGAATTTGTGGAACATATTACAGACAGGAAAACCTGGGAGGAATCCTATGTCTGGAAACGGTTTGATGCAAAAACCGGCAATGTGCTGGAGGAGAATACGCTGCTGTGTTTTGAAGCGGAGACCTATTGGAGCAACCTGGATGTTTCACCGGAAAACCGGGTGATTTTGATTCGGGCATATCATCATGACGTTCCGGAAAACGAAATCATCTGGGGTGTGGATATGGAAACGGGGATCATACGAGAGTATCGGCTGGAACATGACCTGCTGAGTACATGGTTCCCTTATACCGGCGGATCTGCTGCCGGATGGCAGGAGGAAAATCTATTCAGAATCAGTCGGATCTGCCGGCTGAATCCGGACGGTACCGTCGGAAAGGCGGAAGATCCGGACAGCGAAGCGGGAAGGCGCCTGAGTACGGCCAAAGACGAGTACCTTGTACTGGATGATGAGGAATACAAAAAAACGTCCGGAACAGGGTTTGCCATTACACGGCTGACGGATGGGGAGCCGCTTTTTAAGGCGATCCGGTCCACCAGCGTGTCCGGATATCTGTCGCCGGATGGCAGTTTTGTATGTGTTTATGGAAGAGATATAGCCCCTACAATTATCCGTTTATCGGAAGATGTACAGCTGAAAGAGAAAGCTCTGAAATGGCTGGAGGGCGAAAATGATGAATGAAAGCAACAGAATTCATGTAATCTATCCGGAAAGCAATCCTGAGGCTGCGAATCTTGCCGGTGAGATTAAGCAAAACATAGAGCGCTTCCGCATCCCACACAGGCTTGTGAAGAGAACGGGTATTCGAAGGATTCAGGACGCAAAGGAAGAGTGGCTGATTGTAATCTGCACGCCGGAAACACCGGAAGATGAGAAAGTCAACCGGGAAATCAACCGCTTTATTGACGCGGGTAAATTTGGACGAATCCTGACGCTTCTGGCGGAGGGAACGCCGGATACCAGTTTCCCGGAAAGCCTGATCTATGAGAAAAAAACGGACGGCACCATTGTCGAACATGAACCGCTGGCCGCAAACGTAGCCGGAACAGTCGGACGGGAACAGCGAAAAAGACTCAGAACGGAACAGCTTCGCCTGTTTGCTCCGATTCTGGGCGTTGGGTTTGATGACCTGATGGACCGGAAACGCAAGGCACGGAACAGGAAGATAATTGCAGCAGGCGCTGCACTGCTGGCGGGTGCTCTTGTGTTCCTTGGGTACGCGGTGAACCGGATACAGATCATCGCAAAAAAGAACACAGAGCTGTCCGAGCAGCATGATATCGCGTCGGCAGCCCGGGATGAAGCGGCACGCCAGAAGGACGCGGCGTATGAATCGTATGTGCAGACAGTGGAACTGGAAGCGCGCACCTGCATGCAACAGGGTCAGAACGAAAAAGCCCTGCAGCTTTTGCTGCAAGTTTTACCGGATATGCAGGATGTGCCCGGAATCCGGGAAACCTTTGGGAATACGCTGGAGAACCTTTGCTCTGGAGGATATGTGCCCGTAGCATCCCGGGCGGATTATCTGGTCTCCCGCGGAATTGCTCTTCAAGAGAAGACCCATAAGGTATATGAGGATGAGATATGGCTCCCGCCGCCGCCGGAAACGGAAACCGAAGATCTGCGGATTCAGTATAAAATAAGGAATGAATCAAAGGAATACGGCTATCAGGTTGCAACCTCGAGCGGCAAGGATTTGGCGTTTACCATCATTCATTTTCCACAAAATCCGGAAAGAGATTATTTCCTGCGGGATGAAACTGGGACGCACTACTATGTCCAGCTGTGCGACGCGCCGGTTCGGCACGGAGGAGTTGGAGTTACGGACAACTGTGTGATTCTTGAAGACGGAACGATGATTGACATACATAACGGGGAAGCAAAACGGATCAATCTTCTGACGGGACATTTTATCCCCTTCTTTGATGAAAACGGATCCGGAGAATCCCTGTCAGAAAAGGGCGAAAAGGGTTATACTCATATTCTGGATTATGAAGAATGCGATGTACTGATCGCGCTGACGGAAGAAGGTGCCGAAATCTGGCAGCGTAACCCTTTTCGGTATCTGTACACCCTGGAATCCGTTCAAGATATGATCGATGCAGGCGGAACCACAACACTCATCGGAAGCGGGAAAGGACTTACCGTCTTCAACCGGAATCCCTTCCGGGAATTATATACGATTCAGGACGCGGAGTGGGGAGATGTCCCGGTTGAAGATCACTTTGTGACAACGGTGGAATGCGGAAAAGGGGTCAATTGGCTTACCTGCGATTGGGAAATATATGATCTGAATACAGGAGAAGAAATCCGATCTTTTGAAGAAGAAGGGGCGTTGGGTTCCGGCAGTGCAAATGCTCCGATGTTTACTGCCGAGGGATATGCGTTGATTCCCGGATTCAAAAGTGTCAGTGTCTGGGATTTAAAGAGGCAGAAACAGATGGCCCGAATCAGAAAAATTGTCGGTGTGCCCGTTGCGGGCCTTGGCGGCTATGAAGCATATGGCACAGAGGATTCGGGAACCGGGCTGAGATCAGGTTCAGCCATTCTGTTTGACGGTCTTGTTTATGTGTGGCGGGAAAAACGAGATATTCCGCCTGGAATGGAAAATCGTATAGAGCTGGCAAAAGAATTGCTTGAACTGAAAGATTGACGCATGAATCGGTTGCAAAAAAGGACAGGGACAATGTATAATTCTGCGCAAGACGAACAATTTTTGGTCAGAAAACTGACGGCCGGAGGGATCAGCGGCGCCGAATTCTGCTGTGTGCTGCTGCTGGACACGGACGAAGAAGAAATGCGGCGGAAGATTGCCGAAATGAAGAAAAAAGCCGAAATGTTTGACAACGTCCGGTTCGCTGCGGGATACAGCCTTGTGCGGCCGGGCATGGATCTGCGGGAAGCCCTGGCAGAAGCCGACGCCCGCATGTATCAGGACAAGGAAGATTATTACCGGGAGCATCCGGAGATGAAGAGGAGAACACCATGAATAAAGCCGGAACACAGCGGATAGAGACGCATCGGCTGATCCTGCGTCCGTTCAGGATGGAGGACGCGGAAGACATGTTCGGCAACTGGACTTCCGATCCGGAGGTTACCCGGTTTCTGACCTGGCCGACCCACAGCAGCATAGAAGCTACGCGGTGGGTGCTGAGCGACTGGATGCCCCGGTATGAGAACGGAGATTACTTTAACTGGGCTATCGAGTGGAAAGAAACCGGTGGCGTGATCGGAAGCATTGCGGTTGTAAAACTGGACGAAGAAAAGGAATCGGCCGAGATTGGCTACTGTCTGGGGCAGGCATTCTGGGGCAGGGGCATCATGCCTGAAGCGCTGCGGGCGGTGATGGATTATCTGTTTGATACGGTCGGGGTCCACCGGATCGCGGCAAGCCATGACGCAAGGAATCCGAAATCAGGCCGGGTAATGGTAAAAGCCGGCATGAAGAAGGAGGGTGTCCTGCGCGGCGCGGGAAAGAACAATCAGGGTATCTGTGATGACGTCTGGTATGCCATGCTGAAAAGCGACAGAACGCCGAAGCCTGAAACAGAAAAAGCGCAGGTGACAGTGCGGTTTGCCCGGAAGGAAGACCTGAACTGGGTCAACGAACTGCGCAGGCAGGTGAATGATCTGCACGTGGCCGGGAAGCCGGAGGTGTTCAAACCGGGCTTTGACGACGAACTTCGGGATTTCATTTATACAGTCTGGGACGACCCGAACAAGGCCATTGTCGTGGCGGAAGCGGACGGAACTATCTGCGGGTTTGCCGTGCTGAATCATATCATCCGGCCGGAGAATCCCTTTATGTATGAGCGGAATTTCCTGGATATCGATGAATTCTGCGTGGATGAAACCTTCCGCCGCCGGGGTGTTGCCGGTGCGATGATCCGTTTTATCCGGGAACACGCCAAAGAAAAAGGCTTCCGGCGGCTGGAACTGAACATGTGGGAGTTCAACCGCGGAGCCCTTGCGTTCTATGAAGCGGCGGATTTTAAAACCTACCGGCGGTATATGGAAATCTTTCTGTAAAGGGATCAGTCCTCGCCTTTCAGCTGAACCGTCCGGAGGGTATGACCGGTGGCCGGCAGATAGATCCGGAGAATATCCTGCGTGAGGATTTTCAGGCTGGACGTGCAGACACAGGGATGGCAACCGATATATTCATCTTTGAGCACATCCTCGTCCACCAGCAGCTGAACCGCGTGATCACGGTCGTTCATCAGGCCCATGATGCTTACGGCTCCCGGCTCAATGTCCAGATGTTTCAGCATATCTTCCGGACCCGCAAAGGACAGGCGGGCGGACTGGATCTGAGCGGAAAGCTCTTTGGTTTTGAACTTTTTGTCACCGGACATCATCAGAAGATAAAAGGCGGTTTTCTGCCGGTTGCAGAGAAACAGGTTTTTGCAGATGATAACGCCCAGCACGGCATCGATTTCGTTGCAGGCTTCCATGTTGTCTGCCCGTTCATGATCCGTCCGCTGATACCGGATACCGAGATTGTCCAGAAAATCATATGTACGGATTTCCCGCGGAAGACGGCCTTCCGGGTTTTCCGGACGGCCTGTATACAGTTCCATAATGAAGCTCCTTCATTTTATTTCCCGTCCGGGAAGCTGGTGAATGAACCGTGCTCTGCCTCGGGCAGGCCGTATTTTTCTTTTGCGTCCGCGATGGCACGGATCAGGAAGGACATGTTCCGGGCCAGATTGCGCATGGTCTGCAGACCTTCCAGATCCTTGGCCACATCTTCGGGGGTGAATCCGTGAACCTGATTCCAGTAGGTGCTGGAAGCAACCGGCATGCCGGAGATGGTGAAATATTTGTTCAGCACGTCGAAGGAAGCCGTATTGCCGCCTCTTCTGGCGCTGACAACCGCCGCACCGACCTTCATATGCTTGGAGAAGTGGGTGGAATAGAAAAGACGGTCCATAAAGGAAAGAATGGTTCCGTTCGGGCTGGCGTAATACACGGGACTCCCGACCACCAGACCGTCGGCGGCCTCGAACTTCGGCGCGACTTCATTGACCAGATCATTGAAGATGCATTTTCCGGTTTTTGCACAGGAACCGCAGGAAATACAGCCGCGGATATCCTTGTTTCCAACATGAATGATTTCGGTTTCAATCCCTTCGGCTTCAAAAACAGGGATCATTTCCTTCAGCGCTGTCGCGGTGCAGCCGTTCGGCCGGGGGCTGCCGTTCAGAAGCAGTACTTTTGCCATGTCTTTCTCCTCCTTCGATTTCATTTTTCATGATTATAGCAGACGGAGCGGATTCTGTCTTGCTTTTTTTCTGCGGCAGTAGTACATTGTCCTTAATGTGAAACTATTGCCGGAGGAATCGTATGCGTCTGCTTGAGAAAGTGAAGAATCTGTTCCGAAAACCGGCTTTGCCGGAAGCACCGAAGGCGGCGGAGGAAAAACCGGCTGCCCGTCCGCGGAAAGCCTGCAAAAAATGCGGAAAGATGTTCTCCTATGACCCGTCCTGGGAGTTTATACCCAATTACTGCAAGGATTGTAAAAAGCAGTTCACCCGGGAGAAAGAGGAAAAGCAGCGGGCCGGCGCACCGAGGAAAGTCAAGCGGAAATGTAAGGAATGCGGAAAGTTCTTTACATTCCCGAATACCATCGCGCATTATCCGAATTACTGTCCGAACTGTCGGAAGGCTCATCAGGCGGCTATGAAGGCCAAATACAGCAGGAAACCGGCTGATAAGAACGGAAACGGAAAGGGATCAAAAACGGATGGAAATCGATAAGAAAGAGTTTAACGCCAAACTGAAGAAACTGACGCTGCCGATCGCGTTCCAGAGCCTGATGCTGGCTTCGGTGGCGGCCGGGGATGCGCTGATGCTGGGCCGGGTGGCACAGGATCAGATGACGGCGGTGTCGCTGGCGACGCAGATCCAGTTTGTGCAGAACATGTTCATCATGGCCGCGACGGCGGCCGGGGCCATCCTGGGAGCCCAATACTGGGGCAAGGGTGACAAGATCACGCTGCAGAAGATTTTCAATCTGATGCTTCGCTGGAGCGGGTTGATCTCGCTGCTGTTTTTCGCAGCCTGCGAAATTGTGCCCGAAACGCTGATGCGCCTGTTTTCCCACGATGATCCGATCATTGCCATCGGCAGCGGATACCTGCGGATTGCCGGATTTTCCTATTTGATGACCGGGATTTCCCAGTGCTATCTGACGACGATGAAAGTGACGGATCATGTCGGACCCTGCGCCTGGATTTCCAGCAGTGCGGTGGTGCTGAACATCCTGCTGAACGCGGTGTTTATCTTCGGACTGCTGGGAGCACCGAAAATGGAAGCCCGCGGCGCCGCACTGGCGACGACGCTGGCCCGCGTTGTCGAGCTGGCACTGTGCCTGATTCTGTCGGCCGGTGAGAAATATATCCGGCCGGCCTGGAGCCGCTTCTTCGAACGGCATAAGGAACTGACCCGGGATTTCCGGAAGCAGTGTCTGCCCCTGCTGGGCGGCGGTCTTTTCTGGGGCGTCGGGTTTACGTCCTATACCGCAATCATGGGACACATGGGAACGGACGCGGCTGCGGCGAATTCTGTGGCGGCGGTGGTCCGGGATCTGATCTGCTGTGTTTGCAACGGTGTTGGCAGCGCGGCAGGCATCATGGTCGGCAACGAGCTGGGGGCCGGCAACCTGGAAAAGGGCAAGGCGTACGGTATCCGGCTGAAGAATATTTCATTTGTCATAGGGTTTGTCTCCATGCTGGTGGTCTTTGCCCTGACGCCGTTGGTGACGCGGATGGTCATTCTGACAGACGAAGCCCAGAGCTATCTGACCGGCATGATGATCATCATGGGCGTCTATATGATCGGCCGCAGCGTCAACACGGTGACGATCAACGGCGTGCTGGACGGAGGCGGAGATACCCTGTTCGATATGTATTCCCTGGCGGTGTGCATGTGGGGTGTCGCGATTCCCCTGGCGCTGCTGGGCGCCTTTGTGTTCCACTGGCCGGTGCTGCTGGTGTATGCCTGTACCTGCCTGGATGAGGTGGGCAAGATTCCCTGGGTGATGGCCCGCTTCCGGAAGTATAAATGGGTCAAAAACCTGACCCGGGACACGGAAGAAGCCCAGCCCGGCTGATTGACCGTTCAGACATTCATTTTGACCGTTCGTTCCGAAAGCATATATGAGAAAAGGCTTCGCCATGTATGATCTTCGGCTGAAGGAATTGTGGGAAAGGAGGACCTTGTCTGAGGACTATTCTGCCTGTCCGGTGTTTGTCCGATACAGCGCGGCATAGAGCCCCAACGCCAGGGCGGCGCTGAGGATGTCCGCGATGAACTGGCTGGCCAGGATGCCGTTATAGCCCGCGAGTTTCACGGCGATCAGCAGCACGATGATGAACACGATGCCCTGGCGGCTGAGGGAAAGGATCATCGCGGGAAGCGCTTTGCCGGAGGCCTGGAACAGGCAGGTCAGGAGCATGACGATGCCGCCGAAGACACAGCCCGCCACCTGCCAGCGCAGCATGGGTACGGCCAGCTCCGTCAGCTCCGCGTCCGGCGTGATCAGGGAGATCAGCGGCCCGGCGGCCAGGATGACCACGGCGCTGACGGACAGGGCCAGGATACTGAGGAAACTGAGGCAGAAGCGGAGCAACTGCTTCAGTTTTTCTTTCTGCCCGCTGCCGATCAGGAAGCCAAACAGCGGGATTCCGCCGAAGGCGAATCCGATCATGATCATATTCACAATCATGGCGACCTTGAGCACGATGCCCATGGCTGCGATTTTATCGTCGCCGTAGGGCAGGAGCTGCTGGTTGATCAGCATGATGCACAGGCTGGAAGCCAGGTTTGTGATGGCGGCGGTGATGCCGATGGCGATGATGTTTCGCGTCTGCTTTCCTTCGATCCGGAAAACCGGACGGATAGAAAGGACTTTGCTTTTCGTCAGCACGATGACCAGCAGGAACAGATCGCTGCAAAGATAGCCGATGACCGTTGCGGCCGCCGCTCCGGCGGCGCCCATGGAGGGAATCATCAGGGGGTCCAGAATGACGTTGACGATAGAGCCGAGAGCGGTGCCGGCCATGGAAAGACCGGACATCCCTTCACAGCGGAGCAGGTTCATATGGATGAAATTGACGACGATCAGCGGCCCGCCGAGCATCAGAACCGTTCCGTACTCCCTTGCATACGGCAGTGTGTCGGCGCTTGCGCCGAGCAGCTTCAGCAGGGGATCCCGGAACAGGAACATCAACCCGCCGACCACCGCGCCTGTGATCAGCGCCATCCAGAAGCAGAAGGCGCTGACGCGGCCGACGGCATCCGTCTCCTTTTTTCCCAGGAGACGGGAAATCAGAGAGCTGCCGCCCTGGCCGAAGATGTTGCCGAAGGCCATCAGGATCATGAATAGCGGGGAGCAGACCGAAACGCCGGCGACCAGCTTCGCATTGTTCGTCTGGGCGATGAAATAGGTATCTGCCAGATTGTAGATGATGGTGATGATGGATCCGATCACCACGGGAAGCGCCAGATGGAAATACGTTAAAACAATATGCTCTGTATCCAGGCCGCCGGCTTTCCGGTTTTCTTCCATGTCTCTTCTGCTCCTTTTCGGATTATGCCTGCCGGTTTTCCTCGCAGACCAGCGCGGCGGCAATCAGCCGGACGATGCTTTCATCCAGTTTTTCCTCCGTCAGGACAGGCAGACGCCTGCCTTCCACCGCGTCAATGATTTCCTGAATATCGCTGTCCTTGCCGGGCATGATCAGGTCGTTGCCGGCCCGGATACATTTGGCTGCGTTGGAGCCGCCGCCGTTGGTGGTGGACCAGTCGGTCATGATGAATCCGCGGAATCCCCATTCCTGCCGGGCAACCCGGGTGCAGAGATCGTAGTTGTTGGCGGAATGGACGCCGTTGATCCGGTTGTAGGAGGTCATGATGGTCATGGGGTCTGACGTCTTCACGGCGATTTCAAAGCCCTTCAGATAGATTTCCCGCAGGGTCCGTTCCGTGATGATCTCGTTGACATGCATCCGGTTGTCTTCCTGGTTGTTGCAGGCAAAGTGTTTGATGGATACACCGAGGCCGGGCGAACGCTGAACACCCCGGGTAATGGCGGCGGCCATGGCGCCGCTGATGAGCGGATCCTCGGAATAGTATTCAAAGTTCCGGCCGCACAGGGGATTGCGGTGAATATTCATGCCAGGCGCAAGCCATACGGCGATGCCGAAGGCGCGCAAATCCTCCGCGACGGCGGTGCCGACTTCCTCCAGCAGCGCGGTGTCAAAACTCTGGGCAAGCAGAGTTCCGATGGGGATCGCTGTGGCGATCTGGTAGCGAAGATCCGCGTTCTCATGCCGGATCACTTTTCCGAAGAATCGAATCTCGAGCATTTCAAACCAGTCTTTCGGCGGGATAATGCCGCCGATTTTCCGGTCAATCTCGTATTCCCGGTTGATCCGCACGCCGGCGGGGCCGTCCGCCAGCACCATGGCCGGAATACCATATTTTTCAAAGGCCACTGTTTCCCCGGCGGCGCCGGGAACAGAATGAGCCTGGGAGCCGACGATTTCCCCTGCCATGGCGCTCCGGGCGCCGACAACGAGACAGGCTTTGTCGTGCAGCGTCATACGCGAAGCGATCTCCGCAGCTTTTTTGAGGATGGTTGGATCGGCGGGGACTTCCGTGAAGGGAGCCTGGGCGGAAAGCGCTTCCGCGGCTTCGGTGATCCGGATTTCCGGCAGGGGGAAGACAAAACGGCTCAGGTCCTCATCCGGCTGCACAGGACAGATCTCTTTGATTGCTTCCTGGGTTTCACAGATGTTGGTGACTTTTTCGATGACAACGGTTTTGTCCAGACAAAGCTTCACGGCGGGGAACAGCGTTTCCGCATTATCCCCGATGAGAATCCCATATTCTCCGGCCTGCAGGATCCAGGAAGCCTTCCGTTCATGATAGGAGGTCAGCAGGCGCAGGGAGAAGGACAGGGAAAGGATCTCTTCCCCGCCCGGGGCCAACAGCCCGGTTTTTCCGAAGGCAGCCAGGCGTTTCCGCTCGGTGGTCAGTTCGGCGGAGGGGCAGGCGGCATACAGCTGAATCACCTGCCGGCCGGCGGTGGTTCCGGTGTTCCTGACTTTGACGGATACGGTCAGATCCGTGCCCTGCAGCGCGGCACCGCAGACTTCGGAGGCAAAGGAGGTATAGGAAAGCCCGTATCCGAAAGGATACCGGGGTTTCAGGCCGAAAGCATCGAAATACCGGTAGCCCACCCAGATGCCTTCGGTGTAGAACTCTTCCGTCAGCTCGCCGTTCCGGTGGGAGAAAGTTGCGGCGGAAGGATAATCTTCATATTTATATGCATAGGAATCCGTCAGCCGGCCGGAGGGGCTGACTTTTCCGGAGAGTATATCCGCGACGGCGTTTCCGCCCTCGCTGCCGGGCTGGGAGATCAGAACCAGAGCGGAAATCTTCAGCGAATTCGCAAAGGAAAGGTCGATGATGCCGCCGACGTTCAGCAGAACGATCAGGGGCAAGCCGAAGGCAGCAAGGGTTTTCAGATCCGCTTCTTCCTGATCGCTCAGATAATAGTCTCCCTTTTCCGCATGCCGGTCCGCGAACTCGCCGGAGATCCGGGAAATCACATAAATCAGGGCATCTGCGTCCGCTGCGTCCTCCCGGAGAATCGGCAGTTCGGGAAGCTCCGGCACGATGGTGGCGTGGGCGTGATACAGTTTTTTCGGATCCCGGTCTTCCCCGGCTTCCCGATAGATTTTCTCTTCACACCGTTTTTTGCTTGCAACAAATTCTTCGTCAAACCGGTCCAGCCAGGCTCGGTTCACAATGCTGAACCCGGCGGCGGAGAGCCCCTGCTCCACGGAAATCGTGTTGCGGGAGTTTACGTCGCCGCTGCCGGTGCCGCCCTTGATGGTGTAGCGGGCTCCCTGGCCGTACAATGCCAGTTTCGTGCCTTCCTTCAGCGGCAGGATGCCGTCGTTTTCAAGCAGAACCATACCTTCCGCGGCGGCTTTCCGGGCAACTGCGCGGACGCGGGTTTCACGCTCGGATACGCTGAGATCGGTTTGTCCGGGATATTTCTTCATGCTGGTGTTCCTCCGTCTTCATGATTCATTTGTTGAGGGCCTATGGCTTACGCGCCGCAGGCTGAAAACGATTGCGTGTTCTGAGGAGAGCATATCACAGAAACCTCGGTTCCGCAACTCCAAAACCACAGGGGAAATATCGAGAACAACGGCACAGGAGTGGGATGTGCAGACATTGACAAAAGGTCTGCATTGCTGTATGATCCAGACATCGAAAAGAAAGGACGGTATTGTGAACGGATGAGAATCCGCAACTGACTTCGGCATTCACAGGGCTCCCGGATCCAATCCCGGGAGAAAGTTTGTGTTGCCGTTTGGAGGTTGCGTGATGCGATACCAGACGTTTTTCTTTATGTTTGCTGTATTCTGCGCTCCTCCGCGGCATGGGAGGAGCGATTTTTATGAGCAGAATTCTACTGGAAGCGGATCGGCTCCGCAAATCTTTCGGAACCCGTCATCTGATCGATGTGAATCATCTGACCGTATATGACAATGAACGAATCGGCCTGATCGGCGAGAACGGCGCAGGAAAAACGACGCTGCTTCGCATTCTTTCCGGTGAGACAGAGGCAGACGAGGGAACCGTCCACCGCCCCGGATCCCTTGCTTTTATTCATCAGCAGGGAAAGGAAGACGGAGAGGCAGACCGCCAGCTGCAGGCAATTTTCTGCACAAAGACCCGGCGGGAAGGCCTCTCTGGAGGAGAGATGACCCGCAAACGGATTGCCGCGGCGCTGTCCGCCCGTCCCCAGTTGCTGCTGGCGGATGAACCTACCACCGACCTGGACGAAGAAGGACTGGCGATTCTCCGGAAAGAGCTTCAATCTTTCCCCGGCGCCCTGATTCTGATCTCCCACGACCGGGCGCTGCTGCGGCTTCTCTGCAAAAAGATCTGGTACCTCGAGGACGGAAAGATCACCGAATTCCCCGGCGGATACGACGCGTTCATGGAGGAACGGAAACGGCAGCGGGAATTTCAGCAGTTTGAGTATGAACAGTACAAAACCGAGCAGAAACACCTGAAAGAATCCGCCCAGCGGATGACGGAATGGGCTTCCTCCGTCAAAAAAGCCCCGAGCCGCATGGGTAACAGCGAGGCCCGGCTGCACACGCGTGAATGGACTAACGCGGTCCTGCACGTCAGCCATGCAAAACGTACCATCCAGAACCGGATGGATCATCTGGAGGTCAAGGAGAAACCCAGGAATATGCCGGATATCCGGATGAAACTTGGCGTCACAACACCCGTGGAAGCCAAAACCGTCCTGAAGATGCACTGCAATCAGCTTTCTGCCGGGAAAACGGTTCTGCTGGACAAAACGGAACTGACGCTTCCGACGTGGAGCCGTACTGCCCTGATGGGCGCCAACGGCTGCGGAAAAACCACCCTGCTCCGGGTGCTGACCGGGCAAAACGAAGCGCCCGTCCGTTTTGACGGGCAGGTGCAGTTCAATCCCGCGGCCCGGATCGGCTGGTTTGACCAGCACCATGAAAAGACGCTGGATCCGGACAGAACCATTCTTGAAAACATCATGGACGTTTCCGTTCATCCCGAAACGCTGGCCCGGACCGTCCTGATCCGGCTGAATTTCAGGCGTGAGGAAGTTTTTAAACCGGTCTCGGTGCTCTCCGGCGGGGAGCGGGCAAAGGTCGCGCTGGCCAGGTTGCTGCTGACGGACTGCAACGTGCTGATTTTGGACGAACCGACGAACCATCTGGACATTTTTACACTGGAGGAACTGGAACATCTTCTGGCCGATTACGGGGGCACAGTCCTCTTTGTCAGCCACGACGAGGAGTTCGTCCGGAAAACCGCAACACGGATTGTTCGCTTTGACAGGAAAAAGCTGATTTCTTTTGAAGGCACGCTGGACGACATGAAAAAAGCAAAGAACAGGGACACCTCTGCCGAGGATCTCCGGATTGCCGTTTCAACGCTGGAAATGCGCATGGCGGCGCTTTTCGCCCGGATGGCCGCGCCGAAGAAGGGAGACCGGCCGGATCGGCTGCAGGCAGAGTATATGGAAATGGCGGATAAACTCAGGGACCTGAAAAGGAAAGGAAACTGATCTTTCGCTTGCGATTATTCGATCATGCTGCGATCCCTCAGCCACTGAACGGATTTCTTTAATGCTTCAATCGTTTTTGTCTCCAGCACACAGCGGGCATTCCGGCTTTCGGCAAGCCGCAGCCTTTCTGCGAGATCAATCTCTCCGTCGCCAAGAGCCAGGTGGTTCTTCGGCGGCGTTTCCGTTCCGTCATGAATGTGAAAATGGATCAGGCGGTCCTGATGCGCCAGGATAAAGGGAACGTCTGCTTCACGGACAGCTTTGGAATGGCCAATGTCCCAGGTCAGGCCGAACTTCGGGCTTTCCAGCAGGTATTCGATGGCTTTCTTTTCATAGCCGCGGAATCCGTCCGTATTTTCAACGGCAATCATCAGTTCATTATCTCCGATCCATTCCTCACACAGAGACCGGAAAACGGAAAAAGACTTCATATATGTATCAAAATCCCGATCATACATCTGTACTTTCCGGTCCGGGAGGGTGATGAAAATCCCGTGATGCATATGCATGTTCAGGGTCAGCGGCCGGCTGCCGGCGCCGAAACGCTCTCTGAGGCAGAGGAACTTTTTGGCGACCTCCACGGTGCGCCGAACAGTTTCCAGATAGGCGTCGGAAACCAGACGGTTGAAGTCAGAGATGTTCAGGTTTTCATCCAGATGAATCGTATAATAGATCCCTGCCTGTTCCGCCGCGCGCAGCAGCAGATCCGTCTGTTCCAGGCGGTCAGTCTGATATTCCGGGAAGTTCATGTTCAGTTCGATGAACCGGAGGCCGAGGTTTTTACACAAAGCAATATTGTCTTCCAACGTCCGGTTTTCAATGAGCGTCGGCATTCCGAACTGCATAATCTGCCACCTCTTTTCGAAAGAGATCATACATTACTTTCTTTCAAAAAGCAAAAGTTCATTGTGAGAAAAAACAGTTGACTTAGAGTGCACTCCAGGGTTTAATATTTGCTTACAGGAATTGCAAACGATTGCACCACGCACTCTTTGCAACGGAATGAAAAAGCCATATGTGCCGGTTGACTGCGGAAATCATCAGGGAGCACCTGGCTGAAGGTACTCCGCTGATCATTAATGAAGGGAGCGGTGATGAACATGGGCGGCGGATCTTCCCGGTTCATGTTCCTGGTACTCGCAGTTCAGGAACTGATGACAGAAAAATCAGAAAATCAGCAGTAAAGAGAAAACGTTTGCACGTGGATAATAAGTATGCTATACTGACTAAAAGACCGTTTCTGAACGGACAAATGACAGAAGGGAGACGGACTCCATGAAATTCGGCCACTTTGACGACAAGGCGCGGGAGTATGTGATCGAGACACCCCGCACGCCCTATCCCTGGATCAACTACCTCGGGTGCGAAAAATTCTTCGGCATCATCAGCAACACCGCCGGAGGCTACTGCTTCTAC
>CACWXP010000022.1 GCA_902764875.1 uncultured Eubacteriales bacterium
CCTCGAAGCCCTATACTTTACCTGTGCCATCTCAACCTGAATCTTTCCTTCGCCCGTGGTCGCACGTCCTGCGAATATATCAAGAATCAGCATGGTTCTATCCACAACTTTGGTTTCAAGTATATCCGCGAGATTTCTATGCTGCGAAGGCGTGAGTTCATCGTCGCAGATAACCCCGTCAGCCTCGAGAAACTCAACCATCTCCTTCAGCTCGAGCGCTTTGCCCTTACCGATATACGTGGTTCTGTCCGGTTTCTCCATATTCTGAATCATATATGCGAGGGTCTCACCGCCCGCGGTATCCAGGAGCTCGGCGAGTTCGTTTATCGATGCCTCAGCCTTTTCCTCTTCACCACAAGAAACGGCAAAGAGAATATACTTCTCCCTGCCATCTCCCGAATCTACGTTATATAGTTTTGTTTCTCTTTCGTAACTCACTTTTTCAGTTTCTCGTCAGTCTTCTTCTGGAATTCTTCACAATCCACGATAAAACGTTCGTGCGTTCCTTCTCCAATCTTTCCAACCTCGTCATATACATTCGCATTAAACAAAAGTCTTCTTCCGTCGACTTCGACGAGTTCGGTTTCACAAACCACTCTCATACCAACAGGGGTAGCGGCAAGATGCTTTATATTGAGTTCTGTACCCACGGTACCCTGACCAACTTCCAGTTCAGCCGCAACGCTGGCCTGCGCAGTATCTTCTATCAGCAAAATCATCGCGGGCGTAGCATATACATCTATAGATCCGCTTCCGAGTTTCTTCGCTGTATTATCCTTTGTTACTATGTCAATTACTTCAGCAGTATAGACCTTAGTATCATATTGATATCCATCACTGTCTACCCAATTTGCATTCTTGATTTTAGCTGTTTCTACTGTTCCCTGAGCACTGGAATATGTATATTCTACTCCGTCAATAGTTGCTTTAGCATCATCAGGTATAACTTCCTTCAGCTCATATGTGTATATATGGGTGCCTTCCTGCGTATACTTGTGTTCGCCAAGATTAAATTCCACAACTCCCGAAGTTGAAACAGTGTTTGTTATTTCAGTACCCGTTGTACCTTTAATGGGAGTAAGAACAAACGAGAATTTACCTTCCGGTATCGAATTACCTGCAGGTAGAACGACCTTTTTTGCTTTAATGTCAGATACTGTATTGACCTGTACTTTATCGTAAACAAAATGCCACTCGTCATCGCTTGTAAAAGTATCACACACAACCCATCCACCGCAAGTAGCTGTCGCTTCTACATTTCTACCAGGCGCTAGGAAAACACCGGCAGTACGTGCCACCGTTATGTTTCCTCCACCAATGCAATTGAATATAATGTCTTCAACAACGTCTCCATCAGCGGTTGTCATATTTGCTAGGTTGTCGCTGTAATAGGTTTTTTCCCCTTTACTGCTTTGGTTAATAAGTTCATACTTATCAATATGGTAATCCTCATTACCGGAAAGATTGAATACGAGTTTTTGACCGTCTTTCTTCTTAATTACTAATCCCTGTGTTACTGCGATTGCACCTTTTAAGCCAAGACTATTGACATCGAAATAGTATGTCTTATCGTCGGGTAACCCTGTTAAATCAATCGTAATTTTATTTCCTGAGCCGCTAATCACCTCACTGGCGGAATCTGCGCTCGGGAATGAATTGTATGTCGCATAACTATTCGAAAGAACTGTTGCATGATTTGTAAGAAAAACACTTATTTTTTGGGGAACATTATCATCTGTGGTATGGGTAATCATGGCACTGTTTGCGTGCTCATTATTCTCGTCAAAATATATCTGATGACCATAAAATACAGCGTCGGGAGATGATAAATATACATGATATCCCTTTACTTGCAAATGCCTTCCCGTTACACTTCCTACCATCCAGAACTGCGCGTTTGAGCCTTTTGATTTTGAATCATTGGATCCGTTTTGTCCTCCATTAGGATTATATATTTCGCCGGCTGCAACGCTGGTTTCAGAGTCTCCTCCGATTTTATTCCATTTATTTGTAACTATGCCATAATACAGCATATTATCCATGATGCTGTCGATGCTCACAGGATCATATGCAATCACTGAAGCATTATTTCCAGACCCACCATTAGACTTCTTTGACAGCGTGATCAAAAATTTTTTACAAGCTTCCGTGTTCGTATCAGCTGCTATCAGTGTAATATCATATTTGTTATCCAGCGTTCCCTGCGAAGTTGCTCCGATGGAGCCCCAGGAAACAACAATATGATCCGTATCCGTTGTATCCAGAATTATATCATTATTGCTTGCACCGTTTTCGTAATACTTCACCATAGCCCAGTCAACGGAAGTTAGGTTAGTTCCTTCTAAATGATCAATATTTTCATTCGATAGATTGGTAAGCTCCTGTTTCCAGGTCTGACCATTGTTGTTTCCGACGACAAAGTAAGCTTTCCCGTTGTTTTCATTCAAAATAATCTGTTGTATATCACCTTTGTTAAAGGTGTAAAGGAACCCTGAAGGTTCTGCAGATGCCGTCGTTATAGGCATAAGAGAAAAGATCTGCATCATGACTATTAACAGGGCCAACATACGTCTTTTGATGCTCTTCATGTGAATCCGTGCCTCCATCTCAGTACTACTTCTTTATCTATAGCCAACAAATACTACAGCTTTATATTATCTTACGGTCACAATTGCTTTCCAGGAACGAATCCACATTTCAATGCTGAATGTATAACTGTTGACATCTTTATCTGCCCCTTCAATCTTCGTCCAGCTTTCTCCACCGTCTTCGGAGTAATACCATTCATATATGCAAGTTTCGTTTTCATTAATGTTGTCAACTCGAACCATCTGTGAAATATTATCACCTTTGGATTCAACTACAGCGTAAGCTTTATGTCTGAAATTAGTGTTACCGGTCTCATCGATCATTACAACCGTCAGATCACTGTCTTTTGCATACCAGACTTCTTCGATAGCTTCTTCCGCACATGTGGTATCCTCCGTGCTGATGAACTGATTAGATACTGTTTCATTTTCTTCGATTGCATTATCCACAGTTTCCGTTGATTCGGCACCTATAGCAATTTCATCGACGATTTCTTCTTCTTTCATCGCCTCTGATGCAGCCGGTTCGTTATATACTTGGCCCCAAGTCCGATCTTCGTTCAGGAGGACCCAAACTTCGGCACCGATATCCAGATGTCCGGTAATTTCTGCTTCTCTACTGGTGTCCGCGTAAAGATCTGCACCTCCTTCGGCGGTAACAACAACCTTGGTATAGCCCAACTTGTTCATCTTGACTGTTTCTTCGTCGTCTTCTTCGGTCTCTTCCTCAGCTTGTTCAGTTTCCTCAGTCTCTTCGGTTTCCTCTTCCTCGGTCACCGCTACTTCAGCGTCCTCCAGCGAGATAAACTGAGCGGCAGCTTCTTCGTCTTCGCTGTACAGTTGGCCCCAGGTCGATTCTTCGTTCAGGAGAACCCAGGCTTCGGTTTCGGGATCCAGGTGACCGGTCACTTCGGATTCATTGCTGGCTTCGGCGTAGAGGTTCGCGCCTTCTTCAGCGATGACGACAATCTTGGTGTAGCCCAGCTCGGCCATCTTGGTTGCTTCGTCGACTTCTTCGGTCGCCTCGGTTCCTTCTTCGGTCTGTTCGGTTTCTTCTGTTCCCTCTTCTTCGGTTTCTTCTTCGGGGAGCTCTTCTTCGGTTTCTTCGGTCTCTTCGGTTTCTTCTTCCTTAATGAAGGAGAACTCGTCGGAGTAGTTGTCGTATTCCATCCTGAAGCGGTAGACGTTGTTGATGGTCTCTTCGGTCAGCTCGACTTCAAGTTCCTTACCGTAGGTGATCGTCTTCCAGACCTCTTCGCCGTCTTCATTCCGGACTTTGGTCTGCCAGCCGATCATGTCGCCCAGGTCGATATCGGATTCAGCCTTCAGGATCACGGTGCTGCCGATTTCGAAGGTTTCGGCGTCCGTGGTGATCCAGCCCTTGATCACCGGGTATTCAATTTCGGGTGTTTCTTCATCTGTATTAGTTTCGCCGTCGATGTCTCCGTTTCCTTCTGTTTCGTTTTCGTTATTGTTCAGATTTTCGTCGCCGGCTTCGGTTCCCTCGGGAATCTCGTTATTGCCTTCCTGTTTGTTCTCGTCGTTCTTTCCTTCGTTGTTTTCTTCTTCGTTCTCTTCGGTGGCTTCTGTTTTGGTCGCTTCTGCGTAAGCGTCTTTAACGGTCAGTGTATAGGAAACAGGATTGGAAGAGGTAAGGATAATGTGGTATTCGCCTTCGGCCGCGATCATCATTCCGTAGGTGGAGTTGTTTTCGCTGCCTTCGGTCTTTTCGAACTGTACGGCCTTGTCGTTGATCACTACCGTAACATCATCGGAGGAGGTTTCCAGGTCCAAAACGATGACCCGATTGCTGTCCCAGTGGATGATGTACTCGCCGATGGTTTCAGCATCCAGCGTGCCGGTGACGGTGTCGTTCAGATTCAGGGCAGTCGCTTCCGGGAACTTCATCTCGGTTGTGACGACCAGACCCATCTCCTCAACGGTCACATCGTCCACGCTGCCGTTGTCGCCGTCTTCAAAGGTGAACAGATCAGCAACGGGGTAAGTGCCCTCGTCGTCGGTGATGGTTTCATCATCATTGTAATAGGAAGAAACAGGTTCGGCATCCTGCTTTTCGGCTCCTTCGTCCGCTTTCCCTTCAGCTTCATCATTGGCCTTCTGGGCGGCATCCTGTTCGGCAGCCTTCCCTGCAGCTTCTTCTTCAGCTTTGCGGGCGGCCTCCTCAGCAGCAGCCTGTTCGGCGGCAAGCCGGGCGGCTTCTTCAGCAGCAGTCTGTTCAGCGGCGAGCCGGGCGGCTTCCTCGGCAGCAGCCTGTTCAGCGGCGAGCCGGGCCGCTTCTTCGGCGGCAGCCTGTTCAGCGGCGAGCCGGGCCGCTTCTTCGGCGGCAGCCTGTTCAGAAGTTTCATTATTATTTAAGGAAACATCTTCCGCGTTTGTGATGTCGATCGGTTCATTGCTTTCCTCTGCAAAGGCCAGCGCGGCTACGGATACAAGCAGCGCAATGGCGGTCAGCAAGCTGAGGACCTTCTTGAGCCAATTCTTCATGTTCCTTACCTCTCTTCTTCGTCCCGGGGGTACTCTCTTCCGGATCCGTCTGCCCTTTTCTCGCCTGCCGTTACATAAAAGTTACATTTGGCGAGATTCGTGCGTTTCAATTTACCTCAAAATGGGTACACGAATCCACGAAAGATCATACCATAAAAAAAACGGGTTTGCAAGGGGTTCAGCCAAAATAACGAAAATTTCTTTTTCATCAACAAAAAACGACCTCAAACCCTTTATTTTCAATGATTTGAGGATAATTTTGCGAGGTGATACGCCATCATTTGGTAAAACGACTTGTGTAACTGTTTAATGACTGATTCGGTGTTTTTGTATTCTTTAGTACGTACATATCATTCTGTTTTTGGCTCAGATTTAGTGATATTTGGCATCGAATTTTGCCAGATTTTACGTCTTTTTGTCACCAGACCAGCGTTTGTTTTTGGTTAAAAATGGCTCTGACGGTTGATTTTTCTTAATTGGTATCGGTTCCGATATTTCCTTGTTTCCCCTGGTGTCAGTGTCGTGATTTCAGGTTATTTGTACAAACAAATATCTTTTCAATAATTTCATAATTTTTCATTTTATCGTAACATCTTCGCATAGACACCGGTACCGTTTCCAATCCTTTATTTTCCTTGCTTCTTTGGTTTTCCGGCTTTTTCTGTATTTTTTTCGCTCCCTCTTGACAACTGCCCGATCTGTCCGTTTTTCTCCCCGATCATCCATTCGGATATCCATTTGTTCTGATGCGGCTGATCCTTCCGGATTTCGAGCCAGCCGGAGGTTGTTTGTTAGCTTCCAAAAGTACAAATTAGCAGACTTTCCGTCTGCTAACTGCGCTCTTTTTTGTCTTCTTATTTCTCTGGACCAAAGTCTTTTTGTTAGATTTATTGAGAATTCTTTCATTTATTATCGAATATCGTTGATCATATGCTGTTTTCGAAAATCGTTATTCTCTATCGTCGCCGTTCGCTCCCTCATTAACCGAATCCTTCATATACAGCCTTTCCCATTTATAAGATGTCCTGATGTACTGATACGCGCTGATAATAAGCGCCATTTCGCTGTATGTGGTGCCCGGAAAGTGTTCCAGATCATCCATCCGGGGTTCTTCCGCAAGATGCAGGAAATCCGCGGCATCGGTTTCCGCCACGCTTTGCCTGATTTCATCCAGTATCTCGTTGACGGTCCGGATCTGTTGGAGGCTCATCAGACCATAGGGTTTTCTTTTGGCCAGTTCATCAATGGTCCGTGTATGTGATCTCAGAATGCTGTGCAGCAGATCCATCCGTTGTCTTTGCCGGTCTGTTACCCGAAGCAAACGCTCTTTCTTAATGGAATCCAGACCATTTCTGATCTCCTCCATCTGTTTCATCTGTTCTTTTATTTCCGCTTCCTTTTGCTGAAGCCTCTGCCGTTCTTCCTCAACCTGCTGCATCTTTTTGTCCAGAATCTTTTCCTTTTCCAGGAGCCTTGCTTCCATCTCTTCCAATCGATTTTCCTCCCTGGCATCAGCTTTGGTCGTTTTCTTCCCGCCGGTCTTTTTTACGGTTGCTTCGGTTTTTATTTTTTCTTTGGTCGATGCAGGCGCGGTTTCTTTCTGCACTTCCGGTGCGGCATGGTCTTCGTTTTCCGGATGTTCCGCTGTCTGTTCTTTTCCTGCGGGTGTTTCCAGTTCCGCGTCCGTTTCCGCCGCCGTGTTTTCCTCCGGTTCGGTGGATTCCTCCGTTTCAGCGTTCTCCGTTGCTGGCTCGTCTTCCTGACCGATCAGGTTTCCGTCTTCATCAAAGAATTCATCATATTCCGGTCTCGCAATCATCCACCCCGGCTGAACAGAGGGAATGCTCAGCCCGATCATTGCTGCCTGGTTTTCGCTGTCTGCCGGTTCATTCGGATTGTTCAGCTTCCAGATATAATTTACCCCGCGAAGATCTTCCCTGTTCAATATATTGGGTTCCAAATAGACGCGGCCTTCAATCTGCGGAATCCGGACAATTTTCAGTCCCCGCCACCGGATCACCTTTTGACCGGCCTCAACCTCTGCTTTGAACCGGTTCCATCCAAGAAAGCTCATGCTTCCCGGCACAAAATCGCTCAGATGCGATCGCAGATTTTCAGCATACCGGTCTTTCCTCATTCACTGTCACTCCATCCCGTTTTTTATCAATATGCACTGTTTCCTCCAAGTTGTCAAGCTGCTCCAAATCCGGTACTGAATTCCCCGCCTGCCAATGGATGGGTTATGTAAATTTGTTGAACTGTGAAAGCTGTGAAAAACTCGACCAAACTGTAGTGAGTTGTAGAAAGAGCGCCGGGCACATTCCGTGCCCGGCGCTTTGCTGTTGTTTACTGACTTACGACTCAGTCTCCGAAGGACATCTCGCCTTCGTCCAGTTCCTCTTCGCCTTCTTCGGCTTCTTCCTCGACCTCGGGAAGTCCGAAGTAGGCCGGAATGATGGCCTGGGACCAGGTCACGTTGTTGGTAATGTTGTAGTTCTGCAGGTAGTTGCTGTAGAAGTCGTAGTAAATGTTGGAATAGATCGGGATCGTGGGCAGCACGGTGTTGTACCGTTCCTGGAAGGTCATCCACTTCTCGACGTATTCGTAGTACGAGCCGGGCTCGGTCTTCCGCATGGAAACAGCATCGTCGAACAGGGCCTTGTCGTCGGAATAGGTGTTGTTCCAGACCTTGTGGCCGACGGTATCGTCCGTGGAATAGGTGATGGACGGGTCCACGATGACGTGGAAGTTCGTGGCCAGATAGATCATGTCCGTGGTGCGTTCCTTCTCGCGGTAGTAGTACCGGAGCAGTTCTTCCATGGGTTCCGGAACGAACTCAAGCTTGATGCCGACCGCGTTCAGGTTGTCCAGGAACATGCCTTCTTCCTGCATGAACTCGATCATATGATTACCCTTGGGATACATCATCTTCAGTTCCAGCGGCACAATTTCATCGCCCAGTTTCTTGCAGCGCACGTCGTCCACGCCGGCCTTATAGGCGTTGCCTTCTTTGTTCAGCACCCAGCCGCACTTGTCCAGCAGGCGGTTGGCTTCGTCCAGATCCACCGTGTAGTGCACCAGCAGCGTGTTGCCTTCATCGTCCTGCCAGCGCTGACGGAGCATATCCCATGCAGCAATGCATGCTTCATATTCCGCGTCAGTTTCATAGTACATGAACTTCATCTTTTTCTTGCGCTTGTTTTCTTCCTCTTCGGCCTCGGTAATCTTGGTGCCGAGGGCGTCGATAGAGGGCAGGAAGTTCACGGGATAATTGATCCGGCCGGTCACCAGCTGGTATTCCCACTGTTCAAGGCCGAAGTAGCCGTCCATGACCAGGCCGTTGCCGCCGCAGTATTTCTGGGTCAGTCCTTCGCGGTCCATGCAGTAGGCGATCGCCTGACGGACTTCCATGTCGTTGACTGTGGGCCATTCATACGTGAAGGTCAGGAAGGAAAGGCCGATGCGGGGATAGTTCTGGGCCTGGCATCCTTCTTCGCCGCGCAGGGCAAAGCCCTTCTGGATCGTTTCGTCATAGGTGATCTTGTTGATCAGATGAAGTTCTTCTTCCGCCAGCTGTTCGATGCAGGTGTCATTATCCGCCACCGTGAAGGCAATCTTTTCGATCGTGGGCTTCACCAGGTAGATCGGTTCGTCGCCCACGCCGTCGCCGTCCGTATCCCGGAGGATGTCGTTGCCGAACTCATCCGTGTCGGTCACCACTTTGCCGTGATCCATGGCCTTCTGCCACACGTCGCTGATCACGGGTTCACCGTCTTCGCCGGGCAGATTGTTTTCCATCCAGGCGCCCTTGAAGTAGGGGTTGATTTCATAGTGTCCGGTCACGCCGTCCCAGCTCTTGATCACATAGGGGCCGGAAACGACAGCCGGGAATGTGTTGTAGCCTGTTGCAGGATCCAGGATCGTCTTCTTCAGCAGTTCCGCCGTGTAGATCGGCTTGTCGCCGCCGTCCGCGTTCACGATCTTGATGCCCAGGGGATCGCCGGTTTCCGGATCCACATAGCCGCTCACAACCTTGCATCCGGGAGCGATCACGTCGATCGGATACGGAACGGTCATCAGAAGACCCAACTCGAAGAAGTAAGGCAGGAAGTCCGCATCCAGGAAGAAGCGGATCTGATGATCGCTCAGTACGGTAACGCCGGACAGATAATCCACGTCGCCTTCGGGGCCGGTCGCCAGTTCTTCGCCGGCAATGATCTTCCGGCGGGTGTTGATGTAGTCCTTGTAGCCCATCAGGTGCTCGGCGCGGTAAATCTTGCCGCCGATCTGTTCAATTTCCGGGCTCATCATAAGCAGCAGGGAGAAAGCATAGTCCCAGGCCGTGATCGGGTTGCCGTTGGAATAGAACAGGTTGTCGGCAATCGTCAGTGTGTAGATCTTGTTGCCGAGATCATCCGTAAAAACTTCGGCCTGACGCACAACGCTGGGATCCAGCACATAGGTGCCCTGGTTCTGGTCCCAGTTGATCAGGTTGTATCCGTGAATCAGCGCGCGCACGTCGATATCCGCCGTGTTGTTGCCGAACATTTCGGTGAAGAAATCGCCGTTGGTGATGGTCGGGTGTCCGACGATCAGTTCATCCGGAAACTCGATTTCGATTTCCGGTTCCTCTGTGGCTTCCGCGGCTTCAAGGCCCTCGGCAGCTTCCGGGACGGGCGTTTCCGTGGGTTCTTCCGCCACTGCCGGCATCCAGGTCAGCAGCAGTACGGCGGTCAGCACCATGCACAGGATTCTTTGCAGCTTGTTCACGTTGATCAGACCCTTTCCTCATTTAATGTCTTAAAGTGAACTGTACGGACCCTCCCAGCAGGGAGAGGTCCCGCACAGCAGGAATCCGGAGATTAGTCGAAGCAGTCACCCACGTGGTTGATCAGAATCTCGCCGCCCAGTGCGGTTTCGTATTCTTCAAAGATGAACCACATATCGCCTGGAACCTTGGCCTGCGGCATCCACTCAGGAATCTTCGGAACATTCGTCGCGTGGTTGTAGAAGACGACGCTGTTGCCGCTCACCTCGGTGCCGGCCAGCACATAGCCGACGGACTCTTCTTCCTTCCAGGAGTAGGTCACGTCCTCGCCGTTCAGCTTCGTGGGCAGGTTGTCCACCGTCAGGGACCAGTCGTTGGCCGCGGTCAGCATATAGATCTTGCCGGTGGGCAGCAGGGTAACAGCTATGTTCTTCGGCCGCAAATTCCGCTCGTTGTCGTTGTCATCCCAGATTTTGTAAACCGAAGCCGTCGTGGTTTCCGGATTGTAGTCGTTGGTCACGAAGTATCCGTTCACGCTGCCGTTGTACCAGGCCACGGGGTTTTCATTGATGGTGTATTTGATTTCCTTGCGGCCTTTGTCGTATCGGGGCATATTTGCAAACACGTACTGCCAGCCTTCATCCGCGGTCAGCGCATGGGAAGCAACCGTCGTGCCGTTAGCCTGCAGGTTCACGGTGATGGAGCCCGGGCGGTTGCCGTCTCTGTTGCCGTTGTCATTCCAGATCTTGGTCACCGGAATATTGATGCTTTCGTCGTCAAAGCCGGGTTTGTATTCGTTGTACAGCTTGGCGATCGCTTCCTTGTTTCCTTCCACAAGGGTAGCGACGCCGGTCGTGCTGTCGCTCTGCAGATTATATTTCCTGACCAGGCCTTCCGCGTTCGTTTCAAACACGACATACGTCCCGGGAAGCAGATCACCGATTTTAAGCTGGCCGTTCTCGTCAAACTGACCGTAGGTAAAGGTTTTGTCATAGTCCGGCCCGAGAACCCGGAAAGTCAGGTTTTTGTAGTTGTCTTCGGGGTTATAGCCTTCTTCCGCTGTATAGGTTTCTTCCTTCTTCCAGATAAACCCGAAGCTCAGCGCCTTTTCTTCCCCATCCTTCACATATACGCCGTCCGCGACGTTGCTGCCGTCTGGATCAATCACATAGCCCGGAATGAGGCCCGAAGCGTTCTGATCCTCCACCACATAGGCGCCGGCCAGCACTTCGCCGAAGTCGTAGGATCCGCCGGCCACGTCGTTGTAGAACAGTTCCTTTGAGAAACCGTAAGGCCCGGAAACCGTCAGATGCAGACCGCTGATGTCTGCTCCGGCCGGCGGATTCAGACTTGTCGTCAGCTTAAGAGAGCCTTTTTCCAGGGTGTAAACAACTTTATTGCCCGATACACTGACCGTATATCCCGGAACTTCATCCGCAGAAATGCTGTAGACGATCTCTTCCGCTCTTTGGCTTTCTTTTCTGAACGTGTAGAGATTGCTCCACTTGATACCGGTTGTGGCTGTATTCAGATTGACCGGTACAGAGGCTCTGCAGGGCTTCCCGTCTGCCAGGAGTGTGATTCCGGGGGCGACGGCAGGCCGGGTTCCGTATGCGTTCTCCTCGTCTGCCCATTCGGCTGTAGCTTCGAAGTACGTCTCGGTTCCCTTCCCGTCAGAGGTGGCCTTTGAAAGCCTGTATGTCACAACCTTCACGCCGTCAGAGCCGCTCTCTGATGTTACGTAGCCGGGAACAGTTGGAATGCTCCAGTCCGTACCGGATACCGCGGTAATGGTTCCGGTCCAGTTGTTGTCTTTATCTAGCGTAACGGATGCTCCGCCATACGAGATATCGACGCTATCCGGACGAAGAGCGTCGTAGTTGTTGTCGTCCTCCCACAGGACGGTGACCAGCTTGATGTCTTCCTCCGCGAAAGCGGGCAGCGTAAGGCATCCGCATGCCAGCGCCAGGATGCACAGGATGGAAAGGATTCGCAGCAGCCTCTGTTTCATGTGTTCTTCTCCCCTCTGGTACGGTTACATGCCGGAAAGATTTCTCTCCGTTTTTCGATACGCAAACACAGTCTGCCCTTTTGGGCATACTCCTACGGAATTCATTATAGATGGGTTTCTGCCAAAAAGCAAGCAAAAATCGGCCCGATTTGGCCGATTTGGTTACATTGTTCCCAAAAAGCACCCTAAAACAAATACTTGTCAGATATTTCCAATTTGTTCTTTTTCTGTTGATTCATTACCGGTATCGTTTTCCTCAATCCAGTGCCGGGTTTCCGGTTCCCAGGTCCGGGCGGAAATAATGTACCGGGGCCGGCGCTTCGTCTCCAGGTACGTCTTCCCGATGTACTGTCCAAGGACGCCCAGGCTGATCAGCTGAATCCCGCCCAGCAGGCAGATGATGCACACCGTGGAAGTCCAGCCGGCCACCGTGTTGCCCAGACAGGCCTGCACAATGGCCCAGATCATCAGAATCACGCCCAGGATGGAAAACCCGATGCCGAAGGTGGTAATCAGCGTAATGGGCTTTACGGAAAGGCTGGTAATCCCGTTGAAAGCCAGCGCCAGCATCTTCCGCAGGGGGTAATGGCTCTCCCCCGCCAGGCGCACGTTTCTTTCATAATAGACCGTGTCCGACGGAAAGCCCACCAGCGGCACCATGCCCCGCAGGAAGATGTTCACTTCCTCAAAGTCCGCGAAATGCTGCAGCACTTTGGCGGAAATCAGCCGGTAATCCGCATGGTTGTAAACCACTTCCGCCCCCATCATGTTCATCAGCCGGTAGAACATCTGCGCCGTGGTCCGCTTGAACCAGGTGTCCGTCTTCCGCTGGCTCCGCACGCCGTAAACGACTTCCGCCCCGGCCAGATATTTGTCCACCATCTCGTCCATGGCGTTCAGGTCGTCCTGCCCGTCGCAGTCGATGGAGATCGTAATGTCGCAGCGGTCCTTGGCTTCCATCAGCCCGGCCAGCACCGCGTTCTGGTGCCCCCGGTTCCGGCTCTGGCAGATCCCGATGCATTCCTCGTGCTCTTCCGCCGTTTTGCGGATGATCTCCCAGGTCTTGTCCGTCGAGCCGTCGTTCACAAAAAGAATCCTGCTCCGCCGGCTGATCCTCCCGTCCTCTTCCAGCTGCCGTAGCTTCCTGATGAACAAAGGAGCCGTCAAAGGCAGCACCTGCTCCTCATTATAGCAGGGAATCACAATCCAAAGTACCGGTCGTGCTCTCATCATCAAAAAACCTTTCTCCACGGGGGACAGACCCCGTTGGTGCCGGGTCCCATTGGGGACAGTCCCCAATGGCGCCAAGCCCTAAACCTTAAACATTCAAATCAAGCTAACCACTATACACTATACACTAATCACTCCCCACTTATCAAGCGCCCGCCTTGCGTTCTCCTGCCTTCGGGTGTATAATTCTGCCCGTTGAAATCCATCTGTAAGGTATATGAAGGGGAAGAGTATGTTTCCGTTCAGAAAGTACAGGGATCCGAGAAAAGCCCGCCGGTCCGTCAGCATCAGCCGGATCATGGCTTTGACGTTCCTCGGAATCATCGCCCTGGGAACGCTGCTGCTTTCCCTGCCGGCCGCCTCCAAAAGCGGTAAGTCCGCCGGGGTTCTGACCGCCCTCTTCACGGCCACCTCCGCCACCTGTGTGACGGGCCTGGTCATGGGCGACACCTGGACCCTCTGGACCGACCTGGGCCAGGCCGTCATTCTCGTCATGATCCAGATCGGCGGTCTGGGCTTCATGTCCGCCGCCTCTATAGCCTTTTTCACACTGAAAAAGAAAATCGGCCTCCGTTCCCAGATGGTCATGGCGGAAGCCATCGGCGCCAGCAGCATGGTCGACATTCCGGATCACCAGCGCCGCCTCATGCTCCGCGCCTTCGCGGTGGAGGGTATCGGGGCCGTCCTGCTCACGATCCGGTTTGCTTTCGATGTGCCTTTCCTCACGGCGCTGAAGCTGGGCGTGTTCCATTCCATATCCGCCTTCTGCAACGCCGGGTTTGATATCCTCGGTTTCCGCAATCCGGGCGCAAGCCTCATGGATTACCATACCGATCCCGCGGTCTGCCTGATTCTGACCGCTCTGGTGGTGCTGGGCGGCCTCGGTTTCCTGGTCTGGGATGAAGTCCTTCGGGAGCGCAATCCCCATAAATGGAGCGTCTACACCAAGCTGGTCCTGATCACGACGGCGGTTCTGCTCCTTCTGGGCATGATCCTGACCTGCGTCCTCGAATGGGATAATCCGCTGACCCTGGGGCCCCTCTCCTGGCCCCGGAAGCTGATCGCGGCCCTCTTCCAGTCCATGACCCTGCGCACCGCCGGCTTTGCCGGGTTGGATCAGGGCATGCTGACGCCGGCCGCCAAGGGTGTATCGATTTTCCTGATGCTCATCGGCGGATCCTCCGGCTCCACGGCCGGCGGTCTGAAAACCGTCACCTTCGTGGTGCTGATCATGTTCCTGTGGAACCGCCTGCGCGGAAAATACACCGTCAGCGTCTTCCACCGCACCATCGCCGATAGCCATGTGCTCAACGCCATCACGATCTTCATGGTCATGGTCGGTCTGGGCTTCTTTGGCGGAACCTTTATCTGCGCCACCAGCCCGGTTCCCTTCTCCGACGGGTTGTTTGAAGCGGTTTCGGCCCTCGCCACCGTCGGGCTGACCACCGGCATCACGCCGACGCTCCGGCCGGCGGCAAAAATCATGATTATCATCTTTATGTACTTCGGCCGGGTCGGCGTGCTGACAATCAGCTTCGGCTTCCTGAAGAAAAAACCCGCCGGCGAAAAATACAGGTATGCGAACACGGATCTGCTGATCGGCTGAAACAGGAGGCAGCATACGCCGCCCGCAATCCGGCAGCAATTCAGAATTGGCGAACAGCTCGCCAAAACGAGGAGGAGCAAACGCAATGAAGAGTTATGTTGTGATCGGTCTGGGGCGTTTCGGAACGGAAATGGCCCTGAAACTCTACGACTGCGGCGAGGATGTGCTGGCCATCGACACCGATGAGAATATCATCGACAAGCTGTCCGACCGGGTCACCAGGGCCGTGGCGGCCGACGCCCGGGATCTGGACGTGCTGAAAAAGCTCGGCGTCGAGGATTTCGACCGGGCCGTCGTCGCCGTGGGCAGTGATCTGGCGGCTTCCGCCCTGATCACCATGAACCTGAAAACCCTCGGCGTACCTTACATTCTTTGCAAGGCGCACGACGATACCTACCGGGAAATCCTCGAAAAGCTGGGCGCCGACCGGGTCATCATTCCGGAGCGTGAAATTGCGGACCGGCTGGCCATGGGGCTCACCACATCCGGCGTCATGGAGTATATCGAGCTGTCCAAGGAATACGGCATCGTGGAAATGAACCCGCCCGCGGCCTGGGTCGGCAAAACCATCCGCAGCCTGGAAGTGCGCACCCGCTACGGCGCCAACATCATCGCCGTCCGCAGCGATGAAAAGCTGCGCATTCCCCCGGAAATCGACACGCCCCTCACCGCCGACTGCGTCTTGGTCATCCTCGGCAGCTACAAGGCCATGGAAAAACTCGAAAAGCTTGAAAACGTTGAACCATAATAAAACTTCGTTCCCCGCAACTTGTGCATATTTTGCACAAGTTGAATTTTGGGATTATAAAAACCGGAGAGCTCGTCTGAACTCTCCGGTGCTTTTGCTTTCCGTGTGAAGATTAATCGTCCTCGGTCGTGTCCGCGGATGCTTCGTCCTCTCCTTGATCCTCTTCGTCCGGCATTTCCGGGAAGAGGTCCTGCTTGCAGGTGGGGCATAAAGTGGGCTCGTTAAAGTCAACCTTATCCGGGTCCAGCTTGCACACATTGCCGCAGTGCGGGCATTCATACTCAATATAGGAAGGGATGCTCTCGTCCGCAGCACCGGTCCCGGGAGCCACAAACTCGTCGTTATCGTCCAGCATCTCGGCTTCCAGATCGGCCAGATCCTCGTCGATGGCGTCAACGTATTCTCTCAGTTCCCGGTGGTCTTCGGCCAGCGCTTCAAAAGAATCGCCCACTTCGCCCAGTACGTCGAGAATTTCGATAATCAGGCGGTGGGAATCCTTGTCGGGATTCAGCTTCATGCCTTCCGCCAGGCCCTGCAGATAACTGATTCTGTCTGTCAGCTTGCTCATGATCATCTTCCTCCCGGATCAGGCGCGCTTCAGATACTCCCCGGTCCGGGTGTCGATCTGAATCTTGTCGCCGGTGTTGATGAACAGCGGCACCTGCAGGCTGAAGCCGGTTTCCAGCGTGGCGGGTTTGTAGGTGTTGGACGCGGTGTCGCCGGCGAAGCCGGGTTCGGTGTCCGTCACTTCTAGCACCACGAAGTTCGGGGCTTCCACGCTGAAGGCGCTTCCCTTGAAGAAGCGGACCGTCACGTTGGTGCCTTCCTTCACGAAGGGGATGGCGTCTTCCACCTGGTCCTTGCTCAGGGGCAGCTGTTCATAGGTTTCGGTGTCCATGAAGTAGTACAGGTCGCCGTCGTTGTACACGTACTGCATTTCCTTGGTCTCGATGATGGCCTTGGGCATTTTGTCGGTGGGGTTGAAGCTGCGCTCAACCACCGCGCCGGTCATCACGTTTTTGATCTTGGTGCGGACAAAAGCCGCGCCCTTGCCGGGTTTCACGTGCTGGAAATCAACGATGTTCCACACGCCGCCGTCCCATTCGATGGTAATGCCCTTTTTGAAATCGCCCGCTGTAATCATTGGTTCTCTCCTCCATTTATTTAAACTATTTCTTAACCCCCTGAATCCTTACAGGATGATCAGCTGCTTGTCCGCGTCCGTCAGGATCTCGCAGCCGTTTTCCTTCACCAGGCACGTGTCTTCAATCCGAACGCCGCCCACGCCGGGCACGTATACGCCGGGTTCCACCGTGATCACGATGCCCGCCTGCAATGTGTCGTGGCAGGTTGTGCTCAGCCGGGGTTCCTCGTGGATGTCGATGCCAACGGCATGCCCCAGCCCGTGGCCGAAGCGTCCCTTGTATCCCCGCGCGTCGATGTAGTCCCGGGCCAGCTTGTCAATGTCGAAGCAGTTCTTCCCGGCCGCCAGCGCGTCTTCGCACATGGTCTGCGCCCGCAGCACCGTGTCGTACATCCGCCGCATCTCTTCCGAAGGATTCCCCAGGGATACCGTCCGCGTCATGTCCGCGCAGTAGTTCCCGACCTTCGCGCCGAAGTCCATCGTGATCATCTCACCGCTGCGAATCGGCCGGTTTCCGGGAATCGCGTGGGGCAGGCTGCCGTGTTCGCCGGCCGCGATAATGGTGTCGAAGGCGACCGTGTCGGCTCCCAGCTTCAGCATCGTGAAGTCCAGTTCGATCTGCAGTTCCTTCTCCGTCATGCCCTCCCGGATCTTCGGAAGGATCGCGCGGAAGGCGTCCGCCGTGATCTGGCAGGCCTTGCGGATCTTCATCACTTCTGCCGGCGTCTTGATCTGGCGGATCTTCTGAACCGCCAGGTCCAGCGATGTGCAGGAGATTTCCTCTCCCAGCGCGGCCTTCAGCTTTTCAAAGTCGTCCACGGAGAGATAATTCGTCTCCGTCTTAATGCAGGTAATGCCGTCCTGCTTTGCCAGTTCCGCAATCACCTTTTCGGCTTTCCGGTCCTTGTCGGTCATTTCGACCTGAAAACCCGGCGCCTGCTTTTCCGCCTGTTCGGTATAGCGGAAGTCTGTCACGATCACCTTGCGGTTCCGTGAAAGGAACACCAGGCCTTCCCCGCTGTATCCGTCCGTCAGGTAAAACATGTTGGACGGATCCGCGACGACCGCCGCCGTGTTCTGTCCGATGCGGAGCACCTCCGCAAGCCGTTCCGAAGCTGTCATCGTTCTCTCAATACCTCCCGGGGGCTAAACCCCTGTTGGTTATTGTATCATACATTATGCCATCACGTCCAGTACTGCCTGACCCATTCTGTCCTTAAAACATTCCGCCGTATGCCGGATCGGCAGATCCCGAAGCTTCAGCACCTGCTCCGGCATGGGCACGCCGGTCAGCTCCTGAATCTTTTCGCTGGCGATGAAGGGATCTCCCCCCGCGTTGTCGCCGGTCAGCGCGTTCAGAACGTCCGCCGCGAACTTGTAGGGGCTGGCCGTGGCAACGATCACGCTGGGCGTGTCGTCCCCGGTCATCTTCCGGTACTGCCGCAGCACATGCCCGGCCACCGCCGTGTGCGGATCCATCAGGTAATGGTCCTGCTCCCACCGGGCTTTGATCTCGCCCAGGGTGTCCTTGTTGTCCGCGCAGTCGCCCCAGAACGTATCCAGCAGCCAGTCACGCCGCTGTTCGCCCACGGAATAGCTGCCGCTTTCCTTCAGCAGGTTCATCCATGTGCGAATCAGCCCGCCGTCCCGGTCCGCCGCTTCATACAGCAGCCGCTCCAGGTTCGAGGAAACCAGGATGTCCATGCTCGGGCTGATCGTTTTGAAGAACGTGCGGTGCGTGGAATAGATACCGGTGTTGAAGAAGTCCGTCAGCACGTTGTTCCGGTTGCTGGCGCAGATCAGTTTGTTCACCGGCAGGCCCATGCACCTCGCATAGTATCCGGCCAGGATGTTGCCAAAGTTTCCCGTGGGCACGCAGAAGTTCACCGGATCCCCTGCCGCAATGGCATGGTTCTTCAGCAGCTCCGCATAGGCGGAGAAGTAGTAAACCACCTGCGGCACCAGCCGGCCCAGGTTGATGCTGTTGGCCGAGGAAAGCACCCGGCCCTTTTCAGCCATCTGGTTGCGGAATTCTTCAGACGTGAACAGTTCCTTCACCCCGGTCTGGGCGTCGTCAAAATTGCCCTTCACCGCAATCACGTGGGTGTTGCTGCCCCCTGTTGTCACCATCTGCAGCCGCTGCACATCGCTGACCCCGTCCAGGGGATAGAACACCGTGCAGCTGGTTCCCGGCACGTCCCGGAACCCTTCCAGCGCAGCCTTGCCCGTGTCGCCGCTGGTGGCCACCAGAATGCAGATTTCCCGGTTTTCGCCGTTCTTCTCGGCGGAAAGCCGGAGCAGGTGCGGCAGCAGCTGCAGCGCCATGTCCTTGAAGGCCAGCGTGGGGCCGTGGAAAAGCTCCAGGGACCAGGTCGCCCCGTCCATCTGTTTCATCGGTGCGATTTCCGGCGCGGTAAAGCGTTCCGGGCTGTAGGCCGCGTGCACCGCGTCCTCAATCTCCCTCACGCTGAAGTCCTCCAGGAAGCGCTTCAGCACAGCGACCGCGCGCTGTTCATAGTTCATCTCGGTCAGGGAGGTCAGCCGCTCGGGGCGGACATTGTGGAACATCGCCGGCACATACAGGCCGCCGTCCGGCGCGATGCCCCGCAGAATGGCCTGGCTGGCCGTCACAACACTTTCGCCGCGTGTAGAGAAAAATGGCATATGCTTGTCTCCTTCAAAAAAGAGGCGATGCCGCCTCTTTTGGTGTAATCAGTTTTCCCCGAAACTCAGATCAGATACTTTTTCAGATACTCCGGCAGTTCCTCCGGGTCGGCGCTCAGGCTCAGCACGAAGTTCACTTCGTGTTTTGCTCCCAGCTCGTCCAGGGTCTTCACCACGTTTTCCGTATCTTCCGGCTTCTCGTGGCACAGATCCAGGAACGCGTCGATGAACACCGTTCCGATGTCGAAGTTGGAAGAAAGCATGCCGCACAGGAAACCGATAAACATATCGGCATTGTGAATATGATAATCTTCGGCGTTGATGAAACGGACCTTGTGATCCACGTCGAACATGTAACGGTTATTGTCATCCAGGAAAATGACGTCGTGTTCCGCATCCCTTGCGGTCGTATTGGTCAGGTCAATCAGCCGCTTCGTTTTTCCGGAGCCCTTTTTGCCTGCAATTACCTGTATCATGGAAACCGCCTCCTTTGTGGATTTTTCGCTGCTCCTATTATACGCTATAATGAAAATTAAAGCAACCACCCAAAAAGAACAGGGGCGGAGCCCCATGCGTCCGCCCCTGAAACCTTAAACCTCCTCGTCACTCACCCGCTGCGCCGTTCGCTGCGGAGCCGCCCATCTGCAGCACCGGAATCGTGGAAGTGCCTTCCCCGGCCATGAATGTGGGCAGTTTGCCGTCCCAGTTCTTGATCTCGTTGAACTTAATCAGGTTTTCCGTCAGGGATTCGGCGATCTTCTTGTTCGCCTCAGCCTCCGCCTCGCTGCGCACCTTGGTGGCATAGGCGTCCGCGTCCGCGTTGATTTTGGCCACGTTGGCCGCCGCTTCCGCATTGATCCGCTGACGTTCCGCCTGCTGCTGGGTTTCCATGGTCATCTGCGCCTGTTCGATTTCCGCCTGCAGTTTCCGTTGTGCGGCCACCTGTTTGGCTTCAACCGCGTCGGTAAAGGCGTCCGTGAAGTCCAGGTTTTCAATGCTCAGGCTGATCACGTTGATGCCGTAGTCCTTCAGTTCCTCAAACAGACCGTCCCGGATATCCTGGCTCAGCTTCTCCCGGTTCGCCACCAGGTTCTCCGCGCTGTATTTGCTGAATACGCCCTTGGTAATCTCCAGCATCCGGGGATACACCAGCTTGTTGAAATAGTCCGTACCAACTTCCTTGAACAGGTTCATGGCCGTGCTCTTATTGATGGCATAGTTGATGCTGCCCGTGATGTCCACCTGCTGAATGTCGCTGGAGAACGCTTCCGTGGTAAAGCTGGTCTTCTGCTCCCGGTTATCCATGGCAATGATCTGCTGGAAGGGGCTCTTGAAGTGCAGTCCCGCCTCCAGGGTCACGTCCTCCACCTTGCCGAAGGTGGTCACTATGCCCGTATAGCCGGTTTCCACCGTGGCCGTGCAGGTCACAAACGCAATCAGTGCGACGACGATCACGATACCTGCAATGATCGCGCCTTTTTTCAGATTCCTCATCGTTCTCTCCTCCTCCTTGCCCGTCTCGGGCCTCCGTCCGGTTGTATGATTTTTACCGGATCACGCTGCGATTATATCAGCCGCCTCCATTCCCTGTAAACGGTAAAAAGGGAAAAATATGCACTGCTATCTTTCCGTCAAAAAAGACCGGGACTTTTCCTGTGCCTCGGTCTTGAAAATCAGTCTTTTGGTGCTCAGCGCTCGCTGCCCCTGAAGAACAGCGCCAGCGTCCCCGGGCCCGCGTGGGCGCCGATCACGGAGCCGATCAGGGTAATCAGTTCAACCTCCCGGCCGTATTCTTCCCGGATGATCTTTGCCAGCAGCTGCGCGTCTTCCGGGCAGTCGCCGTGGGAAATGAAGATCGGTGTATCCTCCAGAATGGTTTCGCCCAGTTTTTCCGCCATTTTGCGGATGGACTTCTTGCGGCCGTGCGTCTGAATCATCTTGATCAGATGGCCTTCGTTGTCCACATGCAGCACCGGCTTCACGTTCAGCGCCGTGCCCAGCAGCGCTGTCGCCGCGCTGATCCGGCCGCCCCGCTTCAGGTATTTCAGGTCTTCCACCGTGAACCAGTGGCAGAGATGCAGTTTATCCGCTTCCATGGCGTCGGCGTTCTCGTCCAGGCTCATGCCCTTGTCCCGGTTCTTCACCGCCAGGTAAACAAACAGTCCCTGACCGGCGGAAGCGCACAGGGAATCCACCACGCGGATTCTCCGGTCCGGATACTGTTCCGAAAGCTGCGCCGCAACCTTTTTCGCGTTTTCGCAGGTCACGCTCAGGCCGCTGGAAAAGGCCAGATACAGGATGTCCTTTCCCGCTTCAAGGAAGGAAGTAAAAGTATTTTGAAAGGTGTCCTCATTAATGCCGGAGGTCTTGGCCACCCGGCCTTCCCGCATTTCGTTATAGAACTCGTGCATGGGCTGGTCCTGATCCAGGTGTTCCTTCCCGTCGTCCGTAAACAGATACGGCAGACGGATCAGTTCCACATCCCATTCCTTCAGCTTTTCTGGCAGGATATCGCACGCGGAATCCGTAATCATTACATAAGACGCTGCCATTTGTGTTTCCTCCTCATGGCGTTGGTGTGTCCTCAGGACAACACTTCTTTATACCACGCATCCCCTTTTTCTGTCAATGTACAACAGAAAAACAATTCCCCCTCTTGACACGCGGTCCGCCCCGGGAGTAAGATGCACCCGTCCGTTAGCGACACTTTTGTTCAGGGAGATTTAATTGCGATGATGTACAGTGCGGCTTTCTTTTTTAGCAGCATTGCGATGGATTGAGAAGCGCATCGGGAGCGCGAGAATCCACCGCCTTTTGTGATTGAAAAGGCGGTGGATTTTTTTAGCCTCCGCGTCATCCGCTCAGGAAAAGGAGGAACCATCTATGCGCAGGTACTACCAGCCGGAAATCGAAACGGCCCCCCGCGAAAAGATTCTGGAGATCCAGAACGAGAAAATCGTCCGCCAGGTCCGCCACGTCTGGGACAACGTTCCCTACTACCGCGACCTGATGATGAAAAAGGGCGTCACGCCGGAGGATATCCGCGGCGTGGAGGACATTAAAAAGCTGCCTTTCCTCAGCAAGGCCGACCTGCGGGACGCCTATCCCTACGGTCTCTTGGGAACGGACCTGAAAAACTGCGTCCGCATCCAGTCCACCTCCGGCACCACCGGCAAGCGCGTTGTCGCCTTCTACACCCAGCATGACATCGACCTCTGGGAAGACTGCACCGCCCGGGCCATCGTCGCCGCCGGCGGTTCTGAAGAGGACGTGCTCCAGGTGGCTTACGGCTACGGCCTGTTCACCGGCGGCGCCGGCATCCACGGCGGCTCCCACAAGGTGGGCTGCCTCACGCTGCCCATGTCCTCCGGCAATACAGAACGTCAGATCCAGTTCATGATGGATCTCGGCACGACCATTCTCTGCTGTACGCCGTCTTACGCCGCCTACATCGGCGAATCCCTGGCGGAGCAGGGATACAAGCCCGAGGACAACAAACTGAAGGCAGGCATCTTCGGTGCCGAACCCTGGACCGAGGAAATGCGCCGGGATATCGAGCAGAAGCTCGGCATCAAAGCCTACGATATCTACGGTCTCACCGAGACCTCCGGCCCCGGGGTGGCCTATGAGTGCGAAGAACAGCACGGCATGCACATCAACGAGGATCATTTCTATGCGGAAATTATCGATCCGGATACAGGAGAAGTGCTGCCCGACGGCGAAAAAGGAGAATTGGTATTCACTGCTCTTGACAAGGAAGCCTTCCCTCTCCTGCGCTACCGCACCCGCGATATCTGCGTTCTGAACCGCACGCCCTGCTCCTGCGGGCGCACCCATGTGCGCATGAGCAAACCCATGGGCCGCAGCGACGATATGCTGATCATCCGCGGTGTCAACGTCTTCCCGAGCCAGATCGAAACTGTCCTCCTCAACGAGGGCTACACCCCGAACTACCAGATCGTGCTCGACCGCGCGCGCAACACCGACACCTTCGACGTCTACGTGGAAGTCAGCGCCGACCAGTTCTCCGACCTCATGTCCCAGATCCAGAAGATGGAAAAGAGTCTCGAAGCCGCCCTGCGCACCATGCTCGGCATCAGCCCGAAGGTACACCTGGTGGCCCCCAAGACCATCACCCGCAGCGAAGGCAAGGCCGTCCGCGTCGTCGACAAGCGGAAGCTGCATGACTAAAAAAGGAGGCGAACAGCAATGGCGATTACACAGATTTCCCTTTTTCTCATGAACCAGCCCGGACAGCTGGTGGACGCCGTCGGCGCCATTTCCGGTGCAGGCTCCAATATCCGCGCCATGAGCATTTCCGAAGCCAACGACTTTGGCATTCTCCGGGCCATTGTCACCGATACGGACAAGGTCTGTGAAGCCCTGAAGGAAAAATACCTGATCACCCGCACGCCGGTCGTCGCCGCCCGCATGGACGACCGCCACGGCGCCCTTCATCCGATCCTGGTCGCGCTCAATGAGAGCAATATCAATATTGAGTACATGTATGCCTTTACGGGCACCGGCCCGGAGGAAGCCTACGTGGTGCTTCGCGTCAACGACGCGGAAACCGCCGAAGCCGTGCTCCATGCCGCCGGTATCGGCACGCTTTCCGACGAATCCCTGAAAATCTGATCCCGTTTCTTCCCCGGCCGGCGGCGCATTGCCGCCGGTCTTTTTCTTTCCCCCTTTACTTTCCCGGCCGGCGGCGCCGGCCGCCGGTCTTTTTCTTTTCACCCGTTAATTTGAAGAGAAATGTTGTCATACTGCCTCAAATAGTGTAACATAAGTGTATATGTCATCAGATTTTATAGCCCCCGGACAACCATCACAGGGAGGAACATCATGGCGGACTGGATTATCATCGTTGACGACGATATCATCAATCTGAAAAGCGCGGGCCAGATCCTGAGCAAAAACCACATGCGGGTCACGGCTTTCCGCTCGGGATCCGCCCTGCTGGATTATCTCGCCAGCAATGATTTCCCGGATCTGATTCTCCTGGATATCCACATGCCGGGGATGAGCGGCTTCGAAACCCTGAAGAAAATCCGGGAACTGGAAAACGGCCGGGAGGAAACGCCCGTCATTTTCCTGACCGCCGAGGAGGACCAGGAAACCGAAATCGCCGGTCTCCAGCTGGGCGCCATGGATTTTATCCGCAAGCCTTTCATCCCGGATGTGCTGACAGGCCGGGTCCAGCGGGTCCTCCGAACTCAGGAAAAGCTGCACTGGTTCGAGCATGCGGCCATGATCGACCGCATGACGGGCTTTCTGAACAAGGAAGCCTCCGAAAAGAAAATCCGGGAGCTTTGCGAGGAAGCCGCCGGTTTCCTCTGCATCCTGGATCTGGATACCTTCAAGCCCGTCAACGACCTCTACGGTCATGACATGGGCGACCAGGTGCTGATGCTCTTCTCCGCCCTTCTCCAGAAGGAAATGCGCTACGACGATGTCTGCGGCCGGATCGGCGGCGATGAGTTTGTGCTCTTCATCCGGAACATGAAAACCGCCGACGAACTGAACCGGTTTACAAGCCGGATCAATGAGGCCTATGCCCTCAGCGCGGAAAAGCTGATCGGCCCCCAGGTGCCCATGGGCGTGTCCGTGGGCGCCGTGCCCGTGCCGGATTTCGGCCGGACCTATGAAGATCTCTTCCACATGGCCGACGAGGCGCTCTACGATGTCAAACAGAACGGCCGCCACGGCTGCTGCGTCTACGGAAGCGGCATCATCAGCTCCAAAGCCCCGACGGACGAGCTGGATCTGGAATCCATCACCATGATCCTCGAGGAGCGCAGCGTTCCCTCCAGCGCCATGTGGATGGGCAAGGAAGCCTTCATCAGCATCTACCGGTATATGACCCGCTACATGGAACGCTATCACGGCGTGGCTTACAGAACCCTCTTCACCCTCCGCCCGAAGGATGAAAACTGCTCTCCCAAGGACCGGACCGCGCTGATGGCAGAGTTCCGCAAGATGATGCAGAATTCCCTGCGCAACAGCGATATCATGGTGGAGGTCAGCGACCGCCAGATTTTCATGCTCCTCCCCGAAACCAAGGATTACAATATCGGCCTGGTGGTCGGCCGCCTGCTGGATAAATGGAACAAGTCGGAGTTCAGCAAAAAAGCCGATGTGGTCTATGAAACGGGCCAGGTGCATCTCCGTGGAAGCGCCCGGGAGGAAGAAGTCCCCCAGGCCGACCGCGTGGTTGTCGTGGACGACGATCCGATCAACCTCCGTTTTGCGGAACAGATCCTGCTCAGGGAAAACATGGAAGTGGTCTCCCTCCGTTCCGGTGAGGAATTGCTGGAATATCTGAAAAAGAACAATCCGGATCTGATTCTGCTGGATATCATGATGCCCGGGCTCAACGGCTTCGATACCATCCGCCGCATGCGGACCGACTCTCTCTCCGCCCGGGATATCCCGGTCATTTTCCTCACATCCGACGATTCCCGGGAAACGGAAACCAAGGGTCTCCAGCTGGGCGCCATGGATTTCATCCGCAAGCCCTTCCTGCCGGATTTGCTGGTGCTCCGGGTCCGCCATGCCATTGAGCTCACCCGTCTGCAGACCAACCTGTCCCTGGAGGTCAGCCGCAAAACCCATGAAAACAATATGCTCTTCTTCCAGATCGTCCGTTCCCTCACGGAGGCCATCGACGCCAAGGACAAGTATACCAACGGTCATTCCGGCCGCGTGGCGGAATACGCGGAAATGATCGCGAAGCGCTGCGGATATACCGATGAACATCTGAACAGTCTGTATATAATGGGTCTCGTCCACGACGTGGGCAAAATCGGCATTCCGGATGCCGTCATCAACAAGCCCGGAAAACTCACGGATGAAGAATATGAAATGATCAAAACCCATTCCGTCCTGGGTGCGAAGATTCTGGGTACCATTCAGGGCATGCCTTCCCTGCATACCGGCGCCCGCTGGCATCACGAGCGGTACGACGGAACAGGATATCCCGACGGCCTCGCGGGCGAAAAGATTCCCGAGGAAGCGCGGATCATCGCCGTGGCCGACGCCTATGACGCCATGACCAGCCGCCGCAGCTACCGGGATGCCCTGCCCAGGGAAAAGGTCCGGGAGGAAATCGAAAAAGGCAGCGGAACCCAGTTCGATCCCCGGTTTGCCTCTGTGATGCTGGAACTGATGGACGAGGATAAGGATTACAACCTGCGGGAGAACATACATTAACGGCTGACCAAAGCCTTCCGAACCCGGATCGCGATCTGGTCCGCCAGCAGCAGTTTCACCCCGTCCGGAATCAGATACGGCAGCACGCAGATGCTGATCGCCTGCAGGAAGCCCGTCGGGCTTCCTGCGTTTCCTTTCACGATGCAGAACCACACGGTCCCGAACAGATAGCACACCGCAAGTCCGACAGCCAGTGTGACGTTCTCCTTCCACCGGGCGTTGCGCAGCGGCTTAGCCACCCAGTACAGAATTCCCGTCAGCAGAAACCCGGCGATGTATCCGCCGGTGGGTCCGGCCAGCACGCCAACCCCCGCGCCGAAGCCGGAAAACACCGGCACCCCGACGGCCCCAAGCAGGATATACAGGGCAATGGCAAAAGTTCCCCGCCGTCCCTCCAGCAGCCGCATCGTCACAAACACCCCGAAGGTCTGCAGCGTGAAAGGAATCGTAAAGGGAACCGTGATCCAGGCGCATACGGCCATCAGCGCGGTCATCATTCCGATCTGCGCCATGTCCTTCGCCGAAAGTTTTGCTGTCTTCCCTGCTGTCTTCTCCATGTTGCCGACCTCTCCCGTGGATTCGCTTTTTGCCGCCCCATATCATACCACGCAGGTCTGGGTCCTTTTGTATTTTTTCTGTATTTCCTTTTTTCATCCCGTAAAAGCCCAGCATTTGGCCCATTTGGTCATCTATCGGCCTTGTAATCCATTGTTTCGGAGGTTGCCTTGTGCTAAAATACGCGTGCGTGAAGAGATTCACGCACGATTTGAGCACTGCGCTGCGCGCGGGAAAAGGAGAGGTAACATGAAGAAGGTAATTTGCAAAGTCGAATACGATACCGAAGCTTCCGAACTGATCCAGAAAAAGGTTTTCGGCGTGTTTGGCGATCCCAAGGGCTATGAAGAGTCCCTGTACAAGACTGCTGACGGAAAGTTCTTCCTGTATGGCTTCGGCGGCCCCGAATCTCCCTACACCGAAGAGACCATCAAGCGCCTGGCTGCCAACAAGGTCAAGGAGTGGCAGAACGCTTAATCGCAAAAGAAGCGGTCTTCGAAAAAGCGCCTTCCCGCATTGGGATCGGCGCTTCTTTATATCCTCCGGGCAAACACGCCCCACGTGAAAAGGCAGTGCATGCCGCACTGCCTTTTTGTATGTAATGGATTGCTCCATCTGCAATTGAAGTTACCGGAGCATTGCTGTCTTTGTTCAGATCAGACAATACCCTGAGCCTGCATCGCGTCCACAACCTTCTCGAAGCCCGCGATGTTCGCGCCGACCACGTAGTTGCCTTCGAAGCCGTACTTCTTCGCCGCGTTGTCGATGTTGTGGTAAATGTTGGCCATGATGCCCTGCAGCTTCTGGTCCACTTCTTCAAAGCTCCAGCTCAGCCGCTCGCTGTTCTGGCTCATTTCCAGGGCGGAGGTAGCCACGCCGCCGGCGTTGGCAGCCTTGCCGGGCAGGAAGATGACGCCCTTCTCCTGCAGGTAGTCGGTGGCTTCCTGGGTGGTGGGCATGTTTGCGCCTTCCGCAACAACCTTGATGCCGTTGGCAACCAGGGCCTTCGCGTCGTCCAGGTTCAGTTCGTTCTGGGTGGCGCAGGGCAGAGCTATGTCGGCCTTCACGGACCAAACGCCGCGGCCTTCATGATACTCGGCGTTGGGGCGGCAGTTCTTGTATTCGGTCAGGCGCGCGCGCTTGACTTCCTTGATCTCCTTCAGAGCGTCCAGGTCGATGCCTTCCGGATCGTAGATCCAGCCGGTGGAGTCGGAGCAGGTCACGGGCTTGCCGCCCAGCTGATAGGCCTTCTCAATCGCATAGATGGCCACGTTGCCGGCGCCGGAAACGATGCAGGTCTTGCCCTGCAGGCTGTCGCCGTGGCACTTCAGCATTTCCTGCACGATGTACAGCAGGCCGTAGCCGGTGGCTTCCTTCCGGGCCAGGGATCCGCCGTAGCTCAGTCCCTTGCCGGTCAGCACGCCTTCATACAGGCCGCGGATGCGCTTGTACTGTCCGAACATGTAGCCGATTTCGCGGGCGCCGGTGCCGATGTCGCCGGCGGGAACATCCGTGTCCGCGCCGATGTATTTGCACAGTTCAGTCATGAAGCTCTGGCAGAAAGCCATCACTTCGCGGTCGCTCTTGCCCTTGGGGTCAAAGTCGGAGCCGCCCTTGCCGCCGCCGATGGGCAGGCCGGTCAGGCTGTTCTTGAAGATCTGTTCGAAGCCCAGGAACTTGATGATGCCGAGATTAACGGAGGGATGCAGCCGGATGCCTCCCTTGTACGGTCCGATCGCGCTGTTGAACTGAACGCGGTATCCGGTGTTGACCTGCACCTGGCCCTTGTCGTCAACCCAGGCCACGCGGAACTTCAGCTGCCGTTCCGGATTCGTGATCCGTTCCAGCACAGCGTCCTGCCGGAACTTTTCTTCGTTGGCATCCACCACGGGACGCAGGGAATTCAGAACTTCCTTCACCGCCTGATGGAACTCGGGCTCGTTGGGATTCTCTTTGACCACCCGTGCAATGACCTCGTCTACATAAGACATGACTGTTTCCTCCCCGTATGATGTGTTTTGTTCTTTTGAAAGAACAAAACGCCTTTAACACACATAAGAGTTAAAGACGCCTTTGCCTTTACGGGAGCCATTCTATGCCCGGAGAGCGCCTGTTGTCAATGCGCTCTCTGTATGAATCATGTTTTTTGTGAATCAGCTGCCCGGAATCATCCTGCGGATCAGCGCCGGAAGCTCCTCCAGCGATCCGATCACGCCCTCCGGCGCGATCGCTTTCCCGAAGCCGTAGGCCGCGTGGATAAAGGGAATCCCGGCCGTCTGCGCCGCTTCCTGGTCCTTTGCCGTGTCCCCGATGTAAACCGCTTTGCCGTAGCCGTTCCGTTCCATCACCAGGCGGATGTTCTTTCCCTTCGCCAGGCCGGTCCGCTCCCATTCCTCATAATCAAGGAAAAGGTCTCCCACGCCGGAGGAATGCAGAAATGCGTCCACATATCCCCGCTGGCAGTTGCTCACGATGGCCAGTTCAAATCCCATCCCCCGCAGTTCCTCCAGCGTTTCCCGAAGCCGCGGATACAGCATCCCCGGATGGTCGTACAGGTAGTCCACCTCGTGCCGGCAGCATTCGTCAAAAATCTGCTCCCGGGTATCCGGTTTCATCATGGGCTGCAGCACTTCGCTGATTTCCTTCATCGTCAGGCCCATCACCCCGTGAACATCCTCCGCCGTCAGGTCCGGCAGCGACGGATCCCATTTCTGGAACACCTCATTCCAGGATTCGGCCACCGCCTGCGCCGAGTCCCAAAGCGTCCCGTCCAGATCAAACATCAGTAAAGTTCCCTGCTTCATGTCCCTATGCTTCCTCTCGGCAGTTTCTTCATACGCAAGCCATCACATGCAGGTTCCGGATTTCCGCGTCCCGAATCCCGTCGTTCACCGAATACGCGTGCTTCTCCAGATCTCCGCAGATCGCTTCCGTGATTCCCTGCTCCTGCAGCTTTTCGATCACGTCCGATGCGATCCCTTCCATGCAGAAATACTTGTCCTCCGCCAGCGCTTCGTCGTTGCCGGTGGAGATCAGCCACTCCAGCGATCGGGCCAGATCCTCCCCGCCCCGCAGTTCCCGCAGAGCCCGGAAGCTCCACTTGTAGTAGGGCTTTACCCGCTTCTCCAGCAGGAACGCCGTACTCATGGCGTGGTCCGCAAACGTCCCCGCCGCCAGCTGCGCCGCGCCGGTTTCCCCGTGCCGCAGGCACCGCCGGTAGTTGTACTGCCCGCTCTGGGCCATCATCAGCAGATGTCCTGCCAGCCGTTTCCGCCGGATGTCCTCCGGCATGTTGCGCAGAATGTCCCGGTCCTGGGTCATTTCTCCGGCGTCGTCCCGGAAGAGCTTTCCGTTCACCGCCTCCGCCAGCGCCCAGTCCGGCAGCCGCAGCCAGTCCGTGGCCGTCATCTCCGCCGGCAGGCACCCCAGCTTCTCCCTGAAAAAATCCTCCCGCCGGAAAACGCCGTGCCGCTGTCCGCCCGCCGGGCCCATTTTCGCGCGGCTGTATCCTTCAAACGCAGCCGGCAGTTTGGCATACGCCCGTTCCAGCTGAAAGGCGCTCCGCCGGTCCATCGCGTCTTCTCCCGGCAGAAACAGACAGAACCCCGGTTCGAAATCATGATCCTCGGAAACATCGTCGTCATAGCCGTAGCATTCCGATCCGCTTCCCGTGAGCCCGACGGCAATCATGCCTTCCCATTCCGGAAACTGCTCCCGGATCATGCTTTCCCCGTAGGTTCTGTAATATTTCTCCGCCAGTTCAAGTCCCTTCACGGATTTCCTTCACCCGCTTTCCAAGTTCGGCTTCTTCGGCAAAGTACCCGTAATGCCCGAAAACCGGCGCGCATTTTTCGCACACAAAGGCGTAATATCCGTTTCGCGGAATCCCCGGCGTGTCCAGAAGCGCTTCCGCCCGGTCCAGATACTCCCCGGTGTACTCCGCGGCGTCCTCCGCTCCCAGTTCCGCCTCCAGCGCGTCCGCCATGTTCAGCCAGGTAATCGCCTGTTCCAGTTCCCCGTTTTCCTGCTTACCCATGACGTCCAGAGCCTTCCGGAACAGTTCCCCGGCTTCCCCGTATCGTCCGCAGGAGGTCAGCGCCAGCGCCATGTTGTTGTACAGGCCGCCCAGCCGCCCGTTCCCCTCCGGCAGGTTCCGTTCGTAGGTCTCCCGGGCTTTTTCGAAAAAGTCAATCCCGCCCACCGGGTCGCCGAAGGCTTCATGCACCGTTCCGGCGTTCACCCAGGTGGTTCCCGCGGTAACGGTGTCCTCCATCCCGAGTGCCCCGATCAGCCGCACCGCCGCTTCCGCATGGGAAAGCGCCTCGTCCTTTTTCCCCTGTTTGCGGTAGAAACCCATCAGCTCGTTGTGCAGCATCAGCGCGCCCCGCAGATCCCGGTTCATTTCGGCTTCCGAAAGCCAGTACAGCAGGTGGCGTTCCGCCCCCTGCCAGTCTGATGCGTCTTCGTATTCCCAAAGCTTCCGCTGAATCCGGTCCACAGGCACCGGCATAACGGTTTCAATTTCCCCCGGCTTCCCGCAAAGAGGACATGCCGGGTCAATGTAATCTTCTTTTTCCAGTCTCATATCAAATTCCTACATCCTGCATCCTGAACCCTGCAAGCGCATCCCTGAATCCTAAATCCTATATCCTAACCCCTACTCCCGCGCCTCGCGGATCGCCCGGATAAACTCCCGGCTCCGTTCCTGTTTCGGGGCGGCAAAGAATTCTTTCGACGGGCCGCTCTCAATCACCTTCCCGCCGTCCATGAAAAGCACCTTGCTGCTGACGTTCCGCGCAAAGTCCATTTCGTGCGTCACCACCAGCATCGTCATGCCCTCTTCCGCCAGCTCCCGCATCACCGACAACACCTCCCCGATCAGTTCCGGGTCCAGCGCGCTGGTGGGTTCGTCGAAATAGATGATCTCCGGCTGCATGGCCAGCGCCCGTGCAATGGCCACCCGCTGCTGCTGGCCGCCGGACAGCTGGTTCGGATAATGCTTCAGCCGGTCCGCCATGCCCACTTTTTCGAGAGCCTGCAGAGCCCTTGCCTCCGCCTCGTCCTTTTTCATACCAAGCCCGGAGGTCAGCCCCAGCGTCACGTTCTGCATCGCCGTCTTGTTCAGAAAAAGATTGTAGTTCTGAAACACGAAGGCCGTCTTTTTCCGAACCCGGGCGATCTCCGCTTTCTTCGCGGTGTGCATATCAAACTTTTCCTCGTCGAACACCATCGTTCCGCTGTCCGCCCGCTCCAGAAAGTTCAGGCAGCGCAGGAACGTGGTCTTGCCGGATCCGCTGGGACCCAGGATCGCCGTCACGTCGCCTTTTTCCACGTCCAGGTCGATCCCGTCCAGCACCGTATGCCCGTCAAAGGTCTTTTTCACATCCCGTATTTCCAGCATCATGCCTTTGTCCCTCCGTAACTGCCCAGCCGCTTCTCGCCCCGATGCTGCAGGAACGTCAGGATCGTGCAGAACATCAGGTAGATCAGCGCCGCTTCCAGATACAGCGCCAGCGGTTCATACACCCGGCCGTTGATCACCTGGGCCTGCCGGAACAGTTCCATCACCGTGATCGTCGCCGCCATGGAGGTTTCCTTCAGCATCGCGATCATGGAGTTCGAAAGGGCCGGGAAAGCGGTGCGCATCGCCTGGGGCAGCACCACGTGCCATATGATTTTGGGCCACGTCATGCCGACGCACAGTCCGGCTTCCAGCTGTCCCTTGCTCACGCCTTCCAGCGTCCCCCGGATGGTCTCTGCCATATAGGCCGCCTCGTTCAGGCCCAGCACGACCACCGCTGCGGGAAAAGCGTCGATAATGATCCCGACCTTGGGCAGGCCGTAGAAAACGATATACAGCTGCACCAGCAGCGGCGTGCCGCGGGTGATCCAGATATAGAACCGGCAGATCTGACGGAGCACCTTCACCCGGGCATACTGAATCAAGGCCACGCCCAGTGCCACCACCAGGGCCAGCGCGAAGCTCAGCACGGTCAGCGGAATGGTCACCTTCACCGCGTATTCCATCATTTTCGGAAAGGAGTCCGTCAGAATTCCCCAGAGTCGTTCATCCATCAATCTTCACCTGATTTTTTCGTTCTCACGAATAACCACGATCGTCATCACTATCCACTATCCACTAATCACTATCCACTAATTACTCCGCAACCGTCAGATCCGTGCCGAAATACTTGATGCTCAGTTCCGCCAGCTTTCCGTTGTCCCGCGCCTCCTGCAGCACCCGGTCGATTTCCGCCTTCAGGGCTTCGGATTCCGCGCCCTTCTTCATCGGGATCGCCACCGGTTCGCCGGGCACCGTCACCGCGATTTTGATCTTCGCTTCCGGATGCTCCGTCAGATAACTGTCCACCGAGTCCTTGTCGTTCAGCGTAGCATCCACCCGACCCTGCTGCAGCATTTCCATGGTCTCGCCCAGCGTGTCCACATAGACGACGTCGGCGCCGGCCGCTTCCGCCCGCATGGCATAGGTGGAGCTGGGAGAATTCGCGGTTTTCTTTCCCTTCAGATCATCCAGGGATTGGATGTCCTCGTTGTCGTCCCGAACCACCAGTACCATCTGCGTATACACATAGAAGCTGCTGAACTCATAGGACTTCGCGCGTTCCTCGGTAAATTCGACGCCGTTGCAGGCGATGTCGAACCGTCCGGCGTCCACGCCGGCCAGAATCGCGCTCCAGTCCGTTTCCACGTATTCCGGTGTCACGCCCAGGCCTTCGGCCACCAGCGCGCCGACTTCCACGTCAAAGCCGGTCAGCGCGCCGGTTTCGTCGTGATAGTTCCAGGGCTGCCATACGCCCTCCATGGCGATGGTCAGGGTACCTTTTTCCTTAATTTTCGCCAGGGTGTCCTCCCCGTCCGCCATAGCCATTCCGGCGGTCAGGAGCATCACCAGTGCCAGTGCCAAAGCAAGCAGTTTCTTCATATTCGTTTTCCTCCTTTTTCATCAGCGAACATCCACATTGCAACGGTGAACCTCCGCTTTTCAGCAGTGAGCGTCCGCGTCGTCGCTCATAAGATTCAGCAGTTGATACAGCAGTTCATACAGTCTCTTCGCGTCCTCCGGATCCATGGACACGCATCCGCCCATTTTTTCGGGAATGTCCTTCAGTTTTTCCCGCATGGCCCAGCCTGCGTCCGTCAGTGAAACATACACGACCCGTTCATCCACCTTGCAGCGGCAGCGGATCAGCCATCCGCTTTCCTCCATCTTCTTCAGCAGCGGCGTCAGCGTTCCGCAGTCCAGATACAGCCGTTTCCCCAGGCAGCCCACCTTTGCTTTCCCGTCCTCCTTCTCCCACAGGGCCAGGAAAACAATGTATTGGGTATAGGTCAGTCCGTAGGGTTTCAGCAGCGGATTGTATTCGCTGATCACTTTCCGTGCCGCCGCGTACAGCGGAAAACACAGCTGGTTGTCCAGATGCAGCTGGGGATATTTGCCGGGCTCCCGGTTCACTTCACTCATATCATAAGTCCTCTAAATCAAAGATTTCCTTCAATCCAGCTCTTCATCTGCGGCCCGGGTTTGAAGCCCAGGGACTGATCCACAACCTTGCCGTTCTTCATAATCAGCACGGTTGGCACGGAATTGATGTAGAATCCCGCCGCCAGCGCGCTGTCGTCGTCCACGTCCACGTTGTAGAAGTTGGCCTTTCCCGCCAGTTCCTCGCTGATTTCCTCCAGCACCGGTGCGAGCATCCGGCACGGTCCGCACCAGGTCGCGGAAAAGTCAATCACCGCCACCGCGTCGTTCACAACCTTGCTCTTGAATTCCTGTTCGTTAATCTTGGTAATCATGTAATGGTCCTCCTTTTATTTTTTCGTGTCGATATATGCCGCCGCGCTGATCGCGGCCACGTTTCCTTCCCCCGCCGCCTTGATGTACTGATACGGCGTGCCGGTCAGGTCGCCGCAGGCAAACACCCCCGGCAGGCTGGTTTCCATTTTCCGGTTCACCCGCACGTGGGGGCCATCCGCTTCCAGTCCGGGCACCAGCGTATCCGGCGCCACAGCTTCCCGCAAAACGAACACCCCGTCCGCCGCGTAGGTTCCCTTTTCCGTCTGCACAATCCGCCGGCCGTCTTCCTGTGCGATCCCGGTCGCCTTTTCCCGGATCACCCGCACTTTCTCCGGCAGGGAAGTTTCTTCCTTATACATCGGGAAGTAACTCACCTCGCTGCAAACCTCGCTCAGAAACGCGGCCTCCGCTTCCTCCCGCGGGCTGTAGCCGATCACCGCAGCGGTTTTCCCCCGGTACAGCGGCGCGTCGCAGGTGGCGCAATAGCTCACGCCCCGGCCCAGAAGTTCCTTTTCCCCGGGCAGCGGGTTCGCCTGCACCACGCCGGTGGCGAGAATCACCGCCCGTGCTTCCGCCATTTCCTCCCCGATTTGCAGGGCGAAGTAATCGCCCATGGCATAAACCGCGCCGACCCGCTTCTCCGTGATCGCGATGCCCGCCCGGTCCAGATGATCCCGGAAGGCTGCTGCCAGGTCGGATCCTTTCACCATCGGAATGCCCGGATAGTTCCGGATCTCGTGGGCTTTGGCTACCTTCTCGCTCATCTCCCGGCTGCCCAGCAACAGCACGGATTTATTACGGTTCGTTGCCGTCAGTGCGGCGGAGACGCCGGCCGGTCCTGTGCCGATGATGGCGATGTCCACCCGTTCCATGTGTTCCGTCTCCTTTCTCTCTGCGGTTTTCTTTGACCGCAATATCTTTTCGCAAATTATATTTTACTCAATATATTTTTTCTGTCAAGAGGGCCGCCGGAAGAAAATCGCTTCCGGCGGCCCTCAGGAAAATCTTTCGGTGTTCAATTGTTCTGCAGGTCCAGACCGCCCCGGCGGATCATATGATCCGTCAGCTCCGCCATCTGCGCCGGGGATTCCGGGCAGCCCCGGTTCACCCAGGCCCGGATCAACCCCGCCGTTCCGAACATCAGGAAATTGTAGTGGTAGTCAAAATCCCCGTCCCAGCTCTCCGCTTCCGCCGCCCGGAAAAACCGCAGGCATTTTTCCCGCATCACGCCGTTCAGCCGGTGCAGGAAGCTCATGTCGCCGTTGGGGCTCAGCAGCACCCGGCACATCTCCTGGTTTTCCTCAATAAACTGGAACAGCTTCAGCAGGATCGGTTTCGTCTGCCGGTCCACCGATTCGTTCTCCTCCAGGTCGATGATCCGATCCAGGGCCTCAAACATGCTGTCCTCGATTTTCTCGAGCATGTCGTAAATATCTTTATAATAAAGATAGAACGTTCCCCGGTTCATGTCCGCCAGTTCCGTCAGCTCCCGTACCGTAATCTCGCTGATCTGCTTTTCCTGCATCAGCTGCGTCAGCGCTGCCGTCAGCAGCTTTTTCGTCCGCCGCACCCGGCGGTCTTCCTTCTTTTCAGTTTCTGCCATAAAGGTTCCTTCTTTCTGAACACTTTTCAACGTTCTGTTGAATAACCCGTGTTTCGCATCCGTTCCGTTGATTACTGTACGATGGATATCAAAACTGTTGCTTGATATCTGTCACAAAGGTGATTATAATTCACACCGTTGACAAAGTCAACACAATGTTGATTAATGATTGGAGGAACCGTTGTGAAAGGATTCACTCGCTGGCTGGTGAAGCATCGGGCGCTGGTCATCATCGTCTGCCTGCTCCTGCTGATCCCGTCCTGGCTTGGGATGACTGCCACCCGAACCAAGTACGACCTGTTGTATTATCTGCCCCAGGATCTGGAGACCGTCAGGGGCCAGAATATTCTCCTGGAGGATTTCGGCAAAGGCGCTTTCTCACTGCTCGTCACGGAGGGCATGACCGTCCGGGAGCAGGAGAATCTGGAAGCCGCCGTCCGTGAAATTCCCCATGTGGACGCCGTCATCGGCTACGCTTCTGCAACCAAGGGCCTCATTCCCGTAGAGATCATTCCGGAAAACATCCGGCAGATGTTCAGCCGCGGAGACTGCATGCTGTCCGCCGTGTTCTTCGATGAGGGCTCTTCCTCCGAAGAAACGATGGAGGCCATTCAGCAGATCCGCAAAGTTGCCGGCGAAAAATGCTTCGTATCCGGCCTGTCGGCGGTCGTCACCGATACCAAGCAGCTGGTGGAGGATCAGGAAGCGATCTATGTCGGCATCGCCGTGGCCCTGTGCGCGGTGGTCCTGATGATCACCATGGACAGCTTCCTCCTCCCCCTGATCTTTCTGGCGTGCATCGGCGTGTCCGTTCTCTGGAACATGGGCACCAACTATTTCATGGGCGAGATCAGCTATATCACCAAGGCCGTGGCCGCCGTGCTCCAGCTGGGCGTCACCCTGGATTACAGCATCTTCCTCTGGCACAGCTACAAGGAACAGAAATCGCTCACGCAGGATAAGGATGAAGCAATGGTCGCCGCCATTCATCAGACCTTCACCTCCATCCTCGGTTCCAGCCTCACCACCATCGCCGGCTTCGTGTCCATCTGCTTCATGAGCTTCACCCTCGGCAAGGACCTGGGCATCGTCATGAGCAAAGGCGTGGTGCTGGGCCTGCTGAACACGGTGGTGCTCCTGCCCTGCGTCATCCGGGTGCTGGATACCGCCATCGAAAAGACCAGCCACAAACCCATCCTGCCGAACGTGGGCGGCATCGGACACTTTGTGGTGAAGCACTATAAAGCCCTCTGTGTCATCCTGGCGCTGATGATCTTCCCCGCCTTCTACGGCTACGGCAATGTAAAGGTTTATTATGACATGAGCAAGGTCATGCCACAGGATCTGCAGTCTGTCATCGCCAATAAGAAGCTCGAGGAAACCTTCGATATGTCCACGACCCACCTGCTCCTGGTGGACAGCGATGTCTCCCAGAAGGACGTCCGCAAAATGACGGACGAAATGAAGCAGGTGGACGGCGTCACCGAAGTTTTCGGCCTCGACAGCTTTCTGGGCGCCGATATCCCGGAATCCATTCTGCCGCCCGAGGCCCTGTCCCTGGTCAAAAGCGACCGCTACCAGCTGATGCTGATCAATTCCTCTTATGTCATCTCCTCCGACGAGGTCAACCGCCAGATCGACACCCTGAACGGGATTCTCAAGAAGTATGACAAAGGCGGTATGCTGATCGGCGAGGCTCCCTGCACAAAGGATCTGATCGCCTGCACGGATCACGACTTCACCGTTGTCAGCCTGATCTCCATCATCGCGATTTTTGTGATCATTCTCCTGGTCCAGAAGTCCATCTCCCTGCCGGTGCTGCTGGTGGCCGTCATCGAGCTGGCCATCGCCGCCAACCTCTGCATTCCCTATTTCACCGGAACGGAGCTGCCCTTCGTGGGCCCGATTCTGATCTCGACGATCCAGCTGGGCGCCACCGTGGACTACGCCATCCTGATGACCACCCGCTACAAGCAGAACCGGATATCCGGTCTGGGCAAAAAGGAAGCCGTGGAAAAAGCTGTTTCCTCCGCCGCCCAGAGCATTCTGGTCAGCGGTCTGGGTTTCTTCGCCGCCACCTACGGCGTCGGCCTGTATTCCAATGTGGATATCATCTCCAGCATGTGCCGGCTGATCGCCCGCGGCGCCCTGCTCAGCGTGGCGGTGGTGCTGCTGCTCCTGCCTGCCGTGCTGCTGCTCCTGGATAAACTCATTGTGCATACCACCCTGGATCTGCGCAAATGCGCCGATCAGTAAAGCATTCAATCAATCCGGAAAGGAAGGATTCTCCATGTTGAAAAAAGTCGTTTCCCTTCTTTGCGCCCTGGCCCTGCTGCTGACCTGCTCCGCTGCCCTGGCGGAAAGCACCAAGCATGAGCGCGTCTATATCGTTGCCTCCCCCGACGGCGCCGTGAAAAGCCTCACGGACAACGTCCGTCTGGAAAACGCCGACAACGCGGATGAAATCACGGATCGCACCCTGCTCACGGCTATTGAAAACGTCAGCGGCGACGAGACCTTCACCCTCGACGGGGAAACCCTCGTCTGGAAGGCAAACGGCCGGGATATCACCTATCAGGGAACCTCGGACAAAACGCCCGCCCTGCTTCCCGTGATGACTCTCACCCTGGACGGCGCGGAAATCTCTGCCAAAGATCTGAAGGAGAAAGCCGGCGACGCAACCCTGACCGTCACGTATCAGGCCGCGGAAGCGGTTCCCGCCCTGGCTGTCACCGCGATGCTCCTGCCGGAAAAGGGCGTTTCGGATCTGAAGCTGGAAAACGCCGCGGTACTGACGGTCATGGGCCGTCAGGTGCTGGTGGGCTGGGCCGTCCCCGGCATGGACGCTTCCCTGAACCTCCCCGCCTCTTTCTCCGCCTCCTTCCGTGCCGATCACGCGGACCTGGGCTGGGCCATGACCCTCGCCACCTCCGATCCCATTGATGCGGCCTGCAAAGAGCTCGACACCCGAATCGGTGCGGATCTGACCGCCGAAATCAATGAGATTACGACCCTGCTCACCGCCCTGAAGGAGGGCAAAGATCTTCCCGAAACCACCGGGAAAACCAAGGACATCATTTCCAAGATCAAACAGCTGAACGCCGGCCTCACTACGCTGGATTCCGGCGCCGCCACCCTGGCCGAAAGCGCCAAATCCCTGTCCGACGGCGCCGCTTCCGTCAACACCGGCGCGGCCCAATTGAAGGAAGGCGCCGCCTCCCTGGACGCCGGTCTCGCCGCCCTGACGGAGAACAGCGAAGCTCTGAACGCCGGCGCATCCCAGCTCTTTGACAGCATTCTCGCTGCCGCCAATGATCAGCTTGCATCCGCCGGTCTCGACGCCCTGGGCGTAACCCTGCCCCCGCTGACCAAAGACAACTACGCGGAAGTGCTGGACGGCCTTATCGCGAAGATCCCCGCCGCCCTGAAGCCCGCCGCGGATCAGCTCGCCGCCCTGAAGACCCAGCTGGATCAGGTGAACACCTTTGTCTCCGGCCTGCAGACCTACACCGGCGGTGTGGACACGGCCGCAGCCGGCGCGAAAACCCTTTCCGAAGGCGCGGCAACCCTGGCAACCGGCGCGTCTCAGCTTTCCGGCGGCGCCATGGCCCTGTATATCGGTGCCGGCGCCCTGCAAACCACCGGAACCCAGACCCTGAAGGACAGCATTCTCGGTGCCGAAAAGGAAGCAGCGGAAAAGCTGCTGCCCCTCCTGCAGGATCAGGTGGCAAACGTCCTTCGTGTCTATGACGAAACCCGTGCGAATGTCCGGAATACCGGTTACGATCTCCGTCCGGAAGCCATGAAGACCGTCACCGTCTGCATCATCCGCACGGATCTGCAGTAAAGTTTCTTCCCGCCGGAAGGCGGAACCCCAGGCCGTCGATGAAAAGACGGCCTTTTTTTGTTCTCCTGCCCAGAAAACGGAAAAGAATCCGTTGCCACAGCCGTCGGTTTTATGGTATAATATCAAAGTTTGACAATGAATTAAACATCTTCTCCCGGAATTCTGACATTTTACCTGCTCTTCGGATATATCCCAATCCAAAGCCTAAAATCCGATAATCAGTCCCCGCCGCTCCGCATAAAAACTGTCAAGCCCGCGGGTTTCCATCAGCGTCACCTTCACGCCCCGGAAGGCTTCTTCAATCTGCTCCTTCAGTGCCTGGGCGCATTTGAGGTTCTGGCAGTGGCTGATCAAGATTTCCTTCCCGTTGGTGCCGATCTTCTTCATTTCGTCCACCAGGAACCGAATCATGCTCTTGTCGCCCCGGGCTTTTCCGCGAATGGCGATCTCGCCCTCGTCGCTGCCGATACCGATGCCCCAGAAGCCCAGATGCCCGGCGATAAAGCCGATCAAGCGGCTGACCCGCCCTGCTTTGATCAGATTCCGGTAGGAAGCCAGGGCGAACACCGTGTGAATCCCATCCGCTTCCCGGTTCAGGCCTTTTTCGATCTCGTCAAAAGCCTTCCCTTCCAGGATCATCTCCCGGGCCTTCAGCACCAGCATGGCGACTTCCGGTCCCGTGGCCTTGCTGTCGATCACGGCGATCTGTTTCCCGGGATCCTCTTCCTGCAGCATCTGCTTCGCCGTGCAGGCGCTGTTATAGCTGCCGGACAATGTGCTGGAAATGGTAAAGGCCAGCACCGGCCCCTCCGGCGCGAACTTTTCCCGCCAGTCCTCCGGCGAGGGGCATGAGGTCTGCGCCAGTTCATCGTGGTTTTCGTTGGCTGTCAGCATTTCCTCCACGGGCATGCCTTCGTCGTCAATATATTCCTTGTCCCCAATCCGGATGGTAAAGGGAATCGTTGCAAAATCAAAAACGCCTTCGCCCCCTTCAAGGGTGTGCAGGTCACAGCTGGTATCTGATACGATGTGCCACATCGTACGATCACCTCCTTCAGCTTCCGGGCCATTTTACTCGCTTTCCCCGTGAATTGCAAATCAGTCGATGTTTTTATCCTGTGTCCGCCGGGATTCCCGGCGCTCCCGGTTCCCGGAAAAGCCTTATCCCCAGAGCACCGTCAGTGCCGGAACCATCTGTTTTTTCCGGGATACCAGTCCCGGAATGAACGCGTGATGATCCCGCACGTCCTGCAGTTCCAGCGCCTGCCGCACGGATTCCGTGTCGCCCAGGAACAGCAGCTCCGTTCCCTCCCGCAGCACGTCGGTGATCATCAGGGCCACGATATCCGCCTTCCGTTCCTTCCGGATCCGGTCCATCTCCGCCAGCAGCTCTTCCCTTCTGGAAAGCAGCGTCCCGGCGTCCATGGTCGTAATCTGGCTGATAATCACGTAGTGGTCTCCCAGGTTGAATTCCTTCAGATCCGCCCCGATCAGCGCCGCCGCGGATTTGTCCGAGGAGTTGGCGGAGAATACCTCCTGCCCCAGCTCTTCCAGATTCAGCCCCGCGATTTTCGCCAGCCGCTCCGCCATCCGGCGGTCCCTGGCCGTGGTGGTGGGCGACTTAAACATCACTGTATCGCTGATAATCGCCGCCGCCATCAGCCCGGCCAGCTTTTCCCCGGGCATCAGCCCGTTTTCCTGGAACATGGTGGCGATAATCGTGTTCGTGGAGCCCACCGGCTCGTTGCGCACGTACACCGGATAGCCCGTCTGAATGTCCGCCAGGCGGTGGTGGTCGATCACGGCCACAATCTCCGCCTGATCCAGCCCGGCCACGGACTGTCCCGCTTCGTTGTGATCCACCAGCACAATCCGTTTCCGCCGGGGCTGCAGCAGGTGATACCGGCTGATGGTTCCGGCCACTTTCTCCTGCCGGTCCAGAATCGGATAGCTGCGGTACCGGTTCTTCAGCATTGCTTCCTTCACGTCGTCAATATAGTCTTCCAGATGGAAGGTAATCAGGTCGTCCTTCCGGGCCAGCCGGGATACCGGCGTGGCCAGATATAGCCACCGTGCCGCCCGCCAGGCGTCCAGCGGCGTGGAAATCACGCAGGTTTCCGAGTTGATGCCCCGGTATTTCTCTCCCAGGTCGCTTTGGCACAGAATCACGCACCGCGCCTTCCGCTCCAGCGCCAGATCCACAATCTCCGGCTGGTTCCCGCAGAGGATAATGCTGTTCTCGCCGATTGCCTTTTCCAGGTTCACGCCCCCCGGCAGCGCGATGATCACCTCGCCGGAGATACTGTCGAAGAAATCGTCCGCCCGGTTCATCACGTGACCTTCCAGGGCGGAAAGCACGTTCAGAATCGGCGCCTCCTGCAGCACCGGTGTCTGAATGGTCTGCATGTCGACCTGGGCAATCGCGCCGGAGGCAATCAGCCCGTAAAGGCTGTCGTCCTCGTTGGTAATCGGCAGCATGGTCAGGTGCGGGTCTTCCATCATCAGGTTCCAGGCATAGCTCACCGGAACGCCCGGTGCAACCCTTGGCGGTGTGTCGTATTCCACGTCCCGCACCTGCGTGCGCACCGAGGTAATCTTCACCGGTGGTTCAAACCCGAACCGGTTCAGCAAAAACTTGGTTTCATCGTTCAGATGCCCCAGTCGCACCGGGATATAATCGTTCTCCCCCAGCATATGCTGCAGCGAAGCATAGGCGATCGCCGCCACGATGGAATCCGTGTCCGGATTCCGGTGTCCGCAGACATACGTCATCATTTTCCCTGTTCCCCCGTGCGGTATCCGTCCGGATTCATGCGCTGCCACCGCCAGGTGTCTTCGCACATCTCGTCGATGCCGTACTGCGCTTCCCAGCCAAGCTCGTCCTTTGCCTTGCCCGGGTCGCAGTAGCATTCCGCAATATCCCCCGCCCGCCGCGGTTTGATCGCGTAGGGAATCTTTTTCCCGCAGGCTTTTTCAAAAGCCGCCACCACCTGCAGCACGCTGTATCCGTGCCCCGTGCCCAGGTTGTAAATCCGCACGGCGTTCTCCTCGCCGATCTTTTTCAGCGCCGCCACATGTCCCCTGGCCAGATCCACCACGTGGATATAGTCCCGTACGCCTGTGCCGTCCGGCGTGTCGTAGTCGTTGCCGAAAACACCCAGCTCCGCCAGCTTGCCCACCGCCACCTGAGCCACATACGGCACCAGATTGTTCGGAATGCCCTTGGGATCCTCGCCGATTTTTCCGCTCGGATGCGCGCCGATGGGGTTGAAGTACCGAAGCAGAATCACGCTCCACTCAGGATCGGAAGTCCGAATATCGGTCAGAATCTGCTCCAGCATCCATTTGGTCCATCCGTAGGGATTGGTACACACGCCCTTGGGGCATGCCTCGGTGATTGGCACAAACGCCGGATCGCCATACACCGTGGCCGAAGAGCTGAAAATGATTTTCTTCACCCCGTGCCCACGCATTACGTCCGTCAGCGTCAGCGTCCCGTACAGGTTGTTCGTATAGTACTCGATGGGTTTTTCCACCGATTCGCCCACGGCTTTGTATCCCGCAAAATGGATCACCGCGTCGAAATCATGCGCGTCAAAAATCTTCTCCAGGGCTGCCCGGTCTACCAGATCTGTCTGATAGAATACCGGCGTTTTCCCCGTGATCTCCCCGATCCGTTCCACGGCTTTCGGGCTGGAATTGTAAAGATTGTCTACAATCACGACATCGTGCCCGTTCTCCAGCAGCTCCACGCAGGTATGGCTCCCGATGTATCCCGCGCCCCCGGTAACAAGAATCTTCATATTCCACTGTTCCTCCTTCTGGTTCTCCCGTCCGTTCCCGGACATGGTGACGGTTCTTCTGTCCGCTTTCACTCCGTTACAGTTTACCATAAACCGCCCGCCGGAACAACTTTCCGTCCCGACCATTTTATCCTCAATTTTATCCATTTCCTCCCTCTGTTCGGAAAATGTTTCAATATATACTTTTCCTCAAACATTTGATATAATAGATTGATTATGTTCGCAGCTCTCCCCGTCGGGAAGGTGCGAACGGCATCCACCTACCGGAAGGAGATCCTCATGAGCAATTCGACGATCTTGCAAGTCAGCGCCCGTCTGGACTCGGACAAGCAGTGGTCCACACTCTTCGACATTCTGCGCGACTACGGCGAGGCATTAACCGCCGTCTGGCTGAAAGGCGAAAAGGAGCTCTCCCTTTCCTTTGCCGAAATGACCCGCCGGGCCGACGATTATGCCGCCTGGCTCACGGAGAATACGCCGGAAGGCGGCTGGATCGCCATTTCCGTCGATACCTGCCCCAACTGGCCCACCCTGTTCTGGGGCGTCATCCGCTCCGGGCACAATGCCCTCCTGCTCGACGCTTCCGCCACCGACACCATGACCCAGAGTCTCCTGGAGGAAGCGGGTTGCAAGGTCATCATCTCCCGCAAGCCCCGCGGCCTCTCCGGCGATATTAAGCAGATCGACTACAAGGCCGTGGCCGACGCGCCGCGCACCATCGGGTTCAATCCCGTCTGGGGCGACTATGTCGCCATGTGCACCAGCGGCACCACCGGCCGCAGCCGTATCTTTGCCTATTCCGGCGCCGCCGTCTGCGAGCAGGCCCTGGCCGCCGTCCAGATCCACAGCGAAAACAAGCGCATCATCCGGGACGACAACCGCGGCCGCAAGGCCCTGGCCTTCCTGCCCTTCCACCATGTGCTGGGCTTCATGGCCAACGTGATCCTGGTGCCCTTCTGCGGCGCCACCAACGTCTACCTTCCGGACCGGACGCCCAATTCCATTATGAACGTCTGCCGCCATTTCCCGCCCAATCTGCTGATTGTGGTGCCGCTGGTGGGCAATAATCTGGTCAAATCCCTGAATAAATCCGTGAAGAAGGAAAAACCCTACAGGCGCTGGCTGTACAGGGCTTCCACCGGCGTTTCCCTCAGTGTCCAGTCCGTGGCCCCGTCCTTCGGCCTCCGCCTGGCGCAGCAGCGCCTCTTCGCGGCCATTGATGCCAAATTGCTGGGCAACGAAGTGGACGTGGTCATCCTGGGCGGAAGTCACACCCCCGCCGAAACCCTCCGTTCCCTGAACGCCCTGGGCTATTATACCGTCAACGGTTTCGGCATGACCGAAACCGCCATCAACGGCTTTGAAACCTCCCTCAGCCTGCGCAAGCGGCTGAACGGTTCCGTCGGTTCCTCCCTGGGCGCCGCCCAGTACCGGGTGAACGCCGACGAAGGCGTCAAAACCGGCGAACTGCAAATCCGCGGCGCCGGCATCCATTCCGGCCGCGTAGTGCAGGGAGAGGTGCTTCCGCCCGACACGCTGGAAGACGGCTGGTTCCCCACCGGCGACGTCGCCAAGATGGACGATACCGGCCGGGTCTTCATCAAGGGCCGCCTGAAGGATGTCATCATCAACGAATCCGGTGAAAACGTCTATCCTGACGATCTGGAGGATTCCTTCTCCGCCCTGCCCGGTGTTGAACAGATGTGCATCGTCGGTTTCCGCCGCAGGCGGAAGGACCGGAACGAGGACGTAGTCCTTGTCCTGAACGTCGGCGAAAACTATACCGATACCAGCTACCTGAATGGTCTGGCCGCCCGCATCGCGGCCATCAACACCCGTCTGCCCCTCAACGCGCATATCGACCGCGCGCTGGTCACGCCCATGTCCCTTCCCCTCGTCAGCGGCATCAAGGTCAAGCGCATCGAGCTGAAGCGCCTCTGGGAGGAAAAGGAACTCATCTATCGCGAACTGGACCTGAAGGCCCAGAACGCCGGTGCCGAGATTTCCGCCATCGAAAAAGAGCATGCCAAGTCCGCCGTGCAGGATGAAATCCGCAAAAAGGTCCGGGCCATGTATGCCGAGGCCCTGGACATCCCGGAAAAGGAGATTTCCGATAAGGCTAATTTCATTGAAGATCTCCAGGGCGACAGCCTCCAGGTCCTTTCCATCGCGCTGAAAGCCGAGGAGGAATGGGGCATCACCATTCCCGCCGAGGAATACGGCCGCTGCGCCACCGTTGAAAGCATGTCCCGGGTGGTGGAAGAACTCCTGAACGGAACCTCCGACGCCGGCAAGCCGAAGGAGCGCGTCCCTGTCCGGCCGATCACCCGTTTCGAGGATTCCCCCGAATACCTGCATTTCCTTGAGCGCCAGAAGGCTCTGGTGGGCAATGGCGACAACCCTTATTTCGTCGCCCATGAATCTCCCCTGCTGGACACGGGCATCGTCGACGGCAAAGAGATTCTCGAGTTCGGAAGCTACAACTACGTCGGCATGTCCGGCCGCAAGGAAGTCAAGGACGCCGCCAAGGCCGCCATCGATAAATACGGCACCAGTGCCTCCGGCAGCCGCCTGCTGGCCGGCGAAAAGATGATCCATAAGGAACTGGAAGCAGAGCTGGCCGATTGGAAGCACACCGAGGACGCCATCGTCTGCGTCGGCGGCCATTCCACCAACGTCACCTTCGTCGGCAACTTCTGCGGAAAGAACGACCTGATTCTTTACGACGCCCTGGCCCACAACTCCATCGAGCAGGGCTGCAAGCTGTCCGACGCGACGTCCCGTCCCTTCCCCCACAGCGACGTGGCCGCCCTCGAAACCATCCTGAAGAGCCAGCGGGCCTACTTTGAAAAGGTACTGATCGTCATCGAAGGCGCTTACAGCATGGACGGCGATATCGCCCCCGTGCCGGATTTCGTTCGGGTCAAGAAGGAATACGGCTGCTTCCTCATGGTGGACGAGGCCCACAGTGCCTGCGTCATCGGTGAGCACGGCGGCGGCGTGGACGAGTATTTCGGCCTGAACGGCGACGATATCGATATCAAGTACGGCACCCTGTCCAAGGGTCTGGGCACCTGCGGCGGCTATCTGGCCGGCAAAAAGTGCCTGATCGATTACCTGCGCTATAACATGCCCGGTTTCGTTTTCTCTGTGGGCATTTCCCCGGCGCTGGCCGCCGGTTCCCTGGCCGCCATCCGAACCCTTCGCTCCCATCCGGAAATCATGGAGCATCTGCGCACGGCGATCCGCTCTTTCACCGAGAGCGCCAAACGCCGCCACCTGGATATCTGCCTGGCCGGCGAAACCGCCGTCCTTCCCGTTCTCGTCGGCAAGGACGAGGATGCCTGGCTGCTCTCCAACGAGCTGAAAAAGCGGGGCGTCAGCGTCCCGCCGGCCATGTATCCCGCCGTACCCAAGGGCAAGGCCCGCCTCCGCTTCTGCGTGATCAGCGAGCACAAGCCCGAACAGATCGAAAAAGCCCTGGATATTCTCGAAGCCACCGCCAAGGAATTCGATATCGAACTCCCCAGAAGAAATTACGATTCGTAATAGCTTCTTCTTTCCCCCGGCCGGAGCGTGAAACTCCTGGCCTCGAACTTTCATTTCAAAGGAGGCCTTCTTTATGGAAACAGGCGTCGTCGTAGCAATCTCCGTGGTTCTCTTTATTGCAATCTTTGCCGTACTGGTCTGCGTCTTCGGCAGTGTAGCCGGAACCGTCAGCGCCATCAAGCACACCAACGACGAGGATACCGACGCGTAAAAAAGCACAAAAGGCGAAAAAAACTGCTTGACATGCGGGGCCGGCCTCTGCTATAATACGCCTTGCGGTTAAGCCGCCGATGGGGAATGGTGTAACGGCAGCACCTACGACTCTGACTCGTATTGTCTAGGTTCGAATCCTAGTTCCCCAGCGCTTTTTTTGGCTCCGTTGTCTAGAGGCCTAGGACGCGGCCCTCTCAAGGCTGAAACACGGGTTCGAATCCCGTCGGAGCTGCTTTTTTGTATCCTCATCCTTGCAAGTGTGTGTTGCAGGATTTTTTTATTTCCCGAATCAAACGGCAAAAAAGACAGGAGGCAGTTTATGATCCGGAAATTTTTGGCACTGATGCTTGCGGCGGTTCTGGTGCTCTTCGCGCTCCCCGCGGCCCTGGCAGACGGGCAGGTCCGCCCCCTCCCCATTGACCTGACCGGCGGCGCGCCTTTCAAGGCCAATTATAGAAGCAACCCGGATGGTTATGAGGATCCCTCCATTTCCGTGGAATACCATCATATGCAGAAGGGCCAGCGGCCGGACGGCCGGGACTTCTACTATTTCTACGCCATCGTCACCATCGCCGATGCGTCCCAGCTGCGCACCGCGGCGGCCGATCCCAACGACTTCGTTCGCGGCCGGCGGGCCCCGGCCCAGGATATGGCCCGGCGGATGAACGCGATCTTCGCGATCAACGGCGACTTCTGCAGCGGCGCCGGCGGCGACGAGGACAGCAAGTACTGTCTCCGCCAGGGAACGGTCTGGCGCGACACGGTCTGTGAAAAGCTGGACATGCTGCTGATCGACGAAGCCGGGGATTTCCATATTTATAAAGCGGGGGCCGAACTGGCCTCGCTGAACAAAACGGAAATTGACGGGAAGAAGATCATCAACGCCTTCCAGTTCGGCCCCGCCCTGGTCATCGACGGAACGCCCGTGGAAGACGAATATATCCTGGATCCTGCCCACGCCCCGGCCACTTCACAGCCGGAGCAGTACGCCGCCCGGGTCTGCATCGCCCAGATCGACGAGCTGACCTATCTGGTGGTGAATAACTGGTTTGGTCTCGACCTTGCCAGCTTCCGTGATCTGGTTATGAGTCTTGCTCCGGTAAAGACGGCCTATGTGCTCGACGGCGGCAACTCCGGCCAGATGATTTACCTGAAGGCCCATGTGAACGAGAACGAAAACAATATCCGCACGATCTGCGACATTATTTACTTCGCCAGTGCTTATTTCGACAACGAATAAAGTGCCTTGTTCGCCCGGTTCTCCATGAAGGCAATCAGCCCCAGGGCCGCTGCCATCACCGGATAGACAATCCACAGGGAAACGCGGCTCCCGCCGATCAGCCACTTACCGTCGATCAGGAACTCAGCTACGATGATCAGGCAGCACACGCCGAGGCCCGTCAGCGCGGGGACCCAGGAAGCAAACTTGTCTTTCCCCAGCCGGAAGGCATACCACACCAGCACGCCTTCCACAAACAGGAAGCACACCAGCTGTTCCAGATGAACAAACAGCCAGTTAATCGCGTCGGTCCGGAGACTTTCCAGCAGCACCTGCGGAAGGCAGAGGTAGAAAAGTGTCCGGAGCATCCGGCGCGGTTCGTCTTTATGGATCAGGGACATCACGAAGGCCACGAGACTCATCAGTCCCTCCAGGAAGAACACCGCCAGCACGCATTCGGTATAATCCTCGCTCCAAACGATGCTGACCGCCAGTGGGAAAGGAATCACCTGATCCAGGAACAGCCCGGTGCCGGTCGGATACAGAAAATATTCCGCGAAGCGCGCGATGGCGGCCATCAGCGCGCCGGCCGGTGCGAAGGTATTCAGCACCCTGCGGGCGTCCGCGCCGCAGATTTTAGCCGAAAGGAACACTGCCAGTACGACCCCTGCCATCGCGCCGTAATAGGACATCTCCTCCGTCCGGAAGGAAAGCAGATACTTCCCAATCCCCTGCTTGGTCACATAGGCCATGCGGAAAATAAAATAAAGAAGCTTCCCGCCGACAATCGCCAGCACCGGCCCGAGGATCAGGACGCAGAGGCTCAGCCCCAGCGCCTTTTCTTTTTTGATTCCCGGAGCCTTCCGCAGAAAAAAATAAAAGAGCGCGTAAACGACGAGCGTCGCCGCGCCCATGGTAATCAGATAAGCGTTCATATTATAGGGATCCATGAATGAAACCTCCGGCGCCGCGGCGTTTATCGTGGAATACCGGCCGCAGCGGAACTATTCTATCACACGGGTTCCCGGAATTCAATTCCGGCAAAGCTCTGGGATTCTTGTTCTCCTTTGACGGAGGCTTTTTCGGTATGGTATGATGAATGCCGTAAATCTGCTCAGGATATACTGAGACACTGAAGAAGGCATTTTTTGAAAAAGAGCAAAACCTGAAGAGGTTACAAAAAGATGGCTAAACAAATGTCAGTTTTTTGATCAAGACCAACCCATATGTCTGTGATGCGGAAAAGGGCAATCAGCCGGCCACAGGCGATATATAACAGATCCTGCGCTGCCCGGTGAGTTTACAGCCGTTGCGATCAAATGAGGAATCCTGTATACTTTGGATAAACTGAGATTAGCATGAGGAGGAAAAACAATGCCGTTTATTGATTCGAAGGTTACCGTTAAGATCAGCGATCAGCAAAAAGAAGAAATCAAAACTGAATTGGGCAAGCTGATCACCACCCTGAACAAAAGCGAAACTTATCTGATGGTCGGAATTGAGGATTCCTGCGATCTGTGGCTCGGTGGCAAAAAGCTGGATAAAGGTGCGTATGTAGCCGTCAGCCTGTACGGGAATGCGCCGAAGGAGTCGTATGACAAACTGACCGGCCAGATCTGTGCGCTGCTGAGCGATAAACTCGAAATCCCGGGAAGCGCGGTCTATGTGACATACCACCCGGTCAACGACTGGGGCTGGAACGGAAGAAACTTCTGACGGAAGAATTTTCGGCGGGATGTGATTGGTACCGTCATGCTGTTCAGGATAAGGAGGTTCATCTGCTGTGGAATTGTTTGATCTTTACACCGCAGACCGGGTGAAGACCGGCCGAACAATGGTACGGGGCGGACAGACGCCGGAAGGCTTCTATCGGCTGGTCGTTCACGTTTGCATTTTCAATCTGGAAGGAAAGATGCTGATCCAGCAGCGGCAGCCGTTCAAAAAAGGCTGGTCCAATCTATGGGATGTCACCGTGGGCGGCAGCGCCATATCCGGCGACAGCAGCCGGTCAGCAGCGGAACGGGAAACACTTGAGGAGCTTGGTCTTTCCATTGACCTGACCGACATCCGTCCGACAATGACCATTTATTGGGAGCACGGCTTTGATGACTATTATGCTCTGACGCAGGATGTGGATCTGGATGCATTGCATCTGCAGTACGAAGAAGTGCAGGCAGTACGCTGGGCTTCGCTGGAAGAAATCCTGCAGATGATCGATGACGGCCGGTTTATCCCCTATGAAAAAAGCCAGATTGAGTTGCTTTTCTTCCGCAGAAATCATCGCAGTTCGCATACCAGAAGTGATCCGACAAACGATTGAGGGGGTGCCAAAGGCATGCACATCGCCTACAGGAGACTGGTTGAGGACGATCTTGAGACGTTCATCAACATGCGGATTACTCAATTGCGAGAAGAAGGCGCGACAGAAAAACTGAATCTGATTCCGGCACTGATGGATTATTATCACAGACATATGGCTGACGGCACCTTTGTGTCCTGGCTGGCCGTGGACGGCGATAAGATCATCGGGACAAGCGGAATGTCCTTTGTGGAGAAACCGCCGTATTTCAGCTGCCCTTCCGGAAAAATCGGGTTGCTGTCCAGCATGTATACCGATCCGTGTTATCGCCGTCGGGGAATCGCAAAGGAACTGCTGCGCAGGGTTGTGGAAGAAGCCCGCAACTACGGCTGCGGATCTGTTCAGATCACAGCATCCGACATGGGCGTGTTGCTGTATACGGATTTTGGCTTCGTGAAGAACGGAAATTTCATGCAATATAAGCTGTAGGAAGAAGGAAAACCGAAATGGACTTTCAGGCAATCATCGTGGATTTTGACAGGACGCTGTTACATACGGATAAAACCATATCCGATTATACTGTCAAAGTGCTTCTTGACCTGCAGAAATCCGGCGTACGTCTTTTTGCCGCCACAGCGCGGCCTGAGCGAACGATCACAGAGTATTGCGAGATCATTCCCTTTGACGCTGTTACAACTCTGAACGGCGCACGAACAATTAGCGGGGAAAATGTCTTTGAGAATCCGATGAACACGCACAGTGCGGAGGAAATTCTCCGGCAATTGGACAGCATTGCCGGGACGGTGATCTCTCTTGAAACAGGAAACGGCCTGTACGCAAATACAGATATTCCGATCTGGAAGCCGACTGTCACTAATAATATCCTCGACCTGCCTGGAACAGAAAAGATCTATAAGATTCTGGCGAGCCATCCCGAAATGCCCGCGGAGCAAATCAACGTAAAGCTTCCGGAAGATGCATACATTTCTGTTGCCGATCAGAAACTGATACAGGTCATGAGCGTTTCAGCGAAAAAGTGGAACGGCATTCAGAAAATGCTGGAATCCTATGATATTACGCCGGATCAGGCTATTTATTTCGGCGACGACAATGATGATATCGAACCGATCCGACGCTGCGGCTGCGGCGTTGCAGTGAGCAACGCTCTGGAATGCGTCAGGGACGTTGCGGATTATATTACAGAAAGCAATGACGAGGATGGTGTGGCAAAATTCCTTACAGGTCTTGTTCAATCCATCTGAACAGGATCAATCGTGTGCTGCGGTATCATTTTTGCCGGGATTTGCGATCCGGACAAAATAGTGACTTTCATCCTACCCGACAACCCGTCCGCCGTTATGAAGCATAACATGGAGCGAAGCTGGGTTATCCAGATTGACTCGCAGGTAGATTTCTTCCTCCGGGATGATATCTTTTGCGATCTGAATCGTGAGCTTTAAACCTGCGGTTCCGTAACCTTTCCCTCGCTCGTCTTTCCGGATGCTGTAGCCGATATGCCCTGCGCCATTCCGGAGCGTTTCTGTCAGGTGGTGCCGTATTCTGAATTCTCCGATCAGGCGGCCCTCATCCCACAGATAATAATATGTTTCCGGGACAAACCAATCCGGCATATTGATCGGGTGCTCATAGGAAATCAGCGTCGGCAATACCTTTTCAGTATACTCGTCAAAGGAAACGCCGTGATATGGATTTGTCAATCCATTCTCATCCGCAGGCAGTTCTGTTGTGTATTGCCATTGTGCAGCTGCATCCTGCACATTGATTTTTCGTAGTTCCATCTCTTCATATCCTCACAATCGTTTTCTGGTGATGAGCATCCCATATTCCTTTGGAACATACAGGAAGATCATTTGATCGCAACAGCTGCAAGCTCACCGGACAGCGTAGGATCTGTTATACATCGCCGACAGCCAGCAGATTATCTTTCCCCATCCTGCAGACATATTTATGAAATCAACCCTCCGTGGAAGTAGCATTCATAGATCAGTTTTCCCTGATATACAATCGTTTCCTTTCCTTGAAACCAGTCGAAGCTTCCGTCGACGTCACAATGGTAGGCATAGTCTCCGTTCACGTAGTCCTGCGGCCCGCGATAAGGCTTTTCTTCCGGCACGTGGAGCAGCGCCTCCTTCAGGAAATCGCCGCTGAAGTGCTCGCCGGTCACCCGTCCGACATAATTCATGCTCCAGTACGGAACATCGGAAATCCAAAGTGCTTCCTCTCCGGCGAACTTCTCACCGCCCAGGAAGGTATCATAATACATAAAAGCCCCGTCTCTGTATACCAGATCATGGGACTTTACCCGGGAAGAGGTCGTCTCTGTCCCCTTACCGGCATAGGTGGCCTGCTTGGCTTTGATCAGGAATTCAATAATCTGTTGGTTCATCTTTCTGCATCTCCTGTTACACTTTGATCCGTCAATCAAAGAGATCGTCCAGCGTAATAATGCGGGAAAACACACCGCTGTATTCATTGTAGGCCAGGCCATACGTGGTGATCAATTATGTTCGAATTATATTCCGTATCATATCGGATTGCAACACCTTTTTGCCTAATTCCGAGAATTTTGCATGCTTTAATTAAAATTTCTCGCTCCAAATTTTTGAAGGTCCACGCATTTTTCCCCGAACCCCTTGGAATTCCTTGCTTCAGAGCCGCTTTAAGACATATAAAAAGCGAGGCACACAGACCGAAAATAAACAGAATAGTTGTACGTATACATTCGAGTGCTCGAGTGTCCTGGCGTCCGGTCATCAACATCCGCAGAGCCATTTAGGTCAACCGTTTTCGCTCCACCCGTTGATTCATAAGGCTCCAAGCTCATTTTAGGGGAACCGGATTTTAGTGGAACTCCCGGCTCGCCGTTGCATAAAGGACGGCTTCGAAGGCCGTCAGGGTGACAGCAGGGTGACAGGGTGACAGCCGTTTTTTGGGGTTGTCACCGCCAAGGACATTGCAATCTTTTTGAACAGCTAATCCAGGGAAAAGTTTACATTGCGTTCATATAACTGCGTTGAAACGCTACTGTTTATCCTGTATAATAACATGTATGGGGCATCCATTTTGCTCCCAAGATTTGAAATGGAGGATAATTAATGATGAAGAAACTGCTTGCGATTCTGCTGGCGCTGGCCATGCTGCTGTCCGTATCCGCGGTCTTCGCGGAAGGCGAAACCACCGCAACGGCCGAGCCCGCTGTGGAAGCAACCCCTGTCCCGGATACCTTGCTGGTCACCGTAAACGGCCAGGAAATCCGTGAAAACGATGAACAGCTGCAGAAATACCTGTCTAATCTGCTGGAACAGATCGATACCTCGAACGGAGATATGCTGCGCGTGGCCCAAATGTATGCCATGAGCTACCTGATGCAGGAGATCATGCTCCGCGAAAAGGCCAACGCCAGCGGCCCCATCGATGAAGAAGCCCTTACCAAAACCGCGAAGGAAGAGTGGGCCGGCATTGTGGATCAGTTCATGGAAGGCCTGTACGGAATTACCGCAGAATCCTCGGAAGAGGATAAAACCGCTGCCCGCGCCGATGCGCTGAGCTATCTGGAAACCAACTACGGCTATACTGAAGACTCTTATGTGCAGGAAGTTGTGAAGGGTCAGCCCTTGAACGACGCTTACACCGCTCTGCTGGAAGAAATAAAAGCCTCCCAGCCGGATCTGGCGGCCACGGATGAAGACATTCAGAAACTCTACGAGGAGACAGTCGCCGAAGAAATGGAATCCGTCGGCAATGAAGCTTCCACCTATGAGTTCTATAAGAACTACTACGGCTATCAGTTCCATTACGTTCCGGAAGGCTACCGCGGAATTATCCATATTCTGCTGAAGGTGGACGAGGAACTGATCACCAAGTGGCAGGATCTGGCGGCCCGTTACGAAGAAAGCCTGATTGGTCAGGATGAAACCGAAAGCACCGGCGACGCCGAAGTAACCGAAGCTCCCGCTGAAACTCAGGAACCTGTCACCGCGGAAATGGTCGAAGCCGCTCGTCAGGCGATTCTGGACAGCCAGAAGGCCACGCTCGACGAAATCAAGGCCAAGCTGGAAGGCGGCACTTCCTTTGAAGATCTGATCGCCGAATATGGCTCCGACCCCGGCATGAGCGATGAGAACAACCTGAAGAACGGCTATTCCGTGCATCCGGACAGCATTACTTACGATACCGATTTCACGCAGGCTGCCGCCGCGTTGGAAAAAGTCGGCGATATCAGTGATCCCGTCGTGTCCAAGTTGGGTATTCATATCCTGAAGTACCTCCGGGATGTTCCCGCCGGCGCGTTGGAAATGAGTGACGAAGAAAAAGAAACCCTCCGGGCGGAAATTGAGGACGAACGTCTCCAGCTCGCTTTCAGCGAATACTATGACGCCTGGGTCGCCGCGGCCGATGTTGTGTGGACCGCCGAAGGCGAATCCTGGAAATACGACCAGACCTTCATCAACGAGGTGCAGTACGGAACTTATGCGGAAGGCGAAGCCGTCGAATCCGGCGAAGAAGCTCCTGAAGCAGAACCCGCTGCCGAAACTGCGGCAGAACCCGCCACTGACACCGAAGCAACCCCCGCTCCCTGATTCATCGGAGTACGAGGGGCTGTCTCACTAAGAAAAAGTGAGGCAGTCCCTTTTCTATATAATAAAAAACATACCAAAAACACCCGAAACCTTTAAGGAATCGGGCGTTTGCA
>CACWXP010000023.1 GCA_902764875.1 uncultured Eubacteriales bacterium
TTCCCTTGAAATCGTTGTCCGAACTTCGGGGTAATCACCGATCAGTCAGCCGGATTTTTTCAAAACCCGAACTGTCCGATTTACAGGGTACAGTTTATTCGGCCTGTCTGAAAACAGGCCGTTTTTGCCAAAAACCTAACAAAAACCTAACAACTTTGCCGAAACCTAACTGAACCCAAAAAGTTTCCTCCATCACGGCCTAAAACACCCTGCCGAAATATTAAATTTCTGTTACATTTTTCCTGCGTCACAAGATCCGCCCCTCTGCGATATTCCCAAAATCGGAAAAAATATTCCAATGATGAAGATTTACCGGTATCATGGTTGTGGCGTTTTACGTCGGAACGAGAGAGGAAGGACTAGGTCGGCAAACTGAGTCTTCCTCTCTTCTTTATTCCGGAACGGTTTCCCCTTTCTCTGTTGATACCTGACTATATCACGGGACGGGAATTTTCGGAAGAATGACGGGGCTGGAAAGAAAAAAACGTGTCGCTTCCTGCGGCACGCCGCCATCTTAAGTATTCGATTGTTAGGATTTTAATCCGTCGCAAAGTTGTCGCCGACGGTCATGATATTACGTCGCTGGACAACAGAACAATACCCATCCTGCGAATAACGACAGCCATTATGCCATTCATCGTTTGACAGGTATCTGGATGCTCCGCCGGCCACTTCTTCCACGTCGTCGTCATTCAGCGCTTTCATATCGGACGCGATCTTTTCGGCTTTCGCTTTTCTCCGAGCTTCTTCCTGTTCCACGATCTTGCGGATTTCCTCCGCGGTGATGGTATGGCCCAGCTTCGCGGCGGCCTGTGCGAAACAGGAGATCATCTCATCCGCTGAGGCTGTTTTTTTGAACCAGTCCGCCGACCGGGTCGCAGGTGAGCCCCAGATTGTGCTCCATCGCAATCTCCGCGGCATACTCAATCTGTTCCAGATTCAGCCGGTACGCGCAGCCAGTCCGCCGGCCGCCATGGAGCACGCGCTGCCGATTTCCGCCTGACAGCCGCACTCGGCGCCGGAAGGAAAGGTATCCATTATTTTCTTCGACCCGGACGAGCAGCCTGAAACGTCGGACGAAGCGGCGCGTACCGGTACGGATTTCCACGGCATACCGGCCGAATATCTTGCGCATTCGGCGGAGGAAGCCGACACGGTTTACATGATCTACCGCCGGGAGTCGTATATCGGCAATTATTCCAACGGCGGCCCGGCTTTCCGTGCTTTTACCAATATCGCGATGATCCACGGAACGGACGAACAGCTGTACCGCGCGGCGGTGAACGATCCTCCGGAGAAAATTCAGGCCGGACCGGGGAGCGGCGCAGTGGGAGAATATGAACCGGAGAAGGCTTTTGCCGCTATTCTGGAAAAACTGACCGGCCGCTGAAAGGGGGCGGCAGCCCTTTTTATCTGCGCCGCCGGTCCATGCCGGCGTGGGTGTAATATTTCGCTTTTTCCGCGTACATCTGCCGGTCGGATTCCCGCAGCATTTCACTGACGGTTTGCGTGTCGTTCTCTTTAAAACAGCAGCCGATGGAGCAGCTGTAATTCGTTTTCGCCACGGCCTCCTGGATGCGGCCGATCAGGTCCGTGACCTCGCTCCGCTTCATATGGCGGCAGAGGATGACAAACTCGTCTCCGCCGATCCGGTAAACCGCCTGGCGGGATTTCAGCGCGGAGCGGAAGCACCTGGCCAGCGCCACAAGGGCTTCGTCTCCCGCGGCATGGCCCTGGCGGTCGTTGATCTCCTTCAGGCCGTTCATATCCGCCGAGAGAAGCGCGGTGATTTCCTTCGGGTTGGTTTCGCTGTCGGTGTAGAAGGCCTGGAGATTCAGCACATCGGTGAGCGGGTCCTTCTTGCTGAGCTGGTGGAGGGAGAAGACATAAAAGACATACAGGGAAATGACGATGGTGGTGCAGAACATCTGGGAAAAGTCTTTTCCGAAGATGAAGGGGAGGATCAGCCCGGAGGCAAACGCCAGGGCCAGGAAGGCGATGGGGACGATTTCCGTATACAGCCCGTTGCTTTGCCGGTAAAGCGTATAGATCAGACTGATGCCGTACAGCCCGGCGACGATGAAGGGCAGGTAGCCCAGCGGGCCGCGCCGCAGGGTTCCGTCCTCCGCCAGGCTGGAGACAATGCCGGTGAAAACGGAAATGATGTTGATGACCATGAGCAGGAGGGCCGGGATGAAGACCATCCATCGCTGGCCCGGCTTCAGGGTATAGAGAACCATCGCGACGATCAGCGGCGTGGCGCTGTATCGGACCGCCATCAGGACCGTGCGCTGGGGAATGTAGCGGCCCAGGTCGGCCAGATAGAATTCCGTGAACACAACGATGGAGAGCAGAAAAACGCCCGCGATCAGGCAGTACATCCGCTTTACGGTGATTTTATCCCGGAAGCCCGTGATCTTCAGCGACATGGTGAAAGCGACCGAGAGGAGAACCAGGGCCCAGTTCTGCATCAGGTATTTCAGCAGCATGAAGAATCCCTCCCGGGGAGGCAGGCGGCTTTCCGCACCCGCTCCAGTATATGGATGATTATATCACCAAAACCGGGAGCGCGCCTGTCCGCGGCGGGATTTTTATGCTTTTTTGCTGTTTTTGAAGGGGTGGGGGGACGTACTTTTTCCTTTTTTATCAGGCCTTCAAGGCCTGCAACAAATCCCTGTGGCTGGAGCTGGAAAAAGGCGCCCTCACCAGGACGGAACTCTTTGCGAAGCGGTTTCTGTATGTTTTCAGCCTGTGCGGGGAAGACACAGGCGGGCTCGATCCGCTGCAGGTGAATGACGAGTTTATCCGGACCATGTCGGTGAACGGCGTGGAGATCCCCGGCGCGGCGGCGTTTCTGGAGAAGCTGAAGGCCGGCATACCGGACGGGCAGATCTATATCGCCTCCAACGGCGCCACCATTAACGCAAAGGGCAGGATCGCTTCCACGGGCCTGGACCGGTATATCGACGACCTGTTTATCAGCGAGGACATGGGCGTGACCAAGCCGGACGCGGCATTCTTCGATCTTTGCCTGAAACGGATCGGGGAGCCCGCTTCCTCCTGTATCATGATCGGCGATTCGCTTTCTTCCGATATGCTCGGCGCCCGGAACGCGGGACTGGATTCCGTATGGTTTATGCCGGGCGGGAACGTGGAGGAAGCGATGAAGACCTATGAGATCAACGATTGCGCTTCATCCTATGAGGAGCTGTATGAGGTTCTGCGGAAATGGTGTGACGGGGTGAAAGAATGATTCTGTTTATGTTTGGCGGAGCCGGTGCTTTGATGAGAGATTAAAGGGTAGTCCGCTTTCAGCCTTCGATTCTTCTCTGATTCGGGACGCTGCTTTTGCACAGGGCGAGGGCGGCTGCCAATCCGGCGATGCCGCCGCCGATATGCCCCTGCCAGCTGACGCCTGCGCTGAAGCTGTAAATCAGGTTGATGACGATGCCCCGCAGGGCGTAGGTGGGATTCAGATTGTTCCGCAGGTTGTAGATCAGCGTTGCGGTCATCAATCCCCAGATCGCTCCGCTGGCGCCCGCGTGAATGCCCCGGCCGCCGGCGAAATTGATGAGCAGCGCGGAGCCGAGGGTGGCGATGGCATAAATGAGGGCATATTTTCCGGTGCCGACCTGATTTTCAAGACTGAACCCGTAAATGACAAGGCAGATCATATTACTGGCAAAGTGATAGATGCCGAAGTGCAGGAAGGCGCTGACGATCAGGCGCAGGTATTCTCCGTCCTGCAGGGCGCCTTCATACATGCCGTAGGTATAGATGGCCCGGTCTTCCCCAACGCTGAATTCATAGATGAGACCGATGAGATTCAGGCCGAGAATGATAAAGGTGACAATGGGCATTTTTCTGCGCAAGGACTGGTCCCTCCCGACTTTCGTATGGATGTTGTGTTTCGCCTATTATAACCGAAACGGGCGCGGAATAAAAGGGGATGGAAAGCGGCCGGCTTTCGGACGGAAAAACGTTATGCCCGCGCAGCGCCGCTTTGGATGCCGTAACCGGCGTTTTGCAGGACGGAGAGCGCTTTTTCAAAGTTTTCTTCCTTCAGGAGGGATTTCTCCTCATCCGTGCGTCCGGTAAAGCAGAAGGGCTGATCCGGGTTCACGCCGGCATAGTCTTCCACCTTGCAGACGGAGAAGACCTGCCGGATTGGTTCGATGGTCAGTTCGCGGTTTTCCATTTCGGGCACTCATTTCCTTTTTTCATACCACTTCATGTCTATTCACATCGCTGAGATGAAAGCCACCATAAAGTCGTCGATCGTAAATAGTTTTTTCATGTTATTTCGGCTCGGACACCCGTGACTTCAGTCGTGGGAGGAGAGCCTTCTCTTCTTTCTGTTAAGTAGTTTTTTGCAGTTTCTAACAATTTCAGATTCTTATAGTAGGCCGAATCCGTGACTTTTGCGCCATCCAACATAGTCAATGCAAAGTATCCCGAAGTGCGCCTGCCTTTTACGAAGCATTCCCTGCCATCGAACTTTACCTTATCCCAAAGTCTGAAACCGAATACGGTGTATGGTGCCTGATTCTCCCTTGATAACTCTGCCCGGTGCAGATTGTGCTCTGAAAAAAGGAGCACCGGTTCCAGCGAACCGGTACTCCTCTGATTTCCAGGAGTTTCCTGAAAGTCATGTACCGCAAAATAATCCGCATCTGTGATCCGGCTGAAAAGGATAAGGATCAGAACTCATTTACGAATGGTACAGATTCAGGATATCAGCGGACGTAATACTTGGTCAGGAAGTAGGTCTTCTCCCAGTCAACTATATTCATGGCCGACTCTTTCTCCGCATGGATGTCAAACTCATCGAAGACCATTACGTACTTGTCCCCCAGGTCATAGAGCGGCCACTCTTTGGCCTTGCCATCCGGCGACACATCCGCGGGAAGCGAAGGGTTGCCGCATTTTGCGAACTGCACCCACATTTTTCGCATGGTCTTTGAGAACGTCTTATCGAGCTCTCTTCCCGTGATGAGAGTATCCTCTGGATGATTGAACAACTCCGAGAGCTCTATCGCATGTCCGCTCTTTGTCATCGGAATGGAGGACTCTACCCTGAAATAGTAAACATAAGTCTTTCCGCCGCCCTTGACCTGATTCTCCGCCGTCCTGATGAGCGGTGCGTTAAACCAGAACTGATCCATAAAGTGGCTGAGTTTATCATAATCCTCACCCGGGAAGTTCTCGCAGAAGCTCTCAGCCAGAGCTTTTTCCTCCTCGGTGCACTGCGCGAGCTTCTCAGCCTTGCATTTCTCCGCCCACGGCATGAAAGCCTCCAAGCCCATCCCGGACACGAAGTAGCTGCACTCGTCCTTCGTGCAGCCCTGCATGATGTCAAGGTCCGCTGCCATGCCTTTCTCATAAGCGTCAAATCCCTCCAGAGGCAGGAATTTACCGTCGCGTTCGGGGCTCGTGATAGGCATCGCGAGCACTTTGGAGGCCGCGTTTACGATTTCTTCTGCGTCAAGCTTCATGAGGTCAGCGACAGTTTTGCAGCCCAGTTCCTCCATCAGCGTGTTCGCACACCAGACAGACTGTTCAGTGGATCTGCTGAGAGCAGGTGATCCGCTCTGAGCGATGACACGCTGGAAGTATTTATGCGATCCCTTTACCAGTGGCAGCAGGGTCACAGAGCCGCCTCCGGCGGACTGACCGAAGATTGTCACATTGCCGCTGTCACCGCCAAAGCTCTCGATGTTCTCGTGAATCCACATAAGCGCGGCCAGCTGATCCATAAGGCCGAGATTCTGGGAATCCGGGTAATCTGCTCCGCCAGGCAGGTGAGAAAGACGAAGAAATCCAAGCGCATTGAGACGGTACTCTATTGAGATGAGGATAATGTCCGGGTTCTCCTGTACGAATCTGGTCCCCTCCTCGCGCGGCTCAGGCGTACCGCCGACCTCATAGGCACCGCCGTGGATCCACACCATGACCGGTTTCTTCTGCGCTCCTTTCTCGTCAGCCTTCCAGATATTCAGATGCAGGCAGTCCTCGCCCTGTGGGTAAAGGCTTCCCATCTGACGGGGGTTGCCCACCTGGCAGGGAATTTTTCCGAAATAGTACGCCTCATATACTCCGTCGTCCGGAGTGACGTCCACCGGCGCTTTCCAACGGTATTCCCCGACGGGCTGTTTTCCTACGAAGGGAATGCCCTTATACGCAATGACGTTCCCCGTCTTCTTTCCGACAAAAGTGCCGTTGACACACTTTACTGCCAGAGAGCGGTCATAATTATCGTCAGTAATTTTTTTGTTCTCGCCGTATAATGCATACATCTTCTGTGTTGCTTCTTCCAATCCCATCGCTACCATGCCACTCATCGCTTATGCCTCCTTATTCTCAGTCTATAAGGATGTATCCGAATACATCTATCACAATTGTTACTGCTTCAGTTCATCTTCTTCCCGCTGAAATACACACCGCATGGCATGTTATAACTGAATCCTTCATGCTCCGCCGTAAGGAGATCGTTTTCGAATACCAGGAAGTCTGCATCCTTTCCGGCAGTGATAGATCCCTTTTTATCTTCAATACCCAGCTGCTTCGCGCCGTTGATCGTATAGCCCAGTATCATTTCTTCCACACTCATGCACTCGCTTGCCGGCGGGAACGCCTCAGGCGTCCTGGCAAATTCGGGCAGCCTGGTCTTTTCGGTGATCCAGCGCGTCATACCGACCTCCATGCCAAGGTAGGGGTTCCAGGCCGTAAAGTCAAGAAAAGAAATGGTGTCGCAGGACCAGGTCACCACCGCGCCAGTGTCCCAGACTGACTTGCATCGATACATATTGAAGGTACGTTTTTCGCCAAACAGGGGAAGATGCTCTTCTGGGAATTCACAGTGCCAGAAGGGCGTATAATTCGCAAACACCCCCAGCTTTGCGAAGCGATCCAGGTCATCATCGTGCTGGAACTTCAGATGGGCGCATGTTACCTTCACATGGTAATTCTCTCCCAGCTCCCTGCGGGCCAGCTCCACGGCGTCCAGCACCACGCGGGACGCGGCATCACCGACAGTGTGCAGGTGCAGATCCAGCCCTTCCTCATTCAGCTTCTTTATAACTTCAGCGAGTTCTTGTGCGGTGAATGCGGTAGATCCTTTTGTATGGGTGTCCTCATAGGGCTCGACCATGGCCGCAGTATGTATCTTCAGAGTTCCGTCCATAAAGACTTTCATGGTATGGACCTTCAGGTGTTCCGTGTTATACTCACGACGGAAACGCTTCAGTTCCTCCAGGCCTTTTTCCACTTCCCACATGGCCGCGACCACATAGCAGCCGTCGATATATACGGGCAGCTTTCCCTCAAGGTCCAAAGCGCGCAGACGCTGATAGACCCGCTCATGAAACTTGTTAAAACCCGGGATGCCGGAATCAAAGACGCCGGTCACGCCTGCGGTTTTACTATAATCGATCCAGCGCTGAAGCGCCGCGTCGATCTGCTCATCGGTCAGGTCCAATGCGCTGTCAAGAATGATCGGCATTTCCGCAGAGCCTTCGAAAACATTTCCGGTCACGTGGCCGTTTTTTCTTACATAATAAGAGATTCCCGGCACAGGATCCGGTGTGTCGTCGGTAATGTGATGCCGTTCAAGGATCTTCGAGTTTACCCAGACACTGTGTCCCTCCGCTTCCTGGAGCTGAAGCTCTTCCTCCGGGCAGATCGCGTCAAGATCCTCCTTTGTGATCTCTTCTCCGTTCAGGTACTTTTTGTCTACCATGAATCTGTACCGTATGAGACCGGGATTCCTGTTGATATAGTCCTTCATGATATCCATGAGTTCCTGTTTGCCGTTACACGTAATGGTATCTCCCATTTCCACGTATTCAAATCCAATGGGAAAGGTGACATGGACATGGCTGTCGATGATGCCAGGCATGATGAACTTCCCGGCGAGGTCGGTGACATGTCCCTCATATGCGGACAGTCCGGCTTCATCGCCCACATAGACGAAACTGCCGTCTTTTACTGCAAGGGCTGCAGCATGAGGCTTGTCCTTGTCTGCTGTGAAAATTTTGGCGTTTTCAATAATCAGGTCTGCTTTTTTCATATTGTCTGGCGCATTGATACTCGTGGCTTTCGTCTTGAGTGGAAATACGCTGTAACCTCCTTTCAGTTTAACATTCATTCTCTGGAAACGCGCAGTGATAATCAGTTTAATTTTAGAATAACACACTTTTTTTGAAAACACAATATGAGCAATAATCATATGCTAGTCGCTGCAGTATTGATAAAGACAAAATCATATTGACGTTGCTGGCCGCTTCTGTTATTCTATTTGTACGAGTTGGGCTGGCCGTATGGCCCGGGTCCACCCTGCGGCGGGGATGTCCCCGCCATTTCTTGTAAATCGGGAGACGGATGATGAAAATGCTGAGTATTCTCGTGGACGAGTCAGGCGATTTCGGCGCATTTGAGCCACATTGCCCGTATTATCTGTTCTCATTGGTGTTTCATGATCAGGAGGAGAGTCTGTTGTTGAAATGACGCTGGCGTTGTCCCGTCAGTTATCATATTTTATTACGAACAACTGGGATCTGTTTTCAGCTTTTGAAAAAGTGTTTTGCCCGGAAAGGTTGGTGTTGGTGGATGAATGAAGTGTCTCACTCGCCTACTGAGGCGGAGGATAAAAAGAAACAGCTCTTTCTGAACCAGAAGCAGCTGCTGGATACATTCCTGGAGCACGGTGCCATCTTCCAGGTCCAGTACGACAAATCGCTCGGGGATCTGATCATGAAGATGGGGATTGAAGCCGATGGCTTCGGTTCGGAGTGATCCGCAACTTTTTTTGAGAATGTTTGTAACGAATTCTCCTTTACCGCGTCTAATTGATGAGTGTGGCGGAATACGTTTGCAAAACCGCTGCTGCTCGACAGATTTTGAGGAGGGTTTGGAATATGAACACGGTTATGTCTCTGGCGGTTGGTCTTGCGATCGGGTACTTTGTTTATCAGTTTGTTGCGAGCGGCAGAAGGCTGCGGATCCGCGGTCAGATCCACAGGAGCGTCGTTAACCGGAAGGTCGCCGGCGTTTGCGGCGGGATCGGTGAGTGGCTGGGCGTCGATCCAACGATTGTCCGCCTCGCCTGGGTTCTGCTGACGCTGGGCTGGGGAACCGGTGTGCTGCTGTATGCTGCTTTCGCGCTGGCGCTGCCGGTTGGCATCAGCTCGGTTACTGAAACCGAGAAATAACCGGTCGTATTTTTCCCTTTTCGTTCTGTATTCCGTGATAGCCGAATGATATACTTCTATCACGGTCAGGGAATGAAATCCAACGCAGGCCCCACTGGGGCCTGCGCCTTGGCCGGAAGGAAACGGAATGCTGATGAAAGGGGGATGCGACAATGATCTTCACCATCATCTTTGCCCTGTATGCCATCGTGACCATGATTGGTCTGCTGGCAGAAGTCACGTTCGCCTTCGCCCCTGTGATCAACAGCGGCACCGGCGTGATCGTGATTGCCTTCATCGCCGGCCTGATCACCTATCGGCGGATCCGGGCCCGGCAGGGCGCCTGACCTCTGCTCCATCCGCAATAACGGAATCGGATGGGCGGGTGGTTCATATAGATGAGCGGTCGGCTTCGGTCGGCCGCTTTTCATTTTGTTGGCTGCTTTTCTCTGCTCTGAAACTGTGGTATCATGCTGTCATCCTGAGAGATAGCGTGGTGAGAGCAGCATGGCTGATGAAATCTGGGATGTGTACGACGTCAACCGCCGGCGCACGGGGAAGACCGTCATCCGGGAGCAGTCCTGGGGCTTTGAGAAATACCATCTGATCGTCCATGTTTGTGTTTTCCATCCGGACGGCCGGATGCTGATCCAGAAGCGGGCGCATGAGAAAAAGGCCTGGCCGGATCTCTGGGAGGTCAGCGCGGGCGGCAGTGCCCTGGCCGGGGAGGACAGCTGGCAGGCGGCGGAAAGGGAAGTCTTTGAGGAGCTGGGCCTGAAGCTGAATCTGAAGGACGTCCGGCCCCATCTGTCCGTCAATTATGAGCGGGGCTTTGACGATTTCTACTGCGTGATCCGGGATGTGGATCTGAATCAGCTGGTTCTGCAGAAGGAGGAGGTCGCCGAAGTGCGTTGGGCCACCCACCAGGAAGTGCAGCAGATGGAGCGGGAGCATACCTTTGTGCCGTACTTCTCCGGGCTGATCGACTTCCTCTGGCAGATCCGGGACAATTATGACGGCGCGATCTGCCAGGGAAGCAGGGCAACGGAGGTTTGAAGGATGGAACCAGAAAAAGAATTTCAGGACAGGGAAGACAAAAGGAAGCAGCTCTTCCTGAACCAGAAGCAGCTGCTGGACACCTTCCTGGACATGGGCGAAGCTCTGACGACCCGCAGTGGTTTCGCACGCCCGGAAAACGGTACGTACGGTGCAATGGGAGGGGCGAGGGCTAACGCCCTCCCTCTACCCTATTATTTTTTACAAAAATAATTTTTACAAAATTATTAAAAAAGTGTTGACAAATGAAATAACTTATGCAATAATGTTGCCAGAAACAAGAGAACGTACTATAGACCACAGGAGGTGAACGGTAGAGGGGAGAAGACTGAAAAGGAACCAGGTATCCAAGTCCGCAGCAGCGTACCGCGGCCGGAGGCGTTCATGGCAAGAGGTTTTTCCGGGAACGGCAAAGGCCGGGCGGGGCGCGACAGAGTTGGTTTTGAAAGATAAAAGAGTGGCCGGATCCGATTGGGATCCGGCCAGATTTCTTCTGCGTTGGTTTACTGTGCTTTCTTCAGGGAGTTGATCATGGCATCCGTCTTAGCGGCGAAAACAGGATCGGAATAGGGAATGAAGGTGAGAACCAGCAGGTCGTTGTTCTCACTGACCCAGGCCAGCTGCTTGATGGCGATGGTTTCATCAGGGAAAAGCCAGGTTACACAGGGAATTCCGTTGATGGTTTCAATCTTGATCTCCTCCGCTCCGATGTCTGCTTCCTTCAGGAAAGCAGCATAGGATTCGACGGTCAGCGGTTCGTCATTGGCGGTGAGAAGGATATCGAGGCTGCTGCCCGTTTTTTCATCTTCAAAGTAACCGAGGTAGCCGGCTTCAGCTGTTTCCTCATCGAGGGGCATGGCTTTCAGCTCCGGAGAGATCCACATGGTGAGGCCCGTTTCGCCGAGGAGAAGGAATTCCTCTTCGTTGAGGGTATCCGCCTGGGCGGGGAGAAGGGCCAGAAGCAGCAGCAGAGACAGAACCGCAGCCAGACATTTTTTCATTTTTGATCCATCCTTTCATGTTTACAAGGGTTTTGAGCAACCCGCAAAAGAACTGCCTGACCGGGAAGATCAGGCAGAAGGTTCCAAAAGACCCGGGGTCAGCGTTTCGGAACGTAGATGTAGCGACCCGCGGTGATGTCGTTCTCATTGCTGATAATACCAACGTTGATGGACATCAGATACCGCCAGGTCGTTCCATAAGACTGGGCGATGCCGGACAGGGTCTGTTTAGACTTGATCTTATAGACTTCGCAGCCGCTTTTGGGGGGAAGGGGAGTCGGGGAACCGCCTGTGCCTCCGTTTACCTTTTCCATTTCGTTGAGATTCAGTTCTTCAGACATTTTTCATTACCTCCTTGTTTTTTGTCCGCGGCAGTCGGGTTTCGCCGGCTGCGCTGGTATACACGATTCGAATTGAGGCGGGCGAAAGCCATGCTTCCAAGCCTCTGTTCGGGGCCATTATAGCAGAATGATTTTATAAATGCAATAATTTCGTCACAAATTTGAAATAAATTTCAGTTTTTTGGGTTACAGGGTTTTTTTCAAGGCGAAACTGTGCTATAATCATCCTGTATTCCATCCGGTATTTCATCGGTATCTGTAAAACCGAACACCCAGCAAGGAGCAGACAGAGAAGAAAATGAAAACCAGTTCAATGATCGCCAACCAAAACCCGCGCAGGCGTATCAGACGGATTGCGTGTTTTTTGCTGTGCCTGATGCTTGCCGCCGGGCTGCTGCCCGCGGCGGCCACGGCGCCGGACACCGGGGAAAAAACCGTACGGGTCGGGTGGTATGAATCCGCGTTCAACAAAACGGACAGCGCCGGACGGAGATCCGGCTATGCCTATGAATACCAGATGAAGATTGCCGCGTACACCGGATGGCGCTATGAATACGTGGAAGCCAGCTGGCCGGAGCTGCTGCAAATGCTGATCCGCGGCGAGATTGACCTGATGAGCGACGTTTCCTATACGGAAGAACGGTCCGAACAGATGCTGTTTGCCTCGCTGCCGATGGGGGCGGAGGATTACTACCTTTACATCGGGTCGGGGAATACAGAGATTTCGACCTCAGACTACAGCACGTTGAACGGGAAAAAGGTGGGCGTTAACCAGGGCAGCATCCAGGCGGGGTTCTTCCGGGACTGGGCGGAGCGGCACGAGGTTTCGGCAGAGACGGTCGAGGTGACCGGCAGCGAGGAACAGTCGCTGCACATGCTGAAGACCGGGGAACTGGACGCTTATGTGACGGTGGACTCCTTTACGGAGAAGGAAATACTGAACCAGGGAAAACCGGTTCCGATCTGCAAGATCGGATCCTCGGACTTCTTCTTCGCGGTGAACAAAGACCGGCCGGACCTGCTGGCCGATCTGGAAGGCGCGATGAACCGGATTCAGGAGGAAAACAGGTACTATAACCAGGAGCTTTTTGAAAAGCACATGGTGAGCGCGGGTGCGAACGCCTTCCTGACCCCGGCGGAGAAGGAATGGCTTGAAAAACACGGGACGGTCCGGGTGGGCTATCAGGATAACTACCTGGCGTTCTGCGCCGCGGATCCGGAGACGGGCGAGCTGACCGGTGCGCTGAAGGATTACCTGGAGAACGCGGCGGACTGTATCACGAACGCGCATATTAACTTTGAAACGAAAGCCTATGCCACGGCGGGGGACGCCATTGCGGGCATGAAAAACGGCGAGGTCGACTGCGTTTTCCCGGCGAATCTGAGCGCCGGGGACGGCGAAACCATGGGTCTTTTCTTGACGCCCACGATGATGGAGACCGACCTGTTCGCCGTTGTGCGGCAGAAGGACCGGCAGCTTTTCAGCGGCCGGGAGCACGTGGTTGTGGCGGTGAACGAAGGCAACCCGAACTATGAAAGCTGCCTGGCGGAGTTTTTCCCGACGTGGCGCACGGTTTACTATCCGACGACGTCGGAATGCCTGAAGGCTGTGGCCGGGGGCGTGGCGGACTGCGTGCTGATCAGCAGCTACCGCTACAACAACATTGCCCGGGAATGCGAGCGGCAGAACCTGACCACGGTTACAACCGGCAGAGAGCTGGAATACAGCTTTGCGGTAGCCGCAGGACAGCCGGAGCTTTTCTCCATGCTGAGCAAGGTGGCGGACCTGGTGCCGGATGCCGCGGTGAACACGGCGCTGAGCCGATATGTCGCACAGGACTCGAAAACGACGATACGGGATTTCATTGAAGAAAACCCGCTGTTTATTCTTTCGGCGATCGTGCTGATTCTGCTGGTGATCCTGTTCCTGCTGCTGAAGAGCCGAAAAGCGGAGCGGAAAGCATCCAAACTGATTTCCGCCACGGAAACGGACGCACTGACCGGCCTTTACAACCGGGACTACTTCCTTCAGTACGCGGGACGCATGCGCCGGGCACAGCCGGACAAGCCGCGGGACGCGATGGTGCTGAACATCGACCGGTTCCACTCCGTGAACGCGCTGAACGGGCGGGACTTCGGCGACACGGTGCTGCGGGCCTTGGGCGGTGAGATCCGGGAGACGGCCCAGGATCTCGGCGGGATCGCGGGACGGTTTGAATCGGATCGGTTTGACATTTACTGCAACCATCAGGAAGATTACCGGGCGATTTACGACCGGCTTCAGGGCCGGCTGGACGGCCTTGCGCAGGGATCGATCATCCGTCTGCGGATGGGCGTGATGCCCTTCCAGGAAGGGATGGAAGTGGTTCAGATGTTTGACCGGGCGCGGACGGCGTGCTCCATGGCCCGGGGGAATTTCAAAGAACACCTGATCGTATACGACGAGGCGATGCAGGCGCGGGAGAACTATGAACAGCGGCTGCTGAACGACCTGCATCGGGCGCTGAACTCCTATGAATTCGAAGTGCACTACCAGCCCCAGTACGACATTCAGTCGACGCCGCCGAAGCTTGTGAGCGCGGAAGCGCTGGTGCGCTGGAAGCACCCGGAACTGGGCATGATCCCGCCGAACGACTTTGTGCCGCTGTTTGAGCGGCACGGAAAGATCGGCGAGGTGGACCGCTACGTCTGGAGCGAGGCGGCCCGGGCGATCGCGAGATGGCGGGATCTTTACGGTGTGACCATTCCGGTGTCGGTGAACCTTTCGCGGGTGGACGTGTTTGACCCGGCGCTGGAAAGCGCGCTGGAGAAACTGCTGGCCTACAACGGGCTGCAGCAGGGGATGCTGAAGCTTGAGGTGACCGAATCCGCCTATACGGGCAACGCGGACCAGGTGATCCAGGTGGTGGAAGGCCTGCGGCGAAAGGGCTACATTGTTGAGATGGACGACTTCGGCACGGGATACTCCTCGCTGAACATGCTGAGCGCCATGCCTGTGGACGTGCTGAAGATGGACCGGGAGTTCATCCGGCGGATTACGGACGGGGAAAAGGACGCCTCCCTTGTGGCGCTGATTCTCGGGATCGCGAAGAGCCTGAAGATTCCGGTTGTGGCCGAAGGCGTTGAAACCGAGGAACAGCTGAACCTGCTGCGGAAGCTGGGCTGCCCGTTTGTGCAGGGATTCTATTTCTCGAAACCGCTGCCGGCAGACGAGTTTGAGAAAAAGGTGATCCGGGCGATGCAGGACAACCCGGAGAAGGAGTGACGGGACAAAATGCATTCACTGAGAACGAAAATCACAATGCTGACCACATGCATTACCGTGATCGCCGTGGCGGTGGTGGCGGTGCTGAGCGTTGTGTTTATCCGGAACACGGAACACCGAAAGAGCGACCAGCTGCTTCTGCTGCTGTGCGAAACAGGGGAGCGGAACCTGGACTACTATTTCGACAGCGTTGAGAAGTCCGTGCGGAAGGTTGCTACCTTTGCCGAAAGGGACCTGGACGGGCTGGACGACGAGCATCTGGCGAAGCATACGGAGCGGGTGAGCAAATACTTTGACGAAATCGCGAACAAGACCAACGGGGCCCTGACCTACTACTATCGGATTGACCCGGGCGTTTCCGAAAAAGTGAAGGGTTTCTGGTTTATCAACCTGGACGGAAAAGACTTTGTTGAGCACGAAGTGACGGATATTACCCAGTACGACACGGAGGACACGTCGAAACTGGTTTGGTTTACGGTTCCGAAGTACACGGGCAACCCCGTGTGGCTGCCGCCGTACATCACGGAGAACCTGGACGTGAAGGTGATTTCCTACAATATTCCGGTTTATCACCGGGGGCAGTTTGTGGGCGTGATCGGCATTGAAATCGATCACTCGATGATGGCCGGACAGGTGGAAAGCATCCGCCTTTACAACAACGGATACGCGTTCCTGACGGACGCGGAAGGCAACCTGATGTTCCATCCGCGGATCGACATTGCGCAGATGACGGAAGAGGAAGCGCCGGAGATGCCGGAGGGACTGTTGAGCGACAGCACATTCACGATCTATACCTTTGATGGGGAAGAAAAGGAAGCCGTGTGGCTGCGACTGGGAAACGGCATGCGGCTGTATGTTTCCGTTCCGGAGAGGGAGACGGACGGCGACTGGCGGCAGCTGATCAACACGGTGCTCATCGCGGCGGTCGTCGTGCTGGCGCTGTCGATCCTGCTGACACAGATCACCATGAGAAAAATTACCAAACCGCTGGTTCAGCTGACCGAGGCAGCGAAGAAAACCGACAACGGAGACTATGACTTCACGCTGGACTACAACGGAAAGGACGAAGTGGGCACCCTGACCCGGACCTTCCGGCGCATGGCGGACCACATGAAGGAACACATCAGCGAGCTGAACAAGCGGGTGTATGTGGACGCGTTGACTTCCGTGCGCAATAAGGGCGCTTTCGCAAATTATATTGAGGAACTGCAAACCAAGGTTGAGGAAGATCCGGAACATACGGAGTTTGCCATCGCCGCGTTTGACTGCGACGACTTGAAGTCGGTGAACGATCTTTACGGGCATGAAAAAGGAGATATTTACCTGAAGACTTCCTGTCGGCTGATCTGCAAGGTGTTCCAGCACAGCCCGGTGTTCCGCATCGGCGGCGACGAATTTACCGCAGTGCTGCGGGGGAGCGACTATGAGCATCGGGAAGAACTGACGCGGGAATTTGAAAGAGCCTCAGCCGAAAGCCGCGAGAAAGCGCAGAACCGCTGGGAGCAGGTGCGGGTTGCGATGGGCATCGCCGCGTATGATCCGCAGCAGGATCACTCCGTTGTGGACACGGTGCGCCGGGCGGACAAGATTATGTACATCAACAAGAAAGAGCATAAAACAGCGGGAGGCTGAGAGCCTCCCGCCTGGATCGCGGATTGCTTACCTGATTTGTCCGGGATTTTTTACCCGGGCTTTTTCTTTGACTTTTTCATGCGGACGGTCAGGACCACGACGGTGATGATCAAGGCCAGACAGAGCGCATCGAGAATCGCGATGGAGGGATGATCGGCAATATAATCCAGGAATGAGTTCTGCGCTTTGTTCGAGGAATAATACGTGAGGGCGGCATTCACCGCGGCATCCGGGACCTGGGAGATGACCTTTGAGAGAATGGAATAGAGGGTGGAATTGCCCTCTTTGACGGCGAGGGAATAATCCATATCCACGCCGGTGTAGACGGTGGTGAGGTGGAGACGGCTGCACTGGCGGGCGATATCGCTGAAGCGGTAATTGCTGATGATCACGGTGTCGCAGCCTTTGGACGCCATGGCGTTGAGGCAGGCGGGGGTGCTTTCGTAGTACACGGGGGTCCAGTTTGGGAAATGCTCGAGGAGGAACATTTCATAATTTGGGTTGCCCTGGTTGACGCCGACGCGGACCTGACTTTTGCGGAGAAAATCCTTCTGATCTTCTTCGCGCACGACGGCGTCCATCTCCGTCGTCATGAGCGGAGCGGTGATGATCACGCCGGCGGTTTCGGCATCGTAGTCTGTGAGATTGGCGGGGAACATGCAGTCTGCCTCACCGTTTTTCACTGCTTCCAGGGCGGCGGTGGCGGTCGGATAAGCGACGGCCTCAAACTCCGGACGGGCGTTTTCCAGCACGCCGGAGGCAAACTCCAGATAATCCTTCAGGGCGCCGGTGAGCTCGCCGGTTTTCGGATCGGCGGCGCAGAAGGCCAGATAATTATCCTGATAGGCGACGCGGATTTTTCCGTGTCCTTCGAGCCATTCCATTTCCTCGGCCGTGAGATACTGGAGCGTTCCGGAATCCACCAGATATTTTTGCGAAAGCTCGTTGCTGTAGAATTTGTTTTCATCCTGGATATGGCTGAGGGCCGCGTCGAGCTCGGTCTGGAGATCGGGGCGGTTTTTGGCCACGACGAAATAGAAATCGGATGCCCCGATTTTCCACAGGGGGATGGCTTTATCCGGATCCCCGTAGGTATCGAGGGTGAGGAAGGCGTCCAGCTCGCCCCGGTCGAGCATGGCCAGGGATTCGGACTCCCCGGTGTCCAGCTCGATCAGCTCCTGGGTTACGCCGTGGGATTCGCTCCATTCCCTGAAAAATTCACGCTGGATGGTTCCCCGGGTGACGCCGATTTTTTTGCCGTTCAGGGTCGTCGGATCCTCGATGGAGATGGTCGTGTTTTCCGGAGAGACATAGAGGTAATAGAGCTCGGAACCCATGGGAATATGGGAATAGAACATATACTCCGTGCGCTCCTCGGTGTAGGAGACGTCGCTGAGCAGATCGATGCGCCCGTCCTGCAGCATCTGCAGCAGCTCGGACCAGGTGCCTTCGACATACTCGTACTTCCAGCCGGTGTAGGCGGCGATTTTACGCTGGTAAACGTAGGCATAGCCGGTTCGGCGGCCGAACTGGTCCTTATGGTTGAAAGGCGTTTCATACCAGCCGACGCGAACCACCTTGGATTCTTCTTTGGCTTCCTCCGCGGACACCGCGGGAACCATCAGGAGCACGGCCAACACAAAACATAAAAGCAGGGCAACAAAACGCCGGGTCATCCTGCTCACCTCCGAATTATTATCTTCAACAAAGAATTATAGCACAAATCTGTGCTATTGACAAAAATAAGAAAATTGGAGGGTGACTTTTGCGGCTTCCTCGTCGGTGAGGCGCTTCTGGGACGGATGGCGGGGGGACTGATCTGCCCGGGCGCCGGAGGTGCGCCATTCGCCGCAGCGGGCGGTGACCACCCTTTCCTCATCCCAGTCGATGAAGCCTTCCGGCGCCACATGCTCATCCATTTCACATTCGAGGAAAACCGTGGCGCAGCCTTTGCGCCAGGGCCTTCCGAGATATCCCTGACCGGGCTTACAGGCGCCGGTGAGGAGGCAGCGGCTGAACACAAAGCCGAAGGGCTGGGCCGGGTTTGTGTTGGCGGCGGTGTAGAAGCCGCCGCGCTCATTCATAAAGAGGGTGCAGCGCTCGAACCAGCAGCGATAGCAGCCGAAGATGAAATCCACGTCGCCCTGAATATAGCAGTTTTCAAAATACTGGCGGGAGGAGGTGAGGGGGCCGTCCTGGACAAGGGGATGGACTTCCGCACAGCCAAGGCGGGGAGCGATATCCTTCACCACATCCGGCGTGCGGAGCGGACCGCAGTAGAGGGTATCCTGATGGGCGATGAAACGGCAGTTGCGCCAGACGCCGCGGTCGCCGGCGGCATAGACCGCCACGGCCTGGCCGACCACCCGGCCGTCACCGGCGTCGTTGCGAACGGTCAGATTTTCGACCTCGATATCCCGGCCCGTGGTCATGAGGGTTGCGGAGAGGAAAGTCGTTTTTTCCGTTCCGTCCTCATGCAGATCTTTGGCGCAGGCGCTCCAGGTGACGACGGTGGTCTCCGGATCCTCGCCGACGAGGCGGACCGAATTTCGATGGATGACTACCTTTTCATGATAGATACCAGGGCGGATTTTCACCAGGGAAGGTTTTTTTCCGGGCGTTTCCGGAAGGGCGTCAATGGCTTCCTGAAGACTTGTGAAATCTCCGCTGCCGTCCTTTGCAACTATAATCATTTCGACTTATCTCCGAACGCTTTCTATTATGAAGAAACAGCTTCATTATACGTGAGGGGATGGTTGAATTCAACCTTGAAATCCGGGCGGGGCTTGACCGGCGGGAGAGGTTGTGTTAGCATTTTGGCTGACAAGGAAAGGAAGCGAACGACTTTATGAAAGACCGGAAAATCTACTGCCTGAACAATATCGCGAAAATCGGAACGGACGGATTCCGCTCCGGCTATTCGCTGATTGACTCCATGGACGAGGCGGCGGGCGTACTGGTGCGCTCGGCCGACATGAAGGAAATGACTTTCCCGGCAGGCCTGCGGGCGATCGCCCGGGCCGGGGCCGGGGTGAACAACATTCCGCTGGACCGCTGCGCGGAGGAGGGCATCGTCGTTTTCAACACGCCCGGCGCCAACGCGAACTCTGTGAAGGAACTGGTACTTTGCGGCATGCTGCTGGCGGCGCGGGACGTGGCCGGCGGCATCGCCTGGGTTCGGGAGAACGCGGGGGACGAGAACATTGCCAAGACGACCGAGAAGGCGAAGAAAGCCTTCGCCGGCAACGAACTGAAGGGCAAGACGCTGGGCGTGATCGGCCTGGGCGCCATCGGCGTGCTGGTGGCCAACGCTGCCGTTTCCCTGGGGATGAAGGTTTACGGCTTTGATCCGTACCTTTCTGTCAACTCTGCCTGGAATCTATCCCCCATGGTGATCCACGCGGAAAAAGTCGAGGAGATCTACGGCGTGAGCGACTGCATCACGATCCACGTTCCCGCCACGGCGGCAACGAAGGGCATGGTCGGCGCCGAAGCGATTTCCCAGATGAAAGCGGGCGCGGTTGTGCTGAACTTCGCCCGGGACACGCTGGTGGATGAAACAGCCATGGCCGCGGCGCTGGAAGAAGGCCGGATCAAGCGCTATGTGAGCGATTTCCCGACGCCGGCGAGCACCCACATGAAAAATACCATCATCATTCCGCACCTTGGCGCTTCCACGGAGGAAGCGGAGGACAACTGCGCGGTGATGGCAGTGAAGCAGCTGCAGGACTACCTGGACAACGGCAATATCCACAACTCCGTGAACTATCCGGAGATTAACCTCGGCGTCTGCGAAACCGACGCCCGTGTCGGCATCCTCCACAAGAACATTCCGAACATGCTGAGCCAGATCACGACCTTCTTCGGCAACCAGGGACTGAACATCGAAAACCTGGCGAACAAGAGCCGCGGGAACTATGCCTATACGCTGCTGGATCTGAGCCACCCGATGCCCCATGACACGGTTGAACGCCTGAAGGAGATTGACGGCGTGATCCGCGTGCGCAGAATTGTGGAGAATAAGTAAAAAAATGAAGATTACGAAAATCGTTATCACCGGCGGGCCATGCGCGGGAAAGACGACCGCCATGAGCTGGATTCAGAACGCCTTCACGCAGAAGGGGTACACGGTGCTGTTCGTGAGCGAAACGGCGACGGAACTGAGCAGCGGGGGTGCACCCTGGAAGCTGACCCGGAACAACAGGGAATACCAACTGCAGGTGACCAAACTGATGCTGGCCAAGGAGCAGGCCTTTGAGGCCATCGCGAAGACCTTTGAGGCGGAAAAGGTGCTGATCGTCTGCGACCGCGGCACCCTGGACAACCGGGCCTACATGACCGACGAAGAGTTCCGGTATGTTCTGGAACAGCTTGGGACCAACGAGGTGGAGCTGCGGGATCACTACGACGCGGTGTTCCACCTGGTGACGGCGGCAAAGGGCGCGGAGGAATTCTATACCTACGCGAACAACGCCGCGCGGTATGAGACGATCGAGGAAGCCATCGCTTCGGACGACCGGCTGATTACCGGATGGACGGGGCATCCGCACCTGCGGGTGATCGACAACCGGTATGACTTCAACGGAAAGATGATGGCGCTGATCACGGAGATATCCGCTTTCCTCGGCGAGCCGCGGCCGCTGGAGACCAAACGGAAATATCTGATTGAATATCCGGACGTGCAGGAACTGGAGAAGCGGCCGAACTGCCAGCGGGTGGACATCCTGCAGGCCTATCTGAAAAGCGAGATCCCCGGGGAAACGGTCCGGATCCGCCAGCGGGGCCGGGACGGGAACTACGTTTACTTCAAGACCCGCAAGCGCACGATCGACGGGAAGCGGATCGAGATGGAAGAGCGGCTGAGCAAGAACGAATACCTGGAGCTGCTGATGCAGGCGGATCCGGAGCTGCGGCCGATCCGCAAGGAACGCTACTGCTTGAGCGAGAACGGACTTTACTACAACATCGACATCTATCCCCAGTGGACGGATCAGGCGCTGATGGACATCGAACTGTACGGCGGGGAAGAAACGGTCGTGTTTCCGGACGGCATCAAGGTCATCCGGGAAGTCACCGGGGAGAAGGAATTCACAAATCCGTACATTGCCGGAAGACGATAACGCAAAACGGCCCGAACCGGGAACGGTCCGGGTTGTTTTTGCGGGCGGGTTTTGATATAATCAGAAGAAATGAAAAAAAGCAGGTGATTGCGGTTGAACAGAATCAGACGGATGGCAGCATGGGCAGCGGCAGCCCTTCTTCTTGTGACGCCCGGCATCCGGGCTGTGGCGGAGGTTACGGCGGACAAAACGGAAAGCCGGGGCCGGGTGACGGAGATCAACTGGAGAGACGAAAACGGCAACCTTGCGGCAGGGCCGGAAGGCTATGCCACGGTTAAATATGAATACGGATACAACAAAACCACGGAAACCTACTACGACGCGGAAGGCTTTCCCTATGAGACAGCGGGCGGCTACTACGGGCGCATCGTTTCCCTTGACAGTTTCCTGGTGGTAACAGAATACATCGGGATCAACGGGAAGCCGGTGAACACCCGGATGGGCTATGCACGGGTGGAACGGCGGACCTTTATGTTCGGGCCGGAGCGGTTCACGATCTTCTACGACGCGGGCGGCCGGGTTGTGACGGTGCCCTCGCTGGGGTACGCCCAGGTTGAAACGACGGCCAGCGGAAAGACGCTGACGGGGCGGATCTTCAAGGACGAGAAGGGCAACAAGGTCGACTCGGTGTTCGGATACGCGGCGATGCTGAAAAAGATGAACCGGAACCGGAACATCATCCGCGTATGGTATGAACATGCGGACGAATCGGCCGCCACGGGGCCGGACGGATGGAGCCGCTGTGAAATCCGAAGGGATCCGGACAACGACGCGCGGATCAATGCGATTGAATTCTACGACATTGCGGGGAACCTGACGGACGCGGGCGGATATGCCCGGGAAGAATACCTGTACAAGGGCAACGCGGTGATTAAAACGCGGTACAGCAGCACCGGGGCACGAGTTTCGCCCGGCGGGGACGCGGCAAGCGTTCAGCAGGTGATCCGGGACGAACTGGTGATGGAGGAAATGTATCTGAACGAGGCAGGGGAGCCGACAACGCTGCCGGAGGGATACGCCGGAGCGACCTATGTCTACGACGGGAACGACCGGCTGATCCTGGTCCAGTATGTGAACGCAGACGGCGAAAAGACGACCTGCAGCCGGGGATACAGCGCCGTTCAGCAGACCTGGGACGCGGACGGACGGCTGATCAGCAGGAGATACGTGGATACGGAAGGCGCGGCCGTGAACAACGACGACGGTGTTTGCGAGGAACGGTATGAATACGATGAAGAGGGCCGGATAACCGGGACGAAGAAGTACGACAACACCGGAAATGCGGTGCGATGAGGGAAAAGGAGGAAGCACATGGACATCAGCAGACTGGAAGCCCCTTACGAGATTACCTCCATTGACCCGTGGCTGGCGCCCCATTCCGGGGACATCGAGCTGCGGATGAACCGCTTCAAGGAAAAACGGTGGCAGATTGCAGGCGGCGCGGAAACGCTGACTGAGTTTGCCAACGGCGCGCTGTATTTCGGATTCCACCGGACGGAAGACGGATGGGTTTTCCGCGAGTGGATGCCGGGAGCGGACGAAGTTCACCTGATGGGCGATTTCAACAAATGGAACCGGGAAAGCCATCCCCTGGACCGGGGCGAGAACGGCGTTTGGGAAATCGTAATGAAGGGGAAAAACGCCCTGAAGCACGGACAGCACGTGAAGCTCTGGGTTCGGAAGGGCGAAGACTGGTTTGAACGGCTGCCGGCCTATTCGACCAAGGTGACCATGGACGAGAAGACCATGCGCCTTTGCACCCAAATCTGGGCGCCGGAAGAGGCATTCGAGTGGACGGACGAAGCCTTCATGAAGCAGGCGCCGGCCGCGCCCCTGATTTATGAAGCACACATCGGCATGGCCCAGGACAAGGAAGGCATCGGAACCTATCAGGAGTTTGCGGACAACATTCTGCCGCGGATTGCGAAGCTGGGCTACAACACGGTTCAGCTGATGGCGGTTCAGGAACATCCGTACTACGGGTCCTTCGGATACCAGGTGACGAACTTCTTCGCGGCGGCCCACTGGTACGGTGCGCCGGACGGGCTGAAATACCTGGTGAACAAGGCCCACAGCCTGGGCATCCGGGTGCTGCTGGACGTGGTGCACAGCCACGCCTGCCCGAATGTCGGCGAAGGGCTGCAGATGCAGGACGGGACGGACGATCAGTACTTCATTCCGGGAGAACGGGGATGGCATCCGGCCTGGGGCACGCGGCTGTTCAACTACGCACGGCCGGAAGTGCTGCACTTCCTGCTGAGCAACCTGAAATTCTGGCAGACGGAATATCACTTCGACGGGTTCCGGTTTGACGGCGTGACCAGCATGATCTATCACGATCACGGCCTGGGCAGCGCTTTCACGAACTACGACATGTATTTCAACATGAACACAGACATCGAAGCGATCAACTATCTGCAGCTGGCCAACGAACTGATTCATGAGGTGAACCCCAACGCGGTGACCGTATCGGAGGACATGAGCGGCATGCCCGGCATGTGCCTGCCGATCGAACAGGGCGGCATCGGATTCGACTACCGGCTGGCCATGGGCGAGCCGGACTACTGGATCAAGCTGCTGAAGGACGTTCGGGACGAGGACTGGAACATGAACGCCCTGTGGCACGAGATGACCACCCGGCGGCCGCAGGAAAAGGTGATCGGCTACTGCGAAAGCCACGATCAGGCGCTGGTCGGGGACAAGACCATCCTTTTCCGGATGGCGGACGCGGAAATGTATACCGGCATGATGAAGGATTACCACTCCTTTACCATGGATCGGGCCATCGAACTGCACAAGATCATCCGGCTCTACACGATGAGCGTGGGCGGGAACGGATATCTGAACTTCATGGGCAACGAGTTCGGCCATCCGGAATGGATCGACTTCCCGCGGGAGGGCAACGGCTGGAGCTATAAATATTGCCGGCGGCAGTGGAAACTGGTGGACGACAAGCGGCTGAAGTATGAATGGCTGAACGACTTTGACGCGGCCATGATCAACCTGGCGAAGGAGCGGAAGCTGCTGGACGATCCCTACGCGGTGAGCCTGTGGATCGATCCGGACCGGAAGATCATCACCTACAGCCGGGGGAACATGCTGTTCGTCGTGAACTTCCACAACAGCTATTCCGAACCGCAGTTCTTCCTGCACGCCCATACCACCGGAGAAGGCAAGTACAGGGTGATCCTGAGCACGGACGAGAAACGGTTCGGCGGACCGAAGCTGATTGACCACAACGTGACATATTATACGGAATACATCGAGGGCAGGGGACTGGGATTCAACGTTTACAGCCCCTGCAGGACGGCGATGGTGCTCGAACGGTTTGAGTGATACAGAATTTTGGATTTAGGGCTTTGGGATCGTGCTGCGGCACGGCAGTGGATCGTATTGAGCGGATAACGGATAGAGGTTTCAGATTTGGGAGTTGGAGAACCGCAGCGACGGGATTACATTTGAAGGAGAAAGCCCATGATTTTTACAGCTGAGAAGAATGCGCTGATTGCCCGCCGCGGCGGAGAAACCCTTCGGATTGAAGGATGGGGAAAAGACAGCCTGCGGGTGCGGGCAGTGATGTATGACGGCTGGACCGGGAACGACTGGGCCCTGACGGAAAAACCGGAAGAGGCGGAGTGCGCCGTTTCGATCGGTACGGCGCAGGAGCCGAACGGGGATCTGACGTTCCGGGAAGTTCCCTGCGCTGAGATTACCAACGGCCGGATCCGGGCGACGGTGAACTTTGCCGGCGTGATCAGTTTCTATCGGGACGGGTCGCTGATTCTTCGGGAATACTTCCGCGCCTACGGCGGAACGCTGAGCGAGGGCAGCCGCTGCCTGAAGATTGTGAACCGGGATTGGAAGGGCTGCATCGGCGGGAGCGAGTATACGCTGACGGTGAAGTTTGACGCGAACGACGGAGAAAAAATCTACGGCATGGGCCAGTATCAGCAGCCGTGGCTGAACCTGAAGGGGAACCTGGTGGAACTGGCGCAGCGGAACAGCCAGATTTCCGTTCCCTTCATGGTGAGCAGCCTGGGATATGGTTTGCTTTGGAACAACCCGGCGGTTGGTCAGGTGGCTTTCGCGAACAACTATACCGAATGGGTTGCGAAGAGCACCCGGCAGATGGACTACTGGATCACGGCGGCGGACGGTCCGAAGGAGATTCTGAAGAATTATACCGGCGTGACCGGACGGGCACCGATGTTCCCGGAAAACCTGATGGGCCTTTGGCAGTGCAAACTGCGCTATCGGACGCAGGAGGAAGTGCTGACGGTTGCGCGGCAGTATCAGAAGGAAGGCATCAAAATCGATCAGATCGTAATCGACTTCTTCCACTGGACGCTGCAGGGAGACTGGAAATTCGACAAGACTTACTGGCCGGATCCGAAGGCGATGGTGGACGAGCTCCATTCCATGGGCATCCGGGTGATCGTTTCCGTCTGGCCCAGTGTGGACCGGAAGAGCGAGAACTTCGGGCCGATGATGGAACAGGGGCTGCTGATCCGCACGGAGCGCGGCGCGGCCCAGACCTATGACTTCCAGGGCGACTGCGTGGAGATCGATCCCTTCAATCCGGAAACGCGGAAATACATCTGGGAAGTCTGCAAAAAGAACTACTACGACTACGGCATCGACGGATTCTGGCTGGACAACAGCGAGCCGGACTACGGCGTTTACGACTTTGACAACTACCGCTACTGCGCGGGGCCGGCGCTGAGCTGCAGCAACATGTATCCGCAGATGTTCTCGCGGGCGTTCTTCGAGCCCATGCTGGCGGATAAAAAGGAACCGCCGGTGAACCTGCTGCGGTGCGGCTGGGCCGGGAGCCAGAAATACGGCAACGTGATCTGGTCCGGCGACGTGCCGAGCACCTTCCAGGCCCTGCGGGAACAGCTGCAGGCCGGGCTGAACATGGGCCTGGCGGGCATTCCCTGGTGGACGACGGACATCGGCGGATTCATGACGGACGACGTGAACGACCCGGACTTCCGGCAGCTGCTGATCCGGTGGTATCAGTTTGCCGTGTACAGCGCGGTGCTGCGGATGCACGGCGACCGGGGTCCCTACAATATTCCGCCGCTGGATGAGCGGGACTGGGGCGGCGGATACCTGCACACCGGCCAGCCGAACGAGCTTTGGAGCTATGGCGAGGAGAACTACGCGATCATGCGGAAGTACTACGACATCCGTATCGCGATGCACGACTACATCCGGGATCTTTATCAGGAAGCGCATGAGAACGGCAGTCCGCTGATCCGGACCATGTTCTATGAATTCCCGGAGGACGAGAAGTGCTGGGAGCTTCAGGACCAGTACATGTTCGGCGGAAAATACCTGGTGGCGCCGATCCTGCATCTGAACGAATTTGAACGGGAAGTGTATCTGCCGAAGGGACAGTGGAAAAACATGAACAGCGGGGAGATCCTTGAGGGCGGGAAAACCATCGCGGTGAAGGCGCCGATCGAGGAGATCCCGGTGTTCGAGAGGATTTAGGATTTCGTATTTAAGGTTTAGGGTTTAGGCTACGGTTTACGGTTTACGGTTTACGGTTTACGGTTTACGGTTTACGGGCTGCGCGGCGGGAATTGCTGCGCAGTTTCTTTTGGGAAGGGTATTGACTTAGAGTTAACTTCAACGTTTATGATGACTGCAGAAAGACGCAGAGAACCACGATCAACGCAAGGAGGAGACAGGAATGAATTCGCTTTCCCACAGACAGGCGACGGCGCGGGTGCGCCTGATGAACCCGGACGGAACAATCTGCGCAGGGCAGGAAGTGCAGGCTGACCAGGTTTCGCACCGGTTTCTGTTCGGCTGCGGCGCCTTTGACACGGTTGACATCATGAAAACACAGGATCCGGCGAAAAAGGCATTTTTGCTGGAGCGGATGGAAAAATGGCTGAAGCTTTTCAACTACGGGACGCTGCCGTTCTACTGGGGACGGTATGAACCGGAAGAGGGAAGGACCGCCTATCCGGAAACCTTTGCGGCGGCAAAATGGCTGCGGGAGCGGGGCGCTGCGGTCAAAGGCCACCCGCTCTGCTGGCATACGGCCTGCGCGAACTGGCTGATGCAGTATTCGAACGAAGAGATCCTGCGGCGGCAGATCGAACGCATCCACCGGGACGTCGGCGCCTTTAAGGACGTGATCGGCCTGTGGGACGTGATTAACGAAGTGGTGATCATGCCCGTGTTTGATCGGTACGACAATGCGATCACCCGGATTTGCAGGGAACTCGGAAGGGTTCCGCTGGTGAAGAAGGTTTTCGAAGCCGCGAAGGAAACCGATCCGGAGGCGGTGCTGCTGATCAACGACTTCAACACCAGCCCCAAATATGAAGCGCTGATCGAAGACCTGCTGGCGGCGGAGGTTCCGATCAGCGCCATCGGCATCCAGAGCCACCAGCACCAGGGATACTGGGGCCTTGAAAAGCTGAACGACGTGCTGGAGCGGTTCTCCCGGTTCGGGCTGCCGATTCATTTCACGGAGAACACCCTGATTTCCGGCGAGCTGATGGATCCGGCCATCGTGGACCTGAACGACTGGCAGGTGGATGAATGGCCGAGCACGCCGGCATACGAGGCGCGGCAGGCGGCGGAGATCAGCGAGATGTACTCGGTGCTGTTTGCCCATCCGCTGGTGGAGGCGATCACGACCTGGGACTTCAACGACGGATGCTGGCTGAAGGCACCCTCCGGCTTTGTGCATGAGGACAACAGCGAAAAGCCTTCCTATTATGCCCTGCAGGAGCTGATCCACGGCAAGTGGGAAACCCACGGGACGCTGACAACCGACGAAAACGGATGGCTTACGCTCACGGGTTTCAAGGGCGGATACACGCTTCGGACAAAGAACGGAAGCGGGGAGATTCAGCTGGACGGAGACACGGGAGATTGTACGGTGACGCTGAAATAAGCGGGATTATTGCTCCGGCATCGGCGGCGGGCCGGATTTCCCGAGCTTCCTGCGCCAGGAGAAATAGCGCAGGAGGCAGGTGAGGCCGGCCAGCATCCAGGTGACGCCGGCGGTGATCCAAATGGACCAGACGCCGATATTCGTCAGATTCAGCAGGAGCAGGGGCAGGCCGACGCGGCCGGCGATTTCCACGATGCCGTTGAGGAAGGAAAACAGCGCGTCACCCACGCCGTTGAGGACGCCGCGGGAAACATAGATGATGCCCAGGAAGACATAGAAGATACTGGTGATGCGGAGGGCCTGACTGCCCAGATCGATGACCTCCGGCTTGTGGACGAAGAGGCTGACAAGGGCGCCGCCGAAGAGCTGCATGATGAGGGTCATGACGCCGGCAAGGGCGGCCATGGCCAGAAGACTGTCCCGGAAACCGGTGCGGATCCGCTGCGTTTTTCCGGCGCCCATATTCTGGCTGGTGTAGGTGGAGAGGGCCATACTCATGGAGCCGAAGGGCTGCTGGACCAGCTGCTCGAGGCGGTTGGTCGAGGTATAGGCGGCCATGGCCGTGGGGCCGAAGGTGTTGACGACGGTCTGCAGCGCAGTGGTGGAGATTGCGATGAGGCTCCATTGCAGCGCCAGGGGCAGGCCGAGACGGACGGCATTGCGGGTAATGGTGCGGTCGAAGGCGAGGGACTCACGGCTGAGACGGAAATAGGGATTGCGCCGGAAGGCATAGAGCAGGGAACCGGCGCCGGCGAGGAGCTGGGACAGCATGGTCGCGAAGGCGGCGCCGAATACGCCCCAGCCGAACACGCCGACGAACAGCAGATCGAGGCCCACGTTCAGGACGCAGGAGACCACGAGGAAATACAGCGGCGTGCGGGAGTCACCGAGGGCGCGCTCCATGGAGGAGGCATAGTTGTAAATCGCGATGAGCGGCACGGAGGCGGAGGTCATGCGCATATAGGTAACGGCTTCCGGCAGGATTTCCGGCGGGGTTCCCATCCAGGAGAGCACCGTCGGGACCATCACGAAAGCCACCGCCCCCGTGAAGACGGAGGAGGCCAGCATGATATAGGCCGAGTTGGCGATGGACTTACAGACCATGCGGTCGTTGCGGGCGCCGAAGTACTGGGCGGTGACGATGCCGCAGCCGCCGCTGATGCCGTTGAAGATGGAAAAGAAAAGGAAGGAAATGGAACCGGTGGCCCCGACGGCGGCCAGGGAATCGGCGCCGAGAATCTGACCCACGATCATCGAATCCGCCAGATTGTAGGCCTGCTGGAAAAGATTGCCGATGAGCAGGGGAAGAGCAAAAACAGAAAGCAGGGCCAGGGGCCTGCCTTCTGTCATATTCATGGTGGTCGTATGCCTGCGCATGGATGCCGCCTCCACCGGAAAAAAACGTATTTGCTGCTGCGGACGAACATGGACCCTGTTCGCAGTACGGAGATCATAAACCCTTGAGTTTACTCTAAGTCAAGCATAAAGGAGAAAAAAGTATGTACAGCATTCAGGAAGTCTGCAACAAGACCGGACTGACCGCTCACACCCTGCGGTACTATGAGAAGGAAGGGCTGCTGACCCACGTGAGCCGCAGCTCCGGCGGGTTCCGCCAGTATTCCGACGAGGACATGGAATGGCTGGGACTGATCTGCTGCCTGAAGAACACGGGGATGCCGCTGCAGGAGATTGCCCGGTTTGTGCAGCTGGCCCATGAGGGGGACGAAACCCTGGAAGAACGGGTGAAACTGCTGAAAGATCACCGGGAGAAACTGATTGCCCGGATGGACGAGATGCAGAAATACCTGGAAAAAATCACGTGGAAGGTCAATTTCTTCAGCGGAAAACTGGCGGAATATCAGAAAAAGAAGTAAAAAGTTGCTGAAAACGTTGAAAAAAAAAGGATTGTCATGCGCCGGAAAGTGTGCTATACTTTCCGGCGTGTGGTTTTCCGCACGATTAAACGGCTTTGTGCCTTGAAAGAAGGGTTTAACGTAAAGAGTGGAAAAAGCCTGAAGGTCGTTCACCGGCGGGGGTTTTGTCCGCTGAAGGGTTCGGCCGAGGAAGGGCTTGTTTTCCGCTCTTTTTGATTGCCCGGAAAGCGAACGGTAGAGAATGGCGAAAGCAGTGGTGGCCGCGATCGAAGGCCGGTGCGCAAAGATCGCGGAAGGAATGGGCTTTGAGCTGGTGGACGTCGCGGTGGAAAAGGAACCGACGGGACGGTACCTGCGGTTTTACATCGACAAGCCCGAAGGCATATCGCTGGACGACTGCGAGTCTTATCACAAGGCCGTACGGAGCATTGCCGACAGTGTGGATTACGACTTTATGGAGGTTTCCTCTCCGGGGATCGACCGGCCCCTGAAAAAGGACCGGGATTTTGAAAGAAACCTGGGCAGCGAAATCGAAATCAAACTGTTCAAGCCCATGGACGGGCTGAAGCTGCTGACGGGCGTGCTGGCAGGCCTGGAAAACGGGGAGATCCTGCTGGAAACCCCGGAAGGCATAAAGCGGATTCCGCGGAAGGCAGCGGCGCTGGTGAAACCGGTTGTGGACATGGAAGGCATCGAAGAGGTGGACCTCTCCGGCGACGACCATGCGGAAGAATATCAAGAGAACACAGAAAGCGGGGAAAACGGGAATGGCAACGAAGTCTGAAGTCATTGAAGCCATCAAAATGCTGGCCAAGGAAAAGGAAATCAGCGAGGAAGCGCTTTTCAATACGATTGAGGAGGCGCTGAAAGCCGCGTATAAAAAGAACCTGCCGAAGGGAGAAACAGCGCCGAACAACCTGGATGTGACAGTGAACCGGGACACCGGCGCGATTTCCGTATACGCCCGGAAGCTGATCCTGGAAGACGAGGACATTGAAGATCCCACGAACCAGATCACCCTGAAGGACGCCCAGAAAATCAACCCCACCTATCAGATGGGCGACATTGCCGAAGTCGACGTGACGCCCAGCGGATTCCTGCGGGTGGCCGCCCAGACGGCCAAGCAGGTGATCATCCAGCACATCCGGGAGGCGGAGCGCGGAAAGATCTACGACGAATATGTCGAGAAGGAAAGCGAAATCCTGACCGGTATCGTCGAGCGGATTGAGCCCAAGGCCGCGTATGTGGACCTGGGGAGGACGGAAGGCGTGCTGGAGAGGGAACAGATGATTCCCGGCGAAGAGCTGCACGACGACGATCACATCAAGGTTTATATTCTTGAGGTGCACAAGGAAAGCCAGCGTGCCGGCTATACCCCGCAGGTGTATGTGAGCCGGATCCATCCGAACCTGGTCAAACGTCTGTTCGAAATGGAAGTTCCGGAAATCGCCGGCGGCATCGTGACGATCAAGAACATTGCCCGTGAAGCCGGAAGCCGCACGAAGATCGCCGTTCACAGCGCGGACATGCTGATCGACCCGGTGGGCGCCTGCGTGGGACAGCGGGGCGGCCGCGTGGACCGCGTGGTGGCCGAACTGAAAGGCGAGAAGATCGACATCATTAAATGGAGCAGCAATCCGGCCGAGTTTGTGGCGAACGCCCTGAACCCCGCCCACGTGCTGAGCGTTTACCAGGCCCGGGACGAGAAAGCCTTCCGCGTGATCGTGCCGGACAACCAGCTGAGCCTGGCCATCGGCAAGGAAGGACAGAACGCCCGTCTGGCCGCGAAGCTGACCGGTTGGAAGATCGACATCAAGAGCCAGAGCCAGGCCGCCGAGATGGACGACATGGTGGACGAAAACGGCCAGGCGACCGAGTATGTGCAGCTTGAAACGCCGACATACGAAAGCTTCACGATGGACTTTGACGAGACGCTGAACGGCGACGACGACACGATGTAAAGTGGATAGCGGACAGTGAATAGTGGGTAGTAGGGGTAGACGATGAAACCAAGGAAGATTCCGATGCGGATGTGTGTCGGATGCCGGGAGATGAAGGAGAAAAAGGAACTGATCCGGGTTGTGAGAAGCCCGGAGGGGGAGGTTTCTCTGGATCCTGTGGGGAAGAAACCGGGGAGAGGCGCGTATGTCTGCCGGAGCGCGGACTGCCTGAAGCGGGCGATCCGCCAGAAACAGCTGGAACGCCAGCTGGACGTGACGCTGCCGCCGGAAACGGCCGAAGCGCTGACGAAAGCGATGGAGGAAGCACAGGAGGCCGGAAATGGATGAACGGCGGATGAAAGGCCTGATGGGCCTGTGCGTCCGGGCCGGGCAGGCTGTATTCGGCGAGGACGGATGCCGCCGGTCGGTTTCGGCCGGACAGTGCGGACTGCTGCTGCTGGACGGCGGCATCAGCGGGAATTCCCGGAAGCGCTATGAGGAACTGTGCGAATACACGGGAACACGAATGGCACTGCTTTCCCCGGGACTGCTGGAGGAAGCAACCGGGAAGCCGGGTGCGGCGATGGCCGTGAAGGAAGGCTCCTTTTCGGAACAGATGATCTGCTGCCTGTAACAGGGCGGAGGACGAATAAAAAATCATTTTTTATGCCGGATACGGCAGGGGGGACAAACGTCGAATGGCAAAGGTGACTTTGAAGGACGCCACCAAGGGACTGGTGGAAGAATCTTCCGGAATTCTGGAAAAGGCGACGGGGGTTCGCAAAGAAGCGGACGCTCTGTTTAACACGCTGCGGCAGATGGACCAGGAGTACAGCCGCCAGAAGGAAGAGGAAGCCCTGCGCAGAAAGCAGCAGGAACAGCTGAAAATGCAGTCTTCCCATGCCAAGGCATTTACCATGCTGGACGATGACGAGAAGCAAATGATGGCGGAGGCTGCAGCGCAGGAAAAGGCTGCAGCGCAGGCTCCTGCCGCGGAAGCTTCCGAAAAAGCGAAAAGCGAAGAAGACAAGGGCGCAAAAGAGGTCGAGAAGGCAGAAGCAGCCGAAAAGCCTGAAAAGTCCGGAAAGACGGAAAAGGCTGAAAAAGGCGAAAAGCCCGAAAAGACGGAAAAGGCTGAAAAAGGCGAAAAGCCCGAAAAGACTGCGGAGCCGGCAAAGCCCATGCAGACCGTGTTCGAACCCGAACAGGAGAAACCCGCCAAGCCGGCGGCACCGAAAAAGCCGGCGATTGGCCAGATCATCAGCCGTCCCGGGGACGCGCCCCGCCCCGGTGTGCCGCGCACCGCGGCGCAGCAGGGACCGTACGGCCGTCCGGTCGGCGGCGCGGCGGTCAACTTCAACCGTCAGGGCGGCGGGCAGGGCCCCTACGGCCGTCCGGCGGGACAGGGCCCCTATGGCCGTCCGGCAGGCGGACAGCAGGGACCGTACGGCCGTCCGGCAGGACAGGGCCCCTATGGCCGTCCGGCGGGCGGTCAGCAGGGCCAATACGGCCGTCCGGCAGGCGGGCAGCAGGGACAATACGGCCGTCCGGCGGGCGGTGCGCAAGGCGGAAACCGCGGCGGAGCCGGCGGACGCAGACAGGCGCCGGAGCTCGCCGTTCCGATGGAAAAAGAACGCGTTTCCAACTACGACCCGAACAAGAAGAACTACATCCGGCAGCACGATCCGGAGCACGTGAGCCGGAACCGGAAACAGGCCAGCAAGAACACATTCAACGGCTATGACGACGAGGTGATCCGCGGCGGCAAGCGGGCCCGGAGCAAGAAGCCCAGCGCCCAGCAGATGATGGCACCGATCAAGATCGAGACCGCCTACATGGCCGGCGACACGATCACCGTGCGCGACCTGACCGAAAAGATCGGCAAGCCCGCCGGCGAGATCATCAAGAAGCTGTTCATGCTCGGCAACATGGCCACGATCAACAGCGAAATCGACTTTGACACGGCGCAGCTGGTGTGCTCTGACTTCGACATCACGCTGGAGCGGAAGCAGGTGCAGACCGCAGAAGCGGCCCTGGTCGCGGAAGACTTCGACGACGCCGAGGAAAATCTGGAAGAACGTCCGCCGGTCGTGACCATCATGGGCCACGTCGACCACGGCAAGACGAGTCTGCTGGACTACATCCGCAAAAGCCGCGTGACCGCGGGCGAAGCCGGCGGTATCACACAGCATATCGGCGCCTACACGGTGAACGTGGACGGACGTCAGATCACCTTCCTGGACACCCCCGGCCATGAGGCCTTCACGGCCATGCGCGCCCGCGGAACCCAGGCGACAGACATTGCCGTGCTGGTGGTGGCGGCGGACGACTCCGTGATGCCCCAGACCGTTGAATCCATCAACCACGCGAAGGCGGCGGAAGTGCCGGTGATTGTGGCGATCAACAAGATGGACAAGCCGGACGCGAATCCGGAAAAGGTCAAGCAGGACCTGACCCAGTACGGCCTGGTGTGCGAAGACTGGGGCGGCGAGACGATCTGTGTTCCGGTTTCCGCGAAGACCGGCGAAGGCGTGGACAACCTGCTGGAGATGATCCTGCTGCAGGCGGACATGCTGCAGCTGCAGGCGAACCCGAATCGGCTGGGCCGCGGCGTCATCATCGAGGCGAAGCTGGACAAGGCCCGGGGCCCGCTGGCCACGGTGCTGCTGCAGAACGGTACGCTGCACGTCGGCGACAACATCATCGCGGGCATGGCCTCCGGCCGTGTGCGCGCGCTGATCAACGACAAGGGCGAGCGCGTGACTTCCGCCGGACCTTCCATGCCGGTTGAAATCATGGGCTTTGACGACGTTCCCAGCGCCGGCGACGAAATGATCGCCGTGGGCGACGACCACCTGAGCCGTCAGGTTGCGGACGAACGCCGCGAAAAGCTGAAAGCCAGCCGCGAAGCCACCATGGCCAAGATGAGCATGGAAAACCTGTTTGCCTCCATCGAGGCCGGCAAGGTGACAACGCTGAATCTGATCATCAAGGCGGATGTGCAGGGCTCCGTGGAAGCGGTGAAGCAGGCCATGGAGAAGCTTTCGAACGACGAGGTGAAGATCCGCGTGCTGCACAGCGCGGCGGGCGCCATCACCAAGGACGACGTGAACCTTGCCTCCGCGTTCAACGCGATTATTATCGGCTTCAACATCCGGCCGGATGCTTCCGCCCGGGAAGCCGCGGAGAAACAGAAGGTCGATATCCGGCTCTATACGGTCATCTATAAGGCGATCGAGGACATGGAGCTGGCCATGAAGGGTCTGCTCGAGCCGGAATACCGCGAAGTGCTGCTGGGCCATGCCGAAGTGCGCAACGTGTTCAAGATCACGGGCGCGGGCATTATTGCCGGCTGCTATGTGACGGACGGCAAGGTGCAGCGCAACGCGAACGTGCGGCTGCTGCGGGATAACGTGGTCGTGCACGAAGGCAAGCTGAGCAGCCTGCGGCACCTGAAGGACGACGTTAAGGAAATGGCAGCCGGATATGAATGCGGTATGAGCCTGGAAGGCCATAACGATATCAAGGAAGGCGACATCGTCGAGTGCTTTATTATGGAGGAAATACCGAGATAAGGGAATGATTTCCCGATAACGCGGGCGCCGCCGGCGCAATAGGAAAAGAAGGAGCCCCTCCAAGGAAAAGGAGAAATCCCTGAGAAAATATGAGTTACCAGAGAATTGACAGGATCTCGGAGGAGGTCCGGCGGGAAGTGGATGCCATTATCCGGGAGGAACTGGGCGATCCACGGATCGGCGGGACGTTCTCCATCACCCGGGCGGAAGTGACGGGAGACCTGCGGTATGCGAAGATTTACGTGAGCGTGCTGGAGGACGACAAGCGGGATGAATTGATGGATGCACTGAAGTGCGCAAAGGGGTTCATCCGCCGCTCACTGGGAAAGCGGATGATTATCCGCTACAGCCCGGAGCTGATCTTTATCAGCGACAAGAATATTGAATACGGCGTGCATATCGCCAAGGTGCTGGCGGACACGGTGAAACCGGCGGACAGCGCGGATAAAGGAGAACAGGATGGAAACGCCGAGGAACTTTGAGGCGATTGCCCGGTGCATCCGGGAGGCACAGACCGTTGCGGTGGTGAGTCACGTGAACCCGGACGGGGATACCCTCGGCAGCGCGGCGGCTATGCGGCTGATTCTGCAGGCCATGGGCAAGGAAGTGACGCTGTTCTGCGACGAGAAGGTTCCGGACATCCTGTATTTCATGCCGGGACACGACCTGTTTCATGTACCCACGGGCCATGAAGGCCCCTTTGACCTGATGCTGGCAGTGGACGTGAGCGACAGTGCGCGCATGGGAACCTGTGCCGCCCTGATGGATAGAAGCGCGAAAACGGCGCAGATGGATCACCATCCAACAAATCCCGGATTCGCGGACGTGAACCTGGTGGACGGCGAAGCTTCGGCCAACTGTATGATCATCCGGGAACTGATGAAGGTGCTGGACGTACCGTTGACGCAGGATATTGCCATCTGCCTTTATGTCGGTATCAGTACGGATACCGGTAATTTTTCCTTCGGCTGTACGAACGCCGAAACGTTCCGGGTGATGGCGGAGCTGATGGAATGCGATCTGCCCCTGGCGCGGCTGAACCGGGCACTGTTCCGGGTGAAGCCCCGGGAACAGGTGAAACTTCTCGGGAAAGCGTTGGAAAGCATGACCTTCGGCGGAAACGGAAAGATCGCCGTGATGAAGCTGACGCTGGCGGACTTTGCTGCCTGCGGCGCGCTGAGCGAGCACGCGGACACGATCGTGAACTACGCGCTGGACACCAAGCATACGGACATGGCCCTGCTGGCCCGGGAAACAGATAAGGGACAGATCAAATTCAGCCTGCGTGCGCGTGCACCTTACACGGTGGATAACATCGCAAGCCTTTTCGGAGGCGGCGGACATCCGCAGGCTTCCGGTATTACCATGGACGGAACACTGGACGAATGCGTCGAAAAAGTGCTGACAGCCATGAGCGAAACGGTTTGAGAGGATTCAGGGTTCAGGGCTTGAGTTTTAGCCAGAATGCATGATTCAGGAATTTGATTTTATGAATGGATTTTTCAATATCGGAAAACCGGCAAGGATGTCGAGCGCGGCAGTCGTTGCCGTGATGCGGCGTCTGACGGGGGAAAAGCGCACAGGCCACGCAGGCACGCTGGATCCGGAGGCCGCGGGAGTACTCCCCATCATGACGGGGAAAGCCACGCGGCTTTTCGATTATCTGGTGGATAAGGAAAAGGAGTATGAGGCTGTATGCGCCTTCGGGATCGCTACGGACACCCAGGATGCGACGGGCACGGCGGTGGAGACCGGAACGAATTATCCGGATCTTGATACCGTAAAGGAAAAGGCCCGGGAACTGACAGGAGAGGTTCGGCAGCGGCCGAGCATGTACAGCGCGATCAAGGTTGGCGGGAAACCCCTTTACGCCCGGGCCCGGAAGGGGGAAACCGTTGAGGTTCCGGAGCGGACGGTGATCATCCACAGCATTGAGGTGCTCGGCGAAGAGGAAGACCATGGGGTACGGTTGCGGGTGAAATGCGGTAAGGGCACCTATATCCGTACGCTTTGCGACGACCTCGGAAAAAAATGCGGCTGCCCCGCGCACATGCGGAGCCTGCTGCGCACACGGAGCGGAGCCTTCAGTCTGGAGACTGCTCTTTCGCTGGACGAGGCACGGGCGTTGGCAGCGGAGGGAAAACTGACAGAACGGATGATGGCGCCGGATGCGCCGCTGCAGCATCTGCGGGCGGTGGAAATCCCGGACCGGTGGAAAAAACAGGCAAACGCCGGAGGGAAGATTCCGGCGAAAGACCTTGCGGAGGACGTGCCGGAGGAGGAAAACCTGCGGGCCTATCTGGACGGGCAGTTTCAGGGTATTCTGCACAGGAACGGAGAGATGCTGGTCTGGAAGATGCATTATTAAGGGTTCAGTTTTTCGAATACAGGATTTTGAGTTAAGGGTAATTGGATCAGAACGATGAGAGTTATTTTGGATCAGGGACCGGGCGGGGCACGGGTGCTGGCTTTGGGAACGTTTGACGGCGTTCACCTGGGGCATCAGGCTTTGCTGAAAGCCGGGAAGGAATATGCCAGGACACACGGCATTCAGCTGCGGGTCTGCTCGTTTGACCGGCATCCGCTGGAAGTGCTGCGGCCGGAAATGGCGCCTGCGCAGCTGACAACGGCGGCGGAAAAGGAAAGACTGATGGCTTCCTTCGGCGTGGATGAACTGCAGCTGCTGCACTTTACGCGGGAAATGGCAGATATGCCACCGGAAGATTTTCTGAAAATGCTGCGGGAAAGCGTGGATCTGAAGGCAGTGGTCGCCGGATGGAACTACACCTTCGGCAAGGGCGGAAAGGGCAACGCGGACATGCTGCGGCAGGACGGCGCGAAACGGGGATACGACGTGATCATCGTTCCGCCGGTGAAGACGGCGGAAGGTGAAGTGATCTCCTCCACGCTGATCCGGGAAAACCTGAAGCAGGGGCACATTGCGGAAGCGGAGAAACTGACGGGACACCCGCTGGAAAGAAATGCAGCCGGATGACGCAACGACGCTTCAGAACGGACGGAGCAATTGCCGGAGAAAGACGGGCAGATTGCGGGAAGAACGGTCCGGATTACCCGGACATGGCATGAATGGTCAGAAATCAACCATTCCGCAGCCTTGCACGGGCAAGGCGTGAAATGGTATAATAAAAAAAGCTGCGGAATTCCGCGGGAGGGAACCGAATTTGAGGAGGAAAGATATGCCAGCGACCAAATTCGACAAAGAATCCATCAAGGAAACAATCGTAGGGAAAGTTCAGCGTTATAACGGACTGCCGATCGAGGAAGCTTCCAAGGCGCAGATTTACCGCGCGGTGGCCTCCACGGTCCGCGACCAGATTATGCAGAAGATGATAGCCAGCCGCGAAGCCTGGAAGAAACAGAAGGGCAAGAGCCTGTACTATCTGAGCGTTGAATTTCTGATGGGGCGCAGCATGTACTGCAATATGCTGAACCTTCTGAGCACGAAGGAATATACCGAAGCCCTGGCGGAACTGGGCATTGATATCCAGGATATCCTGAAGGAAGAGCCGGAACCCGGTCTGGGCAACGGCGGTCTCGGCCGCCTGGCTGCCTGCTTCCTGGACAGCCTGAGCAGCCTGGATCTGCCGGCCATGGGTTGCACGATCCGCTATGAATACGGCCTGTTCCGCCAGAAAATCGTGGACGGACAGCAGGTGGAGCTGCCGGACAACTGGCTGGACAACGGCAACATCTGGGAAACAGCCGTGATGGAAGACGCCTGCGAGGTACACTTCGGCGGCTATGTGGAAGAGCTTGAAGTGAACGGCGTGAAGCGCTACATTCCGCGGGACTATTATACCGTGGAAGCGGTGCCTTACGACATGCCGGTGGCCGGATACGACGCGACCATCGTGAACCCGCTGCGGATGTGGTCCGCCCGGAGCCCCAAGCGGCTGGACCTGGGCACTTTCGGCGAAGGCCGCTTTGCGCAGGCCTCCGAAGAGATCGAACTGGCGGAAGCCATCAGCAAGGTGCTGTATCCGGAAGACCGGCACTATGAAGGCAAGATGCTGCGGCTGAAGCAGCACTACTTCTTCACCAGCGCCTCCCTGCAGTTCATCCTGAAGGACTACAAGAAGCGTTTCGGCAAGGACATGAGCAAGCTGCCGGACCACGTGGTGATCCACATCAACGACACCCATCCCGGCATGGCGATTCCGGAACTGATGCGCCTGCTGATCGACGAGGAAGGCCTGGGCTGGGACGAAGCCAGCGCCATCGTCCAAAAAACCATCGCTTACACCAACCACACGATCATGCAGGAAGCGCTGGAAAGATGGCCGGTGAACATGGTGCAGCAGCTGCTGCCCCGGTGCTACCAGATCATCTGCGAGATAAACCGGCGGCTGTGCGAACGGCTGTGGAACTTCTTCCCGGGCGACTGGGACCGGATTTCCCGGATGGCGATCGTCAGCTATGACCAGGTGCATATGGCGAATATGTGCGTAGCGATGAGCTATTCCGTCAACGGCGTGAGCAAGCTGCACGGTGAGATCCTGAAGGCCGACACCTTCCACGACTACAACCTGGTGATGCCTGAAAAATTCTGCGCCATCACCAATGGCATTACCCACCGCCGCTGGCTGATGAGCTGTAATCCGGAACTGACGGACCTGATCTGCGAATCCATCGGGACGGACTGGATCAAGGATCCGGAGCGGCTGAGCGAACTGCGCCCCTTTGCGAATGACGCGGCTTTCCGCGAAAAGTTCGCGAAGATCAAATATCACAACAAGGAACGCCTGGCGGCGATGCTGAAAGAACGCCAGGGCGCCATCGTGGATCCTTCCTTCATGTTCGACGTGCAGGCCAAACGGCTGCATGAATACAAGCGGCAGATGCTGAACGCGCTGCACATCCTGGTGCTGTATAACCGGATCGTGAACGACGAAAACTTCACGATGCAGCCGCGGGTCTTCATCTTCGGCGCGAAAGCCAGCCCCGGATATTACCGGGCGAAGCAGATCATTCGCATGATCTGCGCGCTGAGCGAACTGATTGCGAAACACCCGAGAGCCAGCAAGATGCTGCAGGTTGTGTTCCTGGAAAATTACGATGTGAGCAGCGCGGAAGTGCTGATTCCGGCAGCCGAAGTTTCCGAACAGCTGTCCACGGCCAGCAAGGAAGCCAGCGGTACGGGCAACATGAAGTTCATGATGAACGGCGCGGTGACCATCGGCACGATGGACGGCGCAAACGTGGAGATCAGCGAGCAGGTCGGGATGGACAATATCTACATCTTCGGCATGCGGAGCGACACCGTGCGGGATATGTACCGCGAGCACACCTACAATCCCATGAGCATCTTTGAGACGAACCAGGAGATCCGCGCGGCCATGACCGAGATGATCGACGGAACGCTGATGCCCGGGAACCCGGCGGCGCTGCAGGATCTGTACCACAGCCTGCTGATGGGCTCCTTCGGCAACTTCGGAGATTACTACTTCGTGCTGAAGGATTTCGGCAGCTACTCCATGGCGCAGCGCAGGCTGATTGCGGACTACGCGAACCGGGACAAGTGGCTGAAGATGGCCGTGACCAACACGGCGATGAGCGGAATCTTCTCCTCCGACCGGACGATCCGGGAATACAACGAGAAGATCTGGCACCTGGAACCGATCAGCAAAAAAGCGCCGGTTCAGGAGACGGCACCGGCTGCGGCCGCGGCTCCGGCACAGAAAAAGAAGAAATAAACAGCAAGCGGGAGATAAGAGTTTTTGCTTGACATAGAGCCAATAATAAGGACAGAATATTACAAAAATATTGATTTTCTGCGATTCCTATGATAGTATAAGATAACTATGATTCCTCCGCTGTCTGGCGGAGCATTCCTCTAAGGGGGTTATCCGAAGATGAAGAAACTCGTATCTCTTCTGCTGGTACTTTGCCTTTCGATCGGCGTTGTATACGCTGCTCTGGCGGATGCCATGCCGGCCTTCACTGTTCAACCGGTAGACTCCACGACCGACAAGTACGGCAACCTGTCGCTGACCTTCAAGGGAACGGACTTTGTTCCCAACGAAAGCAGCTGGCACTTTATCGATCCGGATACCGGCGGCGAATGGACCGGCCCGCAGCTGCGCGAAGAAATGACCAAGAACCGCAAGGTCACCGAATTCACGCTGACCGCCTCCGACAAAAAGCAGTCGCTGTTTCTGACGCATGTGCCGAAGTTTATGCACGGCTGGGAAGTGTATGTGCTGCTGGTCAACGGGAACAACAAAGTAGAATCTCAGCATTTCCATATTTACTGGAACGGAATTGACAAGAACCAGAAGTACACGGCGCCGACACCCACGCCCGCCGCGACCAAGGACACCAAGACAGGAAAAACCGACACAAAGACCGATAAGACCGGCACGGACGGCAAGACGAACGCTGAAGTGAAGACGGATGCCGACGGAAATCCGTTGCCCGAAGAATCGGAAGAACCTGCCGGCCCGAAGATCATCACCGTTACGGCGGGCGACAAACTGTCGCTGTATCCCGCAGACTCCCGCGGAAACGCGATTGAGGAGAAGAAAGCTGCTTCTCTTACCTTCGAGAATTCCGGCAGCGTGATCGTGACCTCTGAAACGCCCGTGAAGTACTGGATGCTGAACGGGATGCGCGTTGAAACCGACACCGACACGCCCACCCGCCTGCTGCTGAAGAACATTACTTCCGACCTGACACTGGGCGCGAAGTTCCAGAAGGCTTCCAATGCGACCGCGGAAGAAGTCGATCCGGATTCTCCCTGCGAAGTGACCTGTACCGGCTGCACCTTTACCTATCACAAGGGCGGCCTGAAGTCCGTTTCTTCCGGGTCTGTTCCCGCCGGCGCCACGATCATCGTGTTCACCAGCGACGTAAAGGCGGCCCAGAAGGGATTCAGCATTAACGGCGAAGCTCCCGAATATCAGGGCAGCACTTCCTTCCGTCTGAAGATTGAAGACGACACCACGATCGAGATTAAGTAATCACGAAGAACAGGCATCATAAAGGAGCGGCAGAATGGTTCTGCCGCTCCTGCTTTACCCGAAGAGTATTCACTGCGGTACTCTTCTTTTTTGGGCTTTTACAGGATTCCATCCAGAATGTCGCCCAGCGGGCCGGGAATTTTGGGAAGCGAGATGTTGCCCAGTGCGTCGCCGGCAAGGTTCAACAGGCCGGTGACGGCGGTGCCGTATTCGCCGTTCAGCGCTTTCATCGCAACCTTTTTCTCGTCGGCAGAGGCTTTGCGGTAGGCTTCGAGGAGCTTCTTTTCCGCCGCGGTCAGTTTCACGGTTTCGGCTTCTTTCTTTGCGGCCGGCTTTTTTGCAGTAGTTGCTGCCGGTTTTTTCGCGGTGGTTGTTGTCTTCTTCGCAGTGGCGGTTGCGGTTTTCTTCACGGCTGCGGTCTTTGCCGCAGTGGCTGCTGTTTTCTTTACAGCGGTGGCTTTCGCTGCTGTAGCCGCAGTCTTCTTTACGGCAGCCGTTTTGACGGCAGTTTGAGCAGTTTTCTTTGCAACAGTTTTTTTCGGGGTGGGTGCCATGAATGTATTCCTCCTTTTTATGACTCCGGATTTCTTTGGAGTTTTTGTTTCTCTTGAGCCCTATTTTATCTCTAAAATACCATTCTTTCAATGGCTTTTTCGGAATTTTGCGATAAAGTCTGATCATGGGTTTGCAAAATAGATGGTTCTTTCGGGTTTTATGAAAACATGGTTTGATCGGCAACAAGGATCGGATACGGATCTCTTTTTCATTGAAAAATCGCCTTCTTTGTGGCATAATGGCGTGCGACAGATGACCGGTTTGGAGCCGGTGATTTGATGCTTATTGTGCATGTTCAGATTCTTGTGACATTTAACATTGTTGCGGAGGTGATCGGATGTTCGGACCCTTTGGTTTTCTCCCGCTCGGCGGGGTTGTGCCGCCCGGCTGGGCTTTTCATCACATGCAGGCGCAGAAGGCAGGCGCGGAGATGATGGCGGCTGCAGCGGCCGCGGCGACTGCGGGAGCGTTCCTTGTCGGCAGTGCGCTGATTGCGGATGAGCTGCAGCAGGAGGAACCGGTGGTCCACGCCTATGTGGACGGAAAGCCTGTGAAATCATATGTGGTGATGCAGTAAGCAGGATGATGAAAGCGGGTTGCCGGAAGCAGAAAAAATGAATGGCTGCAGGGTGAAGAAGAAATGAACGACTGCGGGATAACGGGGCAAAGAGTGGCTGCAGGTATTGAAAAATAAGGATTTCGGTGATATGATATACGCAATCCGATGATAAACGGAAAAAAGATCCGCAACAGGACATTGCGGAAGAGGAGGAGCAACAGAACATGGCACCGAGAAAGAAAGTCACAGAAGAAGTGAAGGCAACCGCGAAGAAGGTTTCCGACAAGGCCGCCGCCGAGAAGATCGAAGTGAAGAAGGCTGTGCGCACCGCCGCGCGGAACACCAAGGCGAAGGCCGCCGAGACCAAGGAAAAGGTCGCTGAAACCAAGAAAAAGGTTGCTGCGAAGAAGGTCGAAAAGAAGGAAGCCAAAGCTGCCGCCGTCGCCGAAGTGAAGGACACGGTTGACGCGACGAAGATCGAAGCGAAGAAAAAGACCCGCGCCACCAGGCGGAAGGTTGAAGAAGCCGCCGCTCCCGCCGCGGAAGCCGTGAAGAAAGCAACTGCCAAAACCCGCAAGGTAAACCTGGTGTTCGAAAGCCTGCTGGGCGGCACCATCACCCCGGAAGATATCATCAAGATGCTGCCGAAGGAAGCGGCTTCTGCTTACATCAAGATCGAAGAGAACACGATCTACTGGGTCGGCAAGAACGGTGAAATGGGAAGCATCGAAATCTGGTAAGGGAAATGCGTTTCGGCTGCGGAAATGATCCGCAGCCGATTTTTTGAAAGCTGCGAAAGCAGGGCGGAGGTTGACAGATGCGCAGATTGTTTTGTTTGATTTCGGCTTTTCTGATGCTCTTTGTTTTTGCCGGGGATGCCGGTTTCTCCAGGTGCTCCGCAGCATGGGCAGAGGAGGACGACATTTCGGGAGACGGTCCGAACGGGGAGGCTTCTGTACGTCAGCTGACGATGAAAGACATTCAGGCCATGAACCCGGATTCTCCCGTGCAGGCTGTTTTTTCCAACAACGGGTATCTCTCCGTACTGATGGGGAAATACTACGATCAGCCGGTGCGCAACGCGGAGGAAGGGATTGAATCCATTCGCGGCATGGCGACCCTGCTCGGCCTGAAAAAGGGATGCGAGTTTTTTGCGGTGCACGGCACCAAAAACAGTACAGGTTACACCTTCTATACCTATCAACAAAGATACGGGCAGCACACGCTGCGCTATGCCACGCTACGGGTGATCGTAGGTCCGGACGGCTATACCGCCGGACTGTCCTGTTCCTTTACACCCAACGCCGGAACGGCTTCCCGGGAGCCCACGATCACCGCGGACGAGGCGCTGGAGATTGTGCGGGAGAAATATACCGGGCAGAACATCACCTATTATCCGGAGCATACCATTCGGGAAATCGCTTTCTTCGGCAACGCGGTTTACGACTGCTATCTCATCTATACCAGCAATCCGGATGTGACGGTATCCTTTGACATGCCTTATCTGGAACACTTTGTGACGATCGGCGGGGATTACGTTTACGGCATTCCGGCCAGCACTTTCGAGACGGAACACGGCAACGCCATCGACAACAGCAGCTATTTTGAAGGATTTGAGATGCATGAATACAGCCGCACCATGCGGCTGGAGGACGGGAGCATACGGACGGTCACGGTGCCTGTCGGCTACAATCCCCGGGACGGGCTGTATTATCTGGTGGATCCGGAGCGGCGCATCGCCGTGGCGGACTACTATGATTTCAATTACAAGGATCAGGTGACTTTCATTACAAGCAAATCGGTGGGCGGCTGGACGCAGAATAACCTGCTGGCGTATGCGAATTACCGGATCATCTATGATTTTTACGCGGATCACGGCATCCGGTCCGCAGACGGTTTTGAAACGCCGATTCTGATTACGGTGAACTGGGTTGACGAAAACCGCGAGCCTGTGGACAACGCCGTGTTTTACGGCATCAACCGCGGGTGGGTGTGCTTCGGCATCTCGGAGATCAATCATTACGGCGACGCCCTGGATGTGGTCGGACATGAATATACCCACGGCGTGCTGCGGCTGACGGCGCAAGGAGTTCTGAGCATCAACGAAACGGGCGTCATAAACGAAGCGCTGGCGGACATTATGGGGAACCTGGCGGAAATCAGCCTGGGCTATACGGACAACCGGGAATGGAAGATCGGGGAAAGGTCCGGGGAGATCCTTCGGAACATGAGCGATCCCAACGAGATGCAGCAGCCGGAATTCGTGGGGGACCGGTATTACAAGTCTCCGGTGCTCAACCCGGACAGCAACATGAACGACAGCGGAGGGATTCACAGAAACAATTCTCTGCCGGGGCATATCGCATGGCTGATGGATCAGGCGGGGATGAGCTATGAGCAGCAGATCGGCATGTGGCTGACGGCCATGGAAATTCTCACGCCGCGGTCCGACTATGACGACCTGCACGCGGCGCTGCTGCTGAGCCTGAAAATCAGCGGGATTCTGCATGAATACGGATCGGCACTGAACCGGGCGTTTGAGGCGACGGGTCTGGACAGCGACTGGACGGAAAGCTATCTGACCGCGAAGCGGGAAGGTTTCGGCCGGGTCACCTTCGATGCCGCGGATGTACTGAGCGATCTTGCCTGCCGCGTGAATTTCTATGATGCCGGAAGGGACTATGCTTGGGTTGACAATGCTTATCCGGATCCTGAAGGGCGGATCAGCGCGCTTCTGCCGGAAGGTGAATACGTGGCACAGCTGCTGACGGTAAATGATTCCGGGGAAAAGGAATACTATGATTATACCGGCACAAGCTGGGTTACAGACGGAAAAAAGGAAGTTTTCACCGTGCGAAGCGGCGAAGTTACAAAGCTGGGATACACGCGAAAATAAGCAGGCGCGTGATGCGCGTTCCCGGAATCTATGCATAATGAAGGAGAAACAGACAGCGATGAATATTCAGAAAATGAAACAAAACAGGATCCTGATGACGGTTCTGCAGGGATTTCTTCTGCTGGTGATTCTGTCTACGCTTTTTTCCGTATGCATCAGTCTGCTGATGACAGGCGTCAGGGCTGACCTGAAAGATCTGAATGAAAAAATCGCCAGCCAGCAGATTACGGTTACGGAAGGAGATGAGCAAAAGGCCATTGAAGGCCTGGAAGCGCTGAACGCGGCGACCGAGGCGCTGGAAGGATACAACGACAACTCGGAGACGCAGAGGATTCTGGCCGTCATCATGTATGCCGCATTTGCCCTGCTGTTCCTGCTGAAGGCTTCGATCACCCGGGATCATTGGCGACTGAATCGGTTCAGGTACGGGTTCGGCGCCCTGCTTTTTGCCGCCTGTGCCGTTATCTTCGTTTTCACAGATTCAGCAAAAGCATACCTTCCGGTGACGCTTCTCCATGTGACCACCCTGATCGCGGATCATGTCTTTTCCATCATCCGGAATCACAAGGCCCGCAATCTGATCCCGAGAGTGCTATCCATCCTTACGCTTCTGTTCGTTGTGGTCTGCGCGTTTAGTCTGGGCGGCAGCACCGCGCTGCTCTATCTGCTGCTTCTGACGGTTCCGCGGATTTTCTACTACATTGCACAGATTGCCTTCTCACGGATCAAAATGGATGTGCTGCGTAAAATCGTGAGAAAAACCTATGCGGCGGAGATCCTGTTCGGGATGCTTATGCTGATCATTGCCTTCTCCATTGTCCTGCCGCAGCTTGACCCCGGCATTCCTTCCTTTGCGGACGCGCTCTGGTACTGCTTTGCGATTGTTACGACCATCGGATTCGGCGATTTCGCCGCTGCCACACTTCCGGGAAGAGTCATTTCCGTGGTTCTCGGCCTCTACGGGATCATCGTGGTTGCCCTGATTACCTCCATCATTGTCAACTTCTACAACGAAACCAAAGACAGCGGGGAAGCGGATGAACCGGATGGAACGGAAGAAACGGAAACCGCGAAACATTGACAGTGTTTTGTGTTGTCGCTCTGCCCGGAAATATGCTATACTTACAAATAAAGTAATTCGTTTGAATAAGGGGGTTTTTGCATGGAACAAAAAATGAGACTGGTAACCCGCAGTGATTTTGACGGCCTGGCCTGCGCCATGATGCTGAAAGATCTGGATATGATTGACGAAATCAAGTTCGTTCATCCCAAGGACGTGCAGGACGGGAAGGTGGAGCTGAGCAAGCGCGACATTACGACCAACCTGCCCTACGATCCCCGGGTGGCGCTGGCTTTCGACCATCACGAGTCGGAAGTGGACCGCCTGAAGGCCCAGGAGACCGGCGGCAAACTGATCATTGATCCCAACGCCCGCAGCGCGGCCCGGGTCGTCTATGACTATTACGGCGGGAAAGGCACCTTTCCCCGCGTCAGCGAGGAACTGATGGACGCGGTGGACAAGGGGGACAGCGCGGATTTTACCCTGGAGGAGATTCTCCACCCCGAAGGATGGGTACTGCTGCATTACCTGATGGATCCCCGGACCGGGCTGGGGCGTTTCCGGAATTTCCGTATTTCCAATTACGACCTGATGATGCAGCTGATCGATTTCTGCATGGAGCATACCATTGACGAGATCCTGGAGCTTCCGGATGTCAAGGAACGGGTCGATCTGTATTTTGAGCAGGCGGAGCTGTTTACGGAGCAGCTGAAAAGGATCGCGAAGATGCACGGCAAGGTGGTCGTGCTGGACCTGCGGGAAGAGGAGATTATCCATGCCGGCAACCGGTTTATGATTTATGCCCTCTATCCCGAAGCCCAGATCTCCATCCACGTTGCCTGGGGTTTCCGGAAACAGAATACCGCCGTTATGATCGGCAAATCCATTATTAACAAGGCTTCCAAGGCGGATATCGGCGAGCTTTGCCTGAAATACGGCGGCGGCGGCCATCACAACGCGGGCACCTGCCAGCTGGAGAACGACGAAGTGGACGAGAAACTGCCGGATATCATTGCCGCACTGAATATCTGAAAATACTGAAAGAATCAGTAAAGATCGACGATCCAGGCCGGAGAAACGGAAAGGATGAAAGCATGGTCCGTGAAAGAAGAGAAAAAGTCCGGAAGATTCTGATCGTTCTGCTGGTCTGCCTTCTGGCCGGCATCATGGGTCAGACGGTGTATATCATTTCCTATAATAACCGTGTCCATACGGTTGAAGGCGCGGATGCGGCGCAGGCGGCCTATGTGGACATCCACAACCGGGACGATGCCACCAGCCAGTGGATCAAGCGGGATTTCGCCCTGAAGGGGCAAACCGTGAACCTGAACGGCCGCACCGTGGACGGCACCTTTATCAACCATTCCGGGGATCTCATCTCCTCCTGGACGATGACGATCCGGATTCATCAGGACTGCTTTGTCAACCAGGCCTGGTGTGGGACGATGGAAATCCGGCAGTATACAGGCACGGAAAAGGAAAACACGCAAACCCTGGATCTGAGAAACTACCGCCTGGAGGATGTACGCCTGGATTACCTGTATGACGGGGATCTGCTGATTCCCCTGTCCCCCGGGGACCAGCTGATCTATTATCCTTCGGAAAAGGACCGGGAAACGAATCTGGCCCCCCGGTCGGAACTGACCATGGGGATGATCTTCTATTATATGGATGTCCTGGATCTTTCGGATTATACGGTGGAATACCGGTGCCATAAGTCCTTCGCGGAAGGCCCCGGGTTTATCGGCGTCTTTGCCCTGGCGATCCTGATCCTGATCCTCGCGGGCGGGCAGCTGATCTCCGACATCGCCTACCGGAATGCGATGAAAGAGAATCAGCTTCGCCAGTCCGGCGTGGCCAGCATGTCGGACATCTATGCCATCATCTACTACGTCAATCTGGAAACGGACGAGCTGACGCCGATTCATGAGGACGAAATCTCCGAAAGCCACCGGCCGAAGGAGCTGGGCGCCCGGGAGCAGCTGCTGGAGATGACCCGCAGGGATGCGGAGGACAGCTACCAGGGAATCACGCGGGAGTTCATCGATATCGCCACCCTGCCGGAGCGGCTGGTGCGAGGGAGCGTGGCCTGCGAATATATCAGCCGGGAGCATGGCTGGACGCGTATCCGCTTCTTCCCCGCGGATCGGAAGGACGGGGAGCCGTTGACAAAGGCGATTTTCACCATTCAGGATATCAATGAGGAAAAGGTAACCCTTCGGAAGTATGCGGAACAGGTGCAGCAGGCGGAAAAGGAAAAGAATGTCCGGAACGCCTATCTCTCCGGGATTGCCGGCAGAATGCGGGCCTGGCTGCAGAATATCCAGGACCTGGATGCCGGGATCCTCGCGGAAAGCGGGGAGGAGGCGATACGTTCCCGGGCGAAGAAAATCCGCAGCATCGGCCGGATCCTGTCCTTCACCATGGACGGCGGTACGGACGCGTCCCGCCTGGCGGCAGGAACCTTGGAAAGGATGGAGGAGGAGTATTCTCCGGCAGAGCTGATTTCGGACTTTTCCGAGATTGCCCTGACCATGACGGAAGGCTCCGACGTCACCGTGGAGACGGATATTTCGCCGAAAATCCCCGCGCGGATGCGGGGGGACGTCAAAAGGCTGGAGCGGGTGATCATTCAGCTTCTGTCCAATGCTGTGCATTATACGGAGAAAGGAAGCATCCGCCTGGCAGTATACGGAAAGAACACCGGGGAGCGGGAGCATCTTCTTTTCTCGGTCAAGGATACGGGCGGCGGACTGCCGGACGCCACCCGGCAGGAGCTGGAGGAATTTACGAAGCGCCTTGCGGAGCGCGGCCCCGCAGGCACGGTCAGCAACGGCCACGGACTGGAGGTGGCCGCCAGCATCCTGTCCTATCTCGGGTCCCGGCTGGAGGTGATCAGCACCCCGGGAGAGGGAACGGAGTTCTATTTTGAAATTGAACAGACCGTTGTGGATCCGGCCCCTGCCGGAGTGCAGGATCCGCGGCCGGAGCGGGGGGAGGCGCGCGGAAAAGCATGATTACGCACATTTACGGCATCTGCCTCCTGATTTCTGTGGGTTTCTTTATCTACATGGCGCAGAAAAACTACCATAACATGGATGCCTATTTATGGTCCATTATGCTCCTGTGTCCCATCGTTATCATGGGATACTGGCTGAAGTCCCAGGCGGAAACGACGGAAGCCGTGGCGGTCCTGTTCTGCTTTATCTATCTGGAAAGCACCGTCCTGGTCATGGTGCTTCTCTTTGCCATGCTCCGCAACATGGGCATTCCCGTGCAGGCCTGGATGAAAATCGCCGGTTACGGCGCCGCCGCGGTTCACATGGCCATCGTGTGCCTCAGCGTCCACTCGGGCATGTATTATCAGTCCATTGAGATCATTCCGACGGCCATGGGCAATGCCACAAAGATGACGGACGGTCCCATGAAGCCCTTTCATTATGTGTTCCTCGGCGCCGTCTTCATCTGGCTGATGGGCATGCTGATTCTGGGCATCCGGAGAAACGGCACGTATTCCCGGCGCTCCCTGATTTATTTCGGCAGCGCCCTGGGCATCGGGCTGCTGACCCATCTGCTGGAGGGAATTGCGGATTCGGATTTCACCATCCTGCCCGCGCTCTACGTGGTGGGGGAATTGATCATTGTCCTGGATTACGATTACACCCACGCCCATGACATTTCCTGCGTCCTGGCGGATCTTCAGGAGAAAAGCCGCAGCCGGGGCTACGTGGCCGTCAGCCGGAACAGGACCTTTCTGGGCTGCAACGACATGGCCAAGTCCTTCCTCGGCTTCCTGAAGGAGCAGCGGGTGGATGAGAAGATCACGGAAGACGATGAATACAAGCTTCAGGTACTCCGCCTGATTGATGCCTTTGAGCAAAACGGAACGGAAAGCAACCGGTTCCAGCTGGGGGAAATGACCTGCGCCTGCGAAATCTCTCCAATGACTACCCGGAACGGCAAACGGAGCATCGGCTATCTGCTGGATCTGCGGGATGCCACGGAGGAACAGAGGAACTATGACATCATCAAGCACTACAACGAGAGC
>CACWXP010000024.1 GCA_902764875.1 uncultured Eubacteriales bacterium
GCACGAGCGAGAACGTACCGAGCACGGCGAAGATCGTGAACGCGGCGGGCGAAGACGTGACCGCGAGCTATGAAATCACCTATAAGAACGGCACACTGGGAGTCACGCAGAAAGCCCTGACCATCACCGCGGACAGCGACGCGAAGGTTTATGACGGCACGGCGCTGACGAAGAACAGTTACACCAACACTTCCATGGCAAATGGCGATCGGATCGACAGCATCAGGATTGCCGGCAGCCAGACAGTGAAGGGCACGAACGACAACATCCCGAGCGACGCAGTGATCAAGAACGCGGACGGTGAAAACGTCACCACAAGCTACACCATCACCTATGTGAGCGGCGAACTGAAAGTGACGGAGAAACCCGTGACCATCACGGCGAACAACGACACGAAGGTTTATGATGCGACGCCGCTGACAAACAACGGCTTCAGCAACACCGCCCTGGCGGAAAACGACAGCATCACGGCAACCGTGACTGGCAGCCAGACGGTGGTCGGCACGAGCGCCAATGTACCGAGCGCGGCGAAGATCCTGAACGAGGCGGATGAAGACGTTACCGAGAGCTACAAGATTACCTATGCGAACGGTACGCTGGAAGTTACACCGAAGGCCGTGACCATTACGGCGGACAGCGACAACAAGGTGTACGACGGCACAGCCCTGACCAAGAACAGCTTCACCAACACTGATCTGGCGGAAGGCGACAGCGTTACTGCGACCGTCACCGGCAGCCAGACCGTGAAGGGAACCAGCGCCAACGTACCGAGCGACGCGAAGATCGTGAACACGGACGGCGACGACGTCACAGACAGCTATGACATCACTTATGTGAACGGTAAACTGGACGTGACGAAGAAGACCCTGGAGATCACGGCGGACAGCGACACGAAGGTTTACGACGGCACGGCCCTGACGAGAGACAGCTTCACCAACACGGAACTTGCAGCGGGCGACAGCATTACGGCCACCGTCATCGGCAGCCGGACGGTATTCGGTGAGAGCGCCAACGTTCCGAGCAACGCCTCGATCACGAACGCGGCCGGCGAGAATGTCACCGCAAGCTATGAGATCGCCTACAAGAGCGGCAAGCTCGGCATCACAAAGAAGACGCTGACGATCAAGGCGGACGATGACGCGAAGATCTACGACGGCACGGCGTTGACAAACGACGGCTTCACCAGCACGGACCTGGCGGCGGGCGACCGCTTCGACAGCGTCACCGTGACCGGCAGCCAGACGACAGCCGGTACGAGCGACAACGTACCGAGCGACGCGAAGATCCTGAACGCGGCCGGCATCGACGTAACCGACAGCTACGCGATCGACTATACGAAGGGTACGCTGGATGTGACGAAGAAGGCTGTGACCATCACAGCGGACAGCGATACGAAGGTGTACGACGGCACAGCGCTGACCAAGGAGAGCTTCACCAACACATCCCTGGCGGACGGCGACACGATCAACAGTGTGACCGTGACCGGCAGCCGGACCGTGTTCGGCGAGAGCGACAACGTGCCGAGCGACGCGGAGATCCTGAACGCAGACGGCAACGATGTGACCGACAGCTATGAGATCACCTATGTGAACGGCAAGCTGAACGTGACGAAGAAGGCGCTGACCATCACAGCGGACGACGACACGAAGGTTTACGACGGAACCGCCCTGACGAAGGACAGCTTTACCAACACATTCCTGGCGGAAGGCGACACGATCGACAGCGTGAAGGTCACCGGCAGCCAGACCGTGTTCGGCGAGAGCGCAAACGTTCCGAGCGAAGCCGTGATCCTGAACGCGGCGGGCGAGAACGTGACCGACAGCTATGACGTTGCCTATGTGAACGGCACACTGAGCATTACGAAGAAGGCCCTGACCATCAAGGCCGATAGCGACAGCAAGATTTACGACAGCACAGCGCTGACGAAGGACAGCTACACCACACCGGCCCTGACCAGGGGTACGAGCGTGCTGGCGGAAGGCGACGCGATCGAATCCGTCACCGTCACCGGCAGCCAGACGGAAACCGGCAACAGCAGCAACGTGCCGAGCAACGCGGTGATCCGGAACGCGGCGGGTGAAAACGTCACCGAAAGCTACGAGATCAGCTATGTAAACGGCGGCTTGGAAGTCATCCCGAAGAAGGTCACGCTGACGGCGAACAATGCCAGCAAGACCTATGACGCGGGCGCCCTGACAGAAGGCGGCTTCACAGCCAGCAAACTGGAAGGCGGCGACTTGCATACCTTCACCGTGGCAATGACCGAGGGCAGCACGATTACCAACATCGGTACACAGGCGAACGTGATCGCCACCGTGGACGGAACGGCCGTTACGACCGGAACCGAAACCAGAGTGGGTAACTACCTGGTGACAACGGCGGAAGGCAAGCTGACCGTTACGCCGAAGAATGTCACGATCACCGCAAACAACGCGGAGAAGATCTATGACGGCACTGCCCTGACAGAAGGCGGCTTCACAGCCACCGCACTGGAAGCGGGCGATACGCACAGCTTCACCGTTACGATGACCGGCGAGAGTACGATCACTGAAACCGGATCGAAGGCGAACGTGATCGCAACCGTGGACGGCAAGGACGTCAATACCGGCATCGAGACCGCGGTAGGCAACTACCTGGTCACGACCGTGAACGGTACACTGACGATTAACCCGCTGGACGGCATCGTTGTCAGGATCAACGGCAACGGCGGACAGTTCATGTACGACGCGGCTGAGCACAAGGCTGAGGGCTTCACCTATGAAATCCTTGATGCGAGTGGCCTGTACACGAGAGCTGACTTCCAGCTGACAGGCAAGGAAGCCGTTGCGGCAGCCACGAACGCGGGCACCTATAACATGGGCCTTACCGCGGCGGACTTCGTGAACGTCAACGACAACTTCGACAACGTAACGTTCGAAGTGACGAACAGCAACCTGGTGATCGACCCGAAACCGGTGACGATCCAGGTGTCTGACAAGAGCAAGACCTACGGCGACAAGGATCCTGTGCTGACCACGGAACCCTACACGCTCGAAGGCGTTGACACAGCGGTGATCACACTGACGCGAGAGACCGGCGAGAACGTCGGGACCTACACGATCAGCGGAACGGCCGCCAGGAACCCGAACTATATCTTCACGGTGAACCCCGGAACGCTGACCATCGGCGAGAAGGAAATTACGGTCATCGCGAACGACAAGACCAAGGTTTACGGCGAGAATGATCCCGCGCTGACCGCCACGATCACCGGTCTGGTGGCGGGCGACAGCAGCGACCTGATCAAGTACACTTTGAGCCGTACGGCCGGCGAGGGCGCGGGCAACTACACGATCACCCCGGCGGGCAACGAGATCCAGGGCAACTACAAGGTCAAGTATGAGACCGGAACCCTAAAGATCCTGCCGGAAGGCAGCGTGGTGGTACGGATAACCGCGAAGAACGGCAGCTACCTCTACGACGGAACGACGCATGACCTGAGCGGTTACACCGTGACGACCAACGACAGCCGGTACGGCACAGCGGACTTCAGCTTCAGCGGCAGCAATGAGCTGAGCGGAAAGAACGCGGGCACTTACCGGACTGAAATGAAGGCTTCCGACTTCCGGAATACTAATCCGAACTTCACCAACGTTGAGTTCGAAGTTACCAACGGCGAAATGACCATCCGGCCGCGTGCGGTTACCCTGACCAGCGCCAGCCAGACGAAGGACTTTGACGGAACGGTGCTGAAGAACAACAAGGTGACCATCGGCGGTGAAGACGGATTCGTCGCAGGCGAAGGCGTTACAACCTATGTAACAGGCAATATCACGAAGCCCGGCACGGTTGACAACGCATTCACCTATGAAGCCAACGAAGGAACCCTGCTTACGAACTATGAGATCACCCCGATCTTCGGCAAGCTGATCATCAAGGACACCACAACCGGCGGTGACCAGCCCGGCGGTGGCGGTAACGGCGGAAACGGCACAACCAGAAAGCTGATTATCACCTATAAGTACGAAGACAAGAGCAAGGATGATGTTACCGTTACGATCTCCAAATCGATCGGTGAGTGGGTGATCAAGAGAGAAAAGTATGACGAAGGCTACACTGCCGACATCAAACTGATCTCCGGCGAGCTGACAGGGAATGTTTCCACATCGGACGACAAGGTTAACAGAATGACAACCATTTCCGGCAACCTGGGCGACGAAGACGTGAAGTATGAAGTGACCTACAAGAAGACCCAGGCCAGCAGCGGAACCGGAACCGGCGGAACCGGAACCGACGGAAACGGCACCGGCGGAAACGGCAGCGGCGGAAGCGAGGATGAGTACAAGCTGAAGATCCGCTTCACGGTGAAAGACGAGGAAGAGGACCTGAGAGAGCCCATCATCCGGAAGATGGCATACGGCGATGAAATCAAAGTATTGGCCAGCGACGAGGATATCAAGGCTCTTACCGAACTTGCCGGATACACCATCGTTGAAGTGAAAGAGGGCAAGAAGATGACGAAGCACGAAGATACCGTCGTTGTATGGCTCCTCAAGGAAGCTGACGGCTCGACGATTATCCCCGATGATCCGACTCCGTTGGGCATCAACAACGTAACACTGGGCAACGGTGAAATCATTGAATAATGACGGAACCATGAACGCCTGAGAACCAAACGACCGGCCGGGCATAGAAAATATGCCCGGCCTTTTTGCAGGAAAAAGGAAAAATGACAGAGAAATATTACAAGGGGTAGATTCGTTCTATATGTGAAGAAGCCATGAATTCAGAAACGCAAAAGGAGTCGTTCACGTATGAGAAAACTGATGGCCATCATTCTGACAATCATTTTTCTGGCAGGCTGCTTTACAGCTGTTGCCGAAGTATACAGCGATGACAGGTATGAAACGCTGACGGTCGGCGTAACCACCGCCTTCAGCGGGAACTTTCTTTCCGACGCGCTGGGAAGCAACATCAGCGACCAGGATGTTCGCAAACTGATTCACGCATACAGCCTGGTCAGATGGGACAGCGAGATCGGCGCGTTCCGGATGAACAAGAATGTGGTGAACGGTGGGCTGATGAGCGCGGATCAGGGAACCTATCATTTCGCCATTGCGGATAACCTGACCTACAACGACGGAACGCCGATCACCGTCAGGGATTACGCGTTCAGCTTCCTGCTGCTGACATCGCGGGCACTGAAGGAAGCTTCCGGCCTGCGGGAGGACGGCAGCCGGATTATGGGCTGGAGCGCCTATGACGAAGGGCAGGCAGCGGCGATCAGCGGATTCCGGCTAGTTGGCGATTACCAAATGTCCATCACGATTTCGCAGGAGTATACGCCCTTCTTCTATGAGATGAAGGTGCTGGATATTTATCCGCTGCCGATCCACGTGATTGCCCCCGGATGCGAGGTCAGGGACGACGGGAATGGTATTTATCTGAGCGGCACCTTTGACGCGGATACGGTTCGGAAAACGATTCTGGATCCGGACACGGGATATGCCGCACACCCGTCTGTCACCTCAGGACCCTACATGATGAGCAATTATGACGGGAAGACCGTGTGGCTGACGAAGAATCCGGAATATATCGGAGACGCGGAGGGACTTAGCCCTATCATCCGGGATGTGGTTGTACGCTATATCCCGTCGCGGGATCTGCTGAGTGCGCTGATCGCCGGAGATGTTGACCTGACAACGAGGAGCATCCGCACAGACCAGATTGCCACGGGCATGGCGCTGAGCAGCGGTGATGAATACTCGATGAAGAGCTACAGCCGGAACGGATTGGCGTTCATCAGTTTCTGTGCGGAGAAAGGGGCTACATCCGACCCGAACGTTCGCAAGGCTTTGGCCATGTGCATCGACAAGACGGGGCTGAACGCGGAATACAGCGGGAACATGGGCATTGTGGTGGACGGATACTACGGGATCGGCCAGTGGATGTTCCCGATGACGCGGGGGCAGATTCCGGAAGCCTGGCAGGAGGAAAACCCGGATGAAACCTGGGAGGACTTCAACCTGGACGGGCTGACGGTTTATCCGCTGGACGTCGACGCGGCAAAGCAGCTGCTGGACGCGGCGGGCTGGAACCTGAACGCGGACGCGGGCCCCTATACCGAAGGGCTGCGGTACAAGAACGTGGACGGAATCCTGACTCCCCTGACGCTACGGCTGGCCTATCCGACGGAGAACCTGGCCGGACCGATGCTGAGCACCTATTTTGTTCCGTATCTGGAAGAAGCAGGGATTGGGCTGGAACTCTACGCGGTGAACATGCCGGATCTGCTGACGATTTATTACGGACAGGTTGATCGGAACTACGACATGATCATGATCGGAAGCAACTTCCAGGATGTATTCGATCCCTCCATTTACTACGACGAGAACGGGAAGGACCGGCTGAACGGCATCACGGATCCGCAGCTGGCAGAGCTAGCAAAGGAACTGCGCCGGACGGAACCCGGAAACGGAGCGGAATACGTTCGCCGGTGGATTAAGTATCTGGAATACCGGTCGGAAGTGCTACCGGAGATTCCACTGTACAGCAACGCCTATATGGATTTCCATATTACCGCCCTGCAGGACTACGCGCCGGCCGCTGCCTCCAGCTGGGCTGAAGCGATTCAGAAGGCTTACCTGAGCGACTTTGATCCGGCACTGGAAGAAGCAGGAGAGGTTGGAAGCGAATGGCTTGGCGAGGGCGAAGCGGAGTTTGATTAAGGATTTGGACACTTGCTCAAGGATTCAGGGAATAGTTAACGGGCCAGCCTTGCGGCTGGCCCTGCTCTTTGCCCTTTGGGGGTTTATTCGTTGGAGAGAATGGTTGAGGAGAACGGGGGGAGCGTGAAGGCCAGGTAGCCGTCTTCCACATAGTCGATCTGAACGGGGCTGACGTCGTGGCCTTCCTGGGTGGTCTGGATGCGGATGGTGTAGTTTTCGCCGTCTTTGGCGCCGGCATCCCGGACGTAGAGGTGATAATCGGCAGGGGCGTCGGTATTGTTGACGGCGATGACCGCGCGGGAGGTTTCATTGAACCGGGCGTAGGCGATGCGGCCGTATTCCGCCAGGAGCTGCTTCAGAGAGCCGTCGACGAGGACGGGGAGCTCCTTGCGCAGGCGGGTGAGGAAGCGGTGGAGATCGATGAGGGATTCATCCTCATGGCCCCAGGGATAGGTGCGGCGGTTATCGGGATCGGTCCAGCCGACCTGGCCGGCTTCATCCGCATAATAGACCGTGGGGGCGCCGGGCCAGGTCATCTGGATGGTGACGGCCTCGCGGAAGACGCCCTTGTTGATGCCCGCGCCGGCGGCGCCGGCACCGAGGGTCGTCGTGCGGCCGACCATGCGGTTGGTGCGGGTGAGGAATCTGGAATGATCGTGATTGCTGAGCTCGTTCATGGCGCACATGAGAGACGGCCAGGTGAAACGGGACATTTTGTCCTTCATGATGCCGAAGAAGGCGTTGCCGTTCTGAAAGAGATCATCGCGATAGGAATCGGAATGCTTTTCCATGCCGGTGAGGAACCAGGTGACCGGCTCCATGAAAGCGTCATAGTTCATGACGGTGTCCCATTCTTTACCGTTGAGCCAGGGCGTCGGATCACCGTAGTGCTCCGCGAGGATGATGGCATTGGGGTTGACGGCCTTGACGCGGGCACGGAATTCCCGCCAGAACCGATGGTTGAACTCGACGCTGTGGCCCAGGTCCGCCGCCACGTCGAGGCGCCAGCCGTCAATGCAGTACGGCGGGGAAAGCCATTTTTCGGCGATGCTGAAGATTTCCTCCCGGAGCTCGGGAGAATCCTCGTAGTTCAGCTTCGGCAGGGTGGCATAGCCCCACCAGCCCTCATAAGCAGAGAAGCGGCCGTTTCCGCCGTCGTTGAAATGGAAATAGGAGCGATAGGGACTGTGGGGGCTCTGGTAGGCGCCGGGCTCGAAGCCGGCCTTGCCCAGATAGATGCCCTCGGAATCCATCCACTTGTTGAAGGAACCGCAGTGGTTGAAGACACCGTCGAGGATGATGCGCATGCCGCGGGCGTGGAGCTGCTGGCAGAGGGAGGAGAAGAGAATATCGGTCTGCTCCAGATTCTCCATGGAGGTGACACGGCGGATATACTTCGCGGCGGTGGCGTTGTTTTTATCCATGATATCCATGACATGATCCTCATCGTCGGAGATGACGCCGAAATGGGGATCGACATGTTCGTAATCCTGGCAGTCGTATTTATGGCTGGAGGGGGAGACGAAAATCGGGTTCAGGTAGAGCACCTCGACGCCGAGATCCTGGAGATAATCGAGCTTGTCGATGATGCCCTGGAGATCCCCGCCGTAGAAGCAGCGGAAGTCTGTGTCTGAAGGGGGATCGTCCCAATTTGCTGCGTGCTTGACATGGCCGATGGTATAGTAATATTCATTATCCACGACATCGTTGGTCGGATCCCCGTTGCAGAACCGGTCGGTGAAGATCTGGTACTGCACGGCGCCTTTGGACCAGGCGGGTACATGGAACCCGGGAATGAAGCGGAAGGAATAGGCAGGATTGAACTGGGGATCGTTGTTATCCACGATGCGGGGGCCGCACTTGTCATACGCCACGCGGACGCCTTCGGCGCTTTCGATCAGAAAGCGATAGACATAGGAATCTCGGTTGCAGACCATGGCGGCTTCGTAATAATCAAAATAATCATCCGGGGCGGCCTTCGTCATGAGGATGCCGAAGGAGAGCTTCTCCGTCATCAGAATGGCGCGGGAAACGCTGCCCTTTTCCACGCGGAGGCGGATTTTGACCGTATCCCCGGGATTCGGCTCGCAAGGGGAGCGGAAGCGGGGAGATTCATCACTGAAAATGGCCGAGAGGAAGGAAGGGTTCAGGGACATGGAGCACACTCCTTTCTGGGGTTTATTCTATCATGAAAAGGCAAAGCAGACAAGACGGAACGAATGTGATATAATAAGTTTAATCGGGGGACCGGGAGGATTTCAATGTACGATTATCTGATTGTCGGGGCGGGACTATACGGGGCGACCGTGGCGCGGGAACTGACGGACGCGGGAAAGAAGGTCCTTGTCGTCGAACGGCGGGGCCATATTGCCGGGAACGCCTATACGGAACAGACGGAAGGCATCAACGTTCACAAATACGGCGCACATATTTTCCACACAAACAACAGGGAAGTATGGAACTATGTAAACCGGTTTGCGGAATTCAACCGATACACGAACAGCCCGGTGGCCAACTATCGCGGTAAGCTGTTCTCCCTGCCGTTCAATATGTACACCTTCCACAGCATGTGGGGCGTCGTGACGCCGGAAGAGGCGGCGGCCAAAATCGCGGAGCAGCGGGGAGAAATTACCGGGGAGCCGAAGAACCTTGAGGAGCAGGCGATCAGCCTGGTGGGACGGGACATCTATGAAGCGCTGATCAAGGGCTATACGGAAAAACAGTGGGGACGGCCCTGCGACCAGCTGCCGGCCTTCATCATCCGGCGGCTGCCGGTACGGCTGACCTTTGACAACAACTATTTCAACGCGCTGTTTCAGGGGATTCCCATGGGGGGATACACCGGAATGGTGGCGAAAATGCTGGAGGGGATCGAGGTCCGGCTCGGGTGCGACTACCTTGCAAACAGGGAAGAACTGGACGCGATGGCGGAAAAGGTGATCTACACGGGTCCCATCGACGCCTTCTACGGCTTCCTGCTGGGGACACTGGGATACCGGTCGGTGCGGTTTGAAACGGAAATTCTCGACAAGCCGAACTTCCAGGGGAACGCGGTGGTGAACTACACGGACGCGGAGACGCCCTGGACGCGGATCATCGAGCACAAGTGGTTTGAGTTCGGCATCCGGAGCGATACCGGGGAGCCGGCGGAGAAAACCGTGATCAGCCGGGAATACAGCTCGGAATGGAAACCCGGGGACGAGCCCTATTACCCCGTCAACGACGAGACAAATAACGCGCTTTATGCAAAGTACGCCGAACTGGCGGCGAAGGAAGAGCGCGTGATGATGGGCGGGCGGCTCGGGAACTACCGGTATTATGATATGGATCAAGTGATTGCGGAGGCGCTTTGCGCTGCGCGCAAATGCGCTGAGTGAATAGTGGTTAGTGAATAGTGGATAGCGGGATGGAGAACAGATGAAGCTTTTGACTTGTGTGGTGCCCTGCTATAATTCTGCCGGCTGGATGGAGCGGGCGGTGGATTCTTTGCTGGCCGGCGGGGAGGAAATGGAAATTCTGATCGTGGACGACGGGTCTACGGATCGGACGAGAGCCGTTGCAGACCGGCTGGCCGCGGAGCATCCCACGATCGTGAAGGCCCACCACCAGGCGAATGCCGGACACGGGTCCGCACTGAATTACGGCATCGCGAACGCAGAAGGCGTTTACTTCAAGGTGGTCGATTCGGACGACCGGATGGTGAAGGAAAACATTCCGGGGCTGATGGACGTTTTGCGGGAGCACGCGGATGAAGACAGCCAGGTCGACATGATTTTCCACGACTATGTTTACGACCATCCGGAGGAGGAAAACACTTTTACGATCACCTATGCCGGAAAGATGAAGCCGGACACGGCGGGGACCTGGGAGGAGACGAGACCTTTCCACATATGGAACCAGTTCATGATCCACAGCCTGATTTACAGCGTGCAGTTCCTGCGGGAAAACCATGTTGTGATGCCGGAACATACCTTTTATGAAGACAACATCTATATTTACCAACCCCTGGGGAAGACGCGGAAGATCCTGTATCACCACGCGCCGCTTTATGGATACTGCGTGGGGCGGGTGGACCAGTCCATTGACGAAAAGAATATGCTGAAGCGGCTGGATCAGGCGACGAACATCGCAAAGATGATGATTACGAGCTACAGCATGGAAGAACTGAACCGGATGCCGAAGCATCTGCGGGAGTATCTGATCAACAACGCCTGCGGGCAGCTGTTTACGACCTGCGCACTGCAGTTCATTGAAAACACGGAGCGGAGCCACGGGATGAACCGGGAACTTTGGCAGACGATCCGGGACTTTGATCCGGCGCTTTACCGGCGGCTGCGGCGGAACCCGCTGGGGCGGGTGACATGCCTGCCGGGACGGGCCGGGGAAAAGTTTTTAGTATTCCTTTACCGAATGGGCCGGAAGATGATCAAGTTCTGACGACGGGGAGAGGTGTATGAATCCGAAACTGAAGAAGCTTCTGAGCTTTCTGTTCATCCTGGTTTCCGTCGGCACGGTGGTGATCATCGCCTTCAGCAACCCGGAGATGAAGAATGCCTGGGAGGCTATTTCGAAGCTCTCGCTGCCATGGATCGGTGGGTTGCTGCTGTGCTGGTTTGTTTACGTGCTGTTTGAGGCAATGGGAACATGGATCTGCCTTCGGCGCCGGGGATATGATATTTCACTTTTCCGGGTGCTGGGAACCGGGCTGATCGGCATGTACTACAGCAACATCACCCCCGGTGCGTCCGGCGGGCAGCCGATGCAGGTGAACAGCCTGCGGAAGGCTGGGATTCCGGTTGAATACGGGACGCTGGCGCTGACGGTTCGGTTTGTGATGAACCAATTCGCCGTTTGCATGATCGGGCTGATTCTGTTTCTGATTCATAAGGATTTTGTATACAAACAGCTGGGCGGCGCCATCTGGGCGGCGCGGATCGGCTGGCTGATCAACTTTGCTTCGGTGCCGCTGGTGCTGCTGGCGGCTTTCAAGCGGAACTGGATCCAGAAGCTGGGGGAGAAGCTGATTGGCCTGGGGGTGAAGATCCATGTGATCCGGAACCCGGAAGCGGCGAAGGTACGCCTGTCGGGGATGCTGGACACCTATCACGAGGCCCTGACGGAGATGACGCACCGGCCGAAGGAGCTCATTGCGCAGCTGTTCTGCAGCGCGGTGAGCGTGCTGGGACTGACCAGCAGCATCGTGTTTACCTACTATGCCTTCGGACAGAGCGGGACAGAATGGTCGCAGATTCTGACACTGAGCTGTCTGCTGTTCGTGAGCGCGAGCTATACGCCCCTGCCCGGGGCGAACGGGGCGCAGGAAGGCGGATTCCTTCTGTACTTCCGGGGAATCTTCAAGGACGGGACGATCGGGCTGGCGCTTTTGATCTGGCGGTTCTTTACCTATTATCTGTTCCTGATTGTCGGGGTTTTCATGGTGGTTGGCGAGAAGGCTATCCTGAAGGCCGAAGCGCGGAAGAACAGGCACCCGCAAGGGCTGCCATAGACTGCTTCGATGCATTTTGCGAGGGATTGTTGCTTGTGGGGCAGGGTTGTTATAGACTGTTTGATGCTGCCTGCGGGAGGATGAATATGAAGCGCGATTTCAACAAAGAGATGGAGGCAGAGATCGCTTCTTTGGGCGGGCGGAGGCCGACACTACTGCTGCACAGCTGCTGCGGGCCGTGCTCCAGCGCTGTGCTGGAGCGGTTGCGGGAGCATTTCCGGGTAACGGTTCTTTACTATAATCCGAACATTGAACCGGAGGAGGAGTATCTGCACCGGAAGGCGGAGCAGCAGCGGCTGCTGGGAATGCTGGGCGAGGATATCGGATGGCTGGAATGCGGATATGACCACGCGTCTTTCGAGGCTTTTGCGCCGGGAATGGCGGAGGAGCCGGAAGGCGGGAAACGGTGCCTGGCCTGCTTTGCGATGCGGCTGAACGAAACGGCGGCGCAGGCGAAGACGCACGGGTTTGAATACTTCACGACGACGCTGAGCGTGAGCCCCCACAAGAACGCGGAAAATGTGAACCGGGCGGGGGAGGCGGCCGGAGAACGATACGGCGTGAAGTATCTGTATGCGGATTTCAAAAAGAAAAACGGATACCTGCGATCTTTGCAGCTATCCGCTGAGTATGAGTTATACAGGCAGAACTACTGCGGGTGCCTTTACTCTAAAACGATGGCCTAAAGGCATCTTTCAGGGGAATGGTTATTCCTTACAGTACCAATCATACTCATACCCGGGATCGGAGGTCTTTTCGACCGGGAGCAGGCGGAGACGGACGACCGCATTGGGGGCCAGGGTCAGATTGACTCCGGCTCCTTCTTTTGCCGGTTCCGGTTCGAGTACACGGCGGGCCGGCTGGGCGGCGGCACGGAGGAAAGCAAGCTGTTCGGCGGTGAGATCCGCGGGTTCACCCATGCGGTGCCAGCAAGCGAGGGGGTTGCACGTTTCCTCGTCCACGACCTCGAGAAGCGCGGCGGCATCGCCCTGCAGGGGGAAGGTCAGGGAGAGCTCGAGAGGCTCTTTTTTATTTTCCTCGCACAGATTCCAGAGCACGGCTTCATAGCCGCCGTCTTCCCGGCGGACGGCCACCGCGTGCTCATTGCGCAGCACGCAGTCACCCCGCAGGTTTGCGAAGAAGGAGAAGGCCCAGAGTGTCGGTTTCGGGATGAGACCGTTGGCCATCATGCCGAAGCCCCCGTGGAAGGGACGGTTCGGGATGCCCTGCTCCTCGAAAACATCGCCGAAGGTCCAGTAGCTGTAGCCGTCCGCCACATCGCCGAGACGGGAGAGCAGGGCCGCGCAGATGGCCGCATTTTCATTGGTATCGTGAATGGGACAGAAGGGATTGTAACTGGTGTTGAACTCGGTGATATACATGGGGATGCCCTTGAACTGCGGGAAGGAATCGATGATATCCCTCGATTCCTGCATCTCGGCGATCAGGACTTCCGGGGCGCTCATTTTATGATACATATAGCGGGACCTGTGCTCCGGCTGCTGACCCAGATAAGCATGACGAGTGACAAAATCCACGGGGAGCTTTTCCTCACGGCAGAAGGCAAGGAAATCGGCAATCCACTGCTGGCTGCCCTCGCCGCCGCAGATGGCGGGTCCGCCGACGCGCATGTTCGGCAGGACTTCGCGGATCGCCTGTACGGTGATCCGATACAGCTCCAGATATTTTTCCTTATCCGCGTTTTCCCAGAAACCGCGGAGGTTCGGTTCGTTCCAGATTTCGCAGGGCCAGGTTTCGACCTTTTCCCTGCCGTAGCGGTGAACCAGATGCTTCAGGGTTTCCCGCACAAGGCGGCACCACTCCTCCGGATCCTTCGGCGGAACGGTGTGGGCCTTCCAGTAGAAAAGCGTCTGCGGGGAAGAAGCCAGCTTCTCCGGCATGAAACCGATCTCCAGGAAGGGCTCGAGGCCGTTTTCCAGCCAGGCGTCGATCATGCGGTCGAGATAGGTGAAGCAGAACCACTGCTCCCGGGGCGCGAAGGGCGGGCCCCATTCCTGCCAGATGCCCAGCTGATCGCTGAAGAGGCCGTGACCCCGGACATGGCGGAAATGACAAAGATCCTGAACGGCGGCAAGCTGATCCTGATATTCCTTATGCAGGGCCAGATCCACCCGGCCCGTTCCGACGCAGTAGTCGGTGAGATTCCGGAAAGCTGCGGTGTCTCCGGGTTTGATGGCGATTTCCTTCTTCATATGCTTCCGCCTTTCTGTCAGGGACTTTTTTCAAGTATAACATCATAGATGAAATTTGTACAGACAATTTGTTGGCGGGAGACGGGCGAACGGGCCGATTTAGGAATTTAGGTTTTGGGGGTCGCACTGTGACGCGGTAGTGGATAGTGAACAGGAAGTTTTTTGGCTTTAGGGTTAGAATTTGGGGTATAGAAAGGGGCCGGTCTCTTTCGGGACCGGCCCATGAGGCGTTTGGTTTTTCAACCTTCACGACGGGTTTATTTAGTTGTGGTCTGGGTGGCGGGCATCATGTTGGAGAGCAGGGAAGTAAAGATGGCCTGCACTTCAGGCATATCCGCGGTAGCGGTCATCACATTGCTGAGAACGGTCATCATGCCGACCATGATCTTGCTGTTGAAGGTCTGGGCGAGTTCTTCGCTCTTCTGCATTTCCGACATGGCGATGACTTCTGCATCCGCGGGGACGGTGACGGTCGGGGCGTCGCTGGTGCAGGAGATCTCCAGGGAGAACGTGATGGGTTCTTCCGCACCGGGGATCGGGAGGGTCACTCCGAGGAGCAGGCCGATGCCGTTCTCCACAGGGATCACGGAGCCTGCCAAAGACGCGGACATCTGCGGGGTGACGAAATCCAGCGAGAAGGTTCCCTGGCCGGAGGCCTTGTCCGTCACGACAAAACCGGTGGCGCTGCCCTGATCGCCGGCGACCAGGAGAAGGTTGATCGTTTCGTCTGCCTCGGTTTCGGCGACAGTCACAGTCACATCCACCTGATCCTTCTTGGAAACGTTCACCGCCACGCAGGAATCGCCGGCATCATCCAGATACTTCGCGACGATCAGATCGGGCGCGTCTTCGTCCGCGGTGTTCGCGATGTTCGTGAGGGTTTCATCAATGTTCAGCGTACTGAGGTCTCCGCCCAAAGAGGCGAAGAGAGCCGCGACAGATTCCTCGGCAAGGATGTCCTTAACGGCGGTGATGAACAGGGTTGCAGCTTCCTTGGACGTCATATTCAGGACGGATTTCTGCGTGTAGGTTTTGTCACCCACCAGGTATTCGCCCTTTTCATATTCGGAGAACTTCGACTCAAAGGCGGCGATCAGTTCCTTTGTCTTGGCGTCGAAGATCGGGGTGAGAGCTTCGACATTGAACTTGGCCAGAAGATCGGTCAGGCCGGCCTGGGCTGTGGTTGTTCCGGCGGGGACGACGGAGGAAAGCAGCTGCTGCGTGAGGGCATCGACCTCTTCCTTGGTCAGGGTCAGGACCGTTCCCGGGAAAAGATCGGAAACCGCCTGCCAGGTGGTGCCGCTATCCTTTACACCAAGGGAGGCCACAGGATTGTCGGCCAGCTTGATGGTCAGCGCGGACGCGGTTGCGTCTGCAGAGAAACCGATGGAAAGGATGTTGAGCAGCTCGACAATGCCGGCGGCCATTTCAGGCGTCGTGCCGCTGATCATTCCCTCAGGAATTTCGCCGTCGAGACCGACGCCGATTTCAACAGTCACCGGATTCTCGAGCTTGGCCTGGCCAAAGCCGCCGCAGACCGCTGTGAGCATCATGATGATTGCCATAATGCCGGAAATGAGATTTGTACCCATAGACATTCACTCCTTCTTCATATCCTTGATGGAAAAACCGGAAAGATTATAGCATAAAGATCGGCGGAAGGCAAAAAAATTGACAGGAAATGTCACTTGAAGAGAGAGACGAAAAATGATATTGTACCTTCCGGTAATGAATTGAGACGGTTTTAGTGTGCAAAAGACGGAAAACGGAAAACGAAAACACTACACACTAAAACACTAAGAAACGGAAGGCGGACGGACCACAGATGAAAGCGCACAGGGGAACGATTCGGGAGTGGCTCTGCATCACGGCGGGGATCATGATCATGACCGCCGGGATATATTTCTTCAAGTTTCCGAACCATTTTTCCACCGGCGGGGTGACCGGCATTGCCATCGTGCTGGGACATTATATCCCCTCCATGACGCCGGGTACGTTTGTGACGGTGATCAACGTGCTGCTCCTGCTGCTCGGGTTCGCGGTGTTTGGAAGATCCTTCGGCGTCCGCACGGTCTATACCTCGCTGCTGATGAGCGGGCTGCTGCGGCTGCTGGAAATCGTCTGCCCCATGGACGCGCCGATGACAAACCAGCCCCTGGTGGAGCTGCTGTTCGCGGTGGGGCTGCCGGCGGTCGGATCGGCGATTCTTTTCAACATGAACGCCAGTTCCGGCGGCACGGACATCATCGCGATGATCCTGAAGAAGCACACCTCGCTGAACATCGGTCTGGCCCTGCTGTGCAGCGACACGATCATCACCCTCAGCGCCTGCGTGGCCTTCGGGATGGAGACGGGGCTGTTCTCGGTGCTGGGGCTGATTATCAAGGCGCTGTTTGTGGACCTGGTGATGGATAACCTCCGGGTCAAGAAATGCTTCCAGATTATCACCTCCCATCCGGAGCCGATTGAGGAATATATTATGAAGGAACTTCACCGGGGAGCGACCCAGCTTCACGGGGAGGGCGTTTATACCCACGAGGGGAAGACCGTGCTGCTGACGGTGGTGAGCCGGCACGAGGCGGTGCTGCTGCGGGATTTCATTAAAGAGAACGATCCCGGGGCTTTCATGATTATCACGAGCAGCACGGAAATCATCGGGAACGGTTTCCGAGGTGTGACGTAAAATAAGGAGGGCGGTTCAAACGCCCCGAACCCCTTCGGAAAAAAATTTGCAAGCTTCGTATCTTAATGATAAAATAATATATCTGTACGTTTTGGAGGTGTCGAGCGGGTGCTTACACTGAAGCAGATTACGAAAGTTTACTCCGGGGGCGAGATGCAGGTTCAGGCGCTCCGGGGGATTGACCTGGAATTCGGGAGCAGCGAATTTGCCGCGATTCTCGGGCCTTCCGGATGCGGAAAAACCACGCTGCTGAACATTATCGGCGGGCTGGACCAATACACGGACGGGGACCTGATCATCCGCGGGAAGAGCACGAAGCAGTTTAACGAAAGCGACTGGGATACCTACCGGAACCACGCGGTGGGCTTCGTTTTCCAGAGCTACAACCTGATTCCGCACCAGACGGTGCTGGCGAACGTTGAACTGGCGCTGACGCTGAGCGGGATCGGCCGGGAGGAGCGGCGGCGCAGGGCGATCGAGGCGCTTGAGAAGGTCGGGTTGAAGGACCAGATCAAAAAGAAGCCGAACGAACTGAGCGGCGGGCAGATGCAGCGGGTGGCCATCGCCCGGGCCCTGGTGAACAATCCGGAGATCCTGCTGGCGGACGAGCCGACGGGAGCCCTGGACAGCGAAACCAGCATCCAGGTGATGGAGATCCTCCGGGAGATCGCACGGGAACGCCTGGTGATCATGGTGACACACAACCCGGAGCTGGCGAACGAGTACGCCGACCGGATTATCCGCCTGCTGGACGGAAAGGTCATCAGCGACGAACGGATTGCGCGGGAAGCCGCGCCGCAGCGGGCAGAGGCACCGGCGGAGGAAGGGAAAAAGAAGCGCTCGATGAGCATTCTGACGGCGCTGAACCTGAGCCTGACAAACCTGCTGACGAAAAAGGGAAGGACGGTGCTGACGGCTTTTGCCGGATCCATCGGTATTATCGGCATCGCGCTGATTCTGAGCATTTCCAACGGCGTCAACGTTTACATCGAACGGGTGCAGCGGGACACGCTGAGCGCCTATCCGCTGGAGATTGACGCCCAGAGCATGGACATGAGCGAGACGCTGCAGAACCTTTTCGACAGCGGCGGAAGCTCTTCCCATCCGCGGGAGGACGGCAAGGTTTACAGCGGAACGCGGATGACCAACACCATGAGCGCCATGATGAGCGGCGTGAAGGAAAACGACCTGGAAGCCTTCAAGGCATGGCTGGACGACCCGGCGAACGAGATCGACAAGCTGGTGAGCGGGATCCAGTACGAATATGAAACGCCGCTGATGATCTACCGGACGGACAGCGGGCTGAACATGCAGGTGAACCCATCGACAACGATGGATTCCACCGGGATGATGGACATGTACAACCTTGGGGCGATGGGGGCCGGCATTCAGCAGACGATGATGGACACCTTCAAAAAGCGGCTGAACGTTTTCGAGCCGATGCTGGACAACGAGGAGCTGCTGAAGAGCCAGTACGACGTGCTGTACGGGCGGATGCCGGAAGATAAATACGAGGTCGTGCTGATCCTGAACAAGAACAACGAGCTGAGCGACTACACGCTGTACTCCCTGGGCCTGAAGGATCAGGGAGAGCTGAGGGGCCAGTTTGCCGGGCTTATGCAGGGCCAGGGCATCGAGAGCGAGGAAATGGAATTCAGCTATGAAGACCTGATGAACCTCGAGCTGAAGCTGCTGCCGGTGACGGAACTTTACGAGAAGGGCGAAAGCTTCTGGCTGGACAGGACCGGCGACAAGGAACACATTGCAGCGAAACTCGCCGACGCGACGCAGCTGAAGATCGTCGGCGTGCTGCGGCCGGCGGAAGGCGCCGTGACCACATCGAACAGCGGAACGATCGGCTATAAGCGGGAACTGATGGAGGAAATGATCCGGCGGGTCGGCGAGAGCGAGATCGTTCAGGAACAGCTGGCGAATCCGGAGATCGACGTTTTCACAGGGCAGGCATTCCATACGGAAGAGATTGACGTGCTGAGCCTTGTGGATACGATGGAAATGTCGGACCTGATCAAGCTGATGGAAGAGAAGGGATTCATTCCGGTCGGGATGATTCCGGACATGCTGAAGCCGATGATCACAAAGGACATCGTGACCCAGTTCGTGCAGAAGGGCACGGTGATGATCGAGGGCAACACGCTGGAAAAGAACCTGGAGAAACTGGGCGTCAGCGACGAAAGCAAACCCTCGACGATCCTGATTTATCCGAAGAACTTCGAAAGCAAGAAGACGCTTTCCGCGAAGATCAAGGCCTACAACGAGGCCGTCGGCGAGGAAAAGGCCATCCACTACACGGACATGATGGACCTGCTGATGAACAGCGTGACGACGATCGTGAACGCCATCAGCTATGTGCTGATTGCCTTCGTGGCCATCAGCCTGGTGGTGAGCTCGATCATGATCGGCATTATCACCTACATCAGCGTGCTGGAGCGGACGAAGGAGATCGGTATCCTGCGAGCCATCGGCGCGAGCCGGAGAGACGTGGCCAGGGTGTTCAACGCGGAGACGCTGATCGTCGGCTTCGGGGCCGGGGTGATCGGCATCGCGGTGACGCTGCTGCTGATCTTCATCGCGAACATCATTCTGAAGAACGTGACCGGCATTCCGAACCTGGCGGTGCTGCCGCCGGCGGCAGGACTGATTTTGGTCGGTATTTCGATGGTGCTGACGCTGATTGCCGGCATCATTCCGAGCCGGATGGCCGCGCGGAAGGATCCTGTGGTGGCGCTGCGGTCGGAGTGATTAGTGGATAGTGATTAGTGAATAGTGGGTCAGGAAAGAGAATGATTTGGAGGAGAGAAACCATGTACAATAAAGTAGCAACGGATATGAACTTTGCGGCGCGGGAAAAGAAAATGGCCGAGATGTGGAAGGAAAAGGATATCATCCGCAAGAGCTTCCACCACCGGGACGGGAACGAACAGTTCACGTTCTTTGACGGACCGCCCACGGCCAACGGCAAGCCGCACATCGGGCACATCGAGACCCGGGTCATCAAAGACCTGATCCCCCGGTATCAGACGATGAAGGGGAAGAGCGTGCTGCGGAAGGCCGGATGGGACACGCACGGCCTGCCGGTGGAGCTCGAGGTGGAAAAGGCGCTGGGCCTGGACGGAAAGCCCCAGATCGAAGAATACGGCATCGAGCCTTTCATCGCCGAATGCAAAAAGAGCGTTTGGAAATATCTGCACGAGTGGGAAAAGATGAGCGAACAGGTCGGCTACTGGGTCGACATGGAGCATCCCTACATCACCTATGAAAACGACTATATCGAGAGCGAATGGTGGAGCCTGAAGCAGATCTTTGAAAAGGGACTGCTGTATCAGGGCCACAAGATCGTGCCTTACTGCCCGCGGTGCGGAACGGCGCTGAGCAGCCACGAAGTTGCCCAGGGATACAAGAACGTGAAGGAAGTTTCCGCCTTCGTGCGCTTCAAGGTAAAGGGCGAGGAGAACCTCTACCTGCTGGCCTGGACGACCACGCCCTGGACGCTGCCGAGCAACCTGGCGCTGTGCGTGAACGCCCACGAAACCTACTGCCGGCTGGAGTGCGAAGGCGTGAAATACATCATGGCCAGGGCGCTGGTGGAGAAGGTCTTTGAAGGCAAGGACGTGACCGTCGAAGAGGAATTCAGCGGCGAGAGCCTGAAGGGCACGGAATATGAACCGCTGTACCGCTTCCGGGAGCCGGACGGAAAAGCCTGGTTCGTGATCTGCGACGACTATGTAACGATGGAAGACGGCTCCGGCATCGTCCACATCGCGCCGGCCTTCGGCGAGGACGACAACCGCGTGTGCCGGGAGAACGGCGTACCCTTTGTCAACCTGGTCAACACCCAGGGCAAATTCGACGAAGACACGGCCTGGGCCGGCACCTTTGTCAAGGACGCGGATCCGCTGATCCTGGAGGACCTGAAGGCGCGCGGACTGCTGTTCGCGGCGGTTCCCTTTGCCCACGACTATCCCTTCTGCTGGCGCTGCGACACGCCGCTGCTTTACTACGCGCGGCCGACATGGTTCATCAAAATGACGGCGCTGCGGGACAACCTGGTGCGCAACAACCGGACCGTGAACTGGATGCCGGACAACATCAAGGAAGGCCGGATGGGCAACTTCCTTGAAAACGTGATCGACTGGGGTCTGAGCCGCGAACGCTACTGGGGAACGCCCCTGCCGGTATGGAAATGCGAAGAGGGACACCTGCACGTGATCGGTTCACGCGACGAGCTGCGGAAGATGGCGATCACCGATCCGGGTCCGGACATCGAACTGCACCGGCCCTTCATCGACGCGGTGACGATCCGCTGCCCCGAATGCGGCAAGGAGATGCACCGGGTGAAGGAAGTCATCGACTGCTGGTACGACAGCGGAAGCATGCCCTTTGCCCAGTGGCACTATCCCTTTGAACACAAGGAAGAATTCGAGAAAAACTTCCCGGCGGACTTCATCAGCGAAGCCATCGACCAGACCCGCGGATGGTTCTACACGCTGGAAGCCATCTCCACGCTGCTGTTTGACCGGGCGCCTTTCAAAAACTGCATCGTGCTGGGCCACGTGCAGGACGCGGAAGGCCGGAAAATGAGCAAACACCTGGGGAACGTTGTGGATCCCTTTGAGATGCTGGACAAATTCGGCGCGGACGCGCTGCGGTGGTACTTCTACACGACCTCGGCGCCGTGGCTGCCCAGCCGCTTCAGCGAGGAGGCCGTTCAGGAAGGCCAGCGGAAATTCCTGGCCACGCTGCAGAACACCTATGCCTTCTTTGCGATGTACGCGCAGATCGACGGATTCGATCCCCTGGCGCATCCGCTTGAAAAGGCGGAACTGACGCTGATGGACCGGTGGATCCTGAGCAAGCTGAACACGCTGGTGAAGGAAGTGGACACGGGACTGGCCGAATATAAGGTAACCGAAAGCGCGAACGCGCTGGCCGCCTTCGTGGACGATCTGAGCAACTGGTACGTACGCCGGGGCCGCGAGCGCTTCTGGGGCAAGGGCATGGCCGGCGACAAGGAAGCTGCCTTCGCCACGCTGTATCATGTACTGGTGACGGTAAGCCTGGTGAGCGCGCCGTTCATCCCCTTCCTGGCGGAAGAGATCTGGCAGAACCTGGTTGTCAACAACGTGCCCGGGGCCACGGAGAGCGTACACCTGTGCGACTTCCCGGCATGCGACGAGAGCCGGATCGATCCGGACATGGAAGCGCAGATGGACGCGCTGCTGGAAGTGATCCAGCTGGGCCGCGCCTGCCGGAACGCCGCGAACCTGAAGGTGCGCCAGCCGCTGCAGAAGCTCTACGTCAAGGGCGCGAGCTTTGACAAGGCCTATCAGGAACTCTGCGAGGACGAACTGAACGTGCGCGAGGTGATCTTCACCGACGACGCGCGGGCCTTCACCACCTATAAACTGAAGCCGCAGATGCGGACGCTGGGCCCGAAATACGGTAAACTGCTGGGCAAGATCGGTGCGAAGCTGGGCGAGATGGACGGGAACGACGTGGTGGACGCCTTTGCCCGGGGCGAGGACGTATCCTTCGAGATCGACGGCACGCAGGTTGTGCTTTCCAAAGACGACGTGCTGACCGAGCCGATGCAGAAGCCCGGCTTCACGGCCGTGGAAGACAAGGGCGTGACGGTTGTGCTGGATACCAACCTGACGGAAGACCTGATCCGCGAAGGATACGCGCGGGAAATCATTTCCAAGCTGCAGACCATGCGGAAGGAAGCCGGCTTTGAGGTGACCGACCGGATCCACGTGACCTTTGCGGGTGACGACAAGCTGGCGGCCGCGATCGAAGCTTTCCGCGACATGATCAGCCGGACCACGCTGGCGCTGACCATCACCCGGGGCGAAGCCGCGGACGGACGCGAATGGGATATCAACGGAATCAAGGCCGTACTCGGCGTACAGAAAAATTCATGAAAATCGCAATGATTGGGCAGGACATTCCGGTGCTCCTGCCCACCCTTTTGACCGACCTGCTTTTCGCCGGGAAGGAACCGGACGCGGAAGTGACCGTTCTGGAAGGCAACCCGGCGATGCAGGAGGTGCTTGAGGGATACGGGGAAAAAGTGATCCGGCACGCGGGCATCGGCGGAGAAATCCTTGTGACCGGGGATATGGGGGAAGTCCTTGAGGGTGCGGACTGCGTGATTTATGCCGGGGATCCCCAGGCGGCGAGCCGCTTCTTCATGGACCGGAACGCCCTCGGCAGCGACGACGAGGACAACCCGGGCCTGACGGATCAGGCACGGGTGAACGGCGGGATTGGCGGGCTGATGCATACGCTGCGGGCCGGAAAGGCGATTCTGGACCTTTGCGACGCGATGGACGAATACTGCCCGGAGACCCTGGTGATCAACCTGGGCCAGCCGGTAGCACGGACCTGCGCGATCTTCCTGAACCGGGGATACCGGTGCCTGGGACTGGGACGGACCCCGATGAAGGGCGCGAACGGGGCGGAGACCTACGCAAAGCGCCTGCAGATCAAACCGGAGGACCTGCATGCCGCGACGGCGGGCCTGCCGGGGTTTGCTTTCCTGACGGAGATCCGGGACGGAAAAGCGGACATGATGCCGAAACTGAAAAAAGCGGCGGAACGCGGCGAGCTGGGCAGCCTGAGCAAACGCTGGCTGGGATGGTGGGACGCGATCCCCGCCGGGGACGTGACCGACCACGCGGAGTTTCTTCCGGCACAGCCTGACTACATTCCGGAAGAGAAACCGGAATTCGGCGAGAGCATTGAGCGGCGGAAGGAACGCATCCTTTACATGAACACGGTGCGGGAGCAGGGGGCGGAGGCCCGGGAAGGGGCGATGGCCCAGCTGCTGCTGCTGAGCAAGGCGCCGCCGATCCGGCCGATGCGGCTGGCCCTGGCGGTTCTGCGCGAGGAAACGGCGGAGATTCCGGCGGTGGCCCGGCGGAACGGAAAGGAAATGCCGCAGCTGGCGGAGGACGCCGTGATCGAGACGGTGCTGACGCTTTCGAACGGCGAGGCACAGTGCCACGGGATCCGGGTTCCGGAAGCGCTGGCGGAAGTGATGAACGAGATCGACGAAACAAACCGGCTGGCGGCGAAAGCCGCGGCGGGGGATGCCGGGGCGCTGCGGGAATGCGTGGAGACGGATCCGGCGCTGGGCGGACTGGACCGGCTGTACTGCATGGACGTCGTGCAGGCGCTTTGCCGGCTGCACGAGGACGTCCTGGGGGACATCAGTGAATAGTGGACAGGAGTTAAAGCTATGTTTTTGGCGGACAGCTGGACGGACTATGAAGTGCTGGACACGGGTGACGGCGAAAAGCTGGAGCGCTGGGGCGATATCATTCTGCGCCGGCCGGATCCGCAGACCATCTGGCCGAAGGGAAAGGAAGCCCTTTGGCGGAAGGCCATGGCGCACTATCACCGCAGCGAACGGGGTGGCGGGGAATGGGAGTTTCTTGAAAGACTGCCGGACCGCTGGACGGTTTGCCACGAGGGGCTGACTTTCTGGGTTCGGCCGACGGGATTCAAACACACGGGCCTTTTTCCGGAGCAGGCGGCCAACTGGATCTGGATGAGCGACCTGATCCGAAAGGACGGGCGGAAGGACCTGAAGATCCTGAACCTTTTCGGCTACACGGGCGGGGCCACGCTGGCCTGCGCCGCCGCCGGCGCGCACGTGACCCACGTCGACGCGGCGAAGGGTATGGTGCTCTGGGCCAAGGAAAACCGGGAGCTGAGCGGGCTGCCGGAAACTTCGTTCCGCTGGATCGTGGAGGACGCGCTACGCTTTGTTCAGCGGGAGATCCGACGGGGGAACCGCTACGACGGGATCCTGATGGATCCGCCGAGCTATGGCCGGGGACCGGGCGGCGAAGTGTGGAAACTGGAGAACGAACTGTACGGTCTGATCGACACCTGTGCCCAGGTGCTGAGCGAGGAGCCGCTGTTTTTCCTGATTAACAGCTATACTACTGGATTCCAGGCCAGCGTGCTGAGCAATATGCTGGATAAATGCGTGATCCGGCGCTTCGGCGGGCAGGCGGACAGCGAGGAGCTTTGCCTGCCGGTGACCACCGGCGGCGTGCTGCCCTGCGGCGCCAGCGGGAGGTGGCAGCGTGCCTGACATTCTTTATGAAGACAACCATGTACTGGTTGCAGTGAAACCGCCGAATATGCTTTCGCAGGCGGACAGCACCGGGGACATGGACATGCTGACGGATCTGAAGGAATACATCCGCGAGAAGTATCACAAGCCCGGGAACGTTTATCTCGGCCTGGTGCACCGGCTGGACCGGCCGGTGGGCGGGCTGATGGTTTTTGCCCGGACGAGCAAGGCCGCGGCCCGGCTGGACGCGCAGATGCGGGAGCATAAGATGGGGCGCGAATACCTTTGCGTCGTGCAGGGAGAGGCCGAAGAGAAATTCACGCTGCGGGATTACCTGATTCACGACCCGATGAGCAACAAGGAAGTCGTCTGCGAAGCGGATGTGAAGGGCGGAAAGATGGCGATTCTGCACGGAAGGTGCATCGAAAGCCGGGACGGGACTAGCCTGCTGGGCATCCGGCTGGAGACGGGACGGAAGCACCAGATCCGGGCCCAGCTGAGCAGCATCGGGCTGCCGCTGTGGGGCGACAACCGCTACGGCAACGGGATCCCGGGACAGCAGATTGCCCTCTGGGGATACAAGCTGACGTTTGAACACCCGATTACCCGCGAGAAGATGACCTATCACAGCATGCCGGAGGGCAATATCTGGAACGTATATGCCGATTTGCTGCAGGTTCCGGAGGACACAGACGAAAAGCGGGAACCGGATCAGATTCTGATTCGGCCGGAGGTTGTGCAGAAGCTGGAGGAGTTTGACAAGTATAAGCCGATCAAGACGGATGAGCTTCTATAGGGTTTTGAAGTCAGAAATCGGGAGACGAAACGAGAGGTAGACGATTGAGTAATCAGCATTTTTCTTATGAAGTGACGCATGTTTGCAAACAGAGCGGGGCGCGGCTGGGCGTTTTGCATACGCCACACGGGGATATTCCGACGCCGATTTACATGCCGGTGGGGACGGCGGCCTGCGTAAAGGCCATGACGCCCCGCGAGATGGAGGAGATCGGCACCAAAATCCTGCTGAGCAACACGTATCACCTGCACCTTAGGCCGGGGGAGAAGCTGGTTCAGGAAGCCGGCGGTCTTCACCGGTTCATGGGATGGAACGGGCCGATCCTGACGGACAGCGGCGGATTCCAGGTGTTTTCGCTGGCGGGAATCCGGAAGATTCGGGAGGAAGGCGTGACCTTCCAGAGCCATCTGGACGGATCACGGCAGTTCATCGGGCCGGAGGAGAGCATGGACATCCAGCAGGCGCTGGGGTCGGATATCGCGATGGCCTTTGACGTCTGCTCGCCGTATCCATGCGACTGGGAGACGGCAAAGAAGAACATGGAGATCACCCACCGGTGGGCGGAACGCTGCAAGCAGCACCACACGCGGGAGGATCAGGCGCTTTTCGGCATTGTGCAGGGCGCTTTCTATAAAGATCTTCGGGTTGAAAGCGCGAAAACGCTGGCGGACATGGACTTTATTGGCTACGGCATCGGGGGTCTGAGCGTGGGCGAACCGAAACCGGTCATGTATGAGATGCTGGAAGAGATCATGCCCTATATGCCGGCGGAGAAACCACGCTACCTGATGGGCGTCGGAACGCCGGACTGCTTCATCGAAGGCGTGATCCGGGGGATCGATATGTTCGACTGCGTGCTGGCGACGCGGATTGCCCGGAACGGAACCGTGCTGACCAGCAAGGGACGGGTCGTCGTCAAGAACGGGAAATTCGCCCACGATTTTTCACCGCTGGACGAAGCCTGCGACTGCTATGCCTGCAAAAACTTTACGCGGGCATATATCCGCCACCTGTTCAACGCGAAGGAGATTACCGGAGGACGGCTGGCGTCCATCCACAATTTGCGGTTCCTGATCCATATGATGGAGGTAATCCGGGAGGCCATCGCGAATGACAGATTGCTGGACTATCGCAGAGAATTCTATGAGCGGTATGACCTGACGAAGAATTTCTAATCCGCCGGTCGAACCCTGATTTGCGCGGCAGCTGACAGCCTGCGAGGTTCGCTGACAGAGGCTTCGGTAAAACAGGGGATCCCTGACATTGGTTATTATAGCGTCCAGGAGATTGGACGATAAAAAAGGAGGAACCCGTTATGAAGATTTTACCCGTATCCGATCCCTCTTTCCAGAACTACGGACAGGTGCTGGAAGGCTACGACCTGAAGGAACTGCTGGAGACGCTGGATAAGGTGACACCCTGCCCCGAAGGCGTGGAATACGTTCCGGAACAGGCGGAGCTGCAGGCACTGGCGATTGAAAAGGATCTGCGGAACAATGCGTACGGCGGTATGCCCATCCAGATCGGCTGGTGCAACGGCCACAACACGAAGATGAACTGCCTTGAGTATCACCGGGACAGCGAACTGAACGTGGGCACGCAGGACTTCATCCTGCTGCTGGCCAAGCGCGAAGACCTGGTGGACGGCGTGCTGGACGCGGACAAGGTAGTTGCCTATTATTGCCCCGCCGGCGTAATAGTTGAAGTGTACGCCACGACGCTGCACTATGCTCCCTGCAGCGCGAAGAAGGGCCAGGGATTCAAGGTTGTGATCGTGCTGCCGAAGGGAACGAACCTGGCGAAGCCGGACATCACCGTGAAGAATCCGGAAGACGAAATCCTGTGGGCGGCCAACAAGTGGCTGCTGGCCCACGCGGACAGCGCGGAAGCCGCGCAGGGCGCGAAGGTGCTCATCAAGGGAAAGAATCCGGACATTGCGGATCTGATCTGATATTCAGGAAAACCGGGCCAGTCGTCCCGGTTTTCTTGACGGGAGTCAGGAGTTGGGATTCAGAGGTTAAGCGCATGGTGTTCACACATCTTTGGTTGCTTAAGTGATCAGTTCCAGCTTTTTCAAACGGCTGCGGATGGCCACCGCACTGTACAGAGAAATCAGCGTTCCGAGGGCCATGAGCGCATACAGGGGAATTCCCCGTACCGGAAACATCGGCACGATCAGCAGGAACAGGAAACCCCAGAAGGCGCCGAGCAGCGTGCCGGCAATGCGATTGACGGCATAATGCCGGGTGTCGTTCACATAAGGCTGCATGCAGATGATGGCAGAAATGGCTGCCTCGGCGGAAATGGTACCTGCGTCATAGCCGCGAAGGTGGTAGAAAACCAAACAAAGAAAGACGGCAATGGATGTTTTGATCACCCGCTGGCCGATATAAGGCAAATGAATCCTTCTCACCACCTTTCCTGCTTTGTTCACACACCTCAGAATCCTGGTTCTTCGGAGTGGTAAAAAACGCGGAGGCTTTATTTCTCAAAGCCTCCGCGTCTCGTGGAGCATAGGAGATTCGAACTCCTGACCCCAACACTGCCAGTGTTGTGCGCTACCAACTGCGCTAATGCCCCGAACAGCGGATATATTATCACAAGATTTCCGCTTTGTAAAGCACTTTTTTTCGACCGGCCGGTTTTTCAGCTGCCGGTGGAGCGGTAAAAGCGCATCGCCTTCTGAAATGCCAGATAAATCAGGCCGAAGAAGACGGCCCCGGCCAGGGGGCAGACAAAGGCCGTCCATTCGGGCCAGGCGTAGAGCGGCTTGCCGAGGATATAGGCGGCGGGCACATGCAGCACCAGGGCGAAAGGCGCGATGGCTGTGAAGAGAATCCGCAGGGGACGGGGATAGATATCGATGGGATATTCGCAGGCACTGCGGCCGCCGTAGGACAGGGCGTTCACCAGTTCCACGGACTTCACGCTGTAAATACAGAAGATCGCTTCGATCACGAACAGCGCCAGAATCAGCACGGCACCGAGGAGCACCGCTTCCGCCATGGCCAGCACTTTCAACCCTGTCCACTGTACCCGGGCCAGGTTGCACCCGATGATCAGCGATACCGTGCCCACGGCGATGCAGGTGATCCGCCGGGGATCCACCGCGCTGCAGAGTACCTGGGTCAGTACACCCCGGGGGCGCAGCAGGATGGTATCCAGCTGGCCGGTTCGGATCAGATAAGGGAAATTGCCGGTGATGCCCCGGCCGAAGCACTCGGTGAGGTAGAAGGTTACGGACATGATACCGAAGAAAAAGAAAAGATCGCCGGCTTCCCACTGATTTACCCGGTCAAAACGGTCGATGATGAGGATGACGGCCATCATTTCGCCGCCTTCCATCACCAGCTGGGCCAGGGTCTGGAGGAAAAAGGAGAACGGATATTCCAGCTGACATTTCATCAGCATCTTCATGGAGCGAAGATAAAGCCTGACTGTTTTCATTGCTCAGCCCCCCTGCAGAACGATTCGCTTCTGATGGCGGTTCCAGAGCCATACGCCCAGGGCGATCAACACGGCAATCCAGACGGCCTGGATCAGCAGAATACGCCAGGCTTCGCCGACGGGTACATCCCCGGTGTAGAGCCGGATCGGGGCATCCAGGAGCTGGGCATAGGGCAGGAGGGTGATGACCTTCTGCCAGCTGTCCGGGAAAAGGGTGAGGGGCAGGATGTTCCCGCTGAGCGTCATCATCAGCAGATTCAGCATGGCCTGGATACCGCGGGGATCCAGGGTGCGCATGGTGAAGGCCATGGTGATATTCTCCAGGGCGGAAACGCACAGGAGCCCCAGCATCAGCGCCAGCAGGCTGAGCAGCAGCGCCGGCAGGGAGGCTGGCAGCGAGATGCCCCAGCCCTCCGGCAGGAGAGACGCGAAAAGGAGCATCGGGACCGCGCGCATGAGGCTGCCGGTGATCTTCTGGGCCATGATGCGGGCATAATAAAAGCCATAAAGGTTCAGAGGACGGCAGAGATCGTAGGCGATACTGCCGGAGCGAATTTTATCCAGGAGATCCGGGTCGCTGGCCAGGAGCATCCGGAAGAAGGCCTGCTGGAGCCAGACATAGGTGACCACATGCTGCAGGGGAAGGGTTTGGGGCTTGCCGGCATAGAGGGCCCGGTACAGCGCAATCAGGATCAGACCGAACACGACCTGGCAGATGATGCCGCCGAGCATGGCGCCGCGGTACTGCAGCTCCATTTTCCGGCGCAGGCGGAAGGCGGAAAGATAGCTTCTCATAGATCCATCTCCCGGTACATGGCCGCGATCAGAACATCAATATTCTGCGGCTGAATCGTCATTTCCCGGATGGTTCCGGCCTGCTGCAGCTTTTCGAGGATCTCCGGCGTCGGGATTTGGCCGGGTGCGTAAACGACCTTCACCAGATCGCCCTCCCGGGAGAGGGATGCCTCTTCCGGCAGGGCCGGCATGGTTTCGGGATCCTCAAAACGCACCGTCACCGTACGGGATGTATCATATTTTTCAAGAAGGGCGGGGAGATCTCCGTCGTAGAGCTTCTGACCGTGGCCGAGAACCATGACCCGGGAACAGAGGGCGGCGATATCTTCCATATCATGGGTGGTCAGGAGGATGGTGGTTCCGTGTTCCCGGTTTTCCCAGCGGAGGAAATCCCGCAGGGCCAGCTTGCTGACCGCGTCGAGACCGATGGTCGGCTCGTCGAGGAAGAGCAGGCCGGGCCGGTGCAGCAGCGATCCGCAGAGCTCTGCACGCATCCGCTGGCCGAGGCTGAGCTGGCGCAGGGGTGTGCGGAGAAGATTTTCCAGCTGCAGCGCTTCCGTCAGTTCCTTCAGCCTTTGACGGTAATCCGCATCCGGAATCCGGTAGATTTCCTTCAGCAGGCCGTAACTGTCGAGAATCGGCACGTCCCACCAAAGCTGCATCCTCTGGCCGAAAACAACGCCGATGTTTCGCACATGCTCCCGGCGCGACTCCCAGGGGATGCGTCCGTCCACCGACACGTTTCCGCTGTCGGGCGTCAGGATGCCGGAAAGAATCTTGACCGTGGTCGATTTTCCGGCGCCGTTGGGGCCGATGTAGCCGACCAGTTCCCCCTTTTCAATTACGAAGGAAAGATCCCGCAGGGCAAAAACCGTTTCCTTTTCCCGCAGCAGCCGGCCTGTTTCCCGCTTTTTCCGGATGATAAAGGTCTTCTGCAGATGATCCACATGAATATAGCTCATGGTTTGTTCCTCCGTTTGATGCGGGAACCATTGTAAAGTTTTCCGGGCGTTCCGTCAATCATTTCGGCGGAATTTGCCGCCGCTTTGCAGAATCTGTTTGTCTGCGGAGGCAAAACATGCTATGATTTTTAAAATTTCACCTGCGTCTGGTGCTGCTCATGAGGCTGCGTCATACTGTATACTGACGGTGAAAATAGGAACGATCGAAGGAGGTATTCGGACCATGAGGAGAATTCTTGCGGTGATCCTGGCGGCGGTGATGCTGCTTGCTGCCTGCGGCATCGCCGGGGCGGAGAAGGAAACAAGGAAAATGGAGACGGCCCCGGACGCGGATGCGTTTATCGAGGCTTTCCTGGGAGAAAACCCGGAAGAGATGGACGGCATGTGGGCTTTTTCGCCGCAGATGGAGGCGGCACTGAATCAGTATGGCGGGATCGGCGGCCTGGCGAAACAGTTTGCACCGCTGGGGAAACCGGAAAAGATCGACCCGGCATATGAAGGGGAGATTCAGGGGCACAAAGCCTTCTACGTTCCCGTCGTTTTCAGCGCTATGTCCTCGGATCTGATCCTGGTCGTTGCGGACGGCGCGATCGCGGGGCTTTCCACCGGAGCCTACAGCGGCGGAGAAAAAGAGGAAATTGCCGAAAGCGAGCTTTTTGACAGCATTGAACTGGCGCTTGAGGTTGATTCCCTTGGCGAACTTCCCGGCATTCTGACCGTTCCGAAGGGGGAAGGCCCCTTTCCGGCGGTGGTGCTGATCCACGGGTCCGGGTCCAGCGACAAGGATGAAACGGTCGGAAGCCTGAAACCCTTTAAGGATCTGGCGGAAGGACTGGCGACACGGGGGATTGCGGTGTACCGGTTCGACAAGCGCAGCTATGTGTTCGGACTGATGATTGCGGCCGACAAACATTTCACGCTGGAAAACGAATCCATTGAGGACGCGGTGAACGCCGTGCAGATGCTGGCGGCGCAGGAAAAGATCGACCCGGAGAGAATTTTTGTGCTGGGCCATAGCCTCGGCGGAAACGCGATTCCCGCGATTGCCCGGGAACTGGAGAAGAAGCCCGCGGGCGCCTGCGGATTCATCATGCTGGCGGCTTCTCCGAGACCGCTGGACAAACTGATGCGGGAACAATATGAATTCCTGTATTCCCTGATGCCGGAGATTACGGAAGAACAGCAGGCGGAAAAGGATCAGACATTCGCGGAACTGGACAGGCTGGAAAACCTGGACGCGCTGGCAGAAGACGACGCGGTGCTCGGCGTATGGTCCGCCTACTGGAAATGGCTGGCAGCATACGACATCCTTACGGCGGCGGAGGAGATCCGGCAGCCCGTGCTGCTGCTGCAGGGCGAAGAAGACTACCAGGTTACGATGGAAGACTATGCGATCTGGAAAGAGAAACTCGGGGGAAAAGAGAACTGGACGATGATCTCCTATCCGGGACTGACTCACTGCTTCGTTCCCGGAAAGAAAGCGGAGGGCGGCGCAGTTTACACCCACGAAGAAAACGTGAGTGACGACGTGATTCAGGACATTGCCGACTTCATCGGGCAGACGGAAGCCGGACGCTGAGCCGGAACAAAAACGCCCGGCCGGGAAGTGTGACCCGGCCGGGCGAACTGCATTTATGCTACCGTTTATCCTTGTCGATCAGCTCCAGCATGAGAGTGGCCAGCGCCGCAAAGACGGCGATGAACACTCCCAGCATCACCCAGTTGCGGATGATGTTTTTCGGGGTACACTCATACTCAGGCTTGTGGGCAGCTTCGGCTGTTTTGCGCTGGACGAAGTTTTTGACATTTTCTTCACCGATGATGTCCAGCACATCGCCCACGGTGGTTTTCAGGGAGATGACTTTATCCCTGTGTTCGTTCAGATATTCACTGTTCTTCAAAATCTCCACTACCTGGCCGACGGTGACGGGATTGGTGAGGGCTTCATCGGCGTTTTCACTCTTTTCCAGCCCCAGGGCGGCTTCGGCATCGCCGACGGTGATGGTGCCGAGAACGACCCGGTCCTTAAACTTTTCGATCCCGGGGCTGTCCAGCTTTTCCATCAGTTCCGCCACGGTGAAATCACCGCCGATGGTGCTGGACTTCATGCCGGAGACAGTGTTCCAGACGGTGGTCATGGGCAGCTCGTTATAACCGCTTTGGGAAGCCAGGGCCCGGATGCCGTAATTGGAGATGGTGAAATTTGAAAGGGGACGGCTCCACTCGGGCAGGGGAATGATTCCGCCGGAGAAAACGAGCTGGAAGATCAGGATGAAGGGCATGAGTGTCATGGCACTGGTGGTGGTGCGGGAGATGCTGGAGAGGAAAAGACTCATCATATCCGCCGCGTAGGTGATCAGGAACATCGTGACGCCGAGATCACAGATCATCCAGGGGGTGATGATGCCGGAACCGTAATTCCTCGGGATCGGCACCGACAGCTGGCGCATGACGAACATGGTGAGGACGGTCTGGGCTGCGCAGAGCAGGAACTGGTAGATCATATGGGCCTCCATATAGGCGGAAATATGCATACCGGAGCGGTGCTCGCGCTTGATGATGGCCCGTTCGCGGCAGACCGTCTGGATCGAATTGAAACAGCCGTTCCAGATGCCCACGCAGGCGAGGGCGAAGGCTCCGATGAGGCTGCCTTCCATATTGACGAAGAATTTTTTGCGGATCACCATGGCCACGAGGCCGGCGATGATTGCCGCCATGGGCAGGACCTTCCAGTCGTTCTCATTGATGAAGAAACGGAACTGCTTGCCCAGATAGATCCAAACCTGGCTTGTGCGCCCTGTATGGTGGACTTTGCGGGCTTTTTTGGTTTCAACCGTATTGACTTCAGACATGCTGCACCTCCGCATTCATGTTACCCGCCTTTTCGGCATACTTCATAATGAACTCGTCGGCACGGCCTTCGCCGCCTTCTTCCTCGCGGTTGACGGCCTTGACGATTTCCTCCATCGAGTCCTTGCCGAAGAAAGCCCTGGCCTCGTCGATCGGGCCGAACCAGGCGAGCCGGCCGGTCCGGTTGGCATCCTTGGCCAGAACGATGACATCATCAAAGAGATCAATCACCCGGTCGGGCGTGTGGGTGATGACGATAATGATCTTTCCCTGATCCGCGATCTGGCGCAGCTGGAGGAACAGTTCCCGGGCCATGACGCCGTCCAGGCCGCTGTCCGGCTCGTCGAGGATGAAGAGCGACGGATTGGACAGAAACTCCATGGCGATGGAAAGGCGCTTGCGCTGGCCGCCGGAAAGCTTGACCACCAGGTTGTTCTTCACCGGGGTGAGGCCGAAGATTTCCATGACCTCTTCCACACGGGCCTCGCGTTCAGCATGGGTGAAATCCGACGGCAGGCGCAGCGTGGCGGCGTCCATCAGGGTACGGTAGACACTGTCGGAACCGCGCATCAGATCCTGCTGGGGGACGAAACCGATGTCGTACATCATGTCCTTATATTCTTTGTACATATTCCGGCCGTTGAGGATGACTTCCGCCTTGGCCTTTTCATAGCCGTTGACGGCATTCAGGTAGGTCGTTTTTCCGGCGCCGGAACCACCCAGCAGCAGCACCATGTGGCCCGGCTGGATATACATATGAATATCCCGAAGAAGGTATTTCGTCTTAAAAAAATCGCGGGCGGTGCGTTCTTCGAGGTTGACGGTGAGACCCTGATCCATGACTTCCGCCTTTGAGCCGGAGAAGAAATTGGCGGCGGAATTCTTCAATTCAGACGCCTTCCAGAGGGGCTGGTATTCCTTAAACCAGCCCCAGATGATGGCCGGGATCCATTCGAACAGGACCCACAGGATGATCCAGGGCTTTTTCCGGTTGAAAACCTCGGTGAGGCCCATGTATACCCGGATCTGATAGACGAGCAGCAGGAGGAAAAGAAATATGCCGGCGATATCGAGAATGCTTGATACCGTACTGCCGGAATTGGAAACAAAAAGGCCGGCGATATTCACGAGAGATGTGAGGACGGAAAGGAAGCCCATGATACGGCCTTCCTTTTCCATGCCTGCGGCTTCACCGAGACGGACATTCCGGACATAGGGGATGAGGACGTGCCACGGGGTGAGACCGCACTTTCTGAAGACACCCCACAGGCCGAAAAGCGTGAGAACAGCCGGAATCAGATAGTACCATTGGTCATTGATTCCGACATTCAAAAAGATGTAGGACAGGACATTGAGCAAAACCATGATTACGGACATCCGGGTATCTCCTCTCAACAGATGTATCAGCCTGCGGCCGACTCCATTCATGATATCACAGAAACAGCGGCAGACAACCCCCAAACAGACATATTTTACAGATTTCATCGCCAGACGGGGGAAAGTTGAAAAGAGATTTCCGTACAACAGGGTCACACGGGCAAGGAGAACAAGAAAAAAACAGTAACAAACAGCCCGCCGACACCGTTTTCATGATATACATATTAATAGTGGAAGTTTCACCTTTTTGTGCCGACACAAACTGAGGAGAGAAAGAAAATGAAGAAGAAACTGTTTACTGCGATCATAGGACTGATGGTTTTGTGCCTGCTGGCGACGGGGGCGATGGGGGAGACTTCGGGAGATCCGATGGTCATATCCACAGCCGGTACGGTTGTCAATAACGCGACCAACGGCACGGAGGTTCCGGGCCTGACGAATGTCACCAATGATCCCTGCGCTAATGGTCACACTTGGGGCGATTGGAAAACCACAAAGGAGGCAACCTGCGCCGAGGCAGGTGTGGAAGAGAGGACTTGCTCGGTCTGCAAGAAGACGGAACAACATGTTACCTCCAAATCCGATACCCATACCTGGGGTGACTGGGCTGTGACCAAGGAAGCGACCTGCCTTGCCACCGGCATGAGGACCCGGAAGTGCTCTGTTTGCGGCAAGACTGAGAACGATCCCATTGCCAGGAACGAGCACAGATGGAGCGAATGGGAAATCAAGAAGGAGCCGACCTGCACCGAGAAGGGGAAGAAAACGCGCACCTGCAGCCTTTGCGGCGGGACGGAGAACCAAAATATCAAAGAACTTGGCCACGAGGCGGAGGAATGGACCGTTACGAAGGAGCCGACCTGCCGGGTTGTGGGCGAAAAGGAAGGCGAGTGCATCCGCTGCGGAAAGAAGCTGACGAAGAAGCTGAACCGGGTGGATCACGACTACGAAGAATGGGAAACCATTGAGGAAGCCACTGACTTCAGCAAGGGCAAGCGCAAATCCGAATGCCGCTTCTGCAAACGGAAGAAGACGGAAGAATTCTATCCGGAAGGAACGCTGGCCGCTGATCTGGAGAACGATCCGGACGACGTGAAGGCACTGCAGATTGAGCTGAAGACGCTGGGACTTTTCAAAAAGGACGCTTCCGGAAAATACGACAGGGCGACAGCGGACGCAGTGAAGAAGGCAGAAAAGGGCCTGGGACTGAAACAGGACGGCATCTGCTGGCCCGGATTGCGCAAGTTGCTGATGGGGCCGGGCGGCGAGGACTGGGAAGGCGGCATCGGCGGAGGGGACGACGGAGCCGGTCCGGATCCTTCCAAATACAAACTGCAACTGACTGTCACGCGGACATCCCCCAAGAAGGATTATTATGCCATAGACGACGAGATTACCTATGAATGGACGCTGACGAACACTGCCAAGACCAAATGCACGAAGGCGAAGATGTACTTCTTCGACATCGACAAGAAACTGGTGAAACAAAAAGAGGTTGCGATTGAGGAGATCGGGACACTGAAACCCGGCGAATCTGCCACGGGAACGTATACCTACAAGGTGACAAAGGAAGACGTGCTGGCCGGAAAATTCCGTCACGGATTTATCGGCAGGGGGAATATCGGCGGCAAGGCAGCTTCGAATCCGCGGATGTTCACCCACTCCGCCAGCGCCGGCACCGGCGGAACAGGCGGATGGACGCCCCCGAGCGAGGAAGCCCTGACGATCAAGAAGACGGTTGAGAACGCGCCGGCGAACACCTTCTTCTTCGTGAACGGCGAGAAAGTCCAGTTCAAGATTGAGGTCAAGAACAAGATTGCCGAAGCTGTGGACGACGTGATCCTGACGGACAAGCTGTTGGGAGACGGCTGGAAGAAGACGATCGGCACGCTGGCAGGCGGCGAAAGCAAGACCTTCGACGTGGAATACACGGTGACGACCAAAGAGGTGAGTGCCTGCGAAGTTGTCAACACCGCGGTGGTTTCCTACACGCAGGACGGAAAGACCAAGATGTCCAAGGACACCGCCAAGGCGAAAGCCGGCATGAACGGCCTGTATATTTACAAGACCTGCACGGTGCTGCCGAATAACGGACTGTTCTTCGTGCCGGGGGAAACGGTTGAATTTGATATTCAGCTGATCAACCCTACGACGGACAAGACCTTCAAAAACCTGGAGATTTACGACTGGCTTTACAGCAAGACCAAGGTGTATAAAAAGCAGGCCCAGCTGAAGCCGGGCGAATCCGTGACCTTTACCTACAAGACCCGGGTGACCGAGTTCCAGGGCAAGACCGGGAAACTGACCAACATCGTTTCGGTATCCTACAAAGATCCGGACAAGAAAAAGAGAGTTGCTCAGTCCAACGAATGCACGGTGCCCTGCGGACTGCCGGGAACGGACGGCGTCGTTGTGACCAAGAAAGTCCTCAGTACGCCGGACAACGGAAACTATTATCAGGAAGGCGAAGAGATCCGTTATCTGATCGAAGTGACCAACAACACGGTCAAGGACATCACCGCCATGGATATCCGCGATTCTCTGGCTGACCTGGACGCGAACGGATACCGCACCATACAGGCCGGGGAAACGCTGGAAGCAGGCAAGACTTATGAGATCCACTTCAGCTACTTTGTGACAGCGGGCGACGTGGAGAACACCAAGGTGACCAACGTGGCCAGCGCGTACTGGTCAGTCAAGAAGGATGAATACACCGAGACCTATTCCGATCCGGTGACCGTTCCGACGGCGGCGACGGTTTCCGACCGGAAGCCGGAGATCAAAAACCTCGGCGGGGACGCCTGCACACCTTCGCTGACGGCGATGGGCGAGGGCGTTTCCCAGCGCGACCTGAAAGAATGTGACGAACATACACAGACCGCGCAGGAAGCGGAGAAACTGATTGCAAACGGTGAGTACGCTGCGGCAGCACAACTGTGGGACGCGGAAATCGGCAACCTCTATCAGGAATGGGAGAAGAACAGCGAAGGCGAAGCAAAACGCATTGCCGAGAACGAACAGGCCGCCTTTGATCACCAGATGGCCGCGCTGGAGGCTTCGCTGGCGCTGGTGTGCAAGGACAAGGACGTCCAGGCGATCGCAGCGGAAGAACGGATGGAGAAATGCATCGGCCTGTGCTATGAACTGCACACCGCACCGGAAGACAGGCCCGACAGCGCCGAAGGAAACCATACGGAGCTGAAGAAAGGCAAAGCAGCCAAGAAGTGCAGCCGCGACGTGCAGTACACGGAAGCCGGCCCGGTGCATCTGGAGGATGACCAGTGCGAAAGCCATACGCTGACCACCCAGCTGACCCAGGCCCTGCTGGAAGCGGCGGAGACGGACGAAGAACGGGAGATCGCGTGGCTGCGGGCCCAGGGCAACTGGCTGCTGGAACTGGACATGATGTACGACACGTGGTATTTGTCCGCGGAAGCAGGGCAGAAGGCGCGGATCGCGGCCGACAGGATGTCCTTTGACGAACTGATTAATGCCCGGCGGGAATCTTTGGCGCAGATGTATCCTGATGATCCCGCGGCGGCGGCGGAAGTGCTGGCAAACATGATCATGCACCGGACAGAGATGATCTGCCGGATCCTGCATGAAGCCAAGGTGCTGAAATAACAAGGGACAAAAACATATGAAAAGGACTCCGGCGGGATGTGCCGGAGTCCTTTTTCACGGTGAAATACAGGGATTTGGATTAATCGTCATCCGGATCGATGGCATCGGCAGCCTTCAGGGAGGCTTCCTGCTCTTCCTGGATATCCGGGAAGGCGCTGAGCATAGGTTTCAGATCTGTGTTGCCCCGGATGCGGCGGTCGACATAGTTCTTTGTGATTTTCATCACTACGCCGGAAAGGGCGATCACGCCGATCAGGTTCGGGATCATCATGAGACCGTTGAAGGTGTCCGCCAGATCCCAGGCGAGGTTATCGCCCATGACGGCGCCGCCGAAGACCAGCAGCACGAAGAGAATCCGGTAGGGGACGGTGCGCTTTTCACCGAGGAGATACTCACAGGCTTTGGTGCCGTAATGGCTCCAGCCTAGCACGGTTGAGAACGCGAAAAGGGCGATGGACACGGCGATAAAGCCGGAACCGACGACGCCGAATTTCTGCTCGAACACGGTGGCGACCAGGTCGTTCTTCGTGAGACCGCTGAAAGCATCCGCCAGCTTACCGGTATCCAGATTGATCAGGCCGGAGGAAAGCACCGCGAAGGCGGTCAGGGTGCAGACCACGATGGTATCCGCAAAGACTTCGAAGATGCCCCACATGCCCTGCTTGACAGGCTCCCGGACGTTGGAATTGGAATGCACCATGACGGAAGAGCCGAGGCCGGCCTCGTTGGAGAAAACGCCGCGCTTCATGCCCCACTCAATCGCCAGCTTGATGCCGTAGCCCACGACGCCGCCGGCAGCCGCTTCCATGCCGAAGGCGCTTTTGAAGATGGAGGTGAAAACAGCGCCGACATGGGAAATATTCATAAAGAAGATGACAATGGTGCCGACCATATAGAGGATGACCATGAAAGGGACGATTTTCTCAGTGACCGCGGCAATACGCTTCAGGCCGCCGACTACGACCAGTCCGACCAGGATCATGACGATTGCGCCGGTGACCCAGGTGGGGAGGCCGAAGACGGTTTGCATGTTGCCGGAGATGGCGTTCACCTGCGTCATGTTGCCGATGCCGAAGGAGGCGATGAGGCAGAAAAGGGAGAACAGAAGGGCCAGCACCTTGCCAATGCCTGCGCAGCCCTTTTTGGAGCCCAGACCGTCGCGGAGATAGTACATCGCGCCGCCGGACCATTCTCCCTGGGAGTTTTTGCGGCGGTAGAAGATGCCGAGGACGTTTTCGGAATAGTTGGTCATCATGCCCAGGAAGGCCATGACCCACATCCAGAACACGGCGCCGGGGCCGCCCATGAGGATGGCGCCGGACACGCCGACGATATTGCCGGTGCCGACGGTGGCGGCCAGGGCAGTGCAGAGACTCTGGAACTGGGAGATACTCTTATCTTTGGTATGGGAGGTGACGTGCTTGTCCTTGAAAACCGCGCCAATGGTCTTTTTCATCCAGTGACCGAAATGGGACACCTGGAAGACTTTCGTCAGGACCGTCATCAGCACGCCGACAGACGCCAGCAGAGCCAGGGCAGGAACACCCCAGACAACGCCGTTGACAGTGTTGTTTACATTTGTTACGGCATCGAGCACACCGTTCATTCGTACTCCCCTTCTTCCTATTAAATTAATGGGTGTATGATAAAACACGGGAAGCCCGCAAGTCAAACGGAATACACGAGAAAAACAGTTTTTTTACATCTTTTACCGGACCAATTTCAAAGAAGTGGCTGACAGATTTTTCAAAACTGTTGCAAATGGAGGAAAGTTGTGGTAGTATGATTTGTATCTGTAGACGGAAATAGCGGGAGGGAAATGCCATGTTCTCCAGGATGGCCAAGCGAGGCAAACTAGGTTTGATTGTTGTGTTTGCCCTGGTGATCAGCGTGGTGTTTCTTGCGTCCGCGGAAGTCCTGATGCCGGAAGCTTCGGGAACGAAGGTCCAGAAGGACGGAAAACTGCTGGTTGACAGCAGCAACTCGGCAGACGGCTACATTATGGTCAAAACGGCCCAGGACAAGAAGCGGATGAAGCTGCGCATTTCCATCGGCGGAAGCGCGCTGAACTATGACATCAACAGCAACGGCGACTTTGAAGTGTACCCCCTGCAGTTCGGCCGGGTGAATTATACGGTGACGCTTTACCGCAACGTCGAAGGAAAAAAATATAAGGAAGTCGGGCAGGTGACGGTCTCGCCCAAGGGAATGGAGGACGAGCTTCGCTGTTTCCTGTATCCGAACCAGTACGTGAACTACACGGCGGATACCGAGTGCGTCAAGGTGGCCAGCGACCTTTGCAAGGATATGACGGCACAGGCGGATATCTACAAAGCCGTGTGCAACTATGTTGTATCCAATTTCTCCTATGATTTTATCAAGAGCGTAACGGTGAAGCCCGGTATGCTTCCGGATATTGAAGAATGCTGGTCGAAGAAGATGGGCATCTGTCAGGATCTTTCCGCACTGACCTGCGCCATGCTGCGCAGCCAGGGCGTACCCGCCAGGCTGATGATCGGTACCCTGGGTTCCGGAACACCCCACGCGTGGGTGCTGGCCGTTGTGGACGGAGAGGACAAGTTCTTTGATCCCACGGCCGAACTGAACGCCAGCTCGAAGACGGATACGTATACGACCGAACGGTGGTACTGACGGATAGTGGATAGTGGATAGTGGATAGTGAGTAGTGATTAGTGATATAGATAGTGGAGGTAGAAGGAATGGCAATCGGAGGAAAAAAGAAAAAAGTCATCATGTCCTCTGAAGAGCTGAGCAGCTTCTGCGATCAGATCGCGCTGATGCTGAGTTCCGGCATGACGCTGCGGGACGGCATCGAGATGCTCGCGGAAGACGAGATGAAGGATAAGAGCCTGAAGGTTCATCCTTACACAGACCTTTACAAGGTTGTGGATGAGACCGGTTCTCTTTACATCGCGATGAAGGAGAACGAGGAAAAATGGCCTTCCTACATGATCGAAATGGTGGACATCGGTGAACAGACCGGCCGCCTGGAAGATATCATGATCAGTCTTTCCACGTACTATCAGCGGGAGGGCAGGATCCGGTCCGCTGCCGTCAGCGCTATTACCTATCCTCTGGTGCTGGGCGTGATGCTGGTGATTATCATCGGCATTCTGCTGTGGCGCGTGCTGCCGGTATTCCGCCGGGTGCTGGAATCCATGGGCGTGGGCTCCAGCGGAAGCGGTTCCGTGCTGATGTCCATCGGCACCTATGCCGGCTGGGCTGTACTGATCCTGATTGCCCTGGTTGTGATCGCGGCGATCGTGATCTACATCCTGCTGCAGACCAAGGCCCGTTCGAAGACGCTGAAGTTCCTGAAGAACCTCTTCCCACCGGTGAAGAAGCTGACAGAGAAGCTGTCCGCTTCCCGCGTTGCCGGCATTCTGGGCCTGATGATGACCAGCGGCTTCCCGATGGAAAACGCCCTGGAGATGGCGCCTGCCGCCCTCGCGGACGAGGAATCCGTGGAAAAGGTCAAATTTATCCGCGAAGAAATGAAGAAGGGCGACACCTTCAACGACGCCGTATCCAAGAGCGGCCTGTTTGCGGATTTCCACAACCGTATGCTGAAGGTTGGCGCCGCTTCCGGTCATGAACCCCAGGTGATGGAAAAGATCGCCGAGATTTATGAGGAACAGGTGGAGGACGGCCTGGATCACCTGATCTCCATCGTCGAACCCACCCTGGTGGCCCTGCTGAGCATTGTCATCGGCGCCATCCTGCTGAGCGTCATGCTGCCGATGGCCGGCGTGCTGAGCTCGATGTAATGATTTTGACAACAACCTGAAATTCACGGAGAAAGGAGCGGACGGGATGAGCATCAATAAAAAAGACGTCGCGGCGATTCTCATTTTCGTCGCCCTGATTGTTGCCTTCGTGTTCCTCGTCAACAATATCACCGGTAAAGGAAACGGAAAGGAAATGGATATCGTACGGGACGCGGTGAAGAACGCCGCCCTGACCTGCTATGCGGTGGAAGGGATGTATCCGGATGATATTTCCTACCTGCGCCAACACTATAATCTGTCCTATAATGAAGATCTCTATGTGGTGTATTACCGACCGCTTGCTTCGAATCTGATGCCCTCAATCAAGGTTGTTGAAAGGGGGAACACGGATCTGTGAGCAGAAAAAATGTGGCGAGTACCCCCAAGACCATTCAGAACGTGTTCGTCCTGCTGCTGCTGTCGCTGTTCGCCTGCCTGAGCACCTTCCTGGTGACCATCGGGGCGCAGCTGTACCGCAGCACCGTTGACAGCGCGGAGAGAAACAATACGGGCAGGATCATGACCGCCGTCGTGCGCAGCGCAATCTGGGCCGAGGACGGCGGCAATGTTATGGTTGAAAAGCTGGACAAATGGGGCATTACCGCTCTGACCGTCGTGGAAGAATACGACGACGAAACCAACTACAAGCGGCTTTTCGCCTATGAAGGCTCCCTGCTGGAGACCTATACAGGCGACGACCTGGAATTTGATCCGAAATACGGCGAACCACTTTGTGAACTGAAAGAATTTGAGCCGGAGCTCAACGGAAACGTGCTGACCGTTCACCTGAAAGCTGTGGACGACAGCGAAAACACGATCCGGATGACCCTGCGCGCGGGAGGTGCCGACAAATGAGAGAAGGACACCGCGCCAATGCGCTGCTGGTAGAACTGCTGCTGGTGATTCTGTTCTTCATGCTGGGATCCACCACACTGGTGGAAATCTTCGCCGACGCGAAGCACAAATCCCTGCAGGCCAGGGCGATGAACTTTGCCATCATGGAGGCCGAGAACATTTCGGACGACCTGTACGGAGCGGATGATCCGGACAAAGTGCTGCAGGATCTAGGATTTACGAAGGAAAACGACAGCTGGATCCTGACGCAAAAAGAATACACCCTGACAGTGACGCAGCAGGACGAGGAGACGGAGAACGGCGTTCTGCGCAAATTTACGATTGACGGAAAGGGAGACGGGAAGGATCTGTTCAGCCTGCCCTCCACGCGGTATATTCCGAAGGAGGTGAGTCCGTGAACAAGCGCAAAGTTGCCCTTGGACCGGGCGCTGCTTCCCTGATTCTGATTGTTGTGGTGCTTTCCCTCAGCATGCTGGCCATGCTGGCGCAGGTCGGCGTGCGGAGCGACTACAGCCTTGCAGCCCGCAGCGCGGAGATGATTACCAAGGTGTATGAGCTCCGCGACCAGAGCGAACGCCGGATGGCGGAACTGGACGCGATCGTTGTGCGTTGCGCAAAGGAACAGACAGATCGTCAGGCGTTCCTGGATCTGGTGGGGAAGAACCTGCCGGAAGGCATGACCCTTGAAGACGACATTGTGAGCTGGAGCGAACCCCTTGACAACCGGACGATGAATTGCGAAGTGAAGATTCTGGATCCCGCGGGGACTCCCCGGACCAAATGGGTGAACTACAAATTAAAGGTTGACGAACCGGAGGAAGATTGGGAATGGTAGAGACACTTGATGAGATCCTGAGAAAAGCGCTTGAATACAAAGGATCTGACGTATTTGTCGTTCCCGGTTCCCAGATCATGACCAAAGCCAGCGGCAAGATGATCCCGATCACCCAGGACCGGGCGCTGCCCAACGACATAGCGATTCTTGTGGACCGGGCCTATGAGCTGGCCGGCAGAACCCGCGAGACCCTGCACGAAGAAGGCGACGACGACTTCTCCTTCGCCGTGCGCGATCTTTCCCGCTTCCGCTGCAACGCGTACCGTCAGCGCGGTTCTCTGGCCATGACCTGCCGCGTGGTTGCCTTCGGTATTCCGGATCCGCAGGACTGCCATATTCCGGAGGTTGTGATGCGGCTGGCTGATTTCCGCAGCGGCATGATCCTGGTGACGGGCCCTGCCGGCAACGGTAAATCCACGACGCTGGCGTGCCTTGTGGACAAGATCAACCGGACCCGCAGCGGTCACATCATCACGATTGAAGACCCGATTGAATATCTGCACCCCCACAAGCAGTGCCTGGTGAGCCAGCGCGAAGTGCCCGGAGATGCTTCGACCTTTGCCCGCGCCCTGCGCGCGGCCCTGCGCCAGGCGCCGGACGTCATCATGCTGGGCGAAATGCGCGACATCGAGACCATTTCCACCGCCATCACTGCGGCGGAAACCGGCCACCTGCTGCTGTCCTCGCTGCATACCCTGGGCGCCGCGAAGACCATTGACCGTGTGATCGACGCATTCCCGGCCAACCAGCAGAACCAGATCCGTTCTCAGCTGTCCATGGTGCTTCGCGCCGTGGTTTCCCAGCGCCTGATTCTGACCAAGGAAGGGAAACTGCACCCCGTGTTTGAGGTCATGTGTGTGAACCCCGCCATCCAGAACCTGATCCGCGAGGGCAAAACCCACCAGATCGACAACGCCATCTTCGGCGGCGGCGCGGACATGCTTTCCATGGATACCGAGCTGGCCCGTCTTCTGCGCGACGGCAAGATCGACAAGGAACAGGCGGCACTGCTGGCCATCCACCCGGAGACGGTGGAACGCCAGGCAAGATTCATGCGCGACTGATCGAAATAATGAGCCGGTTCGACGGGCTATTCCGACGAACCGGTTTTTTTTCATGATACAGTTCTTATTTACGCTGATACAGATAATAGTGCCAGGTTCTGCCTTCAAACGGAAGATCCGCTTCATCCACCAGGGTGTAGTTGCTGCTGCCCTTCAGCTTTTGTGACCGCGTGACAACAAAGGCTGTTTTTCCTTCCAGGAAGCTTTTCCTCAGGGCCTGGTCCATTTCCGGAAGATCGATATTCAGTGTACAGAAATAAGGATCGGAGGGAAGGACGCTGGAAGCGAAATAGAATCCGCCGTCCAGGAAACCGTAATTCAGCAGAGACGGGTCTTCGCATTGGGTGATGATTTCCGCAAAGCGATACTGGGGCAGATCCTCCCGGCGATAGTCCACCAGATAGGCATTGGGACTTGCCTGCAGAGCGATCAAAGGGCCGGCCGGCAGCAGCAGACAGGCCAGCGCGGCGACTGCGATGCTCTTTACGGCAGGCTTTACGCGTTTCAGGACCCAGGCGGCTGCCGATGCAGCACCAGCCAGACCGAAGGGTGCGAACACAGCCAGCACCAGTGCGTAATAGGGATAGCGGCGGCCGCTCCAGTAAGTGAAAACAAAGAGGCATACCGCGCTCAGCCACCCTGCCAGCACCTCCCACCCATGTTTCTTAATACGGACCGTCATCCAGAGGAGACCAAGCACCCCTGGAAGGGACCAGGAAAGATTGTTGAGCAGGTTGGGCAGCGGTGCGTCATAATGACCGCTCCGGATATTTTGCGTATATTGGGTCAGATTGTTGACGAAATACGCCTGCCACAGATCCGGCAAGGCTCCTTTCAGGGCAAACCAACCAACCACGGCGGCGGACAGTGCCAGAACCCCCAGCAGGAAGACGCCAATCAGCGGAAGCAGCCGCCGGGCCTTTCCGGTGAACAGATACCATGCGATCACAGCGAAAGCCAGCCCGGCGAACAAACCGCAGAAGGTATATTTCGTCCACAGCGCTGCTGCTGTACAAAGGCCCAGAACAAACCCTTCGCGGTTTACGAGCGGCCTTTTTTCGCGCATTGCTTTCAGCACGATCAGCAGCCCCAGCGCCAGCACCGGCAGGAAAAACTCTTCGGCGCTTGAACCGTGGGAAAAAGCCGGCGTGACGGGAATCAGGATGCCCAACAACGCAGCGGAAACCCAGAATGCGTTCTTCCGGCCTGAGAGAAGCTCCGTGATCCGGCCGCCCAGGTAGAGAAACCAGGAGAAGCAAAGTCCCTCCAAAAGCCAGACGCCAAGGAAGGAGGACTCCGAGATCTGCCCGGCCAGGGCAAAGAGAAAGTAGATCAGGGGGCCCTTTTGCTCATACAGATCCCGGTAGGGAACCAGGCCGTGGAGGATGCCACGGCCTACGGTGAAAAAGCAATTCACATCCACCCAGTCGTTCATGGGATAGAGAAAAGAGCTTTTAGAACAGACAGCCAGGACACTGAAGGCTGCGAGACTTGCGAACAGGAACCGCAGAAGGATCTTTTTCACATTTCACCCCGGACGTCCGCTACACGCCCCAACGCGACAGGCAGGTTGCCGTTGCGCTCCCGGACAGCATCCAGGAATTGCTTTGCTTCTTTTACATCGCGCAGGACGCCGCGATAGATCAGCTGATAAGCCGTTCCCATCTCCACCGTCCGCACACGAATCAGCTCACAGGAGGCGAAATAGGCGTCCAGCAGATCGTCGAACAGGCCTTCATAATCCAGACTCTCCGGCAAAGAGATGCGCAATTCCCGCTGGTTTTCCGCCGCCCGGCCGAATCCGGAGACCGATAGGAGCGCATGGAAAAGAATGCACACGGCCATCAGCAGACATGCTACCAGGACGTAGCCGGCGCCAAGGCACAGACCTACCGCCGCGGCAAGGAAGATTGCCATAATTTCCTGGCCGCTTCCCTGGACCGAACGGAAGCGAATCAGACTGAAGGAACCCGCAACCGCGATGCCGGCGCCCAAATTGCCATTTACGACCATGATCACTGTTGTGATAATGACCGGGAGCAGGGCCAGGGTGAACGCAAAGGAACGGGTGGCAGTACTATTTCTTTTCGTGTAATACAGCGCTCCGGCAAAACCCAGGAGCAGAGCCAATCCCAGCGACAGGAATACGCTTCCCGCCGTCAGGCTCCCATTAACAAAGATACTGGTGAACATTTTTCATCGTTCCTTTCTTTTCTGCCGCTTTCAGAGCGGATATACCGCTGATAAGCCAGGCCATATTTGGAAAAATGCGTCCGGTGAACATCCGCCTCCCGCAGCAGGGAAACAAGCCACAGCGGAAGATGCCCGCCTGTTTTGATCTCCATCAGCCGCTGATCTGCGGGAATAAGGAAGATTCCGGGATCCCGGCTGTTCAGATCCAGGGCCCAATCCCGGAAAGACAGGTTCCGGTCAAAGGTGATGCGCACCCCGGGCTCCTTTTTGCTGAACCAGGCATCCCGGTCATAGGAGATGACGGATGCGGGCTGCAGACTGTATCGGCTGTTCATCCATAGAATTTCACGGCCTACCTGGCCCGTCGATTCCGGCAGCCAGCCTGCGGCAAGGCCTTCCATGGCTTCCCGCAGGGTCAGGGTCGTGCGCCGCTTGTACACCACGCCCCGGTACTTTTTTTTGATTTCCAGGAAGGACGCGGAAAGCGTTCCAGGCTCTCCGTACGCGCGCAGCCGGAGCTTCTCCTTGTAGGCAGGACGCTCCAGGGAGGCGCGGATCAGGGCAAAATCCTCCGTGTCATAGTAGAGGCTTTGGACCCGGGAACTTCCGAAATCAGACCGGCTGAAACCCTGCTGCATGAGCCCGCACTCCAGGGCTTCTGCCTGGGCGGCGGAGAGCAGATACTTGGTTTCCACTCTAGCAAAGCTTTCTTCCATACCTGTCAGCTCCTTTCTTCGCCGGCTTCTTCGCGTCCGGAGTGCCTCCAACACAGAATACTTCGGAGAATGCTGCTCAGACACAGAGCGAAAAGAAGCCAGCGGGAAGCATCGTTATCGATAAAGTTCATCATGGGATTGAACTGATCCAGGATCAGGAACACCACGAACATCAGGGACAGTATGACCGTCAGATGCGTCAGGAGTGATTCCGCTTTATTCATCTGCATTCACCTCCGCGATCAGCAACGCGTCGCTGCTTTCCCGTCCGCCGCCGGACGGATTGTTGATGACTTCGTTATTCCATACCATGACGGAGGAATTGCCCCCATCCAGGTTATAGGCTGCCCTGCAGCCCAGGTCATAGAACAGGCGGCTCAGATCCGGCAGGGTGATACCGGCAGATTCTCCGCGGCCGTCCACCACTATCAGGCAGTAGTGACCCGGCTCGTAATAACCGATGGCTGTGCGGGGGTTGGCGGAGATGATCCGGTTGGTGCTGGCAAAGGACGTCAGCACGCTGCCGTCGGTGTTCAGCAGGGCAGGGCCGAAGGTCCAGGCCTGCCAGGCTCCCTGTTCTACGGCTTCCTCCACGGAGAAGGAAGAACCCGGCATGACCCGCATGGTTCCGTCATAATAGAGCACGCACACATCACAGTTTGTGCTGTTGGCCCGGTAGATAACGCCGTTGCGGATGACCACGCCTTCATTGGTATTCCCATAGTAATCTCCGTTGACAGCCAGGAGGGCATTGTTCAGCAGCGCCATGTCCTCAATGCTGTCCCGGAAGCCGGAACCGTAAGTGTCATTGGCCAGGGCGGTTTGGAAGCAGGTGATATCCCGCACATAGATATCCGCCAGGTAATACGTGGTTTGCCCGAGGGTCTCTTCGGTCACGGTGACCGAGATATCCGGACTGGAGTAACTGTTTTCCGTTACAATAATCGTATCGGTATACTTGTCGGCGAACTTGTCGCTGATGGCGGTGTCGGATGCTTCTGCGGCAATGGTATCTGCATTTACATCCGTAACCGCGTCTTCTTCCAGCGCACTGCCGCCCTTGCTGTTCATGCCACCGTTTTTGCTGCCCCTACCGCTCCGGCTGCCGCGGCCGCTGCTGGTCTGCCGGTCGCTACGGCTGCTTTGCTGAATGCTGCTCTGCTGGCTACCGGATGCGGACGGGAAAGACACGTCATTGATGCTCGCGGAAGCGATGATCCCGGCGGCCTCCGGAGTAGGTGTAACATTTGACTCGGTGATCTTTTCCGATGAAACCGAGTTGCTGACCGTGATGCCGAGACTCTGTTGCTGCCGGGGCAGCACATGATGAAACAGGGCGAAAAGGACAAGCGCAAGGCCAGCACACACGACATCGATCAGGAGTTTCTGCACTACAGAGCTTTTCTTCATATTACCAGCCACCTCTTCCGCCACGGCCACCACCGCCGAAACCACCGTTTCCGCCGCCAAAGCCGCCTCTGCCGCCCATCATCTGGTTGGGGATCGAGGAAGCTTGCTGGCCGTTGATAATGATAGTGCCTCCGTTGTACTGGGCCGTTCCGTCATAGTCGAAAGTGCTGTTTCCGGTTACGCTGACCGTGCCGCCGTTCACAATGATATTGCCGTTGGAATCAATGCCGTCTGTGTCGCCGGCGCCCATGGAGACGGTGATCTCGCCGCCGTTGATTTCCACCGTGGGCGTATAAGCGGAGGATTTGTAGGCGGCATTGACGCCATCGTCGGAAGCCTGGATGCTGATGGTGCCTGCATTGAACTGGATATAAGTGGCTTCAATGCCTTCCGCGGCGGTGATGGCTATGGTTCCTCCATCCGTCTGCACGACGGTGGTGGCGTGGATCGCATCGTCACCGGCGGTGATCGTCAGGCTGCCGCCGCCGATATAGATATACCCTTTCGAAGCGTCCTCATCGTTTTCGACATGGAGACCATCGGTGCCGGCGGTCAGGTACAGAACGCCGTCCGCGATCCGGATGGAATCGTTGGATTCGATGGCCTTGGAGGAGGCGGTGATGACATAGGTGCCACCAGTGATCTTCAGATCGTCCTTTCCGACGATGCCGTTATCTGTGGAAGAGACGGTCAGGGTTGCGGTTCCGTTCAGCGTCAGGTCGGCTTTGGAAAAGATGACGCCGTCGGTGTTGGCGTTTCCGTCGGAAACAAACGTTCCTGTGACGGTCAGAGTGCTGTCGGCGCTTGTTGTGACAAACACCTTGTCCGCACTCTTCACGTAGATCACAGGGAAGCTTTCGTTCGTGACGGATACGCCATCCAGAACCAGCTGAACCTTGTCGTCCTTTCCGGCTTCCACATAGACGGTCACGTTGGATGCCTCGCCGCTGAGCACATATACGCCGGCGGAGGTGATGGTGATATCCTGTCCGCTTGAGACGGAGTAATATACCGCTTCGGACAGATCCGCGGTCTGTTCCAGATCGCGGTCGGTAAACTGCTCGTCCGCTGTAAAAATGGAGGTGGCGCTTTCTGCCGAGCCCAGGGACACGGACAGGGTGATCATCAGAATAGCCATCAAGGCTGTAAGTACAATGCGATAAACACGTTTCATGGGGAGATCCCCTCCTTTCTTACGGGCACATTCTACCGGACGAAGCTTTAACGAACCTTGAAGGAAGCAATTTCTTTTCAGCATCCGGTTTGATGCTGTGTTTGTGTAACCGGACAATATAAAAAGCTGCCGGTTCAACTGAACCGGCAGGTTCAAGCGACCTATTCCATTCCTTTACCATTTGTTCCGGACTTTTTCCGCAAAGCCCATGAGATTCCGAATTTCCAGCTTTCGGCCGTCATCCAGAACCGCCGTGCCGGAGAACTTCCCGAACACCTGATGCTGATCGGAAGCAATCAGCTTCAGATCGATTTTTGCGGCGCGATCCATGACCGGCTCGAAGTTCATTTCAAACCGGCCGTCGTCGCTGGTGAACGTCCAGGGGGACATATAGTCCTCTTTCCCGTCTTTCATGGGAATGTTGAAACGGACCTCGCTTAGCTTGTGAATTCCTCCCCATTTTGTCAAGTAACAAATTCAGTAGAATCAACACTTTTTTCATCCGAGTCATCACCCGAATGAGCCTTCTACGGATAGTTTCCGTGCTTC